>CAYTQT010000005.1:45186-93165 GCA_964439915.1 uncultured Wenzhouxiangella sp. | reverse complement strand
ACCGGCAAGGACCACGAAGACGAAGAGGTCGAGACCCGCGATGACCCGGTGATCTATCTGACCGGCGGCCCGGGGGTGACCATCGACACCTACGTCGACCGCCTCAAGGATCATCGTCTGGTCGCCCAGCGCGATCTCTATATCCTCGAGCAGCGCGGCATCGGCAACTCGGGCGACTTCTGCCGCTTCTTCGGTAGCCGCAACGTGGCCGATACGATTCATGCCGATCGTGAGCGGTCGGAACGGGCCGCGCTGGATCAGTTCGAGGCCTGCATCCGAGGTGCCATCGAGGCCGGCGTCGATGTCACCGGCTACAACACCTTCGAGAACGCGCGCGACGTCAAGGCCCTGCGTCTGGCGCTTGGCCTGGACGAGTGGAACGTCTGGGGCATTTCCTACGGCTCGGTGCTGGGTCAGGCCTACATGAAGGTCGACCCGGAAGGGATCCGCTCGGCGATCATCGATGCGATCGTGCCGTTGGACCTGGGCGAACTGATGCGCATTTCGCACTGGCACAACGCCAACCTCGACCGCCTGTTCGCCGCCTGCGCAGAACAGCCCGACTGCGCCCGGGTCTACGAGGGTCTGCGCGAGCGCCATATGGCCGCGATCAAGGCGATTCAGGACGAGCCGGTGACTGTGGAAGTGGAAGAAAGCGAGAACTTCCCCCAGGGCGAGGCCCATTTCTTCTCGATCATCATCGCCGGCCTGCCCTTCAGCCTGATGTACGAGCAGGAAACGCATCCGGCCCTGCCGGCGATCATCGACGGGCTGGCGCGGGTCGTTGAATCCGGTGACGACACCTTCTTCCGTGCCCTGGCCCAGGCCATGACCATGGATGAAGGTGGCATGGGCATCGGCGTCTCCATGGGCATGGCCTCAGCCGTGCGCTGTCAGGACGGCTATGTGGATGGCTCGGCGGATTTCGCGGACCAGGACGAAGCGCTTCACCCGATCCTCTTCAACGCCTTCAATCATCCCACCGTGGTGCAGGAAGCGCCGCTTCGCTGTCGTGAGGTCGGCCTTCCGATGCGTGATTTCGCCGAATATGCGCCGGTCGAGACCGATATCCCGGTGGTCGTGGCCAACGGTCGCTGGGATCCGATCACCCCGGTTGACCTGGCCGAGTACATCATGCCCGGCTTCGAGAACGGCGAACTGGTGATCTTTCCCCACGCCGGCCATGGCCCGACCCGATCGATCGAATGTGCCGGTGACTGGATGAACACCTGGTACGACGATCCCAGCCAGCCGGTCGGGCGCGAGTGTGTCGAGGAAGGCGAGGACGCGGCTGAATTTCTCGCGCCGTATTTCAGGACTTCCGTGATGGTCGACGCTCTGGCATTGATGAGCGAAGACGAGGACCGACTCAAGCTGCACGGTGCCTGGGCCGGTGCGTCGGCGGGCCTGACGCTGCTTGCCGCGCTTTTTCTGCCTCTGGCCTGGGTCGGTCGACGCTTCAACGGTCATCAGCTTGATGCGGGAGGCGGTAGCCGTCTGCTCGTCTTCCTGGCGGCCGGGCTGGCTGCGACCTGGTTGTTGGGCCTGGGCTTTGCCGCCTATGCCACCTCCGAAATCACCGAAGCCATGCTGCTGTTCGGCATGGTGCCCTGGGCGATGTGGTTTGCCTGGGCTGGGCCCTTGAGCGTGATCGTGGCCGTAGCCGCCCTGATTCAGACCTGGCGTAGCCGGGACCGGATCGCCTTCGGATCACGCTTCGGGCTGATGCTGAGCAGCCTGGCTGTGATCAGCTTGGGGCTCGCCGGTCAGATCTGGTCGCTCTGGCCGTTCTGAGCTTCTGATCGATACAGTCGCCCATAAAAAAACCCCGCCAGTGGCGGGGTTTTCTGAAACGTCCGCGGCTGCGGTCGTCAGTAGCGTCAGGCGCTTTCGACGTTTGCTGCCTGCGGACCCTTCGGGCCATCAATGACGTCGAAGTTCACCTTGGCACCTTCTGCCAGGCTCTTGAAGCCCGAGCCGGTCAGTGCTGAAAAGTGAACAAAGACGTCAGAGCCGCCGTTGTCCTGGGAAATAAAGCCGAAGCCTTTCGCGTCGTTGAACCATTTCACGGTTCCGGTAGTGCTGGACATAATGATGTTGCCTTCTTCAGTTAAGTTAAATACGGACGCGCAGGCGAGGGTCGCCAGACCGCATCCGGTCAAGCCATGGAACTCAGGTGGGTGAAATTGAGAGGTATAACGAAAGGAATACGTTCAACATCGACCACTGCTGTTCTCCGCAGCGACTCGCACTATACGCGATTTTCGACCGAAATGTCGAATTATTTTTTTCCGAGGCTCTGAAATGGACGTACTCTTGTTTGTAGGGCTGCCCGTCCCCACCTCTTCGAGTTCAGACCATCATCCCATTCAACGATATCGGCACTGCAGACTTCACCGATCACGACGCGCACTGAGCGCTGAAGGACCCTGACTCTGGCCGACCGCAATCCGGCCAGGAGGCCGATTAGAATGAAAACCCTGTTCGTTCGCAACATTCATCCCGAAACCCGGGAACGTGACATCGTGGCCCTTTTCTCCCGCTGCGGCACGGTTCGAGGCATCAAATTGCCGATCGACATCTTCACCCGCCGCTGCAAGGGTGTGGCCATGGTCGATATGGAGGGGCACGAAGCGCGTGCGGCCCTGGCCGAACTCGACGGCACGGAACTTCATGGCCAGTCCATCCAGATCAGAGAAGAGCGCCCCCGGGGCAAGAAGCGCGGCGGCCGTCGACGCTGACCGATTCACTGGCGGCTTCCGGCAGCGCTCACCGTTGTGTCGTTCTGTCGTCATCATTATCTGGACATGACCTCGGCTCCTGATTAACCTTGGCGCTGGATGTGTTGCCGGGGCCGATGTTTGCTTGCCATGAAATTCACTGTCCGATCCGGCCCTGAGGTGATCCGGT
This sequence comes from uncultured Wenzhouxiangella sp., assembly GCA_964439915.1. Classification (GTDB taxonomy): domain Bacteria; phylum Pseudomonadota; class Gammaproteobacteria; order Xanthomonadales; family Wenzhouxiangellaceae; genus Wenzhouxiangella. The sequence continues at coordinate 90,255 of CAYTQT010000005.1, read as the reverse complement.
CATTGCTGGTCACCCTTGTGGCCTGCCTTGCCCTGTCGCTTGGACCGGGGGCCGAAGTCAGAGGACAGTCCGAGGACGGATCCCCGGTTCTGCCGCTTCCGGCGTCCGGCGTGATGAGCGACCTCAAGTCGGCAGCACGTTATCGCCCCGATCCCGAATCAACCCTTTCAGCACGCGAACTCCTCCAGAGTAACGAGGGTTTCCAGCCCTTCGACCCCGCACTTGATCAGCGGGCGCCGCCGCTTTGGCTGAAGCTGGAGTTGATCGCACCGGTCGACGGGCCGGGCAGCTACTCCCTGCGCGTGGGTCGGCGCATGTTCACCCGCTTCGATCTCTACACGGAGGGTCTGGACGGAAACCCGATCAAGCGCACGGCCTCCGCATCACAAGTCATCGATGCCGAAGTCGCGGGCAGGGAGTTCGTCTTTCCGATCATGGTGCCGCCCGGGCAGCGGAAGACCGTGTTGATTCATGTTGAACTGGTCCAGAAGAGTCTCCAGCCGCTGGTGCTGTCGATTCAGGACCAGAACAGTTTCGTCCAGGGTCGTATCCAGGACTTTCTTGCTTTCGGTCTGATCTTCGGCATCCTGATCGCGCTGATCTTCCACAACTTCGTGCTGTATCTGAACCTGCGCCAGCCGGGTCATCTCTATTACGTTCTGGCGATGTCGGCAACGGTGCTGTTGCTGGGAATCGATTCGGGGCTGCTGCAGAATTTCCTGCTGCCGGCCTTTCTCGAGGCCTGGACCGTCAATCTGTTCCTGCTGTTTTCCTCGGCGATGATGATCGCCATCAGCCTGTTCTTCCGATCCTTTGTCAACGGGGCCCAGTATGCGCCGACGGTGACTCGAGTACTGATGGCGCTGCTACCGGTGATCGGTTTGATCGCCATTACACAATTCTTTGTTCCGACCCAGGTCTTCCTGTGGCTGGCCATGATCTTCCAGGTCCTGCATCTGGTGATCATGTCGCTGCTGCTGGTCGGTGGTTTTCAGGCCGCGCGTCGGGGTTCGATAGAGGGTGCGATCTTTCTGGCTGCCTGGAGCCTGTATTTCATCAGCGGTGTCGCGCGGACCCTTCTGACTCTGGATATGATCGGCACCACCCCACTGCTCGAGTATCTGATGTACATCGCGGCGGTCTTCGAAGCAAGTGTGCTGGCCCTGGGCCTGTCTTTCCAGGTCCGGCAGCTCTATGAACGCCACGCCACAGCCATGCAGGAACAGCATCACGCCGCCATGCTGGCCAATACCGATCCCTTGACCGGCGCCTACAACCGCCGCTTTCTCCAGAGCTTTCTCGGCAATGCGCTCAAGAGTGACGAGACTGATCACTTCGATCGCTCGGTGCTGATCCTCGATCTGGATGAATTCAAGCAAGCCAACGACAGCTACGGCCACGCGGCCGGTGATCTGGTCCTGCGTCAGTTGGTCCGTCGCTGCCGCCGGATCATGGAAGACGATGATGTGATCTGTCGCCTGGGGGGCGATGAGTTCGTCATCATTACCAACGACCGGTCGGATCAGGACGGACTGAGCCTGGCCAACAGGCTGATCGACCGATTCTCCAGGCAGGCCTTCGAGTTCGAGGGCCAGGTCATGCCGGTGACGGTGAGTATCGGTGTCGTGTCGGCGGTGTCCAGGCAGTGCACCGTCTCCGATGTGCTGCGTATGGCAGATCAGGCCCTGTATCAGGCCAAGCAGGCGGGTCGGAATCGCGCTGTCCTTTTTGATCCGGATCTGGCCACACCCTTTCGCCACGGGCCATCAATGGAGGCCGCCAGGGAGCGCACAGAATGATGGATGCTGACAAGCCGCCCGAGAACATCGTCATTGCAGGTGCCGGTGTCTCGGGACTGTATACGGCCTGGCGACTGATCGAATCAGGCCATCCAGCCGAGCGACTGCAGGTGATCGAGACCGGCGATCGGGTCGGCGGACGTCTCTGGTCTGATCCGATGCGCGGAGCAGAGGCGCTCCCGGCCGAACTTGGGGGGATGTTCTTCAACGACGCCCAACCCCTGGTTTTCGGACTGTGCAGTACTGTCTTCAAGCTCGACAAGGCACCGGTCACGCCCGAGCCCGCCTTCGCCTGGCTTCGATCCAGACGACTGACGATCGAGCAATTCGCCGACCCCGATCGCCTGCCCTACAACCTGAGGCCGGATGAGCAGGGTCTGAGCTATATGGGGCTGTTGATGCTTGCCATCGACCGCATCGCTCCGGATCTCGAGCATCTATGGCCAGCAGATCCCGATGGAACGCGGGAGGCCAGCCTTGAGTATCTGAAGGCGCTCGAGTTCGAGGGGCGCCTGCTGGCAGATTGGGGTTTCTGGAATCTGCTGGCGCGCGTGATCAGCAACGAGGCGTGGATGGCGCTGCGCGATATCATCAGCGACTACACGCTGCTGGGTAACTGGAATGGTTTCGACGCCATCGTCTCTCTGGTCCTGGAACAGGCAGGTCATTGGTACCGATTGATCCACGGTTATCAGAAACTGCCCGAAGCCATGGCCAGGTCGATCCGCGATGCTGGTGTGACCATCGAGTTCGGACACGCGCTCGAGCGAGTTCATAAGCATCCCGATGGCGGTGTTCTGATCGATGTGACAAGCCCCCGGGGCGAGCGCCGAATCGCGGCCGATCGATTGATCATGGCGCTGCCCCAGGCCCCGATTCGGGAGATTCTCGCCGCCAGCCCGGAGCTGGCGCAGACCCGCCTGGCCGGTCTGATGACCGCGATCGAGTCGATTCCCGCCTGCAAGATCTTCCTGACCTTCGACCAGCCCTGGTGGCGCGATGTGCCGGATGGTCCCGGTCTGATCGAGGACGAAACCTACGGGGTCTCGCACACCGACCTGCCGATGCGCCAGTGTTACTACCTGGGCGTTGATCCGGCCTCCGGGCAAGGCCTGGTCATGGCGAGCTACGGCGATGGCCAGGCAGTCGAGTTCTGGCGCGCACTCCAACCCGACAGTGGACGCGGGGGGCAGCTCGAGTCGCCGCTCGGTCCGCAGGCCATGGCCGAGATCAGCCGGCAGCTCTCCGAAATGCACGGAATCAAGGTGCCTTTGCCGCTGGAGGGCGTATTCATCAACTGGACCGAACGCCCCTTTGGCGGCGGATGGCACTATTGGATGCCGGGCTTCCGAAGCTGGCAGATTGCCCGTAGAATCATCACGCCTGCCGAAGATTGGCCCGTTCATATCTGCGGCGAGGCCTGGAGCGAAGCACAGGGCTGGACGGAGGGTGCACTGCAATCGGCCGAAGAGCTGTTGCAAACGGTCTTTTCGCTGCCTGTACCGGACTTCATCGACAACACTGGATCCTGATCTGTCAGATCCGGCAAGAAAAAGGGGAAAACATCGTGTCTGAAAAAACCAAATCAATGCTGGTCGATCTCGGCGCCAATCCGGACCTGGTCGAGGAATTCAAGAAGGATCCCGAGTCCGTCATGAAGCGTTACGGGGTTCCCGCGGATCATCGCCAGCTGATCCTCGACGGCGACAAGGAAGGCCTGGCCAAAGCCGCGGATCTGGACGATGAACACGTGCAGCTGCTGATCGTGTGAGCTCGGCCACCGGCCGCCTCAGCATCGTTGGGACCGGCATCCGATTGGCCGGTCAGCTGACGATCGAGGCCAGACACCTCGTGGCCGGCGCGGATCAGGTGTTGTGCGTCGTCGATGAATTGACGCTCTTTCATCTGCGCCAGATCAACCCGCACAGTCAGAGCCTTCAGCACTGCTACGCACCGGGACGATCTCGTGATGCAAGCTACGCCGAGATGGTCGAGCGACTGCTGGCACCCCTGCATGAGGGGCAACATGTCTGCGGGGTGTTCTACGGACATCCCGGTGTATTCGTCTGGCCAGGACAGGAGGCAGTGCGGCAGGCGCGTCGAGCCGGCTTCCCTGCGACCATGTATCCGGGCGTTTCGGCCCTGGACTGCCTGGTCGCCGACCTCGGGCTCGACCCGGCGGTCCACGGCTGCCAGAGTTTCGAGGCGATGGACTTTCTCCTCTATCCCCGCCGCATCGATGCCACAGCGCTGCTGCTGTTGTGGCAGCCCGTGGCACTCGGCGATCCGCAGCGCTCGACCTTCACAACCGATCCAGCCTGGGTGCAGGTCCTGGCCGAAGTGCTGGGCGAGAGCTATCCCGAGAACCATCCCGTGATCGTCTACGAGGCGGCGACCCTGCCGCTGGCCGAACCCAGGGTCGAATCGGTCGCGCTTTCAGACCTGCATCGGGTCGAATTCACCCAGCGCTCCACCCTGGTCCTCGAAGCTGCAGGCCCGCCGATACGATCCGAACAGCGCCTGGCCCGCCTCGGCGTCAGCCCCGATGCGATTCGAACCGCCAGCTTCCAGCGCTATCGCCAGGCCGGCAGGTTGGATAAGGATTGATCCACTCCAAGTCCGGCGGAGGTTCAGAACCAGCCGCGGCAACGCTCGAGAGCGGTCAGGTCCTCGTCCTCGATCAACACGAAGCCGTCGAACTGGCCGGCTGTGGCGCAGGCGTGGTTGGGCAGGATGCGCAGGCGGGTGCCGACCGGAAAGTGGTCAAGTGGAATCGGCGCACCGTTACGTGCGGCGACGATGCCGTGCTCCTGATTGCTTGCTCGAACGATCAGATCCCTTTCGATCGGGCCTCCGTGCACGTCGCGGACCAGGCCATAGCCCTGATCCAGATCCTGCGAGGCCGTCCCTCGGTCCCGTGACAGGGCCATCCAGCCCGCGTCGACAAGCAACTCGCCGGTGCTTGGGCGGTGCCCGATGACTTCGGTCAGCACGCTGATCGCGATCGCCTCGATCGGGCAGACCCCGAGCCCCGCCATCACCAGGTCCATGCACGAATAGACCCCGGCCCGCACTTCGGTCACGCCATCGAGCTGCTTGGCGAACAAGGCTGTCGGCGTCGAGCCCACGCTGACCACTTCGATGGCATGACCCTGCGATCGCAGCCGCTCGGCGGCGTCGACCGCAACCCGACGCTCCTGCTCCGCCATGGCGACCAGCGCGGCACTGGACCGGCAACCGTAGGATCCTCCGGCATGGACCAGCACGCCGACCGGACCCTGCCCGCCGGCTCGGAGAATACAAGCGGTGTCCAGCAGCACCTGATCGTCGGGCCGCAGTCCGGCCCGGTCGCCGTCGGCATCGAGTTCGATCAGCACGCGGAAGTCGATCGACCTGGCCCTGGCATAGTCCACGACGGCGCGGGCCGTGTCGGGATGATCGAGAATCAGGGTCAGCGTCTGCCCGGCCCTCAGGCGCTCGGCCACAGCGTCGAGCCGACCCCGTGCGATGCCGACAGCATAGGTCAGATCGGAGATTCCGGCGGCGTGGAAATAGTCGGCCTCGGCCAGGGTCGAGACCGTGGCACCCCCTGGATGGCTCGTGAGCATTCGACGCGCCAGCTCTGCATTCTTGACCGTTTTCAGATGAGGTCGCAGCGGCACGCCGAGGCGCGCGAGCTGTCGATTCATCCGCTTGATATTGGCATCGAATACCGCACCATCGATCACCAGCGCGGGAGTGGGAATGGCGTCCAATGAAGGCTGGGACATGGGTTGACCCTCGGACAGGCTAGACAGGGTTCGACTTGACTTGGAGCATGAATCCTACCCCACAATGGTCTGACCGGTTGAGCTGTGCGCCGGAATCCGGTGTTAGGCTCGATGCAAGCATCAGATGGAGTGGGGTTGGCGACTTGTGCCGGCCAGTCACAGGTGACGGGATGATACGCATGAACGCAAGCTTCGGGAGTCGATCTTGGCTGCTGGTTGTCACGCTGCTGTGGGGGCTGCTGCCGGCTGGCCTGTCGGCTCAGCCCGATCCTGTCGGCCTCGACCCGACGCTGGCCGCCGAGCTGGAGGCTGTGGATGAGCAGATCGAGCGAGCGCTGAGAACACGATACTCAGCGATCCCGGGCCTGGAGGGCGTCGAAGTGGCTGCCGAAGGCGGCTGGCTGCGGCTGGGTGGCGAGGTTCGGAGCGCCGAGCTGATCGAGCTGGCGACAGCCGTGGCCGAGCAGCAGGAGGCCGTGCTCCGGGTCGACAATCGCCTGATCTTGACCAGCGACGTGGGCCAGCGCCTCGAACCCCTGCTGGCGTCGCTCTGGGAACGGGGCAGTCAGCTCATCAACGCCCTGCCGCTTCTGATTGCTGCACTGTTGATCGTTGTTGTCAGCGTGTGGTTCGGACGCTGGCTGAGCGAGCGCAAGTTCATCGAGCGCCGCGTTCGCCAGCAACCCTTCATCATCCATCTCTTGCGCCAGGCGATACGCCTGGTCATCTTCGGAATCGGGCTGCTGATCGCGCTCGACCTTCTCGGCGCAACCGCCTTGCTGGGGGCACTGCTCGGAACGGCTGGCGTGGCCGGGATTGCCTTCGGATTCGCATTTCGTGACGTGGCCGAGAACTACATCGCCGGAATCCTGCTGAGCCTTCGCCAGCCCTTCAGTCCAAAGGATTTTGTCGTGGTCGACGGCCACGAGGGGGTCGTCGCCCGCCTGAACTCCCGTGCGACGATCCTGCTCACCCCGGACGGCAATCACCTTCGCCTGCCCAACGCGTTGGTGTTCAAGGCGGTCATCGTCAATTATTCGCGCAATCCGACGCGGCGCTTCGAATTCGAGCTGGGCGTGGCGACCGACACGGACCTGGACCGGGCCTGCAGCCTGGCTGAGCGCACTCTGGAGGCCATGCCCGGGGTCCTCGATGATCCACGACCCCTGGCCGTTATCTCGCAGGCGGGCGATTCAACCATCGTGCTGCGCGTGCAGGGCTGGGTCGACCAACGCCAGAGTGATTTTCTCAAGCTGCGCAGCGAGGCGATCCGGCTGGTCATGAGCGCCTTCGATCAAGCCGGTATCGAGATGCCCGATCCCGGCCTTCGGGTGAATGTGCAGGAACGTCGGCAGGAGCGCCAGAGCGCGACCGATTCTCCGCCCGGCCAGCCGTCCAGGCTCGAGGAAGGTTCAACAAAAGCTGCCCTGGCGGGTCAGCGCGACACCTCCCCGGACAGCGGGGTCGAGCGCGTGGTCGACGAGGAACGCGCTGCCGCCGGGACCGATCTGCTCCGTTCCGACGCTCCTCGCGAGTAGACTGGATTTCACGCTGGCTGCAAGCCGGCTGTGATCTATTGGCGCGATGAAAAAGCCCGATCTGCCGACCAAGATCTGCCCGGTCTGTCAGCGGCCCTTTGCCTGGCGGAAGAAGTGGAAGACCTGCTGGGATGAGGTTCGCTACTGTTCCGAGCGCTGCCGTCGCTCGCGCTCGCGGTCCACATGAGCCCAGGCCCCATTCAGCTGGTCTGGTTCAAACGCGACCTGCGCGTTGATGACCATGCCCCGCTGATTCAGGCCGCTAAGCTCGGGCCGGTCCTGCCGCTGTACGTGATCGAGCCCGACTACTGGCAGCTCGAAGACACCAGCCAGCGCCAGCAGGACTTCATCTCCGACTGCCTGGCGGATCTGGACCGGGCGCTGCAGACCCTGGGCCTGGGTCTCAGGATCGAACTCGGCACCGTGGTGGATGTGCTTTCTCGTCTGCACCGCGGCTGCGGTATCGCGGCCATCCATGCCCACGAAGAAACCGGCAATGACTGGACGTTCAGGCGTGATCGGGCGGTACGGGCCTGGTGCCGGCAGGAGGGCATCGAACTGATCGAATCCCCGCAGTTCGGCGTCCGGCGTGGTCTGCGCGATCGCGACGGCTGGGCCAGGCAGTGGGAGGGCTTTATGGCCCAGCCTGCACTTGACCCACCGCGGTCCGTCCAGGTCGCGGTCATTCCGCAGGCGGTCGATCGTCCGGACTTCTCCGCGGCGCCCTGTAGGCACGCGACCGCCTGCCCCGGCCGGCAGCCTGGCGGCTGGAAGGCCGGTGAAGCGATGTTGACCAGCTTCCTTGACACCCGCGGCCTGGCTTATCGCGGCGGGATTTCCTCACCGCTCAGCGCCGAGACCGCCGGGTCGCGGCTGAGTCCGCATATCGCCTATGGCAGCCTGAGTCTGCGTCGGATTGTCCAGCGGACGCGAGCGCGCCGCTCAGAAGCCCGCGACGAGGGTGCGTCGCGTCTGGCTGCCTCGCTCAACCAGTTCGACCAGCGCCTGCACTGGCATTGCCACTTCATCCAGAAGCTCGAGCAGCGACCCGACATCGAGTTCAACAATGTCCATCCCGGCTTCGATGGCATGCGCGAGGACGACTTCGACCAGGCCCGCTTCCGGGCCTGGGCCGAGGGCAGGACGGGCTACCCCATGGTCGACGCCTGCATGCGCTACCTGACCCATACGGGCTGGGTGAACTTCCGCATGCGCGCCATGCTGATGAGCTTTGCGGCTTACCACCTCTGGCTGCACTGGCGCGAGCCGGCGCTCCACCTGGCCCGTCTGTTCACCGACTACGAGCCCGGCATCCACTTCAACCAGTGCCAGATGCAGTCGGGCACGACCGGCATCAACACGCCGCGCATGTACAACCCGATCAAGCAGGCCCAGGACCACGACCCGGACGCTGAGTTCGTTCGGCGCTGGGTGCCTGAACTCGCCGGGCTCGAGCCGTCGAGCTGTTTCGAGCCCTGGCTGATGGGCCAGTCCGAGCGCGACGCCCGCGGCTCTGCCGACTATCCCGAGCCGATCGTCGACTATCGCCAGGCGGTGCGCGAAGCCCGGGACCGCCTCGGCGACTACCGTCGCCGGCCGGGCTTCAGGGAACAAAGCGGCCAGGTGCAGCAGCAGCTCGGCAGCCGGCGCGGTGCCCGCAAGACCGGAAAGCCCGTCGACCGGCGCCAGCAGAAGCTGTTTTAATGCACTCGGCCCCCTTTCTTCGTCCATAGCCGATGGAAAGCCTTGTCAACTGAGGTCACCTTAGATCGAGTTCTGGGTACCATTGCTCTCTATGACGACCGATCCGGCCGGTGGACCAGAGCAAGACTATCGAATGAACGATTCATCGCAGTTGCAGCATAGACGCTGGCGCGTTGGAGACCTGGTTGTCGACGAGCCCAGCCTGCAGATCCTCAAGAATGGCAGGGTAGTCACTGCCGAGTCGGCTCAGGTCTCGACGCTGCTCGCCCTGATCGAGGCCTGGCCGGAGATTATCGACAAGAACCGCCTGATCGAGCGGGTCTGGGGTCAGCGTGTGGTCAGTGATGCTGCCGTCCACAAGACGATCAGCCTGCTCCGCCGGCAGCTTCGGGAGGCAGGAGCCAGCGACCTGATCGAAACCCGCCATCGCATGGGGTATCGGCTGTCTCGTCCAGCTGATGAGCTGGTCGATGATGGCGCTTTTGCTGACGATGGCATCGTTGCGACGCTTGATGACAGGGATCCAGGCGCGGCATTCTGGCGGTTCCTCTGGTCCGGTGCCGGTCTGGTCATCATCCTGCTGGTCTGGCTGTTGTGGCCTGGGCCGGAGCGTTCCAGCCCGGCCGAAAGCGTCGCCGCCCCGCCCGCCAGGCTTTCCGCACCGCATGATACAGCGCTTGCCGGGCAGTCGATCGATGCCTTGATTGCCCTGGCAGATTCCAGCATGCCGTCCGATCTGGAGCTGGCCGAGCAGGCGCTGGCTGTCGCGCGCGATCAGCTGGAGACCGCACCCGGGCAGATTGATACCAACGCCCTGTTGAACAAGCATTTCGGCCGCCTTTACTTCTACCGGGCCCAGCATCAGCAAGCCATCGACTACTGGCGGCTTGCACTGGCGGGCTTCGAGGACAGCGGTAACCGGATCGAGATGGCAACCGTGCTGAGCAATCTTGGTGTGGCCCACGAGGAGCAGGACGCCCCGCCCACGCAGGTGGCATCCTTCTACGATCGCGCGCTTGAACTGCAACGGGCGCTGGGCGATACCGAAGGCCTGGCCCGAACGCTCAACAATCTGGCTACGCTGTGGATCCGCCAGCAAGAGGTCGAACGGGCCCGGATTGCAGTAGATGAGTTCAAGCACCTGGCCGAGCGACTGGCGCAACCCCAGCTGCAGGCGCGCGCCAGTCTTCTGGATGCCGATCTGCACGCCCTTGAGCCGGGTGTCGATCCGGTGCCGGCCTTTACCCGCGCGTATGATCTGGCAACGGTCAGCGGGCAGGTTCAGCTTGCCGCGATCGCTGCTCAGCGGCTGGCCCGAACCCATCGCGAACGGGGCCAGTGGGCCGATGAAAGGCTGTGGCTGGAGCGAAGCCAGCAACACCTCGAAGCCGCCGGTCTGCTGGCGCAGCTGCCGATCATCCAGTTCAACCTCGGCCTCAATCACGAGCGCCAGGGCGAGCCGGATCGCGCCAGGCTGGCCTACCAGGCGGTGATCGATCAGATCGCGGAGGGTGAATCGATTCATTTGCGTGTCGATGCCGAAATCGGTCTGGCTCGACTGGACTCTCGATCCGGGCAGACCAGCCTGGCGCGCGAGCGGCTGCAGCAGGCCCTGCGCCTGGCCCGGGTTCACGACCACGCTCTGGCCGAGGCGTCGGTTCTGCTGGCCAGGGGATTCATTGATCTTAGCGAGTCGGGTGGCGCGGTTGCAGCCTTTCAGGCCTTCAGCGAAATTCAGCACAGACTCGGGCCCGAGCCGCCGTTCGGATTTCAACACCAACTGTTGCGCCTGCAGTCGCTGGCCCTGATTTCGGCCGGCAATACAGACGAGGCCCGGGAGGCCGTCGGTCGACTCGGCCGCATGGTCGAACAGCGTGGACATCAGGATCTGATCCGGGATGCCCGCCTGATCGAGGCAATCGCCCTGCTGACTGCCGGCCAGTTCGGTCAGGGTTGGCGAGCGCATCAGCAGGCGCTGGGTCTGGAGCTGATTCCGCTGCAAACGCTGGAGGCCTCTGTACCGGTGGCCGCAGGCATGCCTCGGCCGACAGATCCGACTCGCAGCCGCGTGTGGTGGCTCTACGGGTTGCTGCTAGCGGCGGCCTTTGTCGCAGGCTGGGCAGTTAGTTCCCGATATCGAAGCGGTCGTTGAAAATGCGGTCGCCAGCCGTGGCCGGCGATTCCAGCGCACCCATGTCAAGGCCCGCGCCCAGGACCCGATCGAAGCCCGGCCCGCGCTGATCATGCTGCGGTGTGCTCAGGGAAGCATTGCCGGAATCGATAACCGGACTGCCCACGGCAGGGGCATGGGTCAGGCTCCAGCCGGGCGCGCCGTTGTCCACCAGCGGACCGAGCAGTGGGTCCTGATCGAGAATGGCGCCATCGCCCGATGTGAATACCGATTCATTCGAGTTCTGCAACAGGGAGTGCACCAGATTGCAGGCGGTCGAGCCCTCGAGCAGTGATGATCGAGAGCTGGCGATGATCGAGTTGCGCAGCAGGCAGCTGGAATTGTCGCTCATGATGGCCTGACCCAGCCCGCCGGATTGATTGAAGGCCAGGGTCGAATACTTGACGCTGGTAATGGCCGGGCCGCGGGCAAACAGAGCGCCACCGGACAAGGCCGCCAGATTGCCGGATAGGGTCGAATTTCTGATCACCAGGGCACTGTCCTGGCCGCCGTTGAAATACAAGGCGCCGCCGTTTCCGTCCGGACCCCCGATTCCTGTTGCTCGGTTGGCCGACCACTCGTTCGCGCTCAGCAGAAGTTGCGACGGATTGCTGGTCGGCAGGAAAATATCGAATCCACCACCGCAGGACGCGCTGTTATCGAAGACCACGCTGTCCTCGATCACCAGAGAATCAGGGCCGCTCAGGGCCACGAGCGGCAGGATGGACAGGGCACCACCACAGCCGTTTTCAGCCTGGTTGCCGGAGAAGCCCAATCGATTGAAGCTCAGGTCATTGTTGCTGCTGCGCAGACTCAGGCCGCCGCCGAAGCCCGAGGCGAGATTGTCGCCGATGGAACCCCCGTTCCAGTCAAGCGTCGTCCCTGCCAGCTGCAGCTCAGCGCCGCCACCGTCGGTCGATTGATTCTCGATCAACCGGCTGGCCGAAAGATCGAGCTGGCCCGGTCCTGCGATCAGGGTCAGTCCGCCTCCAGCCGAGTAGCTCCGGTTCTGAAAGAACTCGTTGTCGATCAGATCCAGCTCGGCGGCGTTCTGGCCGGGCTGGGTCTGTTCATGGAGATAAATGCCTCCGCCGCGCAGATCGGCCAGATTATTGGAAATGAAATTGCCGGCCAGGTACACCTCGCTTTCGCCGCTGACGAAGTGCAAACCACCGCCGCTGCCGTAGGTCGCGGTGTTATTGACGAACAGAGAATCGACCACTCCGGTCAATGCTGACTGCTGGATGGCCAGACCGCCACCGTGGCCGGCGTAGCCGGCATCGCCTGCCTGATTGTCGACGAAGGCACAGCGATTGATGCTGATGGTGCCCTCGCTGACACCCATCCCGCCGCCCAGGCCGTTTGTGGCGCGACCGGAAACATTGGCGCTGACCACGCAATCGCGACCCAGCAGCACGCCGCCCGGCAGCTGCGGGTCATGCCAGACGCCGCCACCCGAGTGGTCGGCCGTGTTGCCGGTGACGGTCACGCCCTCAAGTTCGAGCAGACGTGCGTAGCTCAGAACGCCACCGCCATGGCCAGGTCGTCCTGGCAGGTCGACCGGCGAGTGACCACCAGTGATGGTCAGGTTTTCCAGCGTGACCAGATCGGCCAGGGGGTCCAGATAGAACACCGGTGCCGCCCCTGTCCCCTGGACGGAGATCTGAGGCACGCCTCCAATCCGCGACGGGCCCTCGATCACCAGCGACTCACGCACCTGAAGCTGGGAGCCATCCCAGAAATTCTCGACCGGCACGCCGGCTTCCAGCGTGATCGTGCCGGCCAACCCGGCCTGAAACTCGATGCGATCGACCTCGACCGCGGAACCGGCTGCACAATCATTGGTGGTCACGTTGCTGTTCGCCGCGGCGATGGCCGAGCGCAGTGTGCACTGCCCATCAATGAATCCGTCGCCCAGAGTCGTGACCGTGATGGTCGCTGCCTGCAGGGACCCGGCGGCAAGCACTCCCCCGATGCTGGCTGCCAGACGGGTTCTTCGCTGAACGAACGATTCCGACCGGGCGTATTTCGATTGAGCGTATTTGAATCCGTGTTCGTTGTTCATGGTTCCCTCCCTAGGATGCTGCAGGACGACCGCTCTGATTCGACCGGCCGGATGCGTTGGGCAGCAATCATCCATGAACTGCGTCGAAAGTCCTTACCATGCGCTGAAATTCGCTGAAAAACCCTGAAAATGGGGTTTCAGACCCGCTTTTCATTCAGCGTTCGCATTCATCTCGACAAGCACGGACGAATCTGGCGCTGTTCGGTCAGCCGGGGTTAATCAATCAGCCGTATACTCAGGAGCCCGGAAAATTTCCAAGGAGTGGAGTCATGCAATCACGTTTGATCGGTGCGGCAGTCGTTCTGCTGCTGAGCAGCGGCCTGTCAGCCCAGGAAGAAATCTATTCGCAGGAAGGCGAGTTCACTGCCGCCGGCAATGCCTCGGCCAATCGCCATGTCATTCAGGTCGAGCAGGGCATGAGTGTCGAGGTCATCGTCATGAGTGAGACGATCGACACCACGCTCAATGCCACCCTGCCGGACGGCGAGACGCTCTACAACGATGACTACGAGGGCCTGAACGCCGGATTTGTTCGGACCATGAACAGCGGTGGGGCACTGGAAGTCGTCGCATCGCCGCTATCGAGCGGTGAAACCGGCCCCTATCGTGTCGTCGCGCGTACGCTGCCGCCGCCGGCGACTATCGAGGTGGGCCAGACCATCGATGCTCGACTCGGTGACGGCAACGCCTCCGGCGATCGCTACGAGCTTCGAGGTGAAGCCGGCAGCCGGGTGGTCATCGATCTGAGATCCTACGATTTCGACGCCTATCTGACCGTCACCAACGCCATGGGCGAGGAGACGACCGACGATGACGGTGGGGATGAGGGCTACAACAGCCGGATTGCCTACCGATTCGATACCGACGAGACCATCACCATTGCTGCCAGCAGCCTTGGATCGGAAGCGGGGCGTTATCAGCTCAGCGTCGGCGCATTGTCCGAAGAAGTGGCGATGAATATGACCGGCAGCCTGACCAGCGACTCACCGCGTGGGCACGATGGCACGCGCTACGAGCGGCATGAATTCGAAGGCGAGGCCGGGCAGACCGTCACCATCATGCTGGAGTCGGATGCATTCGATACGGTCCTGTTCGTTTCCAATCCTGACGGCAGCAATCTGACTCAGGATGATGACGGCGGTCAGGACAGCAACAGCGAGGCCGTGGTCAACCTGCCCGAGTCCGGCACGTATGGCATCTACGTGACCAGCTTTTCGGACGGCCTGGGCAGCTACGAGGTCACCGTCCTGCGCTGACCGACAAGACGTCCGAGCGAGAAAGCACCTATCGAAAAGGCGGCCGAATCGGGCCGCCTTTTTTCTGGGAGTCTCCGACGGCAACATGCGGACCGAACGCCGACCCCGGGCCGCCGTTGCCGGGTCGATCATCCGGGGTCAGACCACGTATTCTTCGATCAGGTCGACCAGTTCCTCGGGTGTGATGCCGTTGTCGTGGTTGGAGTCGAAACGTTCGAAGATCCGGGAGCTGGTCTGAATTCCGTGCTCACCGAGCAGGTAGCGGACCACCTCGACGAATTCCCCTCGCGACAGCTTCCCGTCGCCGTTGCGATCGAATTCCTCGAAAAGCGCTTTGACGAGTTCGTCGGTGTTCATGGCGGTTCAGTCTACCTCGCGTTGCTTTGGGTTGGGGTTACCGTGGATCATGCCCGATCGTGTGCGGTGTCTCAAGCGGCTCATTTTCCCTCGATGTAGTCCTTGTCGTCGAAGCTGCGAACCCACTGCGGGCGCAGCACGGACAGCATGGTCATGATGGTGCCGTTCACAAAGCCCTCGGGCAGCATCAGCAGGGGCAGAAAGATCAGATACTCGCCCCAGATCCGTTCCCAGGAGTGAACCCCCAGCGCCCAGAGGGTCAGGCTACCGGCCAGGGCCACGGCGGCGATCACCAGCATCGAGGCAAAGTGGGCCGAGACCAGCACGTAGACGAAGAAATGTCTTGGCATGCGGTGGTAGATCAGGCTGTGCAGGCGGTGCGCCAGCCAGACCGGCAGTGCGACCGCATACAGGCCGTTCAGACCCAGCGCGGCGACATCACGAAAGCCGAGCAGACTCATCAGGACGAGCGCCGCTGCACCGGCCAGCAGGGCCAGCCGCCAGCCGAAGATCAGCACCACCGTGGTCAGACAGACCAGATGGTAGTTCAGACCCTCGTAGACGCCCGCGTTCAACCACCACAGGCCGGCCAGCAGCAGAATGGACAGGTTGAACAGGGGAATCAGGCCGTTCTGCTTGAGCAGGGCCCAGGGCGCGCCCCAGGCCTGCCAGACCAGCAGCAGGCCGAAGCCGGCCCAGCCGATGGCCATCAACCAGACAGGGAGTTGATCGGAGGTGAGATTCACGGGATCGATCCGGGATCAGGTCTTGAGACGATACCCGCTGCGGATGATCCAGGCGACAACGCTCAAGGCCAGAACGATGAACCCGGCCAGTGCGCCGAGGCTGACCAGGAAGTTAACGTCGCCGGCGCCGAAAAACACGAAGCGGAAGCCCGAGATGATGTAGACGATGGGGTTGGCCAGGCTGATCGTCTGCCAGATCGGCGGCAGCATCTCGATCGAATAGAACACCCCGCCGAGAAAGGTCAGCGGGGTCACGACCAGCATCGGCACGAACTGCAGCGATTCGAAACCGTCGGCCAGCACGCCGATGATGAAGCCGGTCAGGCTGAAGGCGAAGGCGACCAGTAGCAGGTAGGCCAGCATGCCCACCGGATGGGCCAGCTCCAGATCGATGAACAGGCTGGCCGTGGCCAGGATGATCAGACCGAGCAGCACCGACTTGGTCGCCGCAGCACCGACATAGGCCAGCACCAGCTCGAGCGTCGAGACCGGTGCCGACAGGACCTCGTAGATGGTGCCGGTGAAGCGCGGCATGTAGATTCCGAACGAGGAATTGTTCAGGCTTTCGGTAAAGACCGTCAGCAGGATCAGGCCGGGCACGATGAAGGCGGCGTACTCGACCCCGTTGATCTCGCCGATCCGGCTGCCGATGGCTGAGCCGAAGACCACGAAGTACAGCACCGTGGTCAGGACCGGTGTGGCCACCGACTGCCACAGGGTGCGGCGGAACCGCGCCATCTCGAAGCGGTAGATGGCGAGCGCGCCGCGGGCGTTGAACAGGCCGGCGGCGTTCATGTCTCGCGCACCAAGTCGACAAAGATCTCTTCAAGCGAGTTCCTGCGCGTATCCAGATCGACCAGCTCGATCTCGGCGGCCTGGACGGCGCGAATCAGCTCCGGGACGCGCGAGTCCCGGTCGTCCGGGTGAAAGCTGTAGCGAATCCTCCGGCCCTCGTCGACCAGCTCCAGCTGCCAGTCCTGCAGCGCCTCGGGCAGTGCTTCGATTGGATGGGCGAGGTGCAGCTCGAGCTGCTTCTTGCCCAGGCGGGACATCAGGGCGTGGGTCTCGTCGACCACGATCAGATTGCCGCGATGGATCACCCCGACCCGATCAGCCATCTGTTCGGCCTCCTCGATGTAATGGGTGGTCAGCACGATGGTGACGCCCGAGGCCCTCAGGCGACCGATCAGCTCCCACATGCCGCGGCGCAGCTCGACGTCGACACCGGCGGTGGGCTCGTCGAGAAACAGCAGTTCCGGTTCATGCGCCAGGGCTTTGGCGATCATCACCCGCCGCTTCATGCCGCCGGACAGCGTCATCAGGCGACTGTTGCGTTTGTCCCACAGGGACAGGTCCTTCAGCAACTTTTCGATCAGGGTCTCGTTCGGCGCCATGCCGAACAGGCCGCGCGAGAAGCGGACCGTGTCGAGGACCGACTCGAACATGTTGATGTGCAACTCCTGCGGCACCAGGCCGATCCGCTGCCGGGTCTGGCGGAAGTCGCTGAGAATGTCGTAGCCGTCGACCGTGACCCGTCCGCGACTGGGTGTGACCAGGCCGCAGATGATGCTGATCAGGGTGGTCTTGCCGGCCCCGTTCGGTCCGAGCAGGGCGAACAGCTCGCCGCGCTCGATGCGCAGCGAGACCTCGCCCAGCGCCTCGAAGCCGCCGGCATAGGTCTTGCCGATTCGGTCGATGATCAGAATGGGATCGGTGGTCGGATCTGATGTGGCCGGGTTGCTCGACATGCCCTCAGCCTGTACCGAGACGGGCGTTGACCGTGTCGCGCCAGGCATTCAACGCGGTCTGGCCGTCCTCCGGCCCGATCTTGATCGCGCGCTCGGCAAAGTCGATCGTGACCAGCGCGTCGATATCGGCCACGCTGAACTGCGCCCCGCCGATGTAGCTGCTCTGCTCGAGTCGATCATTCAGGGCATCGAGGAAATGCGGGTAGCGCGTCAGTCCCCGTTCGGCCAGCGCTTCGATCTGGGCGATGGGCTGGGCGCCGGTCAGCGCGTGATCCCTGAAGCCGGGAAAACGATTGCGGAACGCCTCGGCCACGGCCAGCAGGCCGCGCTCGATGACCCAGTTCGTCCACTGGATCACTTCCGCCCGGGCTTCGGCCGTCGCACCCATCATGGCCGGATCCGGGTGGAGATCCTCCAGGTAGCGCCGGATCGCGATACTGTCCCAGATCGTCCGGCCGCAGTCGAGCTCCAGCACGGGCACGGTGCCGTCGGGCGATTTCGCAAGGAAGGACGAGCCCAGGTGCTCGCCGGTCTGCAGATCGACCTCGACCTGCTCCAGCTCGATCCCCTTGGCTTGCAGGTACAGGGTGACGCGCCGCGGACTGGGGGCGCCGGTGCAGGTATGGAGTTTCAAGGTTGACGTCGACTCTCGCGAAAGCCGCCATTCTGACGCTGATCGCCGATCATCTCAAGGCAGGATCGTTGCGGTCCGCTACGACAACGTTAAACTGGGCTCTCGCACGCATCGATAGCGCAGTTCCGATTCGAATGAATTCCGATTCCCAACCAACGCCAGCAGCGGTCGACGCCGATGCACTGATCCGAGTCCGCCTCGACGCCCAGGTCCTCGGCCCGATGATCAGCCGCAGTCAGTTCGATCGCGTCGCCGACCACTTCAGGGAGGCACTCGACCTCGTCGACGGGTTTCCTGAATCGGACCGCGAGCGATTCGACGCAGCACTTGAAGATGAAGACGACCGCCGCGCCATCGCCATCGCCGTCAACGGCCTGATGCACGGCAAATCGGCGATCAAGGTTCGCTTCGAGCACTGCCTGGCCATCCTGCAGCGCCTCGACCTGGCCACCTGGCCCCTGCTCACCGTCTGGCTGGCGCTGCGCCATCCCGGACGCTTCCGCTTGATCGACGCCGACACGGCCCGCCGCGCCGACCTGCCCCTGGACTGGGCCGGATTCTGCCAGAGCCAGCGCCAGGCGATGGGTCGATAGATTTTTCGGATGCATGGCTTCCTGCACTATAGCTGGTGCGGGTAATTAAAAAACAAAACCGGAATTCGGCTATCATCAGCTTGGGCTTGGCGTTGGATCTGCCGAAATCTTTCGGCCGTTATCTGGCGGGCCCGGCGTCGGGCTGCCTTGGAAGGCAGTTCATAATCATTCTGCACAGGGGAACACCATGACTCTCGAATTCAATCAACGGCTGCTTGCGGCCGCATTGTTGATCTCTGCATCGATCAGCGCTCAGGCTCAATCACCGTCCTACTCGTATATCGAGGGTGGTTTCAGTCTGATCAATGTCGATGCGGCGGGCTCGTCGACCGACACCGGCTTCTTCGCCGGCCTGTCGACGGCGATGGGCGATGCCCTCTATCTGACGGCAAGCTATGAGGAATATGACGTCGAGCGCGGCGATCTCAACCTGTTCAAGGCCGGTCTGGGTTTTCGTACCGAGATGAACAGCAACACGGACCTCAATTTCGAGCTCGGCTACGATCGCCTGGAGACAGGGTTCGATGATTTCGATGGCTTCCGCGGCACGGTCGGGCTCCGCAGCGCCCACAGTCAGCACTTCCAATCCCGTGCCTATGCCGGCTATTCGACCGACGATGATTTCGACGACGGCGACTTCCTCATCGGCCTCGAAGGCAATGTACTTTTCAATGACCGGGTGGCGATGACCTTCCAGGCCGAAAGCTTCGAATTCGACGTCAATTTCTATCGAATCGGCTTTCGCTTCATGTACTGAGCCAACGGGAGGCATGTCACGCGAGCAGAAGGCTGCCTGGGAGTTCACGTGATGCCTGCGTGAACTCCCTTCTTCATTTTGGCGCGGGTAGACTCACTGGTTGTTCTTGAACGAAGACCCAGTCTGGATCACCCGCAATGACTCGTAAAATTAACGGAAAGCCCGTCGTCGCGAGCCTCTTTCTGATGCTCGTCATCTCCTCCACGGCTCTTGCCCAATCCCCCATCGTGCAGCCCGGTGCGCCGGGTCAGCCCAGCCGCGAGATCAGCGCCGAGGAGGCGATCGAGCTGGCCTCGCTGCGCTACACCGCGGCCGATGTGAAGTTCATGCGCGATATGGTGCCGCATCACAGCCAGGCGCTGGACATGTCGGTGCTGGTCCCGAATCGCTCGCAGGATCCCGACATGATCGAGCTGGCGGCCAAGATCGAAACCACCCAGCGCGATGAGATCGAGTACATGCAGGGCTGGCTGACCGCCCGCGGCGAGCCGGAAGCACCGATGGACTGGCATCACCATGCCCACGGCGACCACGCCATGGAGGGCATGGCATCGCACGAGGAGATGGAGGCGCTGGCCGCTTCCAGCGGCGAGGACTTCGACCGGATGTTCCTCAGCCTGATGATCGCGCACCACGAGGGCGCTCTGGTGATGGTCGACGAGTTGCTCGATGAGCAGGGGTCGGCCCAGGACCCGGCCTTCTATGAGTTCGTCTCCCACGTCAAGACCGACCAGACCGCCGAGATCGAGCGTATGACGGCAATGTACAACGCCGTGGCCAATGACCCGCGCGTGGGTCTCGCCGCAGGCTTCCGCGACGCGGGTGAGGCGATCTGGAATCTGCGTCTGGTCTCGGCCCTGCCCAAGCCGGACGGTTTCTTCGACCCCGAAAACCCGGCCGGTCGCGCTGCGATCCGCGTCGATGACGATGACGCCGATGACGACGAGCCACGCCCGACACTGCTTGATTTCGCCAACACCGACATCGCATTTTTCGATGATGTGCTGATCGCCGGCTCGTATCACGGATTCAATGTCTACCGTCTGGTCGACGACGGCGCGCCAGAGCTGATGAGCTCGGTGGTCTGCCCGGGGGGACAGGGTGATGTCTCGGTGGTGGAGAACCTGCTGATCATGTCGGTCGAACAGACCCGCGGCCGGCTGGACTGCGGTCTGATCGGCGTGGCCGAAGAGGTCAGCGAGGATCGCTTCCGGGGCCTGCGCATCTTCGATATCAGTGATCTGACGCGGCCCCAGCAGGTGGGTGCTGTCCAGACCTGCCGTGGATCCCACACCCATTCGGTGGTCGCCGGCCCGGACGAGAACGGCCGCATCCTGATCTACAATTCGGGCACCGCCCCGGTCCGTGACGAAGACGAACTGGCCGGCTGCATCGACAAGGACCCCTACCGCGACGAGCGCACGGCCCTGTTCCGCATCGATGTGATCGAAGTCTTCCTGGACCGCCCGGAAGAAGCGCGCATCATCGACAGCCCGGCGGTCTTCGCCGACCCCGAATCCGGCAACCTGGCCGGCCTGTGGGAGCGCGGCGACCACGGCCCGGGCACCCAGACCACCAACGAGACCAACCACTGCCACGACATTACGGTCTTTCCCGAGCTGGGAATCGCTGCCGGCGCCTGCTCGGGCAACGGCATCCTGTTCGACATCAGCGACCCGGAAAACCCGACCCGCATCGATGAAGTCGTCGACCCCGGCTTCGCCTACTGGCATTCGGCCACCTTCAACAATACCGGCACCAAGGTCGTGTTCACCGACGAGTGGGGCGGGGGTTCGCGTCCCCGCTGCCGGGCTTCCGATCCACGCACCTGGGGCGCCAATGCGATCTATGACATCGTCGACAGGGAGCTGGTCTTTGCCGGCTACTACAAGCTCCCGGCAGCCCAGAGCGAGATGGAGAACTGCGTCGCCCACAACGGCTCGCTGATTCCGGTGCCCGGCCGCGACATCATGGTCCAGGCCTGGTACCAGGGCGGCATCTCGGTGTTCGACTTCAGCGATTCCGGCCGCCCGGTCGAGATCGCCTACTTCGACCGCGGCCCGATCCATGCCGATGAACTGGTCACCGGCGGTTACTGGTCGGCCTACTGGTTCGGTGAGCGCATGTACGGCACCGGTATCGTCAGGGGCCTGGATACGCTGGCCCTCGAGGCCAGCGAATTCCTCACCGCCGATGAAATTCGCGCAGCCGAGCTGGCCGAGGTCGGCGGCCTGTTCAATCCCCAGACCCAGCTGGCGGTGAGCTGGCCGGCCGAGCCGGTGGTCGCGCGCGCCTGGCGCGATCAGCTGGCGCGCGGCGGTCATCTGAGCGATGCTCAGAATGCCGCCATCGCCCAGGCCCTGTCGGCCTTCGAGGCCGGTGGCACGTCGGCCAGCGCCGAACTGGCTCGGCTGGCCGACGACTTCAGCGGATTGGCCCAGGCCCGTACCGGCATGACCCAGGCCCGCTTCGCCGGGCTGGCCGGCACCCTGAGAAAGCTGGCAGAATTGTGAACCAGCCGGCCGACGCTGCAGCACGGCGTCGGCCGGCCCGGCCGATCCAGACAGGTGATTCATGCGCGCATTCAAGCTGCTTGTTCTCTCGACGCCGATGGTGCTGCTTCTGGCCTGCAGCGGCGAGCTACCGCCTGCCCCGCCGGCGATGACACCGATCGAAGCGGACCGGCCCGATCGCCTGAAGGGCGAGGTGTTCTATCTCGACCGCCGCGCCCTGTCCGACCAGGCCGAGCTGATTGTTGAACTTGGCCTTTCCGGCGAGCCTGGCCCGATCGCTCAACCGCTGGCGCTGCCCCTCAACGGGCAGCAGGTGCCGATCGCCTTCGAACTGCCTCTGTCCCAAGCCTTCGATCGATCAATCCCCGTTCGCCTGCGCGCCGCGATTCTCGAGCCGGACGGGACCACGAGAATCGGCTCGAGCGCTGAGATCATGTTGTCAGACACTCAGGATATTGGAGAACTGCGTCTTGGGTTTCTGAGCGAGGAGGATTATCAGGCCGCTTACCGATGCGGGGACACGGAGGTTAAAGTGCTCAACATCGGCGAGAGACTGATCCTTGCCATAGGCGAACAACGGCAGATTCTCAGCGCCGTCCCTGCGGCGTCTGGGGCGCGTTATCGCAACGAAGAGCTCGAGTTCTGGACGCATCAGGGTCAGGCCCGATTGAATATCGATGGTCAGGAGGGCACGGAATGCCAGCTGATGCCGGCCCAGCGAGACAGCGGCGATGAACTGATCGGCCAGGTCTGGAAAATCATCGAAATTGCCGGCACTGAGCCGGTGCCTGATTCCAGGCCCGAGATCGAGTTTCTGCAGGATGAATCGCGGATGTCCGGCACCGCCGGCTGCAACCGCTTTGGTGGCCAGTTTCTTCTTGGCGACCAGTCCCTGAGCTTCGGCCCCTTGATGAGTACCCTGATGGCCTGTCCGAACGAAGCCCTGAGTGACCAGGAACGACGGACACTGGAAGCGCTCGCCTCGGTTGAGCGCTTCGAGATCGTTCCCGGCCCTGAGCTGCGTCTGTTCGGCGACGGTCGGCTGTTGATTCGGGCCGGGACTTCTCTCGACTGAAGTCAAAAGCGGGTCATTGCTCGAAGCGATCCGAAAACAGCGGGGTCTCAGGGATAATTCCGCCGCGCTCGTGGGCACCGATATCGCAGTGTTCGCCGGCTGGTCTCAGGGCACCGCGTTGATCAACACCAAACACCGGATCGTCATTGCAGGCGGTACTGTCACCGGCATCTACCGCCGGGCTGTCGGCCGCCGGTGTGTAGGTCAGCGTATTGCCGCCGGCATTGCCCAGCGGCAGCAGGAGCGGGTTGGTGCCGACGCTGTCTGTGGGCTCTTCCAGGCCGAAGCAGGATTCGTCATCGGCAATGTTGTGACCGAGCGAGGTGATCGTCGGGTTATCCGGCCCCATCAGGCAGTCGGGCTGACCGGGTGTACTGATGATGCTGTTGTGCAGCGTCAAGGTTCCATATTTGTGAAGGTCCTGGCCGCTGAGATGGCCGATCAGACTCATGTTGATCGCGCGGGCGTTTGCGTCTGTCTCCACGTAAATCCCTCCGCCGGCTGCGGCTGCGTTGAGCGTGATGGTGGTGTTGCCGATCACCGCATCGCTGCCCAGCCAGATACCGCCACCTTGTTCAGAGGCGGTATTTTCAGAGACGAGCAGGCGTCGAAATTCAGATTCAAAAAGGCTCTGTTCCTGCAGGTAGATTCCGCCACCCATGGCAGCGTTATTGGCACGAATTCGGCTTGTCTCGATCAAGGCTCGATTGCTGATATAAACCCCACCACCATCACCACTGGCGCTGTTGCTTTCAACCCGGCTATCGACGATTTCCAGCACCTGCACGTACACGCCACCGCCGTTGACTGCACTGTTGTCACGTACGACGGTCCGGTCTTTCAATGTACCGCCGGTCGATGCGCGAATCGCTCCGCCGTTGCCCGTCACAGACTCGTTGCCTTCCAGAAGGCTCTGGCGCAGTTCCACGAAACTGGCCGAAATGGCACCACCGTCATTGATTGCGCTATTGGACTCGAACCTGCCACGCTCAACATCGAGTTTGGCTATTCCGACCGCCCTGATCGCTCCACCACTGCTGGCCTCGTTGTCGACAAAAATAGCGTCAGAGACCAACACTGGCACGCTCGAATCGCTGTAGATGGCACCGCCGTCCTCCAAAGCAAAATTGCCCTGGAAGCTGGTCTCGCGAACGATCAGTTCCGCGCCCTCAGTGTTGCCAACAGCCCCACCGCTGCTCGCGTTGGCTTCGTTCAGATTCAGCGAGCTTTGTGATTCGATGACGACGACCCCGTCATTGCTGTAGATGCCGCCACCTGCGGGGCCGATATTGGCTCGGAGGAGAGAGCCGTCGACTTCGACCTGCCCTGCGACACCGGTATTGAAGACGCCGCCACCGCCAATCACGCTAGCCGTGTTGAGCTGGACCTGACTGTCGACGATCCGCAAGCCGCCGTTGTCATTGTAGATGCCACCCCCCGCCGACGCGCTGTTTGACGAGACGTCAACCGACGTCAACACCATGAAACCCTGATTATTCAAAATGCCCCCTCCGGCTCCATCGATACTGCCGCCGGTGATGATCAGGTTGTGCAATTCGAGACTGTCACCGTGATTGTCCAGAACACGCTCCCCGGCAATGGTCTGGCGCAGAGTCGCTGGTGCCGCACCGTCGGTCTCGATCCTGAGGGCGACTGCTATCGGCTCGACCTGGCCGACGTCGAGGTCACCGGTCTCATCGGGGGCGATCCCCGAGTTTGGAAGAGTCAAGTCATAGGTTTGGCCGCTGACCAGGATGATCACATCGGTCAGGGTGTCCGACCCGGCGGCGCATTCACCGGCGATTGGGCTGGACTGATTGAGATTGGCATTACGCAGCGCTTCCCGAAGCGTGCAGGTGCCGCTGAACTCATCAATGCTATCGACGGTTGAATCGACGACAATCTGATTGGTGCCGGCCAGGGATGTCAGTGGAGTAGCACTGGCCACGACCACGCACAGGGCCAACGCAGTACTGAAGGAGTGATTTGACTTGTCGAAGCTGATCGTTTTCATCGATTAGGAATCCTTGAATTGGAAGGGGTGCACATGCCCGATGCAGCGGTGCGGTCCTTGAGTCATGCGCAATGGATGAGTGCCAGGGATCATCATTCGAAGTCGGAAAGGCTCGATGGCCTGTCCTGATTGATGTTTCGGGACCGCAGTGCTCGGTCCGTCGGCTTTCGCGTAGACTGGCGGCATGGTGGAGGACCTCACCCAACTCCTGGATGAATCGGCAAGCCCGGCAGAGCGTGAGCGCCTGCTGAAGCTGGTCTATTCCGAACTGCAGATGCTGGCACGACGCGAACTCGGCTCACGCAGGCATGACCAGACCCTCAGTACCGGTCCGCTCGTCAACGAGGCCTACATGAAGCTGTTTCCGAACGGCGCCGGTGGCTATGAGAATCGACGGCATTTCTTCGGCGCAGCGGCTCGGGCCATGCGTCAGGTGGCGGTTGACTATGCGCGCGCGCGCCTTGCCGAGCGCCGTGGCAGCGGTGAAAGGCCAGTGAACCTGGATCAGGTCGACGGCAAGTTTTTGGGTACGGATAGCTACGCCGAGGAACTGGTCCACCTGGATGCCGCATTGCAGCGTCTGGCCGAGGTTGACGAGCGTGCTCTGCAGGTCGCCGAGCTGCGATATTTCGTTGGCATGGAGGTCAAGGAAATCGCGCGCACGCTGGCCGTCTCTGAAGCCACGATCAAGCGTGACTCGCGCTTCGTGCGGCAATTTCTGGATGCGGCGCTGCGGGAATGATCCCTGCTGCGTGGTAATGACGCATGTTGGGTTGTCTGCTGATCATTGATCTCGTTAGCAAGAACCCGCGGGCACGGTGTTTCCTTATCCTTTTCCTGCAGGCGAACAGGGGCTTTTGGTACATGGACATTGACTCTTGGAAGCGGCTGCGCGAGCTCAGTGAACAATGCGCGGCCTTGCCCGCAGCCGATCGTATCGCCTGGCTGACATCTCTCGGCCTTGATACCGCCATCCGGCAGAAAGTCATGGACCTGGTCGAGCCGCAGAACGAGCCCGGTGAAACGCAAACTGACATGGCACAGGGGATTGCCAACCGCCTGACGCTGGCAACCGATAACGCGCCATCAGACACCGGCGCTCGCATCGGTCCCTGGCGGTTGCTCGAGCCGATTGGCGAGGGTGGCATGGGTAGTGTTTATCGCGCCGAGCGGGTGGACGGCGGTTTCCGACAGGAGGCAGCCGTCAAGCGGATGCGGTTGGGACTGGATCAGCGCCGGTATCTGCAGCGCTTCGAGTCGGAACGACAGATTCTGGCTGGCTTGCAGCATCCGCACATCGGAAGATTGCTGGATGGCGGCTACACGCACGACGGCACGCCGTATCTGGCGCTCGAGTACATTCGCGGACAGACCATTGCCGCCTACTGTGATGAACAACGACTTGATCTTGCGCAACGGCTGCGATTGTTTCTGTCCGTGTGTTCGGCGGTGGCCTACGCCCATCGTCAGCTGATCGTTCACCGTGACATCAAACCCTCCAACGTCATGGTTGATATGGACGGTCAGGTCAAGCTGCTGGATTTCGGCGTCGCCAAGCTGATCAAATCCGACGCCTTGGCTGATGCCAGGCAGACCGCTAACACGCCGCTGACTCCGGCATACGCATCGCCCGAGCAGTTGCGCGGCATGCCCGCAAATACGCAAACCGATGTGTATGGTCTTGGATTGCTGCTCTTTCAACTGTGCACCGGCGTCCTGCCTCAGCGTGCGCGGGGCAGCAGGTCGGCCGATGCCGTCTCAGAAGTATTGACCACCGAAGCGCTGGCGCCGAGCACGGCGTTTCAGCGCTTGACTAGCGATGATGTACAGAGAGTGTCGATCGCTATTGCACGTGCGACTGATCCGGGTCGCCTGAAGCGCCAGCTGCGCGGTGATCTGGACGCGATTCTGCTCAAGGCCTTGCGCAGCGAAGCTACGGATCGCTATGCTTCGGTCGATGCCTTCGTTGCTGACATCGACGCCCATCTGGATCGGCGGCCCGTTAAAGCCCGGCGGGGATCGAGACGCTATCGACTGGGGCGCTACGTTGCCCGGAATCGCCTCGCAGTCGGTTTGACGACGCTGCTGGTTTCGAGTGTGTTGGTCGGCACGGTGGCCACGGGGTTGAAGTCCATCGAAGCGCAGCGCCAGGCGGTCCAGGCCACGCAGATGCGAGATTTCGTGGCCGATATCTTTCGCCGCGCCAACCCGACCAACAGTTCCGGCGCGCAGACCAGTGCACTCGATCTGCTGGACGAAGGACTGGCGCGAATCGATCAGTCCGAGTTCAGCGATGCCTCCAGCAAGGCACAGATCCTGGGCATCATGGCAGAAGCCTATCTGTCACTGGGTCACACTGATATTGGCCATCAGCTGGCGAGTCAGGTGCTGGCCGATGTCGAGGCGCTGGGGCTTGGTGGGCAGATAGAAACCAGGGCCCTCTTGTTGAAGGCGCGGGCTGAAAGCGAGCGCGGTGAACGTGAGCTGGCGCTCGAGCTTCTGAACCGGGCCGAGCCACGAATTGACTCTGCGGTTCGGACTGAAAATCTGGCGCTACTCCATTACGAGCGTGGGCGCGTGCGCCTGTCTAAGGGAGAAATCAACGCAGCCGCCGCTGATCTTGAGCGAGCCCTGGCGGTATACACCGAGCTCTATGGCCGCCTGAGTGATCCGGCGCTTGATGCCAGTCGCGTCCTGGCCTGGGTCTATGACGAAGCGGAACGGTATAGTGATATCAATGCATTGATTGGTCCTTTGATTGCGGCCACGATGGCTGATGACCCGACCCAGACCAGTTCGACTACCAGGGGCTCTGCCAACCCACTCTATCTGGCCGACTTGCTTGATGCTCAGGCCAACGCCTTGAGCGGCATGGGGCAGTCACAAAAAGCCATCGACTATCGCCTTCGGGCCATTCAGGTCACGGCCGAAGTGTACGGGGAACGACACCGCTACACCGGCACGCGCTGGAATAATCTGTCTTTTTCCTATCTGCGCGCTGAACAGCTTGCCCAGGCCTACGACGCCATGGAGCGCGCGCTGACAATCCTGCGCCAAAGCTCGCCAGCGGGTAGTCATATCATCGGTTCCACCGCCAGTAACTTCGCCCGCATCTCGGTGCTGACCGGGCGTCATCAGCAGGCTGAAGCCCTGATTCGGGAGGCGATCGCTATCCGGGAAGTCAACAGCACGCCGGTTGACGTGGCCTTCAGCACCCAGATTGCTTCGACCGTCGCGCGGGCCGCGGGCGACCTTGCCCTTGCCCGACAGCGCGCCGATCGCGCGGAAGCGCTGTTTGCGGCGCTTGATCGACAACCGGCGTCACTGCAGCAGCGATTGTTGCAGGAGCGGGCTGAGCTGAGCTTGCTTACCCAGGTCCCTGAACACTGCCGTGATTCTGAGCAGGCGCTTGAATTGTTGAAGGGGCACGCACTCAACGCCAATCCCGCCCAACTGGCCTACGCTGACTTCATCCACAGCGCCTGCCTGGTCGCCCTTGAGGCCTCCCGGGGCAGGCCGCCGATTGAACCCATGGCGCTGCGCGAGCACTTGCAGACGGCCCTGGAGCTGCAGCCACCCGAATCCGAGCGTCGAGTGTGGTTGCAACAGTATTACGACCGCATCAGCAGGCTTTAGGCGCACGTCGCTACGCATGGACTCAACCGTTCCTGGCCGCGCTTTTCCAACATCGCAGGCAGTTCCACCAGAGACCCAGGCCCGGCACGCTTCTTCACATTCCTTGACTTGCGGTCAGCGCCTGCACCGCGCTAGGGTGAGAGTCAACGCTCCGGAGGGTCTTGATGAATCGATTGATCGGACGCAATCGATCGGCCCGGAGAGACTCTGAATCAGGAGAAGGTGTATGGCTGAAGCGGCCCCGATCTCTGGACAACTCAAAGAACTGCTGCGCCTGGTCGAGCGGACCACCTATGGCGGCAGCCGACAGTGGGCCGGGCTGGTCGAATCGATGGGCTACGAGGGCTTCATCGACTGGCAGCTGCAGGGCGAGGCGATCGATGACGGGGGCCTCGAGGATGCGCTGAGCAACCTGCTTCCCACGCTGAGCATGGATGCAGCGACGCTGGCCAACCATGTCTTCGAAGAACGCAATTTCGGCGATGCCCAGCGCGATCTGGCGGTGGCCACGATCATCCGCCAGATCTACAGCCCGCGCCAGCTGCTCGAGCGCATGGTCGAATTCTGGTCCGACCATTTCAACGTTCCGATCAACAGCGTCCAGAGCGGTTATTTCAAGGCTCTGGAGGACCGCGACACGATCCGGCCGCTGGCGCTGGACAGCTTCGAGAATCTGCTGATGGGCTCGGCCAAGAGTCCGGCCATGCTCTTCTACCTCGACAACTTCTCGAGCACCGCGGAAGGCCCGAACGAGAACTATGCGCGCGAAATGCTCGAGCTGCACACGCTGGGCGTGGGCGGCGGCTACAGCGAAGAAGACATCAAGGAAACCGCGCGGGTTTTCACCGGCTGGTCGATCCGTGAACCGGCGCAGTTCAACTATTATTCCCTGATCCATGACTACGGCACCAAGACCGTGCTGGGTGAGGTGATCGAGCCGACCGGCTTGAGCGAAGGAGAGAATCTGCTCCGCCGAGTCGCCGCCCATGAGTCGACCGCGCGCTTCATCTCGACCAAGCTGGTGCGACGCTTCGTCGCCGATGATCCCGAGCCCGACGTGGTCGATTCGGTGGCCCGATCCTTCCTCGATTCGGGCGGCGATATCCGGGTCACCCTCAAGACACTGCTGATGCTGCCGCAGGTTCGCCAGACCCTGTCGTTGAAGCTCAAGCGCCCCAACGAGTTCAGCGCCGCCATGCTGCGCGGGCTCGAAATCGAGTTGGACAACGCGGCGCTGACGGTCCACTACCAGTCGCTGGTGGCCGGCGGGCAGCTGCCGTTCAGCTGGCCCGCGCCGAACGGCTACCCCGATGCCCGGGCCTACTGGCAGTCGACCAACGGCTTTCTGATGCGCTTCAATCAGGCCTCTGCCCTACCGGGCCAGGCCCTGCGATCCTCGGCGCTGCTTCAGGAGGCGGCCCGCCTCGACGGTCTGGACGCGCAGATCAATCTGCTCGAGCGGGGTCTGCGCCCGCAGGGTCTGGGCGCGGACGAGCGAAGCCTGCTCAAGCGTTACAGCCGGCGGCTTCCGGCCAGTCAGCGCCCGGCTGCGCTGGCCAGCTGGATTCTCGGCGGCCCCGAATCGCAGTGGCGATAAGCCGCAACGCCCGACCCGACCTGGAGATCGACTCATGAAACGACGCGAACTGATGAAATGGATGGCGCTTTCCGGTGCGGCGGCTGCGGCGCCCGGATGGGTCTGGGCCATGGGCGAAGGCGCGAATCCGGGCGAACGGCTGATCATGCTGTTCCTGCGCGGCGGGGCCGACGGTCTCACCCTGGTGCCGCCGCTGGGCGATCCGGCCTACTTCGACCTGCGCCCGACCCTGGCCGTATCCGAGTCCGACGCCCTGGCGCTGGACGGCTACTTCGGACTGCATCCGGCCGCGGGCTCGCTGAAAACGCTGTTCGACGCCGGTGAGCTGGCCGTGGTCCAGGCCGCGGGCACCACCACGGCCGAGCGCTCGCACTTCGAGGCCCAGGCCATCATGGAGCAGGGCATCGATCCGCTGGATCTGGCCACCGGAGACGGCTGGCTGGGTCGTTATCTGGCCGAGCTCAATGGCGGCTCGCCTCTGTCGGCGGTCGCCCTGGACGTGGCGGTCCCGCTGTCCATGGCCGGTCTGGGCAGCGCGCTGGCGCTCGGTCAGATCGACCAGTTCAGCCTGCAGCTCGACACGCGAACGCGGCTGATTCTGACCGAAATGTACGGCCAGGATCCGCTCCTCGAACAGACCGCCAACGCCGTCTTCGATGCGTCCCAGGCGCTGGTCCCGGTGCAGGCCTATCCTGCAGGTGCCGATTATCCGGCCGGCCCGCTGGGGACAGCCCTGAGTGATGCGGCCCGACTGATCAAGTCCGGCGCGGGCATCAAAGCCGCGGCGATCAACACCGGTGGCTGGGACACCCACGAAAGCCAGAACGAGGAAATCGAAGGCCTGATCACAGGCCTGGGCGATGCCCTGCTCGCCTTCCGCAATGATCTGGGATCGGAGTGGGCGTCGACCACGGTTCTGATCAAGACCGAGTTCGGTCGGCGGGCCTATGAGAATGCCTCCCTGGGCACTGATCACGGCCACGGCGGCGTGATGATGGTCGCCGGCGGTGGCGTCAACGGTGGCCAGGTCTATGGCAGCTGGCCCGGACTGAACGCCAGTGCCCTGTCCGACGGTCAGGACCTGGCGGTCACGACCGATTACCGCCAGGTGATTGCCGAGATGCTCAGCGTGCGCTTCGACCAGTCCGATCCGGGCAGCATCCTCGGCGGCTGGCAGCCCGGCCCCTGGCAGGGCATCTTCAGCCCGCCCGGCCAGGCCGGCAGCCTCAGCGCCCTGGCCGGCCCGATGCCGTCGGCTTCGAGCGAACAGGCCTTCAAGCTGCCCGATCAGCTGGATCTGGGCGGTCTGCAGCGCTTGTCTTCGCTGGGGCGCAGGGTGGAGCGTGGCATTCGGCCTGTTCGATAGTGGCTTTTGACTGTTGTTCGGTTGTCGCCTTGC
The DNA here is from genome assembly GCA_964439915.1 of uncultured Wenzhouxiangella sp. Taxonomy (GTDB): domain Bacteria; phylum Pseudomonadota; class Gammaproteobacteria; order Xanthomonadales; family Wenzhouxiangellaceae; genus Wenzhouxiangella. Next base: position 58,884 of record CAYTQT010000005.1, on the reverse strand, counting down.
GACAGGAAAATCAAAAGCGCCTGGTTGTCTTCCGCTTCGCGGAATGTAAATTCAAAGGCGTTTCGCTCGCGCTTCGCTCGCCGAGCGAGTTTCTTTTGGCAGACGATCCAAAAGAAACCAAAAGATCTGGTGCCCACGACCTCGCCGGCCTGCGGCCGGACACTCCGTTGCTCAGTCGGAACGAAATGGTCTCGCTTGAACTCACTCCGCTACGCTCCGCTCAAACAGGCGAGCCCAAAGCCTTTCGTTCCGCTCTCCGCTACTCGACGAGTGTCCAGGGCACGGAAAGTCAAGGGAAGGAAAGTCAGGGGGACGGGCCATCTGCGGCCGGGCACACGAACAGGCTTCATGCGCTACGCGCAAACCGCCTGCTCGCTTTCCCCTGCACTGCTTCGTGCGGCCCGATTTTTTGATCAGGGATTTTCCGGGTGTTTGCTAGTCCTTACTAGCGCGAATGCAGTAAAGCGCCGTCTTGTTCTTTCTGCCCTTGACGCTCGCCGGGGGCGCGCCGGGTGGAACGGAGTCTTTGTGGGCATGCCTGTCTGAGCGAAGCGTAGCGGAGTGAGTTCAAGCATGACCACCCGTTCCGCCCGGCGCGACTCCGGGGACCGGCGCAGCCGGCGAGGTCACCGGGCAGAAGTCCTTTTGGTTTCTTTTGGGACGACTGCCAAAAGAAACTCGCCCTGCAAGCGCGAAGCGCGAGGGCGAAACGCCTTTGACTTTGATCTTCATTCCGCAAAGCGGAATAAAACCAAGCGCTTTTGACGCACATCCGCGAAACGGATCAAACAAGCCCTACGGCAAGCATCCTACTCCCCCGATTCAATCTCCCGAATCCGAACCTGATACTCCTCCAGCCGATCGTCATCAGGAAACACCTCTCGCAGACGCTCCAGCAGCGCAGTGGCCAGTTCGGCATCACCGTCGGCAATCGCCTCTTCAATCTCGAGCCAGGGCGATCCGTTGGTGTTTGTCAGCTCGTCTGCCAGCGCTTCTGCCTCGAGGACGGGCGCGGATCGCAGCGCCACGCCAGCCTCTTCGGCCAGATCCTCGGCGGCTTCGGCTTCGGCTCGGCGCATGCTCTGGCGGGCGGGCGGCGCCGGCTCGGCGGCGGATCGATCGCTGAAGGCCGACGCAGCCTCGGCCGAGCGCGCCCGGCTTCCGGTGACTTCGACGCGATCCAGTTCGGCTTCGGCCTGTTCGGCGCCTGCGGGGGCTTGCAGCATGGCTTCCTGCTGCGCCGCCGGACTGGCCGGTCTCGTGGCCGTGGGTTCCGCCATCGGCAGCTCGGGGGTCGGCTCGGGCATCTGGATGACCACGGCCACGGCGAGCACCAGCACGGCGGCGGTCGCCAGGCCGCCCATCCAGGGCAGCGATTTGATGCGTTTTTCCTGCTCGATCGCCTGCTCGGCCCGTGCGCGAATCATCCGGTCGAGGCCGGCCGGCGGCTCGATCGGCGTCTGATCCTGGTACAGGCGTTCCAGGCGGTCTTGGTCGGCTTGTGAATTCATGGTGGCAGGGTCTCCGTGTTCGGGCCCAGTCGTTCTCTCAGTTTGTTGACGGCATAGCGCAGGCGGCTCTTGATGGTCTCGCGGCCAACGCCTTCATGGTCGGCGATCTCCGCCAGGCTCAAGCCGGCTTCCTGCTGGAGCACAAAGGCCTCGCGCTGATCCCGCGGCAGGGCCATCAGCGCGGATCGAAGCCGATCTGCCTGCTCGCCGCGGGCCTGCTCGGCATCCGGCCGGCGGCTCGGATCGTCGGCCAGCCGACCCAGGGTGGTCTCGCTGTCGGCATCGGTCGGCTTCTGTGCCCGCCAGTGGTCGATCAGGCGGTTGTGCGCGATCCGGAAAGCCCAGCGCTTGAAGCCCGCATCGCGTTTGAACGTCGCTCTCGAGGTAATGATCCGTGACCAGACGTCCTGATACAGATCGTCGGCAACTGCCCGCTGACCCGTCGCGTGGACCAGATAGCGGTACAGCGGCTCGCGATAGCGCGCATAGAGTTGATCGAAGGCCGCCGCATCGCCTCGGGCATAGGCCAGCATCAGATCATCGTCGGAGCGCGCATCTTTCACGGATCGAATAAGACTGGGTTCACCACAGAGCCACAGAGTACACGGAGAAAGAAAATGATCCTTTGCTTTTCTCTGTGTGCTCCGTGTCTCTGTGGTGAATTGCCGTCCGGCTATTTGCTGGCCAGGCCCATGCTGTCGGCCAGGCGCAGGAGCTGGATGAATTCGGCGCGGTAGCCGAAGGGGTCCTCACCGCGGGCCGGCTGGGCCAGGGTCTGGATGTCGGCCAGGTCGAAGCCCTCCAGGTACTGACCGCCTCTGAGGTGCTGGCCGAAGGCCGCGACCGACGCCGCCCAGGCCAGGCGAGGGCTCATCGTCGGACTCTCGATCAGCTCGATCGGCTGCTCGATCAACTCGCTTTCATCGGCATCGGGGGCCTTGTAGCGCAGGCGCAGGAAGGCCAGCTCGCCGGTCGGGTCGCCCTCGGCGGTCTCGGTCTGGTAGCGCAGCGGGTCGACGCGCTCGCCGCCCGAGCCGACCAGGGCGATCTCGTACAGGGCGGTGACCGTATGGCCCGCGCCGATATCGCCGGCATCGACCGCGTCATTGTTGAAGTCCTCGCGCTCGAGCATGCGATTCTCATAGCCGATCAGGCGGTACTCGGCGACCACGGCCGGGTTGAACTCGATCTGGATCTTGACGTCCTTGGCGATCATCAGCAGGGTCGAGGTCAGTTCATCGACCAGCACCTTGCGCGCTTCGTTCAGGTTGTCGATGTAGGCGTGGTTGCCGTTGCCGGCATCGGCCAGCTGCTCCATCAGATGATCGTTGTAGTTGCCCTGCCCGAAGCCCAGCGTGGTCAGGGCGATGCCCGACTCGCGCTGGCGCTCGACCAGGTCGATCAGGCCTTCGAAGTTGACGTTGCCGACGTTGAAGTCACCGTCGGTGGCCAGAATCACGCGGTTGACCCCGCCCTCGATAAAGCCCTGCCGGGCCTGGGCATAGGCCAGCTCGATGCCGGCGCCGCCGTTGGTGCTGCCGCCGGCCGACAGACGATCCAGGGCGGCCGAAATCGTGGCGTGTTCGTTGCCCGGCGTCGATTCCAGCACCAGACCCGAAGCCCCGGCATAGACCACCACCGCCACGCGATCGTCTTCATCGAGCTCGCGGGTCAGCATCTTCATCGAATTGATCAGCAGGGGCAGCTTGTCTGGCGCGTTCATCGAGCCGGAGACATCGAGCAGAAACACCAGGTTCGAGGCCGGGATGCTGTCGGCGTCGGGCCGATAGCCCTGCAGGCCGATCTGCAGCAGGCGGGTGTTTTCGTTCCACGGCGTGACGGCCTGCTCGACCTGCACGCTGAACGGCGCGCCACCGGCCTCGGGCACCGGATAGTCGTAGCTGAAGTAATTGATCATCTCCTCGACGCGCACCGCGTCTTCCGGCGGCAGACGGCCGCTGTTCAGCATCCGGCGAATGTTGGAGTAGCTGCCGGTGTCGACGTCGATGCTGAAGGTCGAGACGGGCTGCTCGATCACCCGGTGGACGGGATTGGCGTCGATCGCCGCATAGTGCTCGCGGTCGACGACGGTCGAGTGCGGGTAGGGCATCGACTCGCCGGCGAACTGCATCGCCCGGGAGCCTGTGACCTGCACCGATGACATCTCGGGTGCTGCCGCATCGGCCGTCGGCTGCGGACGCTGCCGCACCAGAACCTCCGGCTCTGCCAGCTCAGACCGCGGCGGCGCGGGCTGATTCTCCGTGGTCTTGACCACGGCCTCTTCCACCGCTGGCTCACTGTCCTGTTCCGACGGCGCACAACCAGCGGCCAGCCCGCCAAGCGCGGCAACGGTAAGGATCAGGCACAACTTCTGATTCAACTTGTTCATCTTCTTGTCCTCGTGATTCGACTGAAAAAAAGGGTGTTGAAATCCGGGTTTCAGTCAAACAACGGGGCTGGGCGGAAAAAGGGGTTAAACAAACATGCCTGGATCGACACGACTTGATTCTGTGGGATCTGGCCAGATCGACTGGCTGATTTCTTCAGACCAGTGTATACATGACCGCTTCAATCTCACTTGCAACCCGTAGCCGACCATGAATTCACATTACAAGCGACTGATCGCCTTTCTGTTTCTTTCCGCTCCGCTGTTCGCCGCGGCCGAGGTGCCGACCTTCGAGGAGGTCGTCGGGCATGACTTCGGTGAGCGCATCACCCAGAGCTGGCAGATGCAGGCCTACCTGCAGGCGGTTGCCGCGGCATCGGACCGCGTGGTCGTCGAGCAGATCGGCCGCTCCTGGCAGGGGCGGCCGCTGATGCACGCCATCGTCACCTCCCCGGAGAACCACGCGCGGCTGGAGGCGATCAAGGCGAACGCTCAGCGCCTCGGCGACCCGCGTGATCTGTCGGATGGTGATCTCGAGCGCATCATCAGCGATCAGCCGGTGATCTTCTGGTACGGCGGATCGATCCATGGCTTCGAACTCTCGGGCAGCGAGGGCGGGCTGAAAATGCTCGAGCGCCTGAGCAGGCAGGACGACGCCGAAACCCGGCGCATCCTGGATCAGGTAGTGGTCATCATCGATCCGGTGCTCAATCCGGACGGCCGCGATGCCTTCGCCCACCACAATCACGACAATATCGGCCGGAACCCCAACCCGGACAATCAGGACTGGGCCAACGATTTCATCTCCTGGGAAGGACTGAAGTATCGCACCAGCCACTATTTCTTCGACCTCAATCGCGACTGGTTCGCGCATACCCATCCCGAGACGCGGGCGCGCGCCGCGGTGTTTCAGGAATGGCGGGCCCAGGCGGGCATCGATGCGCATGAAATGGGGTCCGATGTGGAGTTCTATTTCGATCCGCCGGCCCGCCCGATCGGCCCGTTCTTTCCGGACTTCACCACGAAATGGTTCGAACGCTATGCCAGTGCGCATGCCCAGGGATTCGATGCTCACGGCATCGACTACATGACGCGCGAACGCTTCAATTTCTTCTATCCGGCCTACACCACCTCCTATCTGAGCTACCAGGGTGCGGTGGGCATGCTCTATGAACAGGGCAGCAGCCGCGGCCTGGCCCTGACCCGACCCGACGGCACGGTGCGGACGCTCGAAGACGCCCTGATGAACCAGTACATCGCCTTCAGCGCCGCGCTGGGCCTGACTGCCGATGAGCGCGAGGCGCTTCTGCGGGACTATGTGGCAGCGCACCAGGCGGCGATCGCTGACGGTGAGCAGGGCGCGCGGCGCTATGTGATCCCGGCCGATGGCGGCGACCCGCAGATGGTCGCCGAGCTGGTCAACCTGCTGCGACGCAGCGGCGTCGAAGTCGGGGTGCTCAGCGAAGAGGTGACGCTGCGCGGGGTCAGCGATCGCACGGGTGCTTCGGTCGGCAGCCGGACCTTCGCTGCCGGAAGCTATGTGATTGAAGCCGCACAGCCCCGCAATCGTTTCATCCGCGTCCTGCTGGAACCCGAAGTTCCCGTCCCGTCCGCGTTCCTGGAAGAGGCCCGGGCCCGCGTTGATCGAGCGGAAAACCCGCGCTTCTATGACATCACGTCCTGGTCGCTGCCGCTGCTGTACGGCATCGAGGGATTCAGCAGCAGCGACGGGCGCAGGGTCAGCGCACGGACCCTGGAGTCCGAGGCCCGTCCCGAGCGCAGCGAACTGGCCAACGCCACTTACGCTTATCTGATCGACGGCCGGCAAGCGGCCGGTCTGCCGGCGCTGATTCATCTGAGAACCCAGGGCTTCCGTGTCGCGATGCTGCAGAAGGCCACACGCATTCAGGGTCAGGACTTCGCCGCGGGCACGGGCATTGTCTATGCCGGCCAGGCCGATGACAGCGTCCACGACCAGGTGCGCGCCGTGGCCGATCGTTATGCACTCGAGGTGCGCGCGGTCGATACGGGCCTGGCCGAGGGCGATCGCCCGTCCCTGGGTTCCGGCGAGGTCATCTACCTGAAAGCACCCTCCGTGGCGATTCTGGCCGAACAACCGATCCATCCCTATTCCTTCGGCTGGGCCTGGTTCACGCTCGACCGCCAGTATGAAACGGACGTAAGCGTTCTGCGCCTGCGCTCCCTGCCATCGGCCGATCTGGGTCAGTACGACACGATCATCCTCCCCGAGATTCTGGGCAATGCCGAGGCGATCGAGGGTTTTGCCGGTGAGGCGGGTCTGGAGCGCCTGAAAGGCTGGGTGCGCGATGGCGGTACGCTGGTGGCCCTGGGTTCGGGCACCGAGGTGGCGCGCCACCTCGAGCTGATCAAGCTCCGTTCCTGGTACGACGATGAGGAGCACGCCGACAGCCTGCAGGTGACGGTCCCGGGCGCCATGGTGGCGACCGATCTCGACCGCAACCACTGGTTGACGGCGGGTGTCGGTGAGGGCTTCCGTAGTCTGGTCAACTCGAGCCGGGTCTACCTGCTGCCCGAGGGTCCGCCGTCCAATCAGCAGCGGGCCGGTGTGCGCTATGCCTCGGGTGAGGCGTTCGAATTCAGCGGTCATATGTGGGCAGAATCCGAGGAGCGCCTGCCGGGCGCAGTGCTGGCCTACGAAGAGCGTGTCGGCCGCGGCCGGGTCATCGCATTTGCCGAAGACATCAACTATCGTGGATATTTCCGCAGCGGCAACCGCCTGTTTCTGAACGCGGTGCTGGCCGGGCCCAGCGCGCCGTGACCATTGACCGGACCCTGGGTCCGGGTCGGAAGTTGAAATCAGCCGCCGACTCGCCGTAGTCTGCGATCGAGTCGGCTTGCAGCGCGGGAGCAAGCAAGGGAAAAGGTCAGATAAAGGTCAGGGAGCATCGAATGCCTGAAACACGCGTGCTGTTGGCCGCCCACGGCGAGGCGGAGACCGCCGGCTTTCTGGACAATTTCCGGATCAGCTGGCATACCCTTGCGCACGCCTCCGAGGTGATGCGCCTGCCCGCGCCGCTGCGGCTGCTGATCTGCACTTTCGGTGGCCTGCGCAAACGCTTCGGCGGCGGCGCAGGTTCACCGCATAACGCCCATACCCGAGCGCAGGCCGCGGCGCTCGAGGCCCGGTTGAATGCTGCTGCGGCTGATGATTGTCATTATCGGGTCGAGCCGGTCTTTGCCTCGGCCCCGCCCTACCTCGATGACTCGGTCGGTGTGCCCGAGGGCGTGGATCGGCAGTTGATCGTGAACATGATTCCGACCGACTCGCGCCTGTCCTGCGGCCTGGGCTGCCATGCCCTGCTTGACGCGCCGGGCTGTGCCCGCGCTCGAACCCGGGTAATCGCCCGATTCTGGGAATCGCCTGAGCTGATCGCGGTGCACCGTGATCATGTCATCGAGCATGTGCCGACGGTCGCATCCGGGGAGGACTGTTGCCTGGTGCTGGTCCTGCACGGCACGGTGGTCCGGGACGAGAAGGGTCAGGCGCCCGGATTCCACACCGGCGAGGCCGAAAAGACCACCTACGGCGAGGCCCTTCGGGACACGCTGATGGCCCTGCCCGACCGGCCCTGGCAGCGCGTCGAGCTGGCCTATCTCAATCATGGGGTCGGCGGCGAGTGGTCGAGCCCGACCCTGCCCGACCTGCTGACCCGGCTCGGTGAGGAAGGCGTCGGAACAGTGATCGCCTACGCCTGCGAGCATCTGGTCGATGGCGGTGAGACGCTCGGACTCAAGGACGTGCTGGCCGCCGGCCCCGTCCCGGAAACCCATTCTCTGCCGTGCCTGAACGCCAACCCGGCGCTGATCGAGTTTCTGGCTGGGCGAATCGAAGCCGGCAGCACGGCATCACCCACCGATCTTCGCTGCGACCCCTGCCCGCTACGCAACATGTCATCTCAGATGGAGCCGACCCCGTCGCACTGAACTGCCGTTCGCACTCCCGGCCATGGTGAGAAACTCTTCGCTATGATGGGGCTGTTCAGCTACGGAATAGTTAGATGCAGCAGACCAGGGAATTCGTGACTCGAAGCGCCAGTCTCAGCCAGACACTGCGCCGCTGGGCAGGCTGGACGCTGATGTCCATGGTTCTGGTCTTCACCGGCGGCTGCACCGTGGCCTCTGAATTCGAGCGCTCGCACAATCTTTCCGGCATCGAACGAATCGTCGCCATCGGCGATCTGCATGGCGATTGGGAGGGCTATATCAAGACCCTGCGCGCCGCCGCACTGGTCGACGAACGCGGACGATGGAAAGGTGGCGACACGCATCTGGTCCAGACCGGTGATATTCCCGATCGTGGCCCCGACACCCGCCGGATCATCGAACACATGGCGCGGCTGGCCGTCCAGGCCGAGCGTGACGGGGGTCGGGTCCACAATCTGATGGGCAATCATGAGGCGATGAACGTCTATGGCGACCTGCGCTACGTGACCCCGGGGGAGTACGCGGAATGGACAGATCGCCGCTCGGAGCCGCTGCGCGAGCGCTATTTCGACCAGATGCTCGAACGCATGGAAAGCGAGGATCCGGCGCGTTTCGAGGCCCTGCCCGATGACTTCGAAGCCTCCTGGAAGGCCGAGCACCCGGTTGGCTGGATCGAGCATCGCTTCGCCTGGAGCCCGCTCTGGGACGAGGAGGCGGAAATGTATGAGTGGGTTCGCAACCAGAAGGTGGCGATCCGCATCAACCGGGTGGTCTTCCTGCACGGCGGCATCAGCGCGGATTACTGCACATCGAGCCTGGCCAACTGGACCGAGCGCGCCCGCGATGCGCTGGATGCCAGGACCGGGGAGGAACTCGACATCCTGGTCGACCCGGTCGGCCCGCTCTGGTATCGCGGCCTGTCCGGGGTCGCGCCGACGGTCCATCCAGAGACCGTCGGGACCATCCTCGAGCGCTATGAGGCCGATCATATCGTCGTCGGGCATACCCCGACCGGTGGGGTGATCTGGCCACGCTACAAGGGCCGGGTGATCCAGATCGACACCGGTATCGCCAGCTACTACGGCGGCTATGTCGCTTATCTGGAGATCACCCCCGAGGGTCGATTCGCAGGTTATGAGGCAGGTCGGGTTCGACTGCCCGAGGATTCCGAGGGGCTGGACGACTACATTGCCGCCGTTGCCGCGCTCCACCCGGGTGACGACGATCTGGTCGAGCGGATGGCAGAGCTCAAGGCAGGCCTTGCCCCGGCCAGTGACTCGAGCGCTCCCCTGCCGGTTTCCGAGCGGGTCAGCTGCGGCATTCCTCGGTGATCAGGCGCTGAAAGAGGTCATCGTCGTTCAGCACTCTGAAAAAATCGTCCAGATAGCGAGATGCCTTGCGTCGATTGCCGGATGACAGCCGGGTCTCGGATTCGATGACACGTTTCAGATCCTCCTCCCGCGCCAGGAACAAATCGCGAGCAGTCGGTAGGCCGCCGTTGTGCTCGCAGAAGCCGCGGAACAGCCGTTGGCGCACGTCGCGGATCGGCAGATTCTCCGGCGGCGCGGCGTAGTCGGTATCGACCCAGCCCGAGCTGTCGAAGTCGTAGGGCACAGCATAGAGGGGGTCCAGCGATTCTTCGTTACCGATCAACTTGGCGTTGTGGCAGCACTCACCATCGATGGCACTCAAGGGTGAGAAATCGACGTTGCCGATCATGTACTGAAACAGCATGAAGATGCTGGTGTCGACAGCAGGCAGGTCAGACGGCTGGACCTCGGCGGCATCGACCTTGTCGAGTCCATGGCGGTTGCCGACCAGGCGGTCGTCCTCAATCAGAAAGGCGATGCGCGGGCCGTCGGAGCGGTTGCGTTCGTTGTCGAGGTAAACGATGGTGGCCGGGCGCACCCGGAAGCTCATGTCGGTCAGCGCGCTGTAGAGACGGTAGGCGAGCATTTCGAGCATCACCCACTGCTCCCATTGCCTGCCACTGCGGCAGTGGGTGACGACCTTGACCGAGCGATTACCCTCGAAGACCGTTCCCTCGACCCGATCCTGGTGGAATCGAAGTCGTATCGGCGGCATCGAACAGAGTTCCTGGCGCGACACCCCGCGCTTTTCGACGGTCAGTTCCAGCGCTGCCTCTTGTCCGCCGAGTTCGAGGGTCGCCGCATAGGGGCCTTCATCTTCCGGTGCTCGGCGAAGCTGGCGCCATGGCGCCTCGATCTGCAGTGCGATCGGCGGATCATTCAGCCGCGATGCGTCGAACAGCGGGACGGGCGGATCCGGCGTCTCGGCGAGTGCGGGACCGAATCCTAGCAGCACCAGCATGGCGACGTGGCGGCCCGGTCGCGTGCGGCGTCGGGCGTGGGTTGCAAAAGCGTGTCTCACTTCGGCTGGCCTTCGTTTTCCGCGGCCTGTTCCTGGACGGCGCCTTGCTCGGCCACCTTTCGCTGGCGCTTTTCCCGCTTTCGTTGAGCGACGTAATCGGATTCCAGGCCATCGCCGAAGCAGCAGACATACAGTGTGGCGTAGCAGAAGAACACCGACAGCACGGCTGCGATCTCCAGAGCTTCCACGCCTGCCGCGATGCCAGCTCCAATTGCGACCAGGATGAACAGCGCATCGAAGGTGTCCTGCAGCGCTCGACGAAACTGGACGCCGGCGACGATGCCCGCCAGGCTGAAGGCCAGCGCCAGACTGTGCTGGACGACCAGGACGATTGCCGCCACGACGCCCGGGAGTACCAGCGTGGTTTCGTCGAGAGAGTGATCGAAGGTCTGGGCGCGGTACATCCTCTTGTGCACCCAGGCGACCGGCAGCATCAGCAGCCAGAGCCCGATCAGAGCGATGGCCAGCCGGCGCGCATAGCCGAGTCGATCCAGCTCTCCGGTGGCCTGGAGTACCGTGCGGACGATCTCGCCGTCCGATGAAGCGCTGCGCTGCTGCGGGGCCTCGATCGTCCACGATCCGCTCTCGGCCAGTTCCTCGACACCGCCGACCGGCAGCACATCGATGAGCGGAGGGTAGGCCATCAGCCCGGCGACCAGCACAAGGACCAGAATGCCGTGGTAGGCCAGCATCTGCCTGAGCAGCAGGAATCCCTCCCGTCGCCTGGATTCGCGGGTATGGGGCTGCGGAAGCCGCCTGCCGGTCGCGCTATTGCCGTCACTGCTGCTCAAGACCTGGGGACCCCTGTGGCGTCAGATGGACTCGGCCGACAGGATGCGCGGGCCGAGTATGCTTCGAGAATACGCCACGTCTCTCGGGATTGCCAAACCGGACGACCCGGTCCCGAGGCAGGTTGCTGGGTCGTCTTACTCCGGCGGGCCTATACTGAGACGGACGATTGACACGCCTTCATCGCCACCGCCCTATCGGAGAACGTCATGCAGAATCCTCGACACCTTCTGGCCCTGGCCCTCATTGTCGGCCTGACCACGCCTGCCCTCGCGCGCGCCGACGACACGATCACAATCGACGGCCTGCAGTGGTCCGCGGCCAGCAATGGCGAGAATATCCAGTGGCCCAGGGCCGTAGCCTTTTGCGAGGAGCTTGCCCTGGCCGGTCATGAGGACTGGCGATTGCCGACGCTCGACGAGCTGGCGTCGCTGCACGATCCTGAACAGAGTGAAGGCATCCAGGCGCCGTTTGTCATCGGTGACTGCTGTCTGTGGAGCGGCGAGTCGCTGGTCGATCGACCGGCCGAGGACGGGGATGAAATTGCCGGACAGCCGACGATGTACCACTGGGGATTCATGTTCGATGGTGGGCTCCCCTACTACGCCGTGCACATCTTCGAAGACGGTCGGGCGCTGTGCACCCGTGATATCGAGCCCGGCGCGGGCAGCTACCAGTAGCCGATCATGCGGCCACAGGCAATCACTCCGGACCAGATCAGCAGCGAGACAGCGCCGAAGATTGTCAGCAGGCGCTGATCACCGGCCGCTGCCGGCGCGTCGGACACGGCCCGCCGCCAGGCCGCCAGGCGCTGGATGAACGCGACGTTGGCAAGCCCGACCACGATCAGGGGCAACTTGACGTAGAGAAAGGGATTGCCGTGATACTCGGTGGTGTTGAACGAGAACATCATGATGCCGCTGGCCACAGCGAACAGGAAGCCAACAGCTGCCAGCGGCACCGCGGGACGAATCAGGTGGGCTGCGGGAATCGAGCGCCACAGACCGATCAAGCGCAGGTCAAGCAGCATCACGGCACCGAACAGGGTCGCGATACCGAGAATATGGGCCAGGTTGAGCAGGCCATAGGTCCAGATACCGAGGCCGCGCAGAAAGTCTGCAAGGGCCGAGGCCTCCAGCCAGGCCATCCACTCCAGCATGTTTCAGCCCTAAGCGGGTCGATTATTCGGGAGGATAGACATCGAAGACCTGCTCGCCCCAGATCACCCGCCGTATCTTGGCCTCGAAGACCTCGGGATCTTCATTGCGTTCGCCGACCACGGTGACTTCGGCGCCCAGCGGAATGGTCTCCTCGCGCAGCCCGGAGCGATGCGTGCGCGGCCCGGGCGCCAGGGTGATGTCCCAGCGGTGGCCGTCGGCATCCTCGATCTGCATCGTGCCGTGCGCACCCGCCAGAGAAACGCCAGTCACCACGGTACCGGTCACCTCGACGTCACCGGCGCTGTTGCCGGACCAGCCGTGATGGGCCAGGACCGACCCGCCGGTCAGGCTCAGTGCCAGAATTACCAGGGTATTGAAGATAGATCGCATCATGGGTTGGCCGTCGAGAAGCTGTTGAGGAGCCTGAATCGTAGCAAGAATCAAGGGACGGCGATACGCCGCTCGATCCCGAGCCAGCTTCGGGACGACAGGTTGGCAACCTCGGAGCGCCAATATTGATCTGGGACAACTTGCCTTGTGCTTCAGTCTTTGACAATCTTGCAAGTTATCAGGCCTGAAAGATTGCCATGACTGCAACGAATCCAGGGCGGCGCGAGGACGCTCACGGCTTGAACCGATGGGCTTTGGTTGCGCTGCTGTTGATTCCGTCCTGGCTCGTGGCCGATGTCGATGCGGATCTGCAGCGGGCAGAGGGGCTGTTGAACAGCGACCCGGCGAGCGCCCTTGAACTGCTGCAGAACCTGGCACCGGCGACGCCGGATCAATTGGTACAGCATGCTGCTCTCAAGGCCACGGCAGAGGTGTTCTTCGGGCAGAGCGAGCAGGCCAGAGCATCACTACTGCAGGTCCGGGCGGCGCTCGAAACGGTCGATCCCTCGCTGCATTCTCGCTGGCTTCGAATTCTGGCGACGGTGGAGTTCTCTCTGGGCAAACGAGAGGCAGCGCTGGAGGTCGGGCGCCAGGCGCTCGAGCTGCTCGACCCCGATCAGCAGCCCGCCGCGTACGCCGAGTCTCTGGTGGTGGCGCTGCAGGTATCTCTCGGGGCGTTGAGATACACCGATGCGCTGAACTTTGCTGCAGTGCTGCAGGAATATCTGACCGATTCGGATGTTGGTGCGCCCGTGCGTCGCGACGCCTACCGCGTGCTCGGCGTTCTGCACGAGGAGTTCAGTGATCTCGATCAGGCCCGCGAAGCCTATCGCGCATCCGGCAGGTATGCCGCTGAACTCGGCGATACTTTGAGTGAGGCGGATGCCCGTTATGCTCTGGTCGGCCTGCTGATTGATGATGAACGACTCGAAGAGGCCGCCAGCGAGCTTGATCATCTGGTCCGAATCTATTCCGAGTCAGGAGACGATTTCGGACAGGCGATGGTGACCATGAAACGCGCAGAGGTGGCCCTTCGTCGGGATCAGCCGACCCTCGCCGAGAGTCTGAGCAGGGAGGCGGCGCAGCGACTGGAAGAATTGAGTGT
>CAYTQT010000005.1:34957-45086 GCA_964439915.1 uncultured Wenzhouxiangella sp. | reverse complement strand
GCTGGCAGCGTATTGCGCTGGTGCTGGCCATCAGTCTGCTGGTGCTGGGCGTGTTTATCGTGATCCGCCTCCGTCGCCAGAGATATCAGCTCTCCGAACTTGCCTTGCGTGATTCTCTGACGCGGCTGCCCAATCGGCGCGCCTTTCTCAGGCAGGCCGAAGGCTTGCTGGAGAACGCGCGATCGATGGATCAGCCGACCAGTCTGTTGATGATCGATCTGGATCATTTCAAGCGGATCAATGATGAATTCGGGCACGACACCGGCGACGAGGCCCTGGTCGATTTTTCCGAGATCGTTCGGACCGTGGCCAGCGCCTCGGATCTGCCGGCCAGACTCGGTGGTGAGGAATTCGGACTCCTGCTGCCGGGAACCGATGGGGATGGCGCTCTGCAGGTGGCCGAGCGTTTGCTGGCCGCCATGCGTGAATCGGCACCCTATGCAGGGGGCCAGGTCAAGGCCATGTCGGCCAGCGTCGGCGTCGCCTGCGCGCATTCGGAAGGGTCGCTGTTCGGCCTGATGAAGCGAGCCGATCAGGCGCTCTACCAGGCCAAGCGTCAGGGCCGGAACCGGGCGGTTTTCACGTCCTAGTTTCTCTTTCAGTATCAGGGCGGCAGCGCTTTCTGACCGTCATGCCGCGCCGAGTTCGACTGCGGCACGGCAGCATCTTCGGCGATCAGTCGTGCCGCTGCAAACGCAGCATCGCGATACGGCATGAGCACCAGGTCGGCGCCTTCCTCGCTCAGACTCAGGGCCGTCGATTCCCGTTGCGCGGCGACCGCGACCCGGCCGGAAAAACCGAGCTCGCGGGCGGCTCGCAGCAGGGCATGCCTGGGGTTGTCATGTGTCAGTCCGGTGTCGTGCTCGGGTACGGCTACGACCAGCCAGTCGGCCTCCTTCAGCGGCAGATGCGCCAGAAAGTCCGGGTCGGTCGCATCGCCGAAGAGCACATCGAAGCCTCGACTCCGGGCGTGCTCGAGAGCGCCCGGGCTGAAATCAATGCCCAGAATGCGTCGGCCCTGGGCCTCGAGTGCTTGTGCAATACCCATTCCATAGCGGCCTAGGCCGAACAGTATGATGTCATGCGGACGGCCACCGGGCATGCTCTCCTGATCCTCAGCGCGCCCGTGACGCCGCTCGAAGATCCCGAGCAGAGGCTCGAGGCGGTCATAGAGCTGGTGGGAAAATGTGATCATGTAGGTCGAGGCGGCAATCGTGACCAGGCCGACGAGCGTGACCAGCCCGAGCGCCTCCTCGGTCACATGGCCGATCGCCAGGCCCATGGCCATGAAGATCAGGGAGAATTCGCTGATCTGAGCCACGGTGAGTCCGGCAAGGAAGCCCGTTCGCTTGCGGTATCCCATCGCGCCCATGAGCGCCAGAACGATCAGGGGATTACCGATCAGAACAAACAACGAGAGCAGCAGAGCGGGCCCGATGCTGGCCCCGAGCACTGAAAGATCCAGCGACGCTCCCAATGCGATGAAGAAGAACAGAAGCAGGAAATCCCGCAACGATGACAGCCGTGTCGAGATCGCGTTCCGGAAGGGCGTCGAAGCCAGAGACACCCCGGCCAGAAGGCCACCGAGCTCCTTGCCGAAGCCCAGATAATGGCCGACAGCGGCCAGCAGGGCAGCCCAGCCGATCGCGAACGAAACCAGCAGCTCCGGCGCCCGCGCCAGGCGACTGACCAGCGGGTTGGCAATGAAGCGAACAAAGACCAGAACACCCGCCAGCATGGCCAGGCCATAGCCCAGCACCTGCAGGATGGAGGCCAGTGCGCCACCATTATCCATGGATTCACCGACGCCGATTGCCGACAGAGCAATCATCGCGATGACCACCACGATGTCCTGAACGATAAGAAAACCGAGCGCAATTCGGCCGTGCAGGGATTCGATTTCTCGTTTATCGGACAGCAGCTTGACGATGATGATGGTTGAGGAGAACGTCAGTGCCACCGCGATGTACAGCGCCACGATCGCTTCAAACCCCAGCGCCAGTGCAATCAGAAACCCGAAGACGGTGGTGAAAACCACCTGCCCCAGCCCGGTGACCAGAGCGATCGGACCCAGCGAGCGCACCAGCTTGAAGTCCAGCTTCAGGCCGACCAGAAACAGCAGCACGGCAATGCCGAGTTCAGCCAACAGATCAATCTGCTCATCGGATCTGGCGATATCGAGAACCGAAGGACCGGCCAGGATGCCCATGGCGATGAAGCTGACGATCAGCGGCTGGCGCAGCATCAGGCCGACAAATCCAACCCCAGCAGCCAGGACCAGCAGTGCCGCAATTTCGTAGAACAGATAGGCCTCGATCGCCGCAGTCATTTCAGTCCTCCATTCTGCAAATTCCGCCCAGAGACGCTCAACCGGAGCGCCCTGGGGCAGCATAATTCATCGACCTGAACAGCAGGTCTTTTCATTTTCTTGATTCTTTCGCGCCAGACTGGGCGGATGACTTCCAACCATTACAAGCTCTCCGAGGAAGCGCGTTCTCGCATCATCGAGATGGCCTGGGAAGACCGCACGCCCTTCGAGGCCATCGAATCGACCTACGGCCTGGCAGAGAAGGACGTGATCGCGCTGATGCGAAGTGAGCTGAGGCCCGGCAGCTTTCGCCTGTGGCGCAAGCGGGTGTCAGGGCGCCGCACCAAACACCGCAAGCTCCGCCCCGAAGGCGTCTCGCGCGGCTACTGTCCAACCCAGTACAAGCAGCGCTGATGAACTCGATCAACCCGCGCAAGCTCAAGTCGAGCAAATGGACTGCCGTTCATCCACAGGACAGGGAAAAGCATTTCCTGGTCACCGAGGTCGAATTCGACGAGGACGGCGTGGTTGTCGAGTGTGTCGTTCAGGCCGTCATGACAAAGCGCGAATCGATCATCGACTGGCGTGATCTGAAGGATTCATCGATCTGGCGCCAAGGCTGGAAATAAGGCGCCCGCACGATTCTGCATAGCCAGCGCGCAGCTCACTTCAGGGTGTAGACGCCGGGTGCGCGTTCCAGCGACAGTAATTCGTCGGTGTCCTTGCCGGCAAAGGCGTGCTGGAAGAACTTCTGCAGTTTGCGGTTGCGGGTCGCCGGCTCGCCGAAGGGGGAGTGCGATTTCTGCACCCAGGAGGCGTCGGTCAGGTCGACGTAGTTGGCGATGTCGCTGTCAAGGCGCTTGATGAAATGGCCGAGGCGCGCTTTCTGGGCATCACCGGTCTTGATACGCGACAACCTGAGTGCGTAGTCGTTCTCGTTGATCGTGACCAGCACCCGCTTGTTGTGCCGGATCCGGTCGACCCACTGGGCGTGATCCGCATTGTTGGTGTCGGCCTGGCACAGCACAACGTTGTCGAACAGCAGCTGGTTGCCCTCGGTGATCGAGGACTTGAGCATCTGCTTGTAGAGGTAGTTGCCCATACTGTGGAACAGGCCATTGACCGACACCGAACAGCGGTCCTCGATCAGCCGGGCGAACAGGCTGTCACGCTTTTCGGCATTGTTGGGGTGCTTGCGCTCGGCCTTGTCCCTCAATTCGCAGCGAATCGAGGCGGTGATCAGGTGCAGGTAGTGATGCATCAGGCGAAGGGTACGCTCCAGCGCGCCGGCCGAGGCCCGGGCGTCGCGCTTGTCCGACAGGTAGCTGGCCTTGCCGTGGACGCCGCCGCCGTTGGCTGGCCAGGTGAACGGCAGAACCTCGACCCCGTAGCGCTCCTCGAGCATAAAAGCGGTATTGAGCACATCGCCGACGTTGTTGTTGTAGCCGTGGACGAAGAACAGCAGGTTGCGGCCCTCGTCCTGCAGCTTTCTGAACAGCTCGCAGGCCACCTTCAGGCTGCAGTAGTGCTGGGCATCCGGATCCAGATCCAGCGAGAACTCATTGATGTAGTCCTTCGCCTCGGCCTTGTCGATCTCGTCTTCAAGAATATCGAGCCGGACGCCGCGGCCGGATTTCGTCGCCTTCGCAACCCGCAGCTCGTTGTTGCCCTTCTGGTTGGGACGTTTTCCCAGTTTGTCGACACCATTCTTGTCCGGATCGACCCGGCGGTTGGTGATCAGATACATGCGGCGCTCCTGCCAGTTACTGCCCCTTGTGGGTGACAGTCTAACTCAGTTAGCACTTCGAGGCTTTACTAACGAGATCAATCATCAGCAGACATTCAGCGCTTCAGAGCCGACCTCCGGCAAGGCGCGCGAGCGCAGACATGGCCGGTCTATTTCAAGTGAGCGGAATGCAGCCGGTGGTCGGCTCTGAAGCGCCCAAAGGGCTTGTCTCCCAGCGTCCGTGGACTACGCGGCGTTTGATGTAGACCCGGCTACACCGGCGCGCCGACGCCTTGCCTCGAACGCTGAGAGACAAGCTGAATGTCTGCTGATCATTGATCTCGTTGGTAATGACTTTCGCTCCGGCTCGATTGAGAAGATTAATTTCAACCTGTGTCTGCCCGGTGTACACTTCGCGCCGGAAGGGCTCAGGCACGAGTGCTCCATGATCCCGAGGATCCTTGCTTCGAGTTCAGTTTCGTGAATATGCCAATCCACGGCTGGCCATCGGGGCCTGTCGAATCTCTGAGGAATCAATTGATGTCATCTCTTCGAATCCTGGTTGTTGCCGGTCTGCTGACCTGGTGCGTCAATCTGTTTGCGCAAATGGATTCTGCGCTGAGCGCGGTATTCGAACGCGCCGAGAGAGCGCCTGTCATCGTCATGTTCGATTTTTCAGAGCAGGCGATCGACGGGATCAGCGGCCTGGACGCCGAGAGTATCGAGGCGCGGATCAGCGCACAGAACGAGGTCATCGAGCGAGCCCTGGGGCGGACGGTGGCCGATCTTTCTTCCGCAGACAACCCGGGTTCGCGCCTGCGCCGGGTCTATCAGAGCGTGGCGATGGTGTCGATGCTGCTGACCGAGGACGAGATCAGCGCGCTGCTGGCCGATCCCGCAGTGGCATCGGTTCGGCTCGATCAACTGGCAGCCCCGACGAGCAACAACACCATTCCACTGATCGGCGCCAGCGTTCTTCACAGTGCCGGCCTGACCGGGGAAGGCGTCTCGACGGCCATCCTGGACACCGGCGTCGATCACGAACATCCGATGTTTGCTGGTCGAATCATCGATTCGGTCTGCTTTTCGAGCAATATCTCCGGTTCGTTCAACAGCACGAGCTTCTGCCCTGGGGGTGTAGAGGAAGACACCACGACCGAGGACGCCGGCGACGACTGTCCGTTCAACGGTGACTCCGAGCCCGCGGTGTCGGGCTGTGGCCACGGGACGCATGTCGCAGGCATTGCAGCCGGTGGGGCGTTTATTGATCCGGTCGGCGGAGACACACTGATCGGCGTCGCGCCGGGTGCCGACATTGTCGCCGTCCAGGTGTTTTCCAGATTCACCACCGATTGCGGCGGCTTTGGCCTGCCTTCGCCCTGCACACTGTCATGGACTTCCGATCAGCTCGCCGGACTCGACTGGTTGTTCCTGAATCGCGAAGCTCTGAACCTTGCTTCAGCCAATATGAGTCTCGGCGGTGGTCAGAACGCGACTTTCTGCAATGCAGACAGTCGTTTTTCGGTGATCGACAATCTGCGCAGTGCCGGTATCGCAACGGCGATTTCTTCTGGAAACAATGGATTTCAGGATTCGGTTGGCGCTCCGGGATGCATCGAGCCGGCCATTACCGTCGGCGCGACGACCGACGCCGACGTTGTCGCCGGCTTTTCCAACTCCGCAACCATGGTTGACCTGCTGGCACCGGGCGTCAATATCAATTCTGCCGCGCCGACGATCGACGACACGCTCCCCGGCCGTGCGCGCTCCATCAGCGGCACCTCCATGGCCGCACCGCACGTAGCCGGAGCCTTTGCGCTGTTGAAGGCGGCCCATCCGACCGCGACCGTGACTGCGATCGAGAATGCCCTCGAATCCACCGGGGTGCCGGTGACCGAGTCGCCCTCGGGTCTGGTCAAGCCCCGACTTCAGATCGATCTGGCCCACGCCGCGCTGGACTCCACCAATCCCAATGTGGCCTCGATCCTGCGCCTCGACCCGCTTGATTCCTTGACCAATGCCGATACCCTGACCTGGCGCGTCAGCTTCAACGAGGAGGTGGTCAACCTGACGGCCGATGATTTCCAGGCGTCGGGAACCAGTGGCGGGCTGGCGATCGACAACATCACCGCAACGACGGTTGACGTGACGGTTGCCGGCGGTGATCTGGCAACGCTCAGCGGCGAGGTGTCACTCGGTTTGTCCGCAGGCCAGAACATCCAGGACATCGCCGGTAATCCTCTGCTGAATACCACGCCGACCGGTGAGAATCAGAGCTATCTGCTCGATAACCAGTCTCCGACCCTGCTGGCGTTCGCGCGTAGCACCCCGACAGATGAGCAGACCGATGCAGACGTCCTGGTATTCGATATCGATTTTGATGAAACCGTAGCCAATGTCTCGGATGACGACTTCATCGTGGTCGGGACCACAGCCTCCGGAAGCCTTTCGGCCCTGAGCCCGACGGCCTATCGGTTGACAGTCTCCGGCGGCGATCTGGCCGATATCACCGGCGTTGTCGGATTGGATGTGGCGCCGGCTCAGAATATCGTCGATGCCGTCGGGAATGGTCTGGGAGACAACGAGCCGGCGATCGACGAGACCTATTCGGTCGTCAATACCGCCACTATCGGAGGTTCGGTCACCGGCCTGCTTGGCACCGGTCTGGTGCTTCGAAACAATGGCAGCGAGCAACTCGAGATCAGCGCCAACGGCGGCTTCGTCTTCACAGTCCCTGTCAACACCGGTGAGGACTACCTGGTTGACGTGGTGACCCAGCCGGTTACTCCCTGGCAGACCTGCACCGTCAGCAACGACGAGGGACCGGTGACTGGCCCGGACATCGGCGATGTTCAGGTTGATTGCCAGACCGATCGCTACGCCGTTGGCGGAACGGTCACGGGGCTGCTGGGCAGTGGACTGGTATTACGCAACAACGGGGTCGATGATCTGGCCATCAGCGAGAACGGATCTTTTGCCTTCGATACCGCGATCGACTCCGGTGCCGACTACGAAGTGACAATTGCCAACGATCCGGACGATCCTGCACAGCGTTGTTTGGTCAGTAATGACCAGGGTGCCGTCGGGGGTGTGCCCATCGAGGACGTGCAGGTCGATTGCCGAACGATCATCGATCTGGCGATCACCAAGACCAGTACCAACGAGGTCCTCGAACCCGGCGCTGGCGTTGTCTATGAGATCACTGTCACGAACTCGAGTGCGGTGGAGGTGGTTGATGCGCGTGTAGTCGACATTCCGCCGCCTGAGCTGGCCGATGTCTCCTGGGTGTGTGAGGCGCCGGCTGGGTCATCGTGTCCTGCGAGCGGATTCGAGGTCATTGACGAGCTGGTGACCATCGGCCCGGAGGGTGCAGTCGTCTTCACGTTGTCTGCTGTTGCCGCCGTCAACGACCAAGGCGTTGTGATCAATGTCGCTGAGGTCACAGCCCCCGCCGAAATGCTAGAAGACGACTTGTCGAACAATTCCGCCACCGACCGCTTGGCAACCGCTGACATATTTGCGGACCGATTCGAGGACCAGTAATTCCGGCATCCCTCAGGTCCTGGTGGATTTCTGCAGCGCGACCGACGAATCTGTCGGGAGGTCGACGCTCTCTGTATCAGGTGCCGCAGAAGGTGTTCGCCACGATCTCGTCGGGTTCCGGCGGGCGGCTGTAGGCGGCGTACTCGGGCCGCTCTTCGAACGGCGTCGCGAACACCTGCAGCATCTCGTGTAGCGGGCCGAAGTCGAGGTCATTGACGGCGGCATCGGCCACGTGCTGGGCCAGGTGATTGCGCAGCACGTAGGCCGGGTTGATGCCCTGCATGCGACGCTGCCTCTCGCGGTGGTCGCCGCCTTCGGTTGCCAGGGCGGTGCGCCAGTCAGCGGCCCACCGATCGAAGCTTGCCGGGTCCTGGAACTGGCCGCGAGCATGGAAATCCGCCTCAGCCGGCTCGGATTCGAGGTGGCTCAGGGCCCGAAACGTCAGCGTCATATCGGCCTGGCTGTCGGCCATGCGCTGCAGCAGATCCAGCGCCAGCGCTACCGCGTCCCTGGAGGTCTCGAGGCCGATCTTCCGACAGAGGCGATCGTGAAAGGCCTGCTCGAAGAGAGCGGGAATACGATTGAGCCGATCATTGGCCTGCTCGATTGCCAGATTGGGATCGTCGTCGAACAGCGGCAGCAGGCATTCGGCCAGACGCGTCAGGTTCCAGTGGGCAATCGTCGGCTGGCGGCCCCAGGCATAGCGACCGCGTCGGTCGATGTAGCTGAAGGCCGTATCCGGCGCGAAGGTATCGAGGAAACCGAAAGGACCGTAATCCAGAGTTTCCCCGGACAGCGCCATATTGTCGGTATTCATCACACCATGAACGAAGCCGACCGACATCCACTGGGCGACCAGGGCCATGGTTCGAGCGACAACGCGATCAAGAAGCTGCAGATACCGATCGGCCTGATCGGCAAGATCCGGATCGTGTCGGCCGATGACGAAGTCAGCCAGGGTCTGCACATACTCGCCATGCCCGTTGCGGGCAAAGTATTCGAAGGTGCCGATGCGAACGTGACTCGAGGCGACCCGGCACATCACTCCGCCGGGCTCAGGTCTTTCGCGCATGACCTGCTCGCCGGTCGAGATGACCGCCAGGGCGCGCGTGGTCGGGATGCCCAGGGCGGCCATGGCCTCGGTGGCCAGATACTCACGGACCGCCGGACCGATCGACGAACGTCCGTCGCCGCCGCGGGAAAACGGCGTCCGCCCCGAGCCCTTCAGCTGCAGGTCGACGGTGCGACCCTGGGGGGTTTTGATTTCTCCGAGCAGGTGGGCTCGCCCGTCGCCGAGCTGGGGCACCCAGTTGGCAAACTGATGGCCGGCGTAGGCCTGTGCCAGTGGCTGGCTGCCATCGACGACCCGGTTGCCTGCCAGCACATCAAGGCCCTCGGGACCGGTCAGCCAGGTCAGGTCAAGCCCCAGCTGCCGGCCCAGCGCCGTGTTGATCGCGATGGGTTTTGCCCGGATAACCGGGGTCGGGGACAGCCGGGCATGGAAGGCGTCGGGCAGGCTGGCGTACTGATGCATCAATTCGATCGTCATGTGCGGACTGTAACGGACAAGGCGTGGAAATCAATTGTCATTGTCGCGGCTGGCGAGAGCGGCATCGGAGCAGCAGATTCGGCAAAAATTACTCTGAAGTAGCAATATTTGCCAATTATGGCATCACGCTGCGTCAAATAACATTATAAATCAGCTAGATATGAGTTTATACGACTCTGGCCCGTAAATTGCTTGACAATAACCGACACCAGACAAAGGCCAGCCAGACCATGCGTCGAAGCGACGAGAACGTGCATACCCTGCATCAGAGGGAATCCAGCCAACCCTACGATATCCCTGCCGAACAGCTCGAGCGCATCATCGCCCGAGCCAGTGTTCTTCAGAACGCGCTGGGCGAGGGCGAAGCGCGCCGCCTGAGTGAGGAAGAAATCATCAGTATCGGTCGGGAGGTCGGCCTGAGCGCCGAGCACGTCCGACGCGCCCTGGCCGAGTACCGGGCAGACTCCCTGGTGCCGCCGGAACCGGAAGAGCATCCTCTGGTGGCGCGACTCCTGGGCCCCGGTCATGCCCGTGCGCGGCGCGTGGTCAGCGGCGACCCTGTCGAATTGCACCGCCGCTTCGAGCATCACATGGTCACGCGCGAGCGGATGCGCGCCGTGCGTCTGCGAAGCACTGAATCGGTCTGGGAGCCGGATACCAGCTGGAGCGGCAAACTGGGCAGGGCATTGGATTTCAACGGCCAGGGGCATGAAGTGGCCAAGCTCAATACGGTCAGTATCGTGACCGCTCCGGCCTCCTCGACCGAAGCCATGGTCACGCTGACGGCCGATGTGCGCGAGGAGCGCAAGGAACAGCTCATGGGCTGGGGTTTCGGTCTGGTCATGGTCGCAGCGTTCGTTCTGGTGCCCTATTTCACCAAGACCCCCTGGCTGTGGCTGTTACTGGGGCCGGTAATGGCAGCGGCCACCGCGGGTGCGGTCTGGGCCGTGCGCAGCGCCATTGATGCCAAGCGTCAGCGCGTCGCCCTGCTGCTCGAGGGGCT
>CAYTQT010000005.1:0-34857 GCA_964439915.1 uncultured Wenzhouxiangella sp. | reverse complement strand
GCCTATCGCCAGACCATCACCGAGGAACTCCCCGATCACCCCCTGCTCGGCGACATGATCAAGGGCCATCTGCGCTACTACCCTGCGGTGACCCGGGAGCCATTTGTCCGTTCCGGGAGGCTGACCGAGCTGATGGGCTCGGGGCAGATGATGGAAGAACTGGGACTTCCGCCCCTGGATCCCGACAACGATCGCGTGATGCTGTGCGGAAGCATGGCGATGATCAAGGATTTCAGGAACCTGCTCGATGCTCGCGGGTTTCAGGCCAGCCCCTCGATCGGCGCGCCGGGGCAGTATGTTTTCGAGCGGGCATTCGTCGGCTGAGCCTGACGTTCCCGACCCGCCGGGCCGGGGGTCGGCGCTTCATCTTCGACATTCCGGCCGTTCTGCCGTTGCCGTACAGGGACCGATGCACCATGCCGTCGTGGTTTTCCGGCTGATCGGAAAGCGGGCCTTCGGATCTGCTCATGGGGCTTGATTGTATTGATTAGCCGAATGATAATCGTTATCATTCGTGTTATGATCGCACCAGCTGGCCATCCAGCACCGCTGGCGCGTCCTTCAGCCGCTCGTTGAGTTGATCAAGGGATACAGTCAAATGAGAGACACCCGAAGACTTTCTGCACTTCCGCTGCTTTGTGTATGCGCCCTGCCTGCCCTCGCACAGGAGGAAATATCCGATCAGCGGGCAGCAACAGAACTCGAAAGCATGACCATCATTGCCTCCAAGAGCGAGCGTCCAGCCGCAGAGATCGCCGCACCGGTAACGATCATTACCGATGAGGAGATCAGTCGCACCCTGTCTGAAGACATCTCCGACCTGGTTCGCTACATTCCAGGCGTCACCGTGCCCTTTCAGGGTCAGCGCTTCGGTTCGGCCGGGTTCAGCATACGAGGCCTTGGCGGGAATCGGGTGCAGGTTTCGGTGGACGGCGTGCGCATCCCGGATGGTTTTGCCATCGGCGATTTTTCCAATGCGTCGCGAAACTTCATCGATACCGATGCTCTCAAGCAGGTTGAAATCCTGCGTGGCCCGGCCTCCAGCCTGTTCGGATCGAGTGCACTGGCCGGCGTCGTCGCGATCGCGACCAAGGATCCTGCGGACTGGCTGGCCGATGCCGCCGGTGATGTCACTGCCAGAACGCGAGCCGGCTACTACAGTGCCGACGAGGGCTGGGTCGCATCCGGCACCCTGGCGGGCCGCTCCGGGCGATTTTCCGGCTCTCTCCAGTGGGTCGAGCGGCGCGGCAACGAACTCGACAATCAGGGGTCGGTCGGCGGCACCGGCGCGTCCCGGACACAGCCCAACCCGCATGAATTCAGCGGTCGCAATATCCTGGCTAAACTGCTGCTGGACGAAGAGCAGGATCTGCGCTGGCGCCTCACGATCGAGCAGAACGAAAGCTCGAGTGAAACCAATGTGCTCAGCCTGGTTCGGACACGCGACTTTACCCAGGCGTTCGGGTTTCCCTTCATCATCGATACCTCCGCGCTGACCGGGGATGATCGTGCCGAACGGCAGCGGGTCAGCCTGGATCTGCTTGCCCGTGATCCAGGTTGGGCCGACGCGTTCAGCTGGCAGGTGTATTACCAGACAGGTGAGACGGTTCAGGACACGTTCGAAACCCGCACGACCCTTCGGGGCGGTCCTCCGGCAGTACCGGACACTCGGTTCCGCCGAGCGTTCTTCGAGCAGAGCATCCTGGGTACGGAGCTCACCGGCCGCTGGTCATTCAACACCGGAACGGTGGGCCATGACCTGGTGGCGGGCGTCGAGGTCTTCGAAACCGACACCGAGCAGCTGCGCGATGGCCAGCTGACCAACTTGCTGACAGGAGAAGTCAGCAACGTCTTGTCCCCTGACAGCTTCCCGGTCCGGGACTTCCCCCGGAGCACGACACTCGAAGCCGGGTTCTATCTGGAAGACCGGATCACGATCGGCAGGAATCTACGTCTGATTCCGGGCCTGCGAATCGACTATTTCGATCTCGACCCGAATCCGGACGCCATTTTCTTCGAGGACAACCCGGGCTTCACGCCGGTCTCGGTGGATGAAACGAACGTGACGCCTCGCCTCGGTGTGATCTATGGGCTGACAGATTCGACCGACCTGTTTGCCCAGTACGCGCGTGGGTTCCGTGCACCTCCCTACAACGACGTCAACGTCGGGTTCACCAATCTGCAATTCGGCTATACCGCGATCCCGAACCCCGATCTGAAGCCCGAAGAATCCCAGGGCTGGGAGCTGGGTATTCGCAGTCGTGGCGCATGGGGATCGGTTGATGTCTCGGCCTACCGCAATGATTACGATGACTTCATCGACAGCCTGGTCAGCCTGGGCGTCAACCCGGCAACCGGTCTGCTGGTGTTTCAGTCGCAGAACCGCACCGATGTCAGGATCCAGGGGATCGAGGCCGCTGCAACTTTGAACCTGTTCCACTGGACCGATCTGCTCGAGGATTGGCAGATGCGCACCGCCGTGGCCTACTCCGATGGCGAGGACCAATCGCGCAATCAGGCGCTCGACACCATCGAACCCCTGACCGCGGTGGTCGGACTGCGCTGGTTTCCGGCCTGGGCACCGGTCGATCTCGAGATCGTGGCCACCGCGGTGGCCGGCAAGGACGACCTGGATGACCCTGAGGCCTTCCGCTCGCCGGGCTATGTCACCTTCGACGTGCTGGCCGGTTGGCAGATCAACCCCTCGATGAGTCTCCGGGCCGGCCTGTTCAACATCACCGATCGCAAGTACTGGGCCTGGTCGAACGTTCGTGGTCGAACGGCCGGCAGCCCCGGTCTGGATCGGTTCACTCAGCCCGGCTTCAACGCAGGAGCGAGCTTCACCTGGCAGCTTTGAAACAAAAAAGTCCTGTTCACCCAACGCCCCGGACCTCTCCTCAAGATGTTCGACTCTCCTCAAGCATTGTCCGGGGCGTTTCTTTTTCGATAAACTAGGCAAATGAAATCAAAATCACTAGCATTCGCATTCGTTTTCTCTGTCCTGTGTACGACCGCAGCGGCCTATGAGGCCAGCGACGAGTCGGGCGTGAACTATCTGTTCGCCTGGCCGTTCATCGCGACCGACGATATGAGCCCGCGCGGCGGCACCACGCGCGCCCCCATCCCGGAACCCGTGATGCAGGTCAGTGCCGCCTGGGAGGCCCTCAGCGAGGATGGCCTGAGCAAGCTCGAGCGCGACCGTCGTGCGATCCTGGCCATGGCCGGCGAGTATCGGGTCAGCTTCGATTTCCTGGAAACAGTGGGTTTCGAGCCCGGTTTCGAGCCGGCCAGGCCCTACCGCTCCTGGGGCACCGAGTTTGTCGAAGTGGTCAGCGATGAGCCCGGGTTCATCAGTCTCCAGCACGTTCTGGTCATGTTCTTCCAGAATGAAGACGGTGAACTCACCGGTCCAATGGTCACCAAGCACTGGCGCCAGGACTGGGCCTATCAGGACACCGACCTGCACGAATATCGGGGAAACAACATCTGGCGCTATCGCGAACTGGACACTGGCACCATGCAGGGTGCCTGGACGCAGGCCGTGTTCCAGGTGGATGATTCTCCGCGCTATGAAAACTACGGCCGCTGGGAGCATCACCCGACGCATTCGGTCTGGGAGAGCAATCGGGCTCGCCGACCGCTGCCGCGACGCGAGTGGAGCGTGCGAGACGATTACAACGTGCTCAGCGGGGTCAATCGTCAGACTATCCTGCCGTCGGGATGGGTCCACGAACAGGACAACCTGAAAATGCGCGTGGATGCCGATGGCGAACCGCTGGCGGAGCAGCCCTATCTGGCCCGCGAGATCGGCGTCAATCGCTACCAGCCCGTGGCCGATTACGATTTCGAGGCCGGGCGCAGCTACTGGGCAGCGACTTCGGAGTTCTGGGCACTCGTCCGCGCAGCCTGGGCAGAAGTCTATGCCGATCACCGGCGGTTCGAACTGGTCAGCGAGGTCGATGGAACCAGCATGTGGATGGCACTGTTCGGGCTGGCGTCTGAGATTCAGGCGTCCGGCGAATTCGAAGCTGAAGGCTCCGAGTCTGACATCGACGAGGTTTTCGCACGCCACGTTCGTCCCGTCCCTGATCGCTGAGTCCGTAGGCGACTCGTCAATCAGGCGACAATTTCGAGAAATTCTTGCCTGGGCCCTGTCTGTTCTGGTATAAAGGCGGGCTCAGTCTTTGTACAGCATCAGGAATACCGTCATGTCTCGAGTATGTCAGGTCACCGGCAAGCGGCCGATGGTCGGAAACAACGTATCTCATGCCAACAACAGGACCAAGAAGCGTTCGCTGCCGAATCTGCACAGCCATCGCTTCTGGGTCGAAAGTGAAAATCGTTGGGTCAAGCTGCGCCTGTCCGCCAAGGGCCTGCGTATCATCGACAAGAACGGCATTGATCAGGTCCTGGCCGACCTGCGTGCCCGTGGCGAACGAGTTTAAGGAGATCCACCATGGCTGGCAGCGCTCGCGACAAGATCAAACTGGTTTCTTCTGCAGGAACCGGGCACTACTACACGACAGACAAGAACAAGAAGAACACACCGCAGAAGCTGGAGTTCAAGAAGTACGATCCAGTTGTGCGCAAGCACGTGATGTACAAGGAAGCCAAGATCAAGTGATCTGAGTCTTTGCATGACGGGCACTGAAAAGCCGGGCGATCGCCCGGTTTTTTTTGCCCTGAGGAAAGACCAAGTCTCCTTTCCATCTCCGTGCCTCAGCCCCTTCGCGAGACCCGACTTTTCCCGGGTCTCAGACCAGCCCCCGCTCTGCCAGGCTGACCACTTCGCCATCGCCGATGATGAAATGGTCCAGTAGTCGGATGTCGACCAGGCCGAGAGCATCGCGCAGGCGACGAGTAATCGCCAGGTCGGCCTGGCTGGGCTCGGCAACCCCGGAAGGATGATTGTGGGCGACGATCATGGCGGCGGCTCGCCTGTGCAGGGCACGCTCGACGACGACGCGAGGATGCACGTGGGCCGAATCGATGGTCCCGCTGAACAATTCCTCAAAGGCGATCACACGATGGCGAGTATCCAGCATCAGCGCGCAGAACACCTCATGCGGCCGATCGCGCAGGGCGGCACTGAGATAGTTCCGCGTGGCCTGTGGGCTGGTCAAGGCCTCGCCCCGGGTCATTGATTCACGCAGATGACGGCGCGCCAGCTCCAGTGCCGCATGGATCTGGGCAAACTTCGCCGGACCCAGTCCCGGACAGCGGCAGACCTCTTCGAGGCTGCTGTCGAGCAGTCCGCGTAGTCCGTTGAAATCAGCAATCAGCCCGCGCGCCAAATCCAGGGCAGACCGGCCGCGGCTTCCCGTGCGCAGCAGAATCGCCAGCAGTTCAGCATCGCTCAGGGTGCCGGCGCCCTGTTCGAGCAGTCTTTCACGCGGGCGTTCGGTCTGTGGCCAGTCGGCAATTCGCATACAATCTCGTCCTTAAATCAATGCCATGGCGGTTATTTTGAACTTGAGCCTCGCATGCTGGCGATGGGACATTTCCCCGTCGTTGCCTAGGAAATTGACTCGATGACGCGCCATTCGGGCTTGTCCGGAAAGCGCTGGATCGTGGGCGTCAGTGGCGGCATCGCGGCGTACAAGACGCCCACCCTGGTTCGCCGGATGCGCGATGCCGGTGCGGATGTGCGCGTCGTGATGACGTCTGCAGCCGGTGAATTCATTACCCCGTTGACCCTGCAGGCGGCCAGCGGTCATCGCGTGCACGAGTCACTTCTTGATCAGGAAGCCGAGGCCGGCATGGGCCATATCGAGCTGGCCCGCTGGGCCGACGCTGTGCTTATCGCTCCCGCGACCGCCCATCTGATCGCCAAGCTTGCCCACGGCATGGCCGATGATCTACTGACCACGCTTGTTCTGGCCACCGAAGCCCCGGTCTGTCTGGCACCGGCAATGAATCGGGTCATGTGGTCGGATCCGGCCGTTGCCGAAAATTGTCGACTTCTGTCGCAACGGGGAATCGAGCTCCTCGGTCCCGGGAGTGGGGATCAGGCCTGCGGCGAAACCGGTTATGGCCGCATGCTGGAACCTGAGGCGCTGGTCGAGCTGCTGCAGGAATCGAGCGACGGGCGCCTGTCGGGTCGTCGATTCGTGGTCACGGCCGGCCCCACCCACGAAGCGATCGATCCGGTCCGCTTTCTGGGCAATCGATCGTCCGGCAGAATGGGTTTTGCTCTGGCTGCCGCCCTGCGAGACGCTGGCGCGCAGGTCGATCTGATTGCCGGCCCTGTTCATCTGGACACACCGATGGGCGTTGAGCGGGTGGACGTCGTAACCGCCGAGGAGATGCTTGCCGCCGTGCTCGAAGCCGTGCCCGGAGCCGATGGATTCGTCGCTGTGGCGGCCGTTGCGGACTATCGTCCTGCCGATCGTGCTGCAGAGAAAATCAAGAAATCCGAGCGCGCGCTCGAGCTCAAGCTCGTTGCCACACCCGATATTCTGGCCCGCGTGGCTTCCGGTCCGACACGGCCCCCCTTTGTAATGGGGTTTGCTGCTGAAACCCGGGACCTTCCAACGGCGGCCCGAGGCAAATTGAAAGGCAAGCGACTGGACCTGATCGCCGCCAACCTGGTCGGTGAGCAACTGGCATTCAACCAGCCTGATAACGCGCTGGAGGTCTTCACTGCCAATCGGCACTGGTCACTGCAGCGTGCCGAAAAGAGCGATCTGGCGCGTCAGCTAGTCGACATCGTGGTTCAAGTCTTGCATGATCAGGAAATGAACAAGGAGGGAACTGGCGAATGACGACGTTGGATGTCAGAGTGCTGGATTCGAGGCTCGGTGGGGAGTGGCCGATGCCTGACTACGCAACATCAGGTTCGGCCGGGCTGGATCTGCGTGCCTGTCTCGAAGCACCGCTGAACCTGGCCCCGGGGGCCACGGCGCTGATACCCTCCGGCCTTGCCATCCATCTGGCCGATCCGGGACTGGCAGCGGTGCTTCTTCCGCGTTCCGGCCTGGGGCACAAGCAGGGCCTGGTGCTGGGCAATCTGGTTGGACTGATCGACAGTGACTATCAGGGTGAGGTCAAGATTTCCTGTTGGAACCGTTCGGATCAGCCGATTCGAATCGAACCCGGTCAGCGCATCTGCCAGCTCGTTGTCGTTCCGGTGGTTCAGGTTAAACTGCGGCGCGTAGACTCCTTCGAGGCGAGCCAACGAGGGACCGGCGGGATCGGCCATACGGGAAGCCACTGAACATGACTCGCTCACCTTCCAAATCCAGCGGCAGCAATATCGTCAGACTCAGCGGCCTGCTGTCTCTGGCGCTGGGTGTGTTCGGATTGGTGGTCGGGGCCATGATCATGTACGCCAGCATCCAGGGCCAGCTGGATTCGGAGCAGGCCTCGAACGCGGCCAGCAACCAGGCCCGCGAAATCGGCGACTCTCTGGCCGAGATCCAGGCCGCGATCCAGAATCCACAGGTGATCGGGCTAGCACGCGACCTCCTGCGCGAGGGTCGGACTCAGAGTGAGGCACTGGAAGCGGCAGTGCAGAGACGCGGTGTCCCCAACATCATCGATCTGAGGGTGTTTCCGGTCGAGGTCGAGTCGATCGAACTGGGTGAATACCCCGAGCCGGATTTCAGCGTCATCGAGATGCTGCTCGAGGCCAGAGCCGAAGGACGGGCACCGATTCAGGTGCATTATCCTGGCCAGGCGATCGAGAATCTGGCCCTGGCTCAGGCGGTGGAGGTGGACGCCGGCGTTGAGGGGATTATTTTTCTACGGGTCCCGGTCAGCATGGCGACCAGTCTGCTGAAAGTGGTGTCCTACATCGATGCTGTGGCAATCATTCAGGGACAGGGCCAGCAGGCCCATACGATCCGAAACCTCGGTCAACTTTCCGGCGCCATCGAAGTCACGCCGATTCCCGGCTCACGTTTCAGCCTCCACTGGACACGACAGACTTTTGCCAGCAGCTTCAGCAAGCAGTCTGCGGTCATCATTCTGTCGATCGGCACGATTCTGCTGATGATCGGTCTGCTCATTCGGCAGCGTTTCGGGGTCCTGGATACATCTTCCCTCGGCGGGAGCCTCAGGAAACAGGCCAAACCAAAGACCGAAACCGAAAAGACAGCGGATGTTTCGCCGCCGACCCCCAAGCCCGTGTCGCGAAAGAAGCCGACGCCGGCGAAAAAGCAAGCAGCGCCCCAAGCCTCTGCGCGACAGAAGAAAAAGGCCGACCCACCCGCCGTGGACGATTTGCCTGACTGGTTGCTCGATTCCGATCAGATCGATCAGACCGACGCGCCGCTCGGAGACGGTGGAGATGAGCTTCCCGATCTGCCGGATACGCTGAGCGATCGTGTCGATGACACGGTCGGCGGAGAAAAGCGCGCGGCAGCATCGGGCGATGGACTGGTCGCTGATACGGTGTTCTTCAACCCGGACGAAGAGGGCTTCTTCGACCAGGACGACTCTCCTCATGCTGACGGGAAGCCGGATGAGGACGCCTCCGAAGATGAGGTTCACTGGCCCGAGCACTTCGATATCGACAAGGACGAGCCCGCTGCCATTGATCAGCGCGACACGACTCCGCCGAACGCAGTGAGGACCATGGAGGATGATGATCACGTTGAAGAAGACATCGACTGGGATGATTTCAACAGCGAGATCGAACATGAGGAGCTGCTGACGGGCAGCGATGAAGAAGCCATTGATGCTGCTCTGGCCGAGCTGGAAGAGCCGTCAGCTGAACCAGCTGAATCGAAGGAGCCAGCCGACTCTGAAGTGGCCGCGGAAGCCGGTTCTGAGGATCGGCAGGATCTGCTGGGTGATGACCAGGGCTCGGCGCAGACGGATCGGGGCCATAGCGAGCCGGTACTGCATCCGGGCCTGTTCAAGGCCAACAGCATCGGCGGCATCGTCGGTGAGCACCTTGACACCCGCGCAGCGACCCTGATCGGCGAGGCAATCGGCTCCGAGGCCATGAGCCGCGGTGTGAACCGAATGGTAGTTGGGCGCGACGGTCGACTCGATGGCCCACAGCTGATGTCGGCGCTCTCGCAGGGCCTGCGCTCGGCAGGCGTCGACGTGGTCGATATCGGCGCGGTTCCGATCCCGGTACTCAATTTTGCCGCCACCGAATTGACCAGCGGCAGTGGGGTGATGGTGACCGGTTCCCACTACCCGGCCAACCACAACGGATTCCGCATCCGGATCCAGAACGAACTGCTGAGCGATGACGCGATCAAGGCGATCCAGCGACGTATCGATACCCAGGACCTGAGCTCCGGCGCGGGTCGTCTGGAAGAGGAAAGCGTGATCGAGCGCTACATCGAGCGCATCGGTATCGATGTCCAGCTCGAGCGCCCGCTGAAGGTCATCGTCGACTGCGGGAATGGCATCGCCGGCTCGGTGGTGCCGGCCATCCTGGGCGCCATCGGTGCCGATGTGATTCCACTGTATGCCGACGTCGACGGGAGCTTCCCGAATCATCTCCCCGACCCCTCCCAGCCCGAGAATCTGGAGGACCTCAAGCTCTGCGTGCGGAATTTCCACGCTGACCTGGGCCTGGCCTTCGATGGTGATGGAGACCGTCTTGCAGCGGTAGCCGGCGATGGTCAGGTGATCTGGACGGATCGCCTGCTGATGCTTCTGGTGCCGGACATCATCGAACGCAATGCTGGCGCGCGGGTGGTCATCGACTCGGCCAGCAGCCCGGCCCTGAACGACCTGATCCGGGCCGCGGGTGGCAAGCCCCTGGCCGAACGGAGCGCCGAAGCTTTCGTCGAGCAGCGCATGCGCAAGGAGTCGGCCCTGTTGGGTGGCCTGTTCAGCGGTCATCTGTTCATCGCTGAACGTTGGTATCCCTTTGATGATGCGATCTATGCCAGCGCGCGATTGCTCGAAGTGCTGGCGGCCGATACACGCTCGATTGCCGAGATCATCGGCCAGCTGCCGCAGGCCGTAGGCACCCCCGAGCTCAGGCTGTCGCTGGAATCGGGGCGCGCCGAAGATCTGATCACGGAACTGATCGCCGAAGGGGACTTCGGCGATGCCCAGCTATCGATGGTCGATGGCCTGCGGGCCGATTATCCGGATGGTTGGGGGATGGTCCGGGCATCGCATCAGGGCCGTGGTCTGGTGCTTCGATTCGAGGCTGAATCGAGCAAGGCAC
The DNA here is from genome assembly GCA_964439915.1 of uncultured Wenzhouxiangella sp. Lineage (GTDB taxonomy): Bacteria > Pseudomonadota > Gammaproteobacteria > Xanthomonadales > Wenzhouxiangellaceae > Wenzhouxiangella. The sequence goes on along the minus strand of CAYTQT010000005.1, from coordinate 24,716 downwards.
TCAAGCGCATCAAGACGACCTTCAGTCGGCAGATCGCGGCCAGGGACTCTACCGTCAAGCTCCAGTTCTAGTGAACTCTGTCACGCTTTTGCTCAACAAGCCGTTCCGTGTTCTGAGCCAGTTCACCGACTCCGAAGGCCGCTCTACCCTGGCCGAGTTCGTTGACCAGCCCGGGGTCTACCCGGCGGGACGACTCGACTATGACAGCGAGGGACTGTTGGTGCTGACCAATGATGGCGTGCTCAAGGCGCGGCTGATCGATCCCCGATCAGCGACGCCGAAGACCTACTGGGTCCAGGTCGAGGGTCGCCCCAGCGTGACCGATCTGAAGCGGCTGGAGCAGGGCGTTCGGCTCAACGATGGCCCGACCGCACCGGCGGGCGTGGAGCTGATGGCCAAGGCGCCGGCCGGCCTGTGGAAGCGCAAACCGCCCATTGCACCGCGAGCGGGACGACCGACCTGCTGGATCGCACTGACCATCACCGAGGGCCGCAATCGGCAGGTCCGCCGGATGACCGCTGCCGTGGGCCTGCCCACGCTTCGTCTGATTCGATGCCGGGTGGGCGATTTCATCCTGGGTGATATGACGCCGGGCCAGGTGCGCGAGGTTCCCTAAGTAGGTTGTCCCCACTTCCTGCGAGAAAAGCGACCGGTGACTTAGCTGGCATCGAGCATCGGCTGGTGTCGAGCCGGGCGAGCAGGCCAGAACAATCGACCCGGTCGCCCGGCCCGGCACGCGCTGATCGTTTCCTTGCCTGGCGGGATGTCAGGACTCGCTACTGAGAGATCACACCTAGTTCCGCATTTTTGATGGATCGCTGCGGTGACTGCGCAGGGAATCGTTCGCTTAGGGGGTTTTCCTCCCTCGGAAATACAGCATGGCATTCCTCTCGGTGGGAAAATCCCCTGTGCCGACAAGGAGCAAGCAAGGGTGCGAGTGAATTCATGAATGATTCGGGCTAGTAGGCGAATTCCTTGAACAGGGGGTCGAGGCTGCCGTTCCAGCGACCTTCGAAGGCCGCCAGTTTGGCTTCGGCGGGGGTGATGCCCCGGTCGACGATCTCCTGAAGTGAATTGAGAAAACCTGCTTCATGGTCCCCGGCCCCGTTGAGTCGCTGACGGCGGGCCAGGCCATGCCGGGCCAGTTCGACCAGCTGGCGCGAGATGTCGAGGACCGAGCGGCCCTGGATCCGGGCGTGCAGACCATTCCTGGCGACATCTTCGCGCAGTGCCTGGCGGTCTTCCAGAGTCCAGTCCCGGCAAAGTTCGAGACAGGCCTGCAGGTTCTCCGAGTCGTAGAGCAGTCCGACCCAGAAGGCCGGCAGGGCGCAGAGTCGGCGCCAGGGTCCGCCGTCGGCGCCGCGCATCTCGAGGAAGCGCTTGAGGCGAACCTCAGGAAAAGCGGTGGTCAGGTGGTCTTCCCAGTCGCCGAGCCTTGGATACTCTCCCTCCAGACCGGGCAGACGCCCGGCCATGAAGTCTCGAAACGAATGTCCCGCAACGTCGATGTATCCGTGATTGCGGCGGACGAAATACATCGGAACATCGAGCATCCAGTCGACATAGCGCTCGAAGCCCATCGATGCATCGAAAACCCAGGGCAGCATCCCGGTCCGGTCCGGGTCGGTATCGGTCCAGACCTGGCTCCGGTAGCTCTGGAAGCCGGAGGGTTGTCCCTCGACGAACGGCGAGTTGGCAAACAGCGCCGTGGCGATCGGCTGCAGGGCCAGCGAGGCGCGGAATTTGTCGACCATGTCGGCCTCAGAGGAGAAATCCAGGTTGACCTGAACCGTACAGGTCCTTTTCATCATGTCGATGCCCAGTGTCCCGACCTTGGGCATATAGTTGCGCATGATGACGTAGCGCGCTTTCGGCATCCATTGAATATCTTCACGGCGGGCTGTTGGGTGAAAGCCCATGCCCAGAAAACCGATGCCCAGAGGCTCGCAGACCTGGCGGACCTGGGCCAGGTGAGCGTTGACCTCGTTGCAGGTCTGGTGGAGGTTGTCGAGCAAACCGCCGGACAGTTCGAGTTGCCCGCCCGGCTCGAGGGTAATCGAGCTGCCGTCGGTCTGGGTCAGGGCGATCGGCTGGCCATCCTCTTCGCTGACCTGCCAGTCGAACTGATCGGCCAGGCCTTCGAGGACCGCCCGGATGCCGCGTTCACCGTCATAGGGCAGCGGTTGCAGGGTGTCGGTGTGGAAGCCGAACTTCTCGTGTTCGGTACCGATGCGCCATTGGTCCTCGGGCTTGCAGCCGGACTCCAGCCAGGCGGCCAGGTCCCGCGGGTCGGTGAGTGCTTGATCCGTGTTCACTGTCGCCGTCCTGATGAAGATTCGACGCCGATTATCACTCAAATCATGGCAACAGATTCAGGCCGATGCCGATCGCCTCGCGCACACCGGCCTGGCGCAGTTGTTATTCTTTCATCCGAGGCCGTAAAACGGCCCCTCATCGACTCCTTAATCTTCTTCCGGGCGCAGGCATATGGTTTCGCGGCTTACTCTTTCAGGCAGGCTCAGGGCCTCTGGTCGCGGCCTGGCTTCAGGTTCGGACCCGGAATTCCCGGGAACTACCGTACCCGGCTTGCTACTGGGTTTGGGGTTGATGCTGCTGCTGAGCCTGGCCCATGCCCAGACCCAGACCCTTCACCGTGGCCTGGGGCCGGAACCGGATTCGCTCGATATCCATCGCGCGCAATCACTCTCGGCGCTCAATGTGCTGCGCGATCTGCACGAGGGTCTGATCAGCCTGGATGCCAGGGCTGAACTCATTCCCGGTCTGGCCGAACACTGGACGGTCAGCGATGACGGCCTGAGCTGGAGGTTCTGGCTGCGGGAGGATGCCCGCTGGTCCGATGGCTCGGTGGTGACCGCAAACGATCTGGTTGCCGGATGGCAGCGTCTGCTCGATCCTGCCACGGCCTCGCCCCAGGCCGCCTGGCTGGACCGTGTTCGCTCGGCCGTGGCCATACGAAACGGCCACCTGCCGCCGGACCGACTCGGTATCGAGGTGATCTCGGACCATCAGCTCCTGATCCACCTGGAGCGACCCACGGCCTGGCTGGCCGAGCTGCTCACTCATCCGGCTACGTTTCCCTGGCCCGGGGACGGCGTGCCGCGATACAGCGGTCCTTTCCTGCTCGATGATCAGGTTCCGGGTTCGCATATCGATCTGAAGGCCAATCCCGAATGGCACGCTGCCGAGCAGGTCAGGCTGGAGGCGGTGCGCTGGCACGCGATCGAAGAGCCGACGGTCGAGCTCAATCGCTATCGCGCCAATGAACTCCACATCACCGAAACCATTCCGCCGGGTCGGCTCGACTGGCTACGCGATCAATTCGGCACGGAGCTGCGCATCTCCCCCTATCTGGGCAGTTTCTTTCTCACCTTCAACGTGGCCCGGGCACCTTTTCGGAATCAGGTCGATCTGCGACGGGCGCTGAGTCTGGTCCTGGACCGTCAGCTTCTGACCGAGCGAGTGCTGGGCTCGGGCGAGCTGCCGGCAGACCGTCTGATACCGCCGGGCATGCCCGGTTGGCCCGGCGATTACGCGAAGTCCGACGAGGATATGGCAGCGCGTCGGGCGCAGGCGCGCGAGCTGTATCGTGCCGCTGGGTACTCGGAGCGTCGCCCGTTGACCGTCGAGCTCAGGGTGAATACCTCGCTGGCCCATCGCCGAATGTCGGCCGCCGTCGCTGCCATGTGGCGCGAGCATCTGGGCGTACGCACGCGGCAGGTCAGCGAGGAGTGGAAGGTGTTTGTCGCCAATCGTCGCCACGGACGTCTGACCCAGATCGTGCGCGGCGGCTGGATTGCCGATTGGCGGGATGCCGGCAACTTTCTCCAGCTCTTCGTCAGCGACAGTCCACTGAACTACAGCTTCTGGTCCGATCCTGATTTCGATTCGTTGATGCTTGAAGCCGATCTCGAGACGGGAGGAGCCCGCCAGGCGCTTCTGTACAGGGCCGAGCAGCGCCTGCTCGATGCGCAGGTGATCATTCCGCTGTACTACTATGTTTCCCGTCACCTGGTGAAACCGGACATACGAGGATTCGAAGACAACCCGATGGATGTGCACCTGTCGCGCTGGATCAGCCTGGAATGATGAGACGCCTCTGCCTCATCATGGCGCTGTCGCTGGTGCTCATCGCCTGCGGCAACGATCCGGCTTCCGACACGAATTCTCAGCCGGTCGGGCTGATGGCCGAACCGGTCCCGTTCGAGCCGACCGAGTCAGGCCGCCCGCCGCTTTCCGCGTTGGCCGCCGAGCAGATCGTACACAGGGGCAATGCCGAGGAACCCCAGACCCTCGACCCGCATCTGGCCCAGGGCGTGCCGGCCGCAACGATTCTTCGAGATCTGTTCGAGGGCCTGGCAACCACCGAGCCGGACGGACGAATTGTCCCGGGGTCGGCGGCGCATTGGGACATCAGTCGGGATGGCCTGGTCTACACCTTTTATATCGATCAGGACTCGCGTTGGAGCAACGGCGAGTCACTGACAGCGCATGATTTCGTCTGGTCCTGGAAGCGCGTGGTGGATCCTGCGACCGGTGCCAGCTCTGCGCGAATGCTCGCGCCGGTGAGCAACGCCGAAGCCATTCTGGCCGGAGAGATGAGCGTCGATGCGCTCGGCGTAGCGGCCCTGAGCGAGTCGAGTTTTCAGGTCACGCTGGAATCGCCCACCCCGTATTTTCTCGGCCTGCTGACGCATCCAACCACTTATCCGGTCCACCGGCCGTCTCTGGAGGCCTATGGGGCTGCTCATGTACGCCCCGGGCAACTGGTGTCCAACGGCGCCTACAGCCTGTCGGACTGGCAGGTCCGAGCCTTCATCGAGCTGGTCAGGAATCCACACTATCGCCAGGCCGATGAAGTCATCGTCGAACGCGTCCTGTATTACCCGTTCGAGGACGAGGGCACTGAATTCAATCGTTTTCGCGCTGGCGATCTGCATTGGACCTATCAGGTGCCCAGCAATCAGTTTCGCTGGCTGCAGGCGAATATGTCCGAAGCCCTTCAGGTTACGCCCTGGTTCGGCACCTACTTTTTCGGCTTCAATCTCCAGCAACCGCCATTCGAGGGCAATCTCGCGCTGCGCCAGGCTCTGAACCTGGCTATCGACCGGAACATCCTGACCTCACGCGTGACCCGTTTCGGTGAGATCCCGACCTACAGTCTGATTCCGCCCGGCCTGCCGGACTACACCCCATTCGTGCCCGAGGAGGCCGCCTGGACGCAGGCCGAACGCGAAGCCGAATCGCGCCGTCTCTATGCCCGGGCCGGCTACTCGCAGGACGATCCCTTGACCGTCGAGCTGCGCTACAACAGCTCCGAAAATCACCGCCGGGTCGCCGTCGCCGTGGCAGCGATGTGGAAACAGGTGCTGGGCGTGCAGACGCGATTGATCAACGAGGAGTTTCGTGTCTTTCTCCAGAATCGCGCGATGGGTCGGGTGACCGAGGTGTTTCGGGCCGGTTGGATCGGTGACTACCAGGATGCATTCACCTTTCTCGAGTTGTTCCATTCCGAACACGCCCGCAACGACTCCGGCTACAACAATCCCGGCTATGATCGCCTGCTCGAGCAGATCGCTGCCGAACGCATTCCGGCTCTGCGCCGCAATCTCATGGTCGAAGCCGAGCGCATGCTGCTGGCCGACCAGGTCGTGCTGCCGACCTTTGTCTATGTGTCCAAGCGATTGGTCAATCCACGCCTGAAGGGCTGGCAGGAGAACGTCATGGACCATCACCTCACCCGCCACATGTACCTGCTGAAAGCGAGATCCTCGTCGCCGGTCCCTGATGAAGTCCAGGAATCTGCTGAAGATGGTTGAACTGACCACTGGCAGGTTCGCCGAGGCGCCGGACTCGGACTCACTGCCGCCGCAGCCGGAGGCGTCGTAGTCCATGCTGACCTACTCCCTCAAGCGTCTGGCCTCCGCGGTGCCGACCCTGCTCCTGCTGATCACGGTCGCTTTCTTTCTGATCCGGATCGCGCCGGGTGGTCCCTTCGATTCCGAGCGGGCCCTGCCGCCGGAGATCGAGGCGAACCTGGCCGCCAAGTATCATCTCGACGAGCCGTTGGTCGTTCAGTACGCGCGCTATCTGTGGCAGATCGTCCGCTTCGATTTCGGGCCGTCGTTCCATTATCTGGACTGGTCGATCAACGATCTGATTGCCCAGGGCGCGCCGGTCTCCTTCACCCTGGGTGCGCTGGCCCTGCTCCTGGCCCTGCTGATCGGCGTGCCGGTCGGTGCCTGGGCGGCCCTGCGTCAGAACCGAGCCTCGGACTACACCGTGATGTCGGTAGCGATGATCGGCATCTCGATTCCGAACTTCGTCATGGCGCCGCTGCTGATTCTTCTTTTTGCGGTCATCCTTGGCTGGCTGCCGGCCGGGGGTTGGGCCTTCGAGCCCTCGCGCATGGTGCTGCCGGTCATTACCCTTGCCCTGCCGATGATCGCCTACATCGCGCGTATTACCCGGGGATCGATGATCGAAGTCCTGCATTCGAGTTTCATCCGAACGGCGCGAGCCAAGGGAATGCCAGAAAAAGAGGTGCTGATCAACCACGCCCTGCGTCCGGCCCTGTTGCCGGTGATTTCCTATCTGGGGCCTGCAGCGGCCGGCATCCTGACCGGCTCGGTCGTCGTCGAGCGCATCTTCACCATCCCGGGGATCGGTTCCTACTTCGTTCAGGGTGCTCTGAACCGTGACTACACACTGGTGATGGGCGTAGTCATCCTCTATGGGGTCCTGATCATCGCCTTCAACTTCCTGGTCGACCTGCTGTATGCCTGGCTCGACCCGCGGATTCGCTATGACGAGGCCAGCGCGTGAACGAGCCTACCCGCGATGCCTTCGAACAGGCGCTTGATCTTCGTGTCGTCCAGGGACGTTCGCTCTATCTCGATGCCTGGCATCGACTGTTGAAGAACAAGGCGGCGGTGACCGGGCTGGTGATCCTGCTGACGATGGTGCTGCTGGTGACCTTCGGCCCCATGCTGAGCGACTGGGATCACGAGATTCCGGACTGGGACAACTACTCCACACCGCCCTCGCTGGAAACCGGCCACCTGTTCGGCACCGACGCCCTCGGCCGTGATCTGTACGTGCGGACCCTGATCGGCGGGCGAATCTCGCTGCTGGTCGGCATCGTGGCCACCCTGGTGTCGCTGGTCATCGGGATCACCTACGGGGCGATCGCCGGCTATCTGGGCGGGCGGGTCGACAACATCATGATGCGCTTTGTCGACGGCATCTACGCCATGCCGTTCATGTTCTTCGTCATTCTGCTGATGGTGATCTTCGGCCGGAATATCTTCCTGATCTTCGTTGCCATCGGCGCCATCAACTGGCTCGATATGGCCCGTATCGTGCGCGGCCAGACCCTGAGCCTGAAGACCAAGGACTTTGTCGAAGCGGCCCGAGCCTGCGGCGCCACCGAGTGGCAGATCATCCGCCGCCATATCGTTCCCAACCTGCTCGGCGTGGTCGTGGTCTATGTGACCCTGACAATCCCGCAGGTGATTCTGGTCGAGAGTTTCCTGAGTTTTCTCGGTCTTGGCGTCCAGGAGCCCCTGACCTCCTGGGGTGCCCTGGTCAATGAGGGCGCACAGGAACTCGAAACCGCACCCTGGTCCCTGCTGATCCCGGCCAGCTTCCTGGCCGTGACCCTGTTTGCCTTCAATTTCCTCGGCGACGGGCTGCGCGATGCGCTCGACCCGAAGGATCGCTGAGCCGGGTCTGCTCTGCCAGGTCAGTGGTTCAATCTACCTGGCCGCCGCTTTCGTAGGCAGTCTCAGTCGGGGTTTTCCGGGCGGTCTGGGGCCTGCTCGAGTCCGAGCGCTTCGCGCAACTCGTCGAGCCACGGAGCGTAATGGCGCCATTGCTCCACACCGGACCGATAGATGGGCTGGCGCACCTGTTCCGAGCTGGCTGTTCGAACCGAGCGCTCCGTGCGGTGGAACTCGACGCAGGCCGGATCGAAGGGGAGCTCGAGGTAGTCGAGCATCCGACGGACCTGGGATTCCAGATCGCCGACCACGTCTTCGTAATTCACCTGCAGGATGCGGCCGGGATAGACCTGGTGCCAGTGGTCCATCAGATCGACGTAGTCGCGGTAGTAGTGCCCGATATCGGACAGGCTGTAGCTGAACTCCTGACCCTCGGCAAACAGCTGCTTGAAACCGGAAAAGCAGCAGCCCAAGGCCGCGCGGCGTGCGTCGATGACTCTGGCCCGAGGCAGGATGGAAAAGATCAGGCCGAGATGGCGGAAGTTGTTCGGCATCTTGTCGAGAAACAACGGTGCCCCATCGCGATGGACGCGGGTTTCCTCGATGAATTGCTCACCGAGCTGGCGGCGGTCCTCGGGCGAGAGCTCGGCCAGTATCCCGGGGTAGCGGGGTTCTTCATCGCGACGCCGGCGCCCGTTCAATCGGTGCGCCATGGCCAGGATATTGGGCAGCTCCAGCGTGCCATCGATGGCCGGATGGGAGGCCAGAATCTGCTCGATCAGCGTTGAGCCTGCCCGCGGCAGGCCGACGATGAAGATGGGGTCGGGCGCCTCATGGCCACCGTCGAGAAGCTCGGCGGCGCGCGCTTGCGTGAAAAAGGTCTTCTGTCGCTCGAAGTCGGCGGCCATTCGATCAGCGCTGTAGTCGATGCGAGCGCGTTTGATCGCATTGCCACGGGCATAGTGCTGAAACGACTCCTCCCAGCTCTCTCGATCCTCCAGCGCCTTGCCGAGGGCAAATTGCAGGTGGATTTCATCGGCAGGCGTCAGGCCGCCGGCCTCGATCAGTGAGCGCAGCTGAGCGATCTGCTCGTCGTCGAATCGGAAGGTTTTCATGTTCGCGAGTGACCACCACGCATCCCCGAAATCCGGTCGTCCCTTGTAGGCGGCGCAATAGGCAGCGATTGCCTCGTCCTGCTGACCGATGGTCTTGAGCGCATGGCCGCGCAGCATCTGGACGTGCCAGGGTTGGGGCGAACGTTCGATCAGGGGCTCGAGCACCGCCAGTGCTTCATCGTAGCGACCGATGGCGGCGCACTGATTGGCGTAGGCCAGTTCGGCGGCCAGATTGCCGGGCATGCGTCGGCGCAGTTCGGACGCTGCTTCCCAGGCGTCGGCAAACTTCTGGCGCTGATGCAGCACCTTGACGTAGTCCATCCGCGCCAGATCGAAGTCGGGCTGGAGCTCGATGGCGCTTTCGAGCAGGAACTCGGCGTCGTCATAGATATGCAGCTCCATTCCGATCGCGGCCAGGAGCCGCATTGCCTCGGGATGGTGCGGATTGTTCTGGAGAAAGTGTCGGCAGATCTTCTCTGCCTTGTAGATCTTGCCCTCGTGAAGCTGGCTGGTGACGGCGACCAGCTCGCGCGGCAGGTCGGCCAGGCGCTTGAAGTTCGACGCTGCGACGCGGGCGCCTTCCTCATCGCCGCTGCGCTGCCGCAGTTCGGCCAGGCATCGCCAGGCCGCCATCAGGCCCGGGTTGAGCTCGGTGGCTCGGGCGTAGGCCTCGCAGGCGGGGCCGGCTCTTTTTGTATCGCGGTAGTTGTGGCCGATTTCCTGCCAGGCTCGCCCGTAGTCCGGCGCCAGATGCGTCAGGTGCTGTAGCGTCTCGAGCGCGTCGTCGAAGCGCTTCAGATAGCGCAGGCAGACGGCGGCAAGAAAAAGGGCTCTGGTGTTTTCCGGTGCCTCGTCCAGAACGGCCTCGGCGGTGGTCAGTGAATCACCGAAGCGCTGCTGCTTGAGCAGCGCTTCGGCTTGTTCGAGGAGAGAGTCCGAGCGAGACGGTGTCGTCGGTGTGCTGGTGTCAGTCATCCGACTAGTGTAGCCGCCTCGCCCGGGCTCCTATCAGGACTTACAGGCCCTGATAGCGGTAGGTGAACCGGACGCCGCCCGTCAGCGGACGGTTGGTGGTGATCCGGGCGATGTCGTCCTGGGTGTTGATGAACAGCTCGGCGCGCTCATCGAATAGATTCTCGACGAACACCTCGGCGGTCCAGCTATCCTTCGAGACGCCAGCAGCGGCGTTGAAGATCGAGTAAGCGTCCTGCTTGCGCCGCTCGGCGGCCACCAGTGAGCTGTATGAATCTCCCGCGTAGCTGCCTGAGACCTGGACGTAGGCAAAGTCTGCCCAGCCCCAGTCCACCGGCCGCTCATAGCGACCGCGCAGGCTGGCCTGGATTTCCGGTACCAGCGGAAGCTGGCTGCCGATCGGGGCCAGCTCGATGACCTGCGCATCCACGTCGGTCAGCTCCGTATCGTTGTAGGACACGGCACCGAACAGCGTGAAATCGTTGGTGGCTCGCCAGACAAAGTCTGCCTCGAGGCCCATGATTTCCGAATCGGCCGAATTCTCGATGAAGGTCAGGATGGAGACGTTCTGCGGATCGAAGCGCGAGACCTGCATATTTTCCCACTCGATGAAGTAGGCCGCACCGTTGATGCGCAGGGTGTTGTTCAGCAGCTCGGTTTTCCAGCCCAGCTCCCAGTTGGTCACGTCATCGGTGTCATAGGTGGCGCTGACGGTCGGGAAAGCGGGGTTGGCCGACGGAATGCCGCCGCCGCGGTTCCAGCCGCCGGGGCGGAAGCCCTCGGAATAGGTGAAGAACATCATGGCATCGTCGGTCGGCGTCCAGGAGACGTTGACCTTGGTGATAACGTCATCCTGCTCCAGCGGGTCAGGCGTGTGGCCGCCGTCGACGTCGTAATCGCGGCCAGCGTCGCCGTCGATGCTGCCGGCAAAGATGCCCTGGGCGAAGTTCGACGAGCCCCGGAAGTCCGATTCGATCTCGTAGGCGCGCAGACCCAAGGTGGCCTTGAGCGTATTTGGAATCAGGTCGTAGCTGAACTCACCGAAAAAGGCCAGCTGTTCTTCCGTTCGCTGGATATCGTTGAAGAAGGCGACTCCTACCGGTCGGATATTGGGGTTGACCTGGAACGCGGTCGAAATAGGCGCGTTCTGCGCAAACCCGATGTCCGGCGTTGCTACGTAGTAGTAATCGTCCTGCGTGTCGATGACGAAATCATCGTAGTAGACGCCACCGACAAAGCGCCAGCGATTCTCGGCGGGCGTTGAGATACGGAACTCATGGGTGGTGCGCTCGTGTTCCTGCAGGATGTCGACGCCCTTGGTCGGGTCGAGGCAGGCGCGATTCTCGGTGATGAAGCGCGGATCGATATCGTAGTTGGTGATGTAGGCCGGGTTGTCATAGGTGCAGGTGTAGTAGGCAATGAACGCACCCGCATTGTTGTAGCCGGTGTAATCGACCTGTTGATTCACCTCGCGATCGAGATAGCCGCCGGTGTAGACCATGTCCAGCATGCCGAGGCGGCCTTCGAGGGTCCAGGTCGTCTGATTGAAGGTGTCTTCGAGCTCGTCGTTGAAGAAGCGCGATACTTCGAGGTCGCCGACTTCCGGGTCGTAGTCGAACACGCCATCCGCGCCGAGTTCTTGGTAGGTGTTCTGCACGAGCAAGGACCAGTCCGCATTGAACTCATGGAACAGGCCTGCGCGGAAGCCCTTGTAGTAGCTGTCGTTGAAGTTTTCTTCGACGAGCTCGGCGTTGTTGACGGTCTCGTAGGTCGCGTCCGGTCCCAGATCCACGGCAGACAGCGGATTGATTTCGGGGTCAAGCGTGAACTCACCCAGCTCGTTATCGATGTAACCGCCGAGATTGACGTTATAGAAAGCAAATCGCGCGGCGGTGAAATCGCCGAGCGGAATGTTGAAGAAACCCTCACCGGAACTGTTCATCTCGCCGCTCTTGGTGAACGAAGCTTCACCGCTGAAGCCGGCATCGAATACGCCGAGTTCCGGCTTGTTGGTGATGTAGCGAATCGTGCCGGCTTGAGAACTGGCTCCAAACAGCGTGCCCTGCGGACCTGGAAGAACCTCGATGCGCTCGAGATCCGTCGCGTAGACATCCAGGTTACGTCCTGGGGCGGTCACCGGCTGCTCATCGAGATAGAGCGCGACGTTGGGGTTGGTGCCCTGAGCGCCTGAGAGCAATACGGTAATCGGCTGCACGGCCAGGCCGCGAATGTAGATGGTCTGCTGACCCGGTCCGCGGCTGGCAGCATTGATTCCTGGCACGCTCATCCTGAAATCATCGAAGTTGCCGATGTTCATTTCTTCCAGCGCTTCCTCATCAACGGCCTGAACGGACAGCGGCGCAGACTGCATATCCACTTCTTCGGTTTTTGTCGCCGTGACTACGATCCGGTCGATTTCTCTTGAAGCAGTTTCTTCGTTTCTGGCGCTTTCATCATCCTGAGCCAATACAGCCCCCGATGTTGTAGCGACCAGACCCCAGAGCACTGCCTGTGTCAAACGATTACGTTTTGGCATTGATCGGTTCTCTCTCATTTTTAGTCGAAGGAATGAACGTCCAAAGCCTGGAATTGGACATAGCCATTCCAGGACCGGGAGCACCTGCCGAAATCAGGAAAATATCGTTTTATTTGGTCAGCGAATCGATCGCGACCGGATGGGTGCCGCAACAATGAAGTTGCGGAACTGTCGGTCCATCACGGCAGTGCCGTTGGTGCCGAGCAAGCGAGTTATGACAGAAGACTCAACCTACCTACAGCGGTGACGAACCGCGTTCATCACTTTTCCTTTGTCTACAGTCGGCATTTCAAACTGTTCATGAAATCGCCGCTTTCGGCAAAATGGCTGTCCCACTCTTTGAGCTCAAGCAACCACTATAACATGATCGAATGTGAGCAAGAACTCCAGGCAGCACCTGCTCTGCGAAACGAGAACAATAACAGAGCCTGATGCTTTTATATTAAGAAGAATATTGTCAATAGCCGCAAGATAGTCTAATTAAACCAATAATGGATATCAGCTTTCGAGGAATGGCCTCTTGAGGCCCTGTCAACCAGGCTGGATATCGAGAACTGCTACCATACAGAGTATTCAGCCTTTGCGCCCATCCTTCCATCGTTGTTGGTCAATGAGTGGCTTCGCGCTCGGCTTTCGAATTTAACTGCCGGAGAATCATGTGGATGAATCGAGTATCGATGCTCAAGAGCTGATCGCGGAACTGGAAGAAGTTTACGAGACAGAATATGAAATCGGACAGGACAATATCGAACGGCTCGGTCTCGATATGCACAATCCGGTGTTCTTCGTCAGTGCGGGTCTGATTGTTCTATTCGTTGTTGCTTCACTGCTGTTTCCAGATGCGGCCAAATCCGGCCTGGAAGCGACCAAGGCCTGGATTCAGGTGACCTTCGACTGGGTTCTGCTTTCGGCTGGTAATGTTTTCGTGCTGTTCTGTCTGGCGCTGATCGTCCTGCCGGTTGGCCGAATCCGGATCGGCGGCGATGATGCAACGCCTGATTTTTCATTGATGTCCTGGTTTGCCATGCTCTTTGCCGCCGGGATCGGTATCGGGCTGATGTTCTGGGGTGTCGCCGAGCCGGCCGCTTATTACACCGATTGGCACGGAACACCGCTGGAGACAGCGGCCTACAGCGATCAGGCCAGACCGGCCGCGCTCGGTGCGACCATGTACCACTGGGGGCTGCATCCGTGGGCGATCTATGCCGTGGTCGCTCTGGCCCTGGCTTTCTTTGCCTACAACAAGGGCTTGCCGCTTACCATTCGTTCGACCTTCTATCCCCTGCTCGGTGACCGTATCTGGGGACCAGCGGGAAACGTGGTCGATGTCCTCGCGGTTCTGGCCACGATCTTCGGTCTGGCGACCTCGCTCGGGTTCGGTGCGCAGCAGGCTGCTGCAGGGCTCGGTTTTCTGTTCGCGTTTACCGATGGCTTGACGACTCAGTTGATCATCATCGCCTGTGTCACCGGACTTGCGCTGATTTCTGTCCTGCGAGGCATCGATGGTGGCGTCAAGCTGCTGTCGAATATCAACATGTTGCTGGCGCTGGTACTGTTGCTTTTCGTCATCATCGCTGGGTCTTTTTCATCATTTCTCACCAATTATATTGAAACCTTGAAAGGGTATACCCAGTACATTCTTCCCCTCAGCAATCCGATCGGTCGAAGCGACGACATCTTCTACCATGACTGGACCATCTTCTACTGGGCCTGGTGGATTTCCTGGTCTCCCTTCGTCGGCATGTTCATCGCACGCGTCTCGCGCGGACGGACCGTTCGCCAGTTTTTGACCGCAGTGCTCGTTGTTCCGACCCTGGTGACGACCATCTGGATGGCTGCTTTCGGCGGGGGTGGGCTGGATCAGATCGATGAGGGGATCGGCAAGCTCGCTGATGGTATAGGTGACGAGGCGCTGGTGCTCTTTCAGATGCTGGAGAACCTGCCCCTGTCTGCCATTACCTCGATGCTCGGAATCTGCCTGGTCCTGGTGTTCTTCGTAACCTCATCGGATTCCGGCTCGCTGGTGATCGATTCGATCACCTCCGGCGGCAAGACCGATGCACCGGTTACCCAGCGCGTTTTCTGGGCGACGATGCAGGGCGTGATCGCCGCAGTTCTGCTCTCGCTGGGCGGTTCCGCTGCCCTGGATGCACTGCAGGCCGGTGCGGTCAGCACGGGCCTGCCCTTCACGTTCGTGCTGCTGGCCATGTGTGTCAGCCTGGCCATGGGTCTTCGGCATGAACACCAGCTCAATCAGGCGCTTCAGGCCTGAGGCGCAGGAGGGAAGACGAATGTTCAAGCGAATCATGGTGCCCGTCGTACTGGAGCATACCGAGCGAATGCAGCGCACTCTCCAGGTGGCTGCTGATCTGGCCCGTCAGTACGAGGCGTCGATCATCTTCGTTGCTGTCACCGGCAAGGTCCCGAGCGCGATCGCGAGCACGCCGGAAGGATTTGCCGCCGAGCTCGATCTGTTCGCCCGCGAGCAGGGCGATCGGGCCGGTGTCCCGACCGACGCTCTTGCAGTGCTCAGCAACGATCCGGGCGCGGAGTTGGAAAAGCAGCTGCTGGAGGCGGTCAGATCCACTGAAGCCGATCTGGTGGTGATGGGCTCGCACCCGCCCGGTGTCGCCGATGCCCTGCATCTGATCGGCTCGCATAGCGCCTGGCTGGTTCGTCACACCGAGGTTTCTGTCTTTGCGGTGAGATAATCATTCGGCCAGGGGCCGAAACTCGTTGGTCGGAATCCGGCAGGCTGGTCGGGGTTTGATGCAGAATGGAGTGGTCTGACCTGAGACACGGTGAAAATATGATTCGATTTCCAGATCATTGTCCTGGGATCACCCTGCGGGCCTCCGGCCCAAGCCCATCCTGAAGAGTAACGGCCATGGCTCTGCTTGAGGTTCGCGACCTGACCGTTGCCTTCGACACACCCGACGGAGTCGTTCATGCCGTCAACGGCATCAGTTTCGATCTGGACCCGGGCGAGACGCTCGGCCTGGTCGGTGAGTCCGGTTCAGGGAAGACGCAGACCGCTCTGGCTCTGCTCGGCCTGCTGGCCGAGAACGGTCAGGCGCAAGGGTCGGTACGCTTTCGTGGACAGGAGCTGCTGGGCCTGTCGACCTCGGAGCTGAGCCGGATTCGCGGGTCCAAGATTTCGATGATCTTCCAGGATCCGGTGTCATCGCTCAATCCCTACATGACCATTGGTGACCAGTTGGTCGAGGTGCTGACGCATCACCGCAACCTCCGTCGACGCGAGGCACGTTCGCGGGCCGAGGAGATGCTCGATCAGGTGCAATTGTCGGATCCGGCCAGTCGAATGCGCCAGTACCCCCACGAACTGTCCGGCGGCATGTGCCAGCGCGTAATGATCGCCATGGGACTGCTGTGCCAGCCCGATCTGTTGATCGCCGATGAGCCGACCACGGCCCTGGATGTGACCGTTCAGTCGCAGATCAATACGCTGATGGGCGAGCTCTCCGAGCAGTCGTCGACGGCGATTCTCCTGATTACCCATGATCTGGGCGTGGTCGCGGGTCTGTGTGACCGCGTGCTGGTGATGTATGCCGGTCAGGAAATGGAGCTGGCCGAGGTGCATGATCTGTTCGGCGACCCCAGACACCCCTATACCGAGGGCTTGCTCAACTCCGTCCCCCGGCTGGATCAGTTGCGCTCGGGCATCCTGAATGCGATTCCGGGCAACCCGCCCAACCTGCTGCAGCTGCCGGAGGGCTGTCCCTTTTCCAGCCGCTGCCGCTACAGCTTCGAGCGCTGCAGCGAGCGGCCGGATTTCGAGCGTGTCTCGGAGGGGCGCTACAAGCGATGCCATCTGGATCGGATCCCGGCCCAGGTCGACCAGGAAACGACGGAGTCTGTCTGATGCGCCCACCCGTCCTCGAGGTTCGCGATCTGTCGGTTCATTTCAGAATCGATACCGGGCGTTTCTTTCGGCACGATTATCAGACGATCAAGGCGGTCGATCAGGTCAGTTTCAATGTGCATTCTGCCGAAACGCTGGGTATCGTCGGCGAATCGGGCTGCGGCAAGTCAACGCTGGCCCGGGCCATTCTGGGTCTGGTCAAGCCGGTTGCCGGTAGCGTCGACTGGCTGGGCGAAAATCTGCTCGGCCTGACTGAAGAGGCAATGCGGGCCAAACGCCGAGAGATTCAGCTGATTTTCCAGGACCCCTCGGGATCGCTGGATCCGCGCATGACCGTCGGAGACATCGTTGCCGAGCCGCTGAGAACCTTTTATCCGTCTATGACCAGGCTGCAGGTGCGAGAGCGGGTGCAGGGCATGATGAAGCTGGTCGGTCTGCTGCCCGAACAGATCAATCGCTACCCGCACGAGTTCTCCGGCGGGCAGTGTCAGCGCATCGGCATTGCCCGGGCCCTGGTCGTCAATCCCCGCCTGGTGGTCTGCGACGAGCCGGTCTCGGCCCTGGATGTTTCGATCCAGGCTCAGATCGTCAATCTCCTGAAGGATCTGCAGAAGAAGCTTCAGCTGTCCCTGATCTTCATCGCGCATGATCTTTCGGTTGTCCGACATGTCTCGGATCGGGTGCTGGTCATGTATCTCGGCCAGATCATGGAAGTGGCCGATCGCGACAGCATCTATCTCAACCCGCGCCACCCCTACACCCGGGCGCTGATCGAATCTGTGCCGATACCGGACCCGGTCAGGGAGCGCGAGCGCTCCCGCAGATCGCTGAAAGCGGACATGCCCTCGCCGATGAATCCGCCCTCGGGTTGTGTCTTTCGTACGCGTTGTCCCTATGCGATCCAGGCCTGCAGCGAGACCCGGCCCGCGCTGGAAACGCTCGACAGCGGGCGACAGGTGGCCTGCATCAGGCATCGCGAGCTGGCTGACGGCCTGGAAGCGCCCGACCCCGAGTTCGTCGACCAATAAGCCGGCTCCCAGCCGGCCTGAGCCGATGCGGCACTCAGGGCTGGGGAACGGGGTAGCGAAACTCGAACCGGTCGCCCTCGACGACCAGCCATCCGCGCTGCCTGATCTCATCGATCCAGGCCCGGATCGATCGTTCTGCTGTCCCGGCGCCGACTCGCGCGCCCAGTCCGACGATGGGCCGCAGTTCGCGGGTCAGCGCATCGATCGACCCTTCACCGCGGATGTCTGGCGGTCCTGCCTGCGTGACCCAGTGCCCGGAGAAGCGGCTCTCCGAGCCGATCCGAAGCCCGTCCAGCCGGATCGTCAGGCCGCTCTGGGCGAGTTGCTGCCAGGCGCCGGCAACCGTCAGCAGGGCGAACTGACGCGCTGTAGATCGGGGCTGGGCCTGAGTCCACTGCTGCAGGCCCTCAATCAGCTCGGCGAGCGCATCGCGTTGCACCGGGGAGGCCTCGATGATCAGGCGCAGGGTCGGGTGCGGATTCGAATCGGACAGAAGCATCAGGGCCAGCCTCAGATCGAGAGCATCCGCTTCCTTCGGCGCCGTCGCCGCACCTCCGACCGCCGGATCCGAGGGCGACCAGGCCAGAGCAAGTTCTGCCGTGCTGGCCGACAGCAAGTTGCCGAGCTGATCGCTCAGCGCAAACGCTTCGATCTGCCAGCTCAGTTCACTGACCTGGTCGAGCCCCTGATTCAGGGTCAGGAGAGACGCGCTGCTGTCGAGTTGCAACGGACCCCCGATTGCCAGTTCCGTAGCCTCAAGCCTGACCGAACTCAGGCCGGTCAGGCCGAACTGACCATCGATCAGAATCGGCGCCGGGGAGATCGGAGCCTCCAGTTCACCGTCGATGCGGATCCAGGCAAGGCTCAGCGGCGGCACGTGTCGGCCGTGCAGGTCCACGGCATAGTCATCCTCGATCTGGAGGCTGGAGGTGAACCAGCCGGCATCGAACTGCGTCGTCGGGGCCATCCCGGCTTCATCCAGCCATTCCGGTACCACTCGGCCGAGATAGCTGCCGACAAGCGCGGGCATGGCGACCAGCCAGATCAATCCAAGCGCCAGGGCCAATATAATGAGGATCTTTTTCATGCGGGAGTCGGGTCGGAATGGAGTGGGAATCCAACGCGCTTTCGCCGGAATTCGCGCAGCTGGACGACGATCTGGCCTCCGGCCTCGAGGCGATGGGGCTGATCTCGAGTGCCGGGATGCGCCACAGGCTCCTGGCCTATCTTGCCTTGCTCAAGCACTGGTCGCGAGCCTTCAATCTGACGGCCATCGTCGAGCCGCGGGAAATGTTAGCACGCCATCTGCTCGACAGCCTGAGCCTGCTGCCCTGGATCACCGGCGAGCGGATCGCCGACTCAGGTACCGGTGCCGGGCTGCCCGGCGTGCCCCTGGCGATCGCGCTGCCGGATCGGCAGTTCACCCTGATCGACGGTAACGGCAAGAAGATCCGCTTCCTGCGGCAGGTGCGGCGGTCGCTGGGCCTGGGCAACATCGAGCCGGTGCAGGCGCGCCTGGAATCCCTGCCTGACCTGCCCGTGCCCGACCTGATCACGGCCCGCGCCCTGGCACCGCTGCCGCGGCTGATCGAGTGGCATCGGGACTGGCTCGATCAGGGTGCCCGATTGCTGGCGATGAAATCACGCGAGGTCGAAAATGAGCTTTCCGACCTGTCTGCCGTCTACAATGTGGAACTCATTGACCTGGCGGTCCCGGGCGAGCATGCTCGACGCTGCCTGGCCATCGTGACCAAAAAGTGACGCAAGCATGACCCAACGCAAGACTCGAATCGTGGCCGTGGCCAACCAGAAGGGCGGCGTCGGCAAGACCACGACGGCCCTGAACCTGGCGGCTGGCCTGGCCGAGCTCACCAAGCGCGTCCTGCTGATCGATATGGATCCGCAGGGCAACGCCAGCACCGGCTCGGGGCTGGAGCTGAACGACGATCAGGCGACGGTCTGCGAGGTGCTGCTGGGTGACACCGATGCCCGTTCAGCGATCGTCAGGGCCGAGGGGATGCAGCTCGATATCCTGCCGGCCAACGGCGATCTGACCGCCGCCGAGGTCGCCCTGATGGAGCTCGAGGATCGAGCCCGCGTCCTCAAGACCGCGCTCGAACCGCTCAAGGGTCACTACCACTACATCCTCATCGACTGCCCGCCAGCGCTCAACGTGCTCACCCTGAATGCGCTGACCGCCGCCGATGCGGTGCTGATTCCGATGCAGTGTGAATACTATGCCCTTGAGGGGCTGACGGCCCTGCTCAACACGATCGAACAGATCCAGGATTCGGTCAACCCGGCGCTCGAGATCGAGGGCCTGGTGCGCACCATGTACGACATCCGCAACAATCTGTCCGGGGCGGTGTCCAGGCAGCTCCAGGAGCATTTCGGCGACAAGGTCTACGGCACGGTGGTGCCAAGGAATGTTCGCGTCGCCGAGGCCCCCAGCTTCGGTCAGTCGGTCATTCACTATGACCGCGAATCGCGCGGCGCGGTCGCCTACATGGGGCTGGCCGGAGAGTTTCTGAGGCGTAGCGGGGAGCGCATCTGATGGCGACGAAGAAAAAACCGCTCGGCCGCAACCTCAACGCCCTGCTGGGCAAGACCCGGGCTGCCGCCGAGAAAGCCGACCCGGAAGCCGAGGCATCGGCCCTCAGGGAACTGCCCCTGGATGCCATCCAGCCCGGCCGCTACCAGCCGCGATCGGCAATGGACCCGAAGAAGCTCGAGGAGCTGTCCGAGTCGATTCGCGTCCAGGGCCTGGTGCAGCCGGTGGTGGTTCGCCCTCTGGCCAAGGCCGGCACCTATGAACTGATCGCCGGCGAGCGGCGCTGGCGCGCCACCCGCATGGCCGGCAAGACCACGATTCCGGCCATCGTGCGCGAAATCGAGGATGAAGCCACGCTGGCCCTGGCCCTGATCGAGAACATCCAGCGCGAGAATCTCAATCCGCTGGAAGAGGCCGTCGCGCTGAAGCGCCTGATCGACGAATTCGGACTGACCCATTCCCAGGCGGCCGAATCGGTGGGTCGCTCGCGCGCGGCCGTCAGCAATCTGCTGCGACTCCTCGAGCTGGCGCCGGAAGTGCGCGAACTCGTCGACCAGCGCCGGATCGATATGGGCCATGCACGCGCCCTGCTGACGCTGGACCGGGCCGACCAGGTCCGCGCGGCCAATCAGGTCATCAATCTGGAGCTGTCGGTGCGCCAGACCGAGGCCCTGGTCAAGCGGATGAAATCCGGTGCACCGGCAAAGAAACCAGCACCGGCGAGGAGTCCCGATCTGGAGCGCCTGGAGCAGGATCTGACCGAAACGCTCTGCGCGCCGGTCAGTATCAGACATTCGTCATCCGGCAAGGGCCAGGTCACCATCAGATACACCAGCCTCGATGAGCTGGACGGCCTGCTCGAACGTTTCCGGCGCTGACCCCTCTGGCTTCTCGATTCAGGCTGATCCCTGCGCCGGCTCAGGCCTGATAGTTCACGTCCGAACCCTGATTTCGTCGGTCAGCTTCACTTTTGCTGGCGCTTGAGGCGGGCCTTGGTGCGACGGCCCTTGCGCTCAAGCGCCGGGCGGACCGCGCGTCCCAGGCCGGGAAACAGATAGGTCAGGGTGGTCAGAACGCCGCTCAGACGCGGCATCGGCGCATCCCGGCGATCATCGCTGACCAGCTTGACGATTTCCTCGGCCACCTCCTCGGCGGTCACGATCGGCTGGGAAAAGGTCAGGTCGCTGACCGCGTCGATATCGTCCATGATGAATCCCGTATCGATCGGTCCCGGCGAGACGCAGGCGAACTTGATCCCTGAATCCCGCATTTCCTCGGCCAGGGCCAGGCTGAAGGCGCGCAGGCCGAACTTGCTCGCCGAGTAGCTGGCCGATCCCGGCACCGGCGTGCGACCGGCCAGGGACGCGACCTGGATCACGGCCGGCGACGCCGACCGGCGCAGATAGGGCAGGCTGAGTCGGGTCAACTGCATGGGTGCTTTCAGGTTGACGTCGATCATCCGCCCGATCTCGTCGGCCGTCACCGATTCGACCGGGCCCCGGGCGTGGAATCCTGCATTGTTGATCAGCACATCGACGCGGCCGAAACGACCTTCAGCGCGCTCCAGAACGCCGGCGAAGGCGCTGGTGTCGGTGACATCCTGGGCTTCGATGGCGATCCGATCGGGATCGCCCAGGCCTTCGGCCAGCGCTTCCAGCCCGGCGCGTCCGCGCGCGATCAGGACCAGATTGGCGCCCCGCGCGAAGAACGCCCGTGCCGTGGCCGCGCCAACGCCCAGGGAGGCGCCTGTGATGATGACTGTCGAGTTCTTCAGCGAATTCATCCTTGCTCAGCATGGTTTGGCCAGACGATCACTCTAACTCAGGGAACGCGCGTCCTGCCTGAAAGAGCCGACACGATCGGCCTGGTGGAAATTCGTACAGAATCCGTCCGTTTTCGATTGCCGAGGGCGGATTGCTCCTGCTATACTTACGCGGATTTGCAGGGCGCTATTCAGATGGCGCCCTGTATCGGCTTGACTCCCGGCTGCATCGCATTGCCGTAATCCGGAACCCAAGGATGAAGGCAGGCTTTTGTGCGAAGGTCAGACGGAGGCTAAGGACAGCAGTGAGCAGCGACCAGGCGGTTTCCGAAGGTTTTTTTGCCAGGACCATTGTCTGGCTGCTCCGGGTCCAGGCCCTGCTCGCAGGCGCCGCGGCGCTGATCTTTGCCCTGATCGGGGGGCTCGAGCAGTCGCTTGCCGCCCTGGCCGGTGGCGCAATTGGTATCGTTCTGACGGCGATCACCGCACTGCGTATCGGCACGAGTCTCGGGCGCGATGCGCAAGCCATGATGGCAGCGTTCTATCGCGCCATGGCATTCAAGCTGGTGATGGCAGTGGTCCTGTTTGTCATCGTAGCGAAATGGTTTGCCGGTTATTTTGGACCGGTTTTGACTGGATACATTGCCACCGTGGTGGCGTACTGGCTGGCGATGTGGCGCGTTGCGCACCTGGCGCCGAATCTGCAGCAGCACGACAAGTAAAACGCTAAGGAACAGTGAAGAGTAATCATGGCTAGCGGCACTCCGTCACCGAGCGAATACGTCAAGCACCACATTACCAACCTGAGCTACGGCGAGGGTCTGTGGACGATCCATGCCGATACCCTGGTCGTTTCGGTCGCGCTCGGCGTGTTCTTCCTGTTCTTCTTCATCCTGGCCGCCCGCCAGGCGACTGCTGGTGTCCCCGGAAAACTGCAGAATTTCGTCGAGATGATCGTCGATTTCGTCGACAACTCGGTCAAGGACAGCTTCCACGGCCCGCGCCAGTTCGTCGCACCGCTGGCCCTGACGATTTTCGTCTGGGTGTTTCTGTGGAACCTGATGGACCTGGTGCCGGTCGACTATCTGCCGCTGCTGTCCTACAAGCTGTTCGGGCTGGAGTACACCCGCGTCGTGCCCTCGGCCGACATCAACGGGCCGTTCGGGCTGTCCATCGTGGTTTTTGCGCTGATCCTGATCTACTCGGTCAAGGGCAAGGGCTGGGGCGGGTATTTCAAGGAACTGCTGTTCCACCCCTTCGGCAAAAATCCGATTCTGTGGCCGGCCAATCTGCTGCTGAACATCGTCGAATTGATCGCCAAGCCGGTCTCGCTGGCCCTGCGGCTTTTCGGCAATCTCTATGCTGCGGAGATGATCTTCATCCTGATCGCTCTGCTGCCCTGGTGGGTCCAGTTTCTGCCGGGGGGCGCCTGGGCGGCCTTCCATATTCTGGTCATCCCGCTGCAGGCCTTCATTTTCATGACGCTGACGATCGTCTACCTGTCGCTGGCGTATGAAGAACACTAAGTAATCGAATCATCAAGTCATCGACGTAGTTCGTCATCAACCGCAACAACCAAGCACAACATTGTTAGGAGACTTCAAGTGGAAACCATTGCTCTGATTCAGGCCAACACCGCCATTGCCGTCGGCATGATCTTCGCGTTTGCCGCCCTCGGTACCGGTATCGGCTTCGGCCTGCTCGGCGGAAAGTTCCTGGAAGGCGCCAGCCGTCAGCCTGAACTGGCCGGTATGCTGCAGGTTCGCATGTTCATCATCGCTGGTCTGCTCGACGCCCTGTCGATCATCGGCGTGGCCTTCGCGGCCCTGCTGCTGTTCGCCAACCCGCTGCTGGCACCGATTCAGGCTGCCGCCGGCGGCTGATTGTTCGCAAGCGTCCATTCCAACAACGATTGACTTTGTAAGGTTTAGCTATGGACTTGAGTCTAGGCACCATCATCGGTCAGGCCGGCACTTTCCTGGTCTTCATTCTGGTCACCATGAAATTCGTCTGGCCCCCGCTGGTCCAGGCCATGGAAGCTCGTCGGCAGAAGATCGCCGAGGGTCTGGCTCAGTCTGAGGAAGCCGAGAAGGCGCTGGACGTGGCTCAGGGCGAAGCCGACGAGGTGATTCGTGAAGCCCGCCGCAAGGCCGGTGACATCCTCGAGCAGGCCAGCCAGCGCGGCAATCAGATCATCGAGCAGGCCAAGCAGGACGCGCTCGGTGAACGCGATCGCCAGGTGACTGCCGCCGAAGCGGAGATTCGCCAGGCCACCAACCAGGCCCGTGAAGTCCTGCGCTCGCGTCTGGCTGAACTGGCCGTGTCGGGCGCCGGAAAGGTGATCGAGAAAGAGATCGATGAGTCTCGTCACCGCGACATGCTCGACAAACTGGCGGCGGAACTCTAGGTCATGCTGAATCGAACCACTCTGGCGCGTCCCTATGCTCGAGCCGTCTTTCAGGTGGCCCGGGATGCAGGCCAGCTGTCCGATTGGAGTGACGCTCTGGCGTTCGCAGCAGCGATCGCCTCGAGCGACGACATCGAACAGTTCTACGGGGATCCGCGGGTCGATCGCAAGCAATTGCTTGGATTGATTACCGATCTGGGGGGCGACCGGTTCAACGATCAGTTCAGGAACCTGCTCAGGGTGCTCATGAACTACGATCGCCTGGGCCTGCTTCCGGAAATCGCCTCGCAGTACGAATTCTATCGCCGCGAAGCCGAAGCCCGACTCCGGGTGCAGGTCTCCTCTGCCATGCCGATGAATGAAGAACAGACGCATCGGTTGGCGGAGCGCCTGAAGGAACGCTTCGGCCGGGAAATCGATCTGGACGTGGACGTGGATGAATCATTGATCGGTGGCGCGGTCATCCGGGCAGGCGATCAGGTGATCGACGGCTCGGTGCGTGGCCGACTGGAACAACTGGGCCGACAGCTCGCTGGCTAGTCTCGGCCAGGTGCCGGGACCCGACTATTGTTAAGGATTGCAAAACATGCAACAGACCCTCAACCCGACTGAAATCTCCGATCTGATCCGCAAACGCGTCGAGCAGTTCGAAGTCTCCTCACAGGCTCGCACCGAAGGTACGGTGGTCAGCGTGTCCGACGGCATCTGCCGTCTGCACGGTCT
>CAYTQT010000004.1:72177-94745 GCA_964439915.1 uncultured Wenzhouxiangella sp. | reverse complement strand
GCGCCTGATGCGCCAACGATCAAGTCGGCCAGACCATCGCCATTCACATCGCCCGCGCCGGAGACGCTGGAGCCCGAGAAGTCCAAGCCATCGATGCCGTCGATGCGGAAGCCGCCGGCCCCGAGAGTGGCCAGATCCACCGTTGTCGGGCTGGCCTTGCCGAACACCACGTAGCTCTCGCCAGCACGGCTTTGGCCGCCGGGGTCGGCGTCAAAAGCGCCGATGATCAGGTCCGCGTAGCCATCGCCGTTAACATCTCCCGCGCCGGAGACGCTGTCGCCTGATTCGTCATCAGCGTCGATGCCGTCGATGCGAAAGCCGCCCGAGCCAAGCGCGCCGACGTTCACTGCCGTAGTATCCGTTTTGCCAAATACAACGATGCTTGAGCCGACATCAAGCTCCCCGCCGAAGTCCGCATTTGGGGCGCCAACGATCAAATCGGCAAGGCCATCGCCGTTGACATCACCTGCGCTGGAGACGCTGCTTCCCTTTGCTTCACGTCGAGTACCCACGATCGCGAAGCCATCGGCCCCGAGATTCGCAAGATCGATAGCCGTCGAATCCGCCTTCCCGAAGACAATGTAGCTTTTTCCAGTATTTTCGAACTGGAATAAATCGGCATTAGGGGCACCGATGATCAGATCCGCCAACCCATCGCCGTTGACGTCGCCTGCGCCGGAGACGCTCCAACCAGAAGAGTCGCCAGCATCGATCCCGTCGATCCGGAAGCCGCGATCACCGAGGTTGCCCAGATCGACATCCTGCGCTGCGACGATCTGCGGCGTCAGCAGCAGCGGTGAGAGCGCAAGGGCGGTTCTGATCGCGCGTGTCAGAGCGCCCGGTGGATTGGGTGGGGTTCTCGCGGCATGGTTTGTCGTGATCGACGGCATAGAAACGACTCGCTCAGCGGTTACTAGCCCTATCAATGCCGCGAAATCCAAAACCGCACACATGGTTACCTGAGATCTCTTTAAAAATCAGGATTACGGCCCCCTAAGAAGAGTCGCCGCAGAGCGTGCGATGAGTTCTCAACGAAAACAGTTGGAGCTGAGACCAAGAAACCTGGCGCACAGACCGACGGCCGTTGCACTTGCGCCGATCGATCAGAGGCGAGTCGCGACAGGGTCAGCCCGCGAGCAGGCGCTCTATGCGCCGCCGGGCGTCACTGAGGTAGCCGCCGCCGAACAGCAGGGCGTGGTTCAACACATGATAGAGCTGGTAAAACTCGCGACGCATCTCCCACCCGGATTCGAGGGGCCAGGTGGCCTCGTAGGCTTCGAAGAATTCAGGACCGAAACCGCCGAACAGCGCCGCCATCGCCAGATCGCACTCCCGATCACCGTAGTGCACGGCCGGGTCGTAGACCACCGGCGTGCCGTTGGCGAGCATGGCGGCGTTACCGGACCAGAGATCGCCGTGCAGCAGGGACGGCACCGGCTGGTAGTCGGGGAATCGCCGAATCCAGGCCTCGCGGAGTCGATCCAGCGTATCGGGTGGAAAGGCAGCACCGGAGTCGACCAGCTTGTCGATCAGCACTCTCAGGCGATGCTCGAACAAGAAGGTCGCCCAGTCCTTGATGGGCGTATTAATCTGCCGCGTGGCGCCGATCCAGTTGTCGCGTTCCAGGCCGAACTGTCCTGCCGTCGCCCGTCGATGATGCTCGGCCAGCTCAACCCCGAGCCGCCCTGCCGCGCCCGGCGCCAACGCCTGCAGCGACAGCCATTCGAGCACCAGCCAGCGCTCGTCTTCTATTTCGAACAGACCATGGACGCGGGGCACACGCAATGCGGGGGCTTCGGCAACTGACCCGGTTTGCGCGAGCCGACCGAGCCCGTCGGCCTCGGCCAGTAGCCAATCGGGGGCAGAGATCGGAAGATGCTTGACGAACAACGATTGGTCGTCGAGTTCGAGCCGTGCGGTGGCACCAAAACCACTGCTTGACAGGTCAACCAATGCGGCCCTTCCAGCCGTCAGGCCAAGGCGGTCAGCCAGCGCATAAGCAGGCGCTGATTCCATGTGGGTGAAGTTCCATCGAATGTCCGCATACAGGATAAGCTGCGATTCGAGACTCAGGTCAACTAGATTGGATACCGTAGAGAAGTTCCACCTCGCCCCTTAGGCTTTAAGATATCTGTGCCCCGACGATCCACTGAAGAACTCGTGCCGGTGACGATGGTTCTTCATAAAAAGAAACAATCGAGAAAATGTCTGACCAAATTTTCAGCACCTTTGAACTTGTTATCGCCGCGACCTTCGTAGGCGTCGTTATCGCCCTATCCCTTTGGCTGCGGGAAAAACCGACGGAGCATTCGGATGCCCCGGACCGCGCCTTGCGTGATCAGCGAACGGCCTCGATTCTCGGGCAGGCAGGCCACTGGGCCAGCGCTGCGGTCAACCTCGTGATCGGTGTCCTGCTTGGCGTTGCCATCAACGGCCTGGCCCGATTGATGTTTTCAGGCGCCTGGCTTGCGGTGATCAATCTGTTGGTCCTGTTCGCGGCCCTGTCTCTGATCGTGTGGCTGCATGATCGACTGGGCGACTGGCTCTTCCCGAGCGGGATACGCCCGGCCCGCAAACCAGAGAAAGCACGTAGAAAACCCCTGTTTCGACGTCTCAGCCTGCCCGCAGGCCTTGTGCTCGGGATCGTCCTTGCCGGTCTCGGCTGGCATCCGTGGCTTTCTGACGGATTGTTCTGAGGCGCTGCCGCACTGAAGAAGAGCCCCTCTGCCTGATCGTGCTGCCGGCCTCGGCGATGAGTGCCTGGCCCACTAGTCATCTACGACCTCAAGCCTAGCGAGAACAGAATCCTGAAAGTCACAGACAATGGTTTGCGTCTTGGAGGCCATTCACCGGCCGTTGAAACTTCCTTCAAGACCAAAGCCTGAATGGCAACATTCCATTGACAAAAAGCACGGCGCACCACTGCAGCACCATGACGGCGGCAAGGCCATTCACGAGCGGCATCCGCGCTGTCTTCCATATCTTTCCTGCACGGATAATCGATAGCACCATGCCGAGGGGCAGCATCAGAGTAACGAGCGCCAGCGCTAAACTGGCGAGGGTAACGTCACCAAGTGCGAAGATCGACTGTGTCAGAAAAAGCGGCACCGGCACGAAAAGTAGCAGCGAGGAAAAATAGGCTGGAGCCTCAGCTCGCCTGAACAGGCCGGACCGAAATCGAAGTAGCGAAAAGGTTCCGACAGTCAATATCCAGACCAATCCAGCGAGACCGAGCAGGAAGCTGAGCCAATGAGCTATCAGATAAGATGTCGCCACTTTTTCAAATGTCTGAAAACCATCACTGAGCAGATACTCGCGATCAGTACCTCGCAAAAAAACATGCGAAGCAGTGGCGCGGTCGTCGGCCGAATAGAGATGATGTCCCACAGGGCGCAATTGGCGATCGTTTCCCTGTATTGAAGAAAGAACGAGATCGCTATGGTTAGGGTTTTCGTGGATTCTGATGACACCGAAGATGATGTCAAGGTACTCGAAGCTACTGAATCGATTCGGGCTCAGTACGTATCGACCGGTCCACTCCGAGATATCGGCAGGAGGCGTTGCCGCAGGCGGTTGGGTGGCTTCGGCAATCCCAAGTCTGTGAATAAACGCTCTATCGAAACGGCCATAGTTCGCAGTCTCGCTGTCGGTATTGACGCTATAGGCGAATGCCTTGTTCTCATCGGGAAACAGGCAAAGCCTTGCGACGAAACCAAGGACGTTTCCGCCATGACAGTACCCAACCACACCATGTCGATCGCGACGCGCCAGCCCGAGAGCATACCCGGCGAGCAGCCCTTCGTCCGCCGCTTCCGTGCGGATGGGACGACCGCGAGATTTCATAAGTGATGAATCAATGAAGGTCTGACCGTCAAGGACGCCGTCTCCCAACAAGAATTGCGCAAATCGGGCCAGATCACTTGCTGTCGTTGTGAACTGCCCTGAAGGCCTGAGGAACATTGGCCTTGCGGCATAGCGAGAGCCATCGTCGATGTGTCCCCAAGCGAGCCCAGGATCAGCGTATTCGCCTTCCTGCACAGTAAAGCCAAAGGAGCTGTTATGCATTCCGAGGGGAGCCAATAAATGCTCGTTCAGATACGTCTCGTATCGTTCGCCAACGACCGCCTCCACAATCATTCCGAGCAGGGCAAATCCCATGTTCGAGTAAGAGAATCGCGACCCAGGTCGAGAGCGCAATCGCAGCTGCGATGCTGGATCGGGGAAAGCAGCGGAAAGCGGGCCCTCCGGGGCGGCACGCTCACTGAAGATCTGCCATAGATGGGCATCATTCAGACCTGCCGTATGATCCAGTAGATGTCGAACGGTAATGTCGGAAAAGCCTGCAGGCGCTTTGTCAGGAAACAAGGCCGGAAGAAAGGCAAGCACGGGCGCGTCGAGTTCTATGCGCTGTTCCGTAACAAGTCTGAGTACGCCCGTCGCCAACAATGTTTTAGTCAGCGAGCCGACATGAAACCGAGCATCAGAAGCGAAAGCGATCCCAGTGGCGTTGTCTTGCACTCCGGTCGCGCCTATGGCGACCTCATCGGCCCCATGGACAAGCGACCAGGCGATCCCCGTCAGACCCTCTTCGGCCAGAATGTGCTCCAGATCATCTCCCGGAACCGATTCGACGCCAACGCAATAGTCAGGGTAAAAGGACACAAACATCAGGGCCAGGAGCAGACGAAACCCATGGCTGCGCGGCGTGAGCCTCTTCAACCGTGAATACATCGTGTGATGCAAAGAACAAAAGGACTGCGAGCAGAGTAAAAACATCATGCTGTCCGTTGATTGTTCAGGGTCAAAGTCGCGACGGTGCCCTGGCTGGATGAGTTGAGCTCGAACCGCCAGCCCTGGCGCTCGCAGAGGCGCTCGACGATCGCCAGGCCGAGACCCAAGCCGGGGCTGTCGGGGCCCTTGACCGCGCGTTGGGTCACCCTGGGCTGAAGTTGCTCGTCGATACCCTCTCCACTGTCGACCACGCGCAGCGCATCCCCTTGATTTTCGATCCGGATCTCGCCGAGGCGGGTGTAGCGGAACGCGTTCGAGATCAGGTTGGCGATCAGCACCTGCAGCGCCGCCGGATCACCGATGACACGCCATTCAGGGTCGACCTCCACCCGAAGCTCGACCGACTTGCCCTCCAGCAGATCCGCATGATTGACCACGATACGTTCGACGATGGGCAAGACAGCCACCGCCTCCTCCTGGTCCGTCCGACGATCTTCGCGGGCCAGGGCCAGCAGCACATCCACGGAAAGATGCATGCTCAGCGCCGCCGATCGAATCCGTTCGACCAGTTCGGCAGCCTTGTCCGGTTCGCCGGTCTGGGCCAGTAGCGCCGCGCTGCTCTCGATAACAGCCAACGGGGTGCGCAATTCGTGACTGGCATCCTGGGTGAATTGCTGCTCGCGCTCGATGAATTCGTTGATGCGGCGAAAGGCCTCGCGCAGCGTGTCGGCGAGCTGCCCGACCTCATCGGGTGGATAGGCCACGGACCAGTCAGCAGGCAAGCGATCCGGTTCGAGGCCCGTGACTTCGCCAGCCAAGGACCGCAGCGGCCGGGTGACGCGACGCGCCAGCAGCCAGCCGACGATAGCGGCCAGGACAATCAGTATCAGGACGGAGACGGCCAGCAAGGCAACGATGTCGTTGAAGATCGGACGGATCACCAGATAGTCCTCGACTTCGAGCACGATCCAGACCGGGCCGCCCTGCCCCTCGAATTCGACGCGGCGCAGGTGATAGTGCCGCCCGTCCGCACCGAAGACTTCCCGACGCTCCGGCTCCGACGCCAGGGCCTCGCGAAGCGCGGCCGGGACATCGGCATCAAGGTAATAGTTGGAGAACGGCAGTTCCGGCTCGGGGAGCGCCGAACCCTGCATGGTTGTCTGCAAGTATTCGACTTCGGCACTCAGCAGCCGATCGAAGATGTAGTCTTCGGTGGTATAGGCGAACAACACGGCCATCAGACCGCCACCCAGGCCGGCCAGAAGCGCCAGGCCCAGAAAAGCAACGGCAATACGTCGGCTCAGACTCTGACGCTTCATGCCTTGATATCCAGGCGGAAACCCACGCCGTGCAGGGTCTTCAGAAGCGGCGTGTCAAACGGTCGATCCAGGGCCTGACGCAGACTGTAGATATGGGTCGCCAGCGCGTCGCTATCGGGCTGTTCATCGCCCCAGATGCGGTCAGCAAGCTCCGATCGCGTCATGACCGCCGGATGCACTTCAGCCAGAGCCAGCAGAATCTTGAAGGGGGTTGGATGCAACTCGATGAGCCGGCCCTTTCGCCACACCTTGCGCTGGCGACGGTCGATACTGAGTTCGCCCAGCTGCATGAGGTTCGCGTCATACAGTTGGTGACGACGCCCCAGTGCGTGACAGCGCAGCAACAATTCTTCAAGAGCGAAGGGCTTGGTCAGGTAATCATCGGCGCCGGCGTCGAACCCCACCACCTTGTCCTTCAGCGTATCGCGAGCGGTCAGCATCAGGATCGGCAGGTGACGGTCCGCCGTGGCCCGAAGCTGCCTGCAGACCTCGACGCCATCGAGACGAGGAAGGTGCAGATCGAGCAGGGCCACATCGTGGCGGCCCTCGAGGGCCAGCGCCAGGCCCTGCTCGCCGTCGGCCGCGTAATCCAGCCGATGGCCATGACCCTCGAGAAAATCGATGATCGATGCGGCGAGTTCGGCCTGATCCTCAATCAAGAGAATCCGCAGGCTCGCCGCATCGTGTGTCATCAGTTCACGCTCGCCTGGAGGCGCTCGCTGGCCGAGGCTATGGCTGCTTCGATCCGCTCATGCTGGAAGTACGGCTGGCTGAGCTGCATCAGCGTCAAAGCATCACGCACGGCCTGCTCGTCTTCAGCCGCCTGAAACTGGTAATAGCCCAGCAGTCCCAGGAACATGGCTTCGTAGTCGTCCGGACTTGCCGCCATCCGTGCCGCTGCAGCCTCAAGGCCCTCGCTCACAGCCTGAGTCGCGAGTGCCATGGTCATCTCGTTTCGATAAGGCTTGCGTTGGCGTGGTGTGCCACCCATGGCTTCAATAGTAGCTTCGGCAGTCAGCGCGGTCGAGAACGGGTTCTGTCCGGTGACCAGGCGACCGTCGCGAATGACGTGCAGCGCCATGATGCCGGCCCCATCGAACTCCCCACCTTCAGACACGATTCGATCCTCCAGTGACCATCCGCCTTCCTTGTCGCCGAACAGTGCTTCTTCTGCATTGGTAAAAGCCGTCAGGTGGCGACCGGCCAGGAAGTGTTCGCCGTCGACGGAGACGTTGACCAGGCCCGCCGGCCCGTGACAGACCGCACCGATCACGCCACCCTGAGTATGGGCGTCGGCAACCAGGCGCTGCAAGTGCGCATCATGCGGCAGATCGATGGCCGCGCCGCTGCCGCCGATCAGAAAAACGGCGGCGTAGTCCGACGCGTTCACTTCGGACAGCCTTCTGGTGTTGCGAAGTGCCGTCATGGCCTCTTCATTCTGGAGAAAGCGGGTGTTGTGAGCCCAGAGGCCGCTCTGTTCCTCCGACTGGGGTTCGCCGCCGGCGGGACTGGCGATTTCGACCGCATAGCCGTTATCGACGAAGGTCCACCAGGCCTGGGTCAGTTCGTCGAATTCATAGCCGGACTCGGGGTCTTCGGCCGTGCCGGCGCTGGAGACGACCAGCAGCACGCGGTCACCCGCGGCGGCGATCGAACAGATGGAAAGGGCCAATGCGGCCAGAAGCAACTTGAACATGTTTCGCACTCCTTGAGCTTAAGGGTGCGTCAAGCATGCTGGATGCTTTCTCAAATAAATCTCAGAATGAAGGCCGGTGCGATAGAACAGACGATCCCTGGTTTGGCACAGTCGCCTGTTTGCAACCGACCAGCATCGGCTCCCTGGACTGGATCTACTCGGCCTCGAAGCGGTCCTGAAACAACTCCTCGACCAACGCACGAAGGTTGGTATCGAGCGTCGCCCGACCGCCCGTGGCTTCCCAGAAGGTCAGGCGGAAGGGCTGGTCGCCCGCCTCTGAACGCCCGATGTATTCCGATCGATACTCGAACCAACCCGTCTCGGTCGGGTTAAGCACCCGGTTGGTCGGCACGATCCAGCCAAGGGTGAAAGCGTTCGGCGACCCGGCAACATCGGGGATACGCGGCCCATGCTCGGCGATCAGGTCCTCGATGGTGACCGTGGTGATGCCATCGGCGGCAAAAGTGAAGGTGTCTGCAACGAAATCCTGGACGAAGGAGAAACAGTCCACATTGATGGGCACCGGGATCGGCGGAACCTCCGATGGTGGAATGAGGCCCATGAGGTAGAGATTCAGCGGATTGTAGGCGCTGACATCGGCGCCGGCGCCGCCCACCGAGGTACAGCGATTGGCGACGCTGTAAGTGCCATCGCCGTTGTCGACCAGCGTGTCCGGGTCGAACCCGCCGAGGGGGCCACAGCCGGTCCCCGCGACGCCAACGTGGACTGCCGAGCACTGCTGCAGTCCCAGCGTCTGGCCGATAAACAGCCCCCACTGATGCCCGATCTCGTGCAGCACGGGGCCGGATTCGGTCAGTCCCAGGGCAAAGGCGGCCTTGAGCTTACCGGCGCTGCCCCAGTCGGCGGCATTGTCGAAGATCGGGCGGCCGATGCCTTGCACCTCATTGCGCGCCGACAGCAAGGCGCCACGGATGCCGCCGCGCCGGTCAGCGGCAGGGTTGAGAATCAGAAAATCGAAGACGTCGGGAAACTTTTCATAGACGCGCTGACCGACGCTCAGGATGTCGGCCGTGGGCGGACGTGCACCGATCAACCAAAGGAGCTCGGCGAGCGTGTCAGGCTGCACCAGAAAGGCGACGTGGTCGGTCAGGTAAAGGTCCTGCTGGATACGCTCGGGAACGACGCGCAGGCCGGGATCAAGCGCACCCAGGCGTGCGGGACCGTATTGACCGTTGTTGCCGGTGGCCTGGATGGAGATGGTCTGCGTACCCGATGCATCGGTGTAGCGCATGCGATCGAAGAAGTAGGATCGGATCGGTGTCGGGATCGCGTCGACGCGGATGGTGTCGCGTGACCAGATGCCGTCGCCCGCAACGCGATCGCCGCGAGTGCCGTCGTCGTAGAGTTCGATGAATCCACCGGTCTGTGGAAACGCCTCCCCATCCACTTCGAGCCCCACGATCGGAAACTGATTGCCCACGGCCACGGCGGTCAGGCCTTCTCCGACGATTCTGATCTCAACCCGCGTCGACTCGCTGCCGTCGAGAGCGACGGCAAACGGGAAGAACGCCGCGCAGAGCACCTGTGGAACGCCGGCCGGTGGCGTGGGCAGTCCATCCTCGCGCGGATCGGCGAGTTCGGCGCAGCCGCTGTCGACGGCAAGGGCGCTGTCAAGCAGCGCAAAAAGGATGGCGATGCTCGATAGAAGACAACGAAGGCTCGAATTGAGCCCTGGGCCGGATTTTGAGGTCATGGGCTTGGCTTTTTAATGGCGACGATCAGCAGTACTCAAATGAATCAATCGAAAAAGCCCGGCGAGTTCTGCCAAATCTCTGATCGCCTCATGGTTCTTTGGTGCTATTGCCCCCAAGACGCCCCTCATGGTCATCGGGAAAGCCCACATCATCAGGCACGTGCATCGGCACCTCACCCGGGCCAGGGCGGAGATTGACGCGGGCGTGCCGACGGCCGATCAAGACCAGAACGCCCGCCGAGGCGAACATCAGCAGGCCGTAGAGTGCGGCAGGCATGGCGATGTCCGCCGAG
Organism: uncultured Wenzhouxiangella sp.; assembly: GCA_964439915.1. Classification (GTDB taxonomy): domain Bacteria; phylum Pseudomonadota; class Gammaproteobacteria; order Xanthomonadales; family Wenzhouxiangellaceae; genus Wenzhouxiangella. The sequence goes on along the minus strand of CAYTQT010000004.1, from coordinate 84,992 downwards.
CCCAGAAGAGTCAGCGCAACCGTCAAACCAATGGTGGAATTCTTGATGCCCATCTCCATGGCCAGGGTCAGGCCGTCGACGAAACCGGCCCGGGCCAGGCGGGCGATTCCGAAGCCGATGGCAATACCGAGCAGATTGAGCGCGATGACCGAGGGCCCGGCCTGGACCAGCAGCTCCCAGAGGTGTTCGCGGGTCTGGATGACGATCAGCACCACCAGGGCGAACAGCACGATCATGCCGAAGGCACCGACGACGCCTTCCAGTTTGCCGGCCAGCTGTGCCTTCCAGGCGCGCAGCCCCATGCCCAGCATGACCGGTACGAAGACCACCACCAACAGCATGATCACGGTCTGCATCACAGGCAGCTGCAGGGGTTCGTCCAGGGCCTGGTCCTTGAACAGGTCGATGGCGAGGTTGGCAAAGATCGGCAGCGTCACAACGGTGATGAGGCTGGCTCCTGCCGTCATCAGGATCGACAGGGCAAGATTGCCCTTGGCAAGAAAAGCGAAGACGTTCGAGGTGGTCCCGCCCGGACAGGCAGCGATGATGACAAGGCCAACGGCGATGGCCGGCGGCAGCTGCAGTGCCCAGGCCAGGGCAAAGCCCAGCGCGGGCAGCAACAGGATCTGGGCGATCGTGCCGAAGATCAGGGCCCGTGGGTAGTAAACCACGTTGTGAAAATCGCGCAGGCGCAGCGTCAGACCGACGCCGACCATGATGATGAACAGGGAGATCGGCAGCCCGATCTGGATCAGGCTGCTGCCCTGCATCGCTGCCGCCATGGAACTTTGTGGGTCAGGCATCCTGATGTCTTCCTATGTTTTGGCATCTTGAAGCGCGCGGCTCCCAGACGGGGGGCTTAGTACCAGACGGTCGCGAGAAGCTCTGTTTCCATCTCGAAGATCGTCGACCATTCAGGGAGCCGAGCGGTTCAGGCTCCGGGTGCAGCAGGGATCAGTCTGCCTAATCGCCAGGTTTCTGCTTCGGTTCCGATGACTCGATGGAAACCGGGGTCCGCATAATGACTTCCCGGTGCGGGAACGGAATCTTGATGTCGTTCTCCTTGAAGACGTCCCAGAGCGCCAGCAGCACGGTCCCCCGAATATTGGTCAATCCCTTCTGTGGGTCATCGATCCAGAAACGCAGCAGAAAGTTGATCGAACTGTCACCAAACTCGGTCATCCAGCAGACCGGCGGATGAAAAGTCGAATCCACGCGTTCGACGGCGCTGGCCGCCTCCTTGGAAAGCCGGATGACTTCATGGGGATCAGAGTCATACGACACGCCAAAAGGGACATCGAGCCGGACAAACTTGTTGGAGAACGACCAGTTGACGACCTGAGTCGTGATGAAATCCTCATTCGGGATCAGATATTCACGACCATCGCGGGTGATGACTGAAACGAATCGCGCCCGCAGCTCGCGAATCCAGCCAAAGGTTTCACCAAGCGTGATGGTATCTCCAGGCTTGATCGACTGATCCATCAGGATGATGATCCCGGAGATGAAGTTGGACACGACCTTCTGCAGTCCGAATCCGATCCCGACACCCACCGCGCCCGACAGGACCGTCAGTGCCGTCAGATTGATGTTGAGCAGCTGCATGCCGAGCAGCACGGCGAAGATCATCAGCGAGATTCTGGTGATTTTGCCAAGCAGCACACGCAGCGAGGGGGTGAGATCCTCGACTGACTGAATACGGTTGTCCAGCACCGTTCCCAGCTTCAGCGAAATCCACAGCAGCAGACCTACGCTGACAACGGCGGTGAAGATCTTCCAAAGAGAAATCTCGATGACCGGTAGCAGGGCACCATCGAGAATCGTGCGGATATCATCGGTGATCCCCAGTAGCACGGCGGCCACATAGGCCCATGCAGTCAAGGCGAAAAGCTTGGCGAAGGTTCGCCGTCGAATGATGCGAGAAACAGCGGAAATGACCACCCAGGATGCAGACAACAGCATGCTGCTGTAGATCAGATAATTGCTTTCGGGCCAGACCGCGATGCGGGTCGCGATATAGGCCAGCCCGAGAAACAGAGCGATGAAGAACCACCGCATACGACGCAGAAACGCGACCAGCACGCGCAACACATCCCGCATGCCATGAATGCGACGGACGAGTCCTTCCAACCGTTTTTCGACCAGCCCGCCGACGAACCATCCGGCGACGACCACACTCAGGATGATCGCGAGCTGGTAGAGGATATCGGGCGAGCTCAGGTAGCCAACCGTCAGCGCCCGAAAAGTCTCCAGGCGCTCCATCAGCTGACTGATGTTCTCTTCGTCCAAAGCACTTCCAGTGTATCTCGGAACACGTCAGACTATAGCATCGCGCCCCGACGGGCCAATTGACGACGGGGCACTGCGAAGGACTGCCTTATTTCACCGATCTGCCACCATCCCGGCCTCACTTCTGGCACTCTTGCAGGCGACAGTGACGGATATCATCCGGCCCGAATCGAGGAAACCACCCTATGAAACAAGCCTCTGCCAAACGAATCGTCGTGGTCGGCGGTGGATCCGGCGGGCTGAAGCTGGCGACGCGGCTCGGGCATCGCTTCCGGCGCAAGGATGGCGTCGAAGTTACCCTGGTCGACGATACCCTGACCCATGTCTGGAAGCCCCTGCTTCATGAAATCGCTGCGGGCACGCTTGATATCCACGAGGACGAGTGCAATTACCTCGCCCATGCCCGACGCCACCACTTCCGTTTCGTCTGGGGCAAGATGCAGGGCCTGGATCGAAAGCATCGACGTATAAAGCTCGCGCCGCTGAGACAGGATGACCGCGATGAGCCGCAATCCGCGCGCGAGCTGGCCTACGACGTCCTGGTGATCTCCGTGGGCGGTATCAGCGATGACTTCGGCGTGCCTGGCGTGGCCGAGCACTGCTACCGACTCGACTCCGCGCCCGAAGCCGAGCGATTTCGTCAACGCTTGCTCGAAGCCTATCTCCGAGCCGGCCAGTCGGATCGGACACCCGAACCCGGTGAGCTTGATGTTGCCATCGTTGGCGGGGGAGCCACGGGCGTGGAACTGGCCGCCGAACTCGACAAGATGCGCCATGAACTGAAGGAATACGGGGCAGTCGGAATCGATGCGGTCGCCGATACCAAGCTGAGCGTGATCGAGCGTGCACCCCGCCTTCTGCCCGGCTTGCCCGAGGATCTGGCCGAAAGCACCGAGTCGGAGCTGGCCGAGCGCGGCATCGCGGTCATGACCGGGGAAGCCGTGTCAGAGGTCACCCGCCTGGGCGTCCAGACTGCAGGCGGGGAGATGATTCCGGCCCGCTTCACCGTCTGGGCCGCCGGCGTTCGCGGCCATCCTTTCCTGGCCGATCTGGACGGCCTGGAAACGAACAACCGGGACCAGCTGATGGTGCGACGCAGCCTGCAAACGACCCTCGACGACAACATCTTCGCGATGGGCGATTGCGCCGCCTGCCCCCTCGATGATTCGGGCCAGCTTTTTGTCCCGCCGCGCGCCCAGGCGGCCGATCAGCAGGCCAAGTTTCTGACTCGCGGACTGCCAGGCTATCTCAAGGGACAGGCCGTCCCGAACTATGTCTATCGCGATCGGGGGTCACTGGTCTCCCTGGATGACACGGCCGTCGGCACAATCATGGGTGCGCTCCTGGGCAATGTCACCTTCGAGGGCTGGACGGCGCTGGTCAGCTATCGGTGGTTGTATCGCTCTCATCAACGCGCCCTCCACGGCTCCTTCCGTGCTTTGATGCTCTGGATTTCCGATCTGCTCGGCCGCCGGACCCGACCGAGGCTCAAGCTTCATTAAAAAAATCTGCGCAACCTCATATCCAACCTCATTCGACTTCGGTGCCAGGGGGCAGCTGATGCGGCCAGCAGTTTGATTTCGATCAATAAGCGCTGTCCATCGATCCGATTAGACTGTTGCGACATCAACGGTTTTGCAGGCAGGCGGCTTCCTGTCGGCTGATCGAAACCGGCAGGAGAGTCGATGGAAGATTTCACCCTTGGTCTGGCGCTGTATGATTTTGTCCCGGTTATCCTGACCGGAGTCGCGGTCTACTTCATTGCCCGGGTGGTCCGGGCGAGCGGTGTTCCCGCAGCTCAGCTCGCGACCTTCGGTGCGGCGCTGGTCTTCATTGCCGGCCTGACAAAAGCCATCTGGAAACTGATTGCCACCCTTGCCGGGGTCGATCTGGTCTGGCTGGCTTCCCTGCTCTTTCCGCTGATGGCGCCCGGGTTCGCGCTGCTGGCCGCCGGCATCTGGGCCAGTCGTAGGCGCACGACGCCGAAGTCCGCTGTGTTCTGGCTTATGCCCTGGATAGCTATCGCAATTGCTTTCGCCTTTGCAGCCTATCGAATGAATGCAGGAATCGAGCGCGGCTGGTTCATGCCGATCATGAGCCTGGCCAGCCTGGCCAATATCATCCTCACCGTGCTTCTGTTCATGCTGGCCTGGCAACGAGGACAACGCGTCACTGCGGTTCTATTCACCGTCAATCTGGCCATGGTCTTCGCACTGATTCCGATCGCGCAGATGGAAAGTCACAGCATTGCCATGCACTGGCTCGAACAGACACTCACCGCCATCGGTGCAGCCGCATTTGCCTACGCCGCTTTTCGGCTCAGTCGCGGCCTTGCAATCGTAGGTGGGCAAGGTATATCGAAACAACCGGAATTCTCGCCAACCCGCGCAGCAACACTGACCGGGATAGCGACTCCGAACAATACCGTCCCTTGACAGGGCCCTGGCCCGGATGGACACTTGACCCCGGATGAGAATCGTTGTCGTTTCAAGTCCTTCAACCCAAAAAAGACAGGAGATCTATATCGTGCAGTCAACTCAAGCCACGGCTCGCCGCCGCTCCATGATCCTTGCTGCTCTGATTGTCGTCGTGACGATGTTCTGGGTAATGATGTTGTTCAACACCAACTTGCCGATGCTTGCACTCGCCGCGATCGCGTTTGTCAGCCTGGCACTCCTGGCTGTGGCCACCGCCTGGACTGCGACTGCATTCCCTCGCCGAAGTACGGGGCAGACCAGCTCCTGAGTCAAAAGATCATCAGGCGCGTCAACGTCGACTGACGGCCAGAATTCGCGGCCTGACGCGCCCTTGAGGGCGGTCTGGCCGCCGTTTCCCGAGTGTGATGTAGTATCTTTGATCACCCTCTGATCATTCGCTCAGTGTCGAGCTAATATCGCAGACTGAGGCGGCATCTGATCGGGCTTGGATCGACGTGGCCACGTCTGCGCTTTGGCATGTGAGCCAGGATCACAGTACCATTGGTGCTGAAACCCAAAGCTTTGATCCCATGTCCCAGAAAAAGGTCGTTCTCGCCTACAGCGGGGGCCTCGACACCGCCTGCATCCTGAAGACCCTGATTCAGCAGGGCCATGAAGTCGTGGCCTTTGTCGCCAACGTCGGTCAATTGGAAGACTTCGATGACATCCGGCAACGAGCGCTTCAGACCGGTGCCAGCCAGGTATTTGTCGAGGACCTGCAGCAGGAATTCGTGACCGATTTCATCTTCCCGGCCATCGCCGGGAATGCAGTCTATGAAAACCAGTACCTGCTGGGAACGGCGCTTGCTCGACCGGTGATCGCCAAGCGTCACGTCGAAATTGCACGCAATGTGGGCGCAACCGCGGTATCGCATGGTGCGACAGGCAAAGGCAATGACCAGGTCCGATTCGAGCTGGCGTTCGCCGCTCTGGCGCCGGACCTGGAAGTCATCGCGCCCTGGAAAGACCCGGAATTCCTGGCCCGCTTTCAGGGACGGCCCGACCTGCTGGCCTTCGCCGCCGAGCACGATATCCCCGTCGAGGCCACTGCGGAAAAGCCCTACTCCAGCGACGAGAACCTGATGCATCGCTCCTATGAGGCCGGCCTGCTGGAAGACCCGGACCTGGCACCGCCAGCGGACATGTTCAAGCTGACCCGCGCGCTGGAAGACACGCCCGACCGCCCCGATCGAATCGTCGTCCGATTCAAGGACGCCATGCCCGTCGAAGTGGAGCATCTGGGCAACGGTAAAAAAGTGAAAGATCCTGTCGCGCTGGTCGGCTATCTCAACGATCTGGGTGGGCAGCACGGCATCGGCCGGATCGACATCGTGGAAAATCGTTTCGTCGGTATCAAGTCCCGCGGCGTCTACGAGACGCCCGGCGGCACCATTCTGCACGCGGCCCTGCGTGACCTGGAAGGCATCGCCATGGACCGCGAAGTCCGCCGCCTGCGCGACATGCTCTCGCCGCGCTTTGCCCAGATCATCTACAACGGCTTCTGGTTCTCCCCCGAGATGGACTTCATCGAAGCCGCTTTCCGGAAATCCTCCGAGTTGATCGACGGCGAGGTCCGCCTGCGGTTGTTCAAGGGCAACGTGATCATCGAGGGCCGATCCAGCCCGAGCGCCCTCTACGACCAGGACCTCAGCTCCATGGACGTTGCCGGCGGCTACGATCAGGAGGACGCGCGTGGCTTCATCCGGATCAACGCTGTGCGACTGACCGCGCACCGACTGATCGTGGATCAGGCCGACGAGGATTGAAAACTCGCTCTGGAGGACCGGATGACCCAAAAGACCGATTTTCAGGCGGTTTTCGACGGGCTCAAGTCATTGCTGGAACCCCATGCGGGCAGGCTCCTGGTAAAAGCGGATGAGGTGGGCAACTACTATCTGGAGATTCCCTATTCCGATCGCTACAAGAGGGAAGTCTTCTTCGGCGCGGCTCAAGTGAAGAAAAACTACGTCAGCTTTCATCTGATGCCGGTCTATCTATTTCCGGATCTTCTCGATGACCTGCCGGAGCTCTTGGACAAACGCATGCAGGGCAAGTCCTGCTTCAACTTCAAGACTCTCGATGAGGATCAACGCGTTGCGCTTGAAGCGCTGGTGGCGCGCTGCGTCAGCCGTCTCGAAACGGAAAAATTGCTATGAGGAAGACCGCTTTGGGTCGACCGTGGATCGACGGCTGTCGCCATAACCCTTTGATTCAGACATTTGTCGAGACAAAAAACAACAAGCTGCAGCAGCTTGTTGAGAAGTTGTTTCATGAAAATGAAATAAACCCCTAAGCCACTGTTCTTTTTGTAATTAATTCAATTTTTCTCGCAAAAACCTGTTGACAGGGCAAGTGGAAAAATGCAAATCTGTTTCCAACGCGGAAGCCTCACAAGGGTGAAGCGGCGCTAGAAGGCTCGAACCAACGAGATCTGGCGACAAGCGCGAAGACTTCTAGGAGTAATCGGGTTTGTTGTATATCAGGTGACCAGCACTGGCGCTTTAATCTCAAATTATCCGCGGACAAGACCCGGTTCCAGAAGACCGGGTTTTTGTTATTCAGGAACAGTGTTTTCCCGCCGCACACCCCCTCCTATCCCGGACGCAGGCCTACCAGCGTTGCGGGACTTTCCGCAGTTCACTGACCTCATAACCCATTTCGGCGACCTGCCGGACGAGCTCGCCATACTTCTCGTCGCTGACCTCTGGCTCTCGCGCCATGATCCAGACATAATCTCTGGCATTCCGTCCGATGATGGTCGTGGCATAGTCTTCATCCAGATAGACAATCCGGAAATCCGATCGAAACGGCCAGATGAACTGCATCCCCCAGACGGCATTGGTCTCTTCGTCCCGGACGACCGCATTGGGCTCATAGCGCTTCTCTTCGCCGTTGAATCCCTTGTTGCGGAAGGTGAAGGTGGTCTCGATACGATCGCCGTCAAGCTCATAGCTTTCGATCGCGTTATAAGCCTCGTCTTCAATAAAGGTCGGAATATGGGCGATGACGTACCAGTCACCCATGAATCGCTCGAGGTCGACATTCGACACGGGCTCCAGGGGCTCGCCACGCCCTGCACAGCCAACAAGCCCGGCCAGAAGCGTCACCAGCGCCAGATTCCGGAGGGTTTTCATGAGCCCCTCAGTTCATAGCGCAACTGGCGGCCATTCTTGACGTTGGACGTCAATTTGAGCCACTCGCCCTCGGGCGAGTACCACAGGTCAAGATCGAGCTCGTCGGAGTCTACCTTGTAGCGCTCGGCATCGACCGACTCACCCTTGACCTGAATGGTTTCGCGCCCGACCCGTTCGACACGAACTTCAACATACTCACCGGTCTGCGCGTTGAGCAGCCGGCTGTTCTTGAGCTTGTCGAGATCCCAGTAGGCGAAGGTTCTGACACAGTCGGCATCAAGCGACTCATTGCCCCGGGTTGCGTTGACATCGAACTCGCCTTCATCCCGGCTGCCGACAACCCGAAATTCGTCTCCATTGTCGATGGTTCGAGCATCGATTCGCTGCAGGCAGCCATTTTCCCAGGTTTCCACATTTTCATGCTTGTATCGATAGGCGGTAAAGAACAGGAAGTCGACCTCGAATTCGGCCTCCGTCCGCAGCTGATAGCCATCCTCCTGCGGATTCAGGCTGAAATTATGGAAGCCGATGGAGTCGTCGTTGAGAAAAACCTCGAAATTCCACTCGCGCGGGTCGGAGTAAGCAGGCGTTTCCTCACTTGTACTGGCAACCGCACAGGTATTCGCAATCAACAGCGAAAGCGCCATGCCGGCCTGGATCACTGAATTGATCGACTTCATTTTGCGTCTCCTTCGACGAATTCTGACTCATTGATCTGCTTTGGGGGCCCGGGAAAAAAGGCGTTGGTTTTCTTTACGTACCGGGCGTACTGGGGTCGGCGTTGACCGATGTCTTTTTCGAGCAGTGCCACGCCGGAGACTTTCAACAACATGAAAGACATCAGCAGCGGTGAGATCAGCGTCCACCAGCCGCCTGCACTCAGCGCGATCAGGAACAATCCCCACCACACGCAGAAGTCTCCAAAATAATTGGGGTGGCGGGTCAAAGCCCACAGGCCACTGTCCAGCACCTTGCCCTTGTTGTCGGGGTCAGCCTTGAAGCGCGCGAGCTGCCAGTCCCCGCCGGCCTCGAAGACCATGCCAACCACCCAGAGAAGAATACCGGCGTAATCCAGCCAGCCCAGCGGCGCATCGCTTTGAATCGCCACAACCAGCGGCAGGGAAATGACCAACGCGAGCAAGCCCTGGAAGCCGAAGATCATGTACAGACTCTTGAAGGCAAAATTGGGCTCGTTGCGCTCGCGAATTTCCTGATAGCGGGAATCCTCACCGTCGCCCCAATTGCGCCAGGTGATGTACCCGGAAAGCCGGATCGCCCACAGTGCAACCAGCGTCAGCGCAAGCCAGCCGCGATCGCCCAGTGACTCGACCGAAATGGCATAGACGACCGCGATCAGGAGAAACATCAACGACCACATCGAATCGACGATGCTGACATCATTGAGCCTCAGACTGATCACCCATCCCAGGCTGATGAAGGCCAGAATCGCCACGATCGAATTGAAATATGAGCTCAGCTCAAACATGTGATTCCTCGGTCAGCTCGGTGCGCCCCATGGCGCGAGCCCGTTGCAGAACTTTTCTGGCAACAGTATGACCGACCGGCCTGAATATGAGATCAACGCTGCAGAGCCCCGTTGCCAAGCGGCTGATAGATCAATGCCGAGGCTTCTCGAACACCATGAAATGCTGCTGCGGCAGGAAGTCTTCGGTGCGGACGTGCTCCAGGCCGATCGCTTCCATCTCGGCGACGGCCTGGGCCTCAGTCATCTTGTGTAGGGGCTTGATCGGGACCCGGGGGTCCTCGGCACGATACTCGATCAGGATCAGCTGACCGCCGGGGACCAGAGCCTCGGCCATGGCCGTACCCATCTCGTAGGGATGCGAAAACTCGTGATAGGCGTCCACGATCAGGATCAGATCGACGCCTCCCGGGGGCAGATTCGGGTCGGTGATCGTGCCAAGCACCGTCTCGACGTTGCCTGGCACCCCCTCGGCCTTGCGCTGATTGATGATATCGAGCATTTCCTGCTGGATATCGACGGCCAGCACCTGGCCCTCCGGGACCCGCTGTGCCATCGGAAAACTGAAATACCCGGTTCCCGCCCCCACATCGGCGACCACATCATCAGTCTCCAGCGGCAGGCGGCTGATCAGCAGGTCCGTGCGCTCTTCGCGCTCGCGTTCCGGGCGTTCCAGCCAGCCGGCGGCCCGGTGACCCATGACGAAGGAAATCTCGCGACCCATGTAGACCTTGCCGATGCCGTCGCGTGAGGGCCGCACCTGGGTATAGCGATCCGCCTCGCCGGATTCTGTCATGCCGACCTCATCCGGTTCAGCACCGCAGGCGCTGGCGACAGCAGCAAGGGCCAGAGGCAAGATAAAACGCATCATTTGGGCTCCATTTCCGTGGTTCTTACCTGATCTGGAGTATGGAACGGAGCTGGTGATGGCCTGGTCATCAGATCGCCGGGGCTTGAGGGATCGAAGCCACCCGACCCCGCTTTATCAAAGATCAGGAGGACCCAAGCAGCCGTGCGGGCGTTTGGCGGGAGAAGGCTTCTGGCGGCATTCAACCAAATCGTGGCCGGGCGATCCCTCGGCCCCACAGGGGATCCGGCTGGCTGTCTCCGTCCTGATCACGGCGGTCGTGTTTCTGCCACCAGGGTCGAATGGCCGGTTGACTCGGCTGGCGTTGCGGCTCCCAGGGATTGGAGGTCTTGTCCGGCGCCTTCTGTTCCGAAGGCTTCTCGTCCAGAGCTCCGCGTTGTTCCTGGTTCAGTTCTTCCAACATCAATGTGGTCATGGCGATACTCCTGTGCTGTTCGTGGAGGCCAGCAGGGCTGGAGGGACGGCTGCGATCTGTCGTTCAAGGCTGACCAGCAGCCGCAGCGGGCCGCCGGTCTCGATGGTATCGAACGGCCAGCAGGTCACCCAGGTCATCCGATCGCCCGGGGCGCCCAGATCCAGGCCCGTGGTTCGGGCATCAACGATCTTTCGATCAGCGACGCGCCAGTGCTCGACATCGCCGCTGGCCAGTTCAAGACGAACGCTCTCGCCCGCTTCGAGCTGTTCCAGAAAACGGAAGTGGGTATCGCGGTGCGCGGCGATCAGCCGGTGACCGTGGGGGCCGACTTCCATCCCCGGTCCCCAGGCCAGCACCGGGGCATCGGCACCCTCTAGCACCAGATGATCGATCTGCAGCTCCGGCACCTGAAGGCGGGCAATCGGGTGACTGACCGATCCGGGCCAGGGGACCACCGGCTCATCGCTGTCCTGGCTTCGCGCCCAGGCACGTTCCAGCAGGATCTGCCCCAGCCAGGCCTTGGCCTGGATGCCGGTTGCCCCGGCGACCTGCCAGAGCCCGACGGCCAGAAGACAGCAGATCAACAGCGGGCGAATCATAGCCAGGGCTCCGAGCCCGTATCCCGACTGACGATGGGATGCAGAATCAGCAGCACGACGAGGGCCAGGGCCAGCAGACCGCGGATCAGGCGCGAGATCGTACCGGCGTCGGTAGCGGGCATGGCGCGGGCCAGCATGGGCCCGGCGTTCTGTCCGTTATCGGCCAGAAAACCGGGAACATCCTGACGGCGCAGGGCCGCTTCGCGCGACCGCTCTGGCGTCTTGTCGACGGCAACCAGGCTGGTGAAGGGGCTGAGCAGCTGATACTCGATCGCCAGATCGATGACGCGGGCTCGGGCCTGGTCGTGGCTGATCTCGTGACCGGATCGATCCAGTTCGCGCTGGATCGCCTGACGGCCCCAGTAGGCCGCCACGCCGGGAGCGGTCTGGAAGGTCTCCAGGGGAATGACCTGCTGCCAGGGCTGGCCATCACTCAGGCCGGTGACCAGCAGATCCCCGCGCAACCGATCGCCGCGCGCGGCGACCAGCAGCGGCTGTCCGGTGTAGAGATCCGGCATGCGGTCGGGCAGGAATTCCACCCCGGCCGGCCAGTGCAGTTCGATGTCGTGCAGTACCGGGCTGGTCAGCTGGGCCACCAGCTCACTCATGCGCATCCGGACCTGCCAGAGATCAGCGATCAACACCGTACTTCCGCGACCGAAGCGCGCCAGATCGGCCAGGAACTGCGAGTTGACGCCGTGCCCGATGCCGACGGTGAACAGCCTTGAATCGCCGATCCTGCTGCGTACGTGCTCGATGATCTCGACCGTGTTGCCGACCTGGCCGTCGGTCACGAACACGATCTGCGGCAGATAACCCGGGGTCACACCCTGCTGCATCGCCATGTTCAGTGGCTGCAGCATCTCAGTTCCGCCATCGGCCTGCAGGCGACCGATGAAGTCGCGCGCTTCGCGCAGGTTCGCCGCAGTCGCCTCGACCGGACTGTTGAACAGCGCCATCGCTGCGTTGTTGAATTCGATCAGATTGAAGCGGTCCTGAGCAGAAAGACTATCGAGGGCGAACAACAGGGCTTCCCTGGCCTGTTCGATGGACTCACCCTGCATCGAGCCCGAGCTATCGATGATCAGGGTGACCTCGCGCCGGGTCCGTAGCGCTGCGAACTGCTCGGGTGGGGTCAGCATCAGCAGTGCGTGGTCCTGATCGCCCAGACGCTGCATAAACACCACCGATTCCACGTGCTCGCGAATGGCCGGCTGCCAAACCAGCTCGAAGTCCTTGTGCGGATTGGCATTCGGGCCTGCCAGGCTGACCTGCCAGGCACCTCTCTCGAAGTGCTTGTCGATCAGATGATGACTCGATTCCAGCAGGGCCAGCTCGATCCCGGCGTTCAACTCGACCCGCAGAGAGACCGGATTGGTGGACTCCAGCGGTCCGACCAGCTCGGGGGTGATTCGCGAGGCATCGGACACCCGGGTCGTGTTCTCGGCCCAGCCACCGCCGTCCTCGGGCGAGCCGGTCTCGGCAGGGGTCGGATCACCGGGTACATAGGGCGGCGCGATGCTCATCGGAAAGCGCAGGCGAAATTCGCC
>CAYTQT010000004.1:46222-72077 GCA_964439915.1 uncultured Wenzhouxiangella sp. | reverse complement strand
ATTGTCATGACGATATTCGACGCGCTGGCGAAAACCGATCTGGACTTCCAGCACCTCGCCCGGGGCGATGTTGGCGATGCGGGTCGAGAACAGGTTGGCGCGCTCCTGCTCGACCAGGCTGGCCACCCGCCCCTCGGCCCGTGCGGTTTCATAGGTGATGCGCGCCTGCCGGCGCTCCTGGATCTCACCTTCGATCACTCGACTGCCAACGATCACCCGCAGACTTTCCACGGCGACATCGTCGGGCAGCGGGAAGACATAGCGGCCCTCGGCCCAGTCCGGGCTGTCGTTGAGAAACTGCTGGCGGATGACCGTATAGGCCAGCATGCCGGTCACCTCGATGTCGATGTCGGTGACCATGGCCAACGTCGAGATGCGGTCCTGTCCCGTGTCCAGCCAGAGCTGCGAACGCTCGGGGTCGTACTCCTGGGCGAGTGCGGCACCTTGAACAGCCAGCAGCAGGGTGATGAAGCAAAGGCGAAAAAACATCATTCCGGAATCTCCAGCGGGTTGAGGATCGATGGAGACAGTTCAACCCACCCGGCTGGCGACCGCGGGGCCGGAATGTGGCGATTCACTGATCAGATGTGGCAGAAATCTGGCAGCTGTGGGATTCACAGCAGAGACTCAGAGAAAAGAATCAAAAATGCGCTGCTCGGCGCGAAAAGCGATGTACGCTCTCAGTCAATTTCATTTTTCCCCTGTGAACTCCGTGCCCCCGTGGTGAATCAAAGCATGGCCGCCAACTCCGAACCCAAAATACCCGGAACCAGCCGATGAGCACCCGAACAATCGCGATTGTCGAAGACGAGGCGCTGATTCGCGACAACTATCGCGAGTCTCTGGCGCGCTACGGCTTCGAGACCGTCGGCCTGCCGGACCGCCCTCGTGCCCAGGCCCACTTCGAGGATCGGCTACCCGATCTGGTCGTGATCGACATTGGCCTGGGCGATGAGCCCGAGGGCGGCTTCGAGCTCTGCCGGTGGCTGCGGAGTCGATCGGACGAGCTGCCGATCATCTTCCTGACCGCTCGCGACAGCGATCTGGATGCGGTCTCCGGCCTGCGCCTGGGTGCGGATGACTACCTGACCAAGGACATCAGCACCGGCCACCTCCTGGCCCGGATCATTGCCCTGTTCCGGCGCGTTGACGCATTACGCTCGGTCGAACCCACCGCCAGCCGCCTGAACACCGGCGCCCTGGCACTCGACCCGGATGCCCTGAGCGCGCGCTGGCGAGATCAGACCGTTGCCCTGACCGTGACCGAATTCTGGATGGTCCATGCCCTGGCCCGCCATCCCGGCCACGTCAAGACCCGCGGCCAGCTGATGGATGCGGCCAGCCTGGTCGTCGATGAGACCACCATCACCTCGCACATCAAGCGCATCCGCCGCAAATTCCAGGCGCTCGACGCCGAGTTCGACGCCCTGGTCACCGTCCACGGCGCCGGCTATCGCTGGCAGGTCCGCGACTGAGCGAATGACTCTTCGCGTCCAGCTGCTACTGATTGCCGCCCTGGTCCTTGCCCTTCCCCTGAGCGGCTGGCAGTTCGCCCGTCAGGTCGAGCAGACCCTGCGCGCGGGGCACGCCCAGGCGCTCGAGACCTCGGCCCGGACTGTGGCCCGACAGCTGGCCTCTATCGACACTATCGACGAGATCGATTGGCCGCGAATCAACGGGCCGGGCCTCTTCGTCCATCAACCAGACAGCGTTCCGATCCTCGACGGCTACGCCGATGACTGGGCGGCATTTGTCAGCGCCGAGGCCAGAACGCCGAGTTCACCAGTTCAGGTCCTGGCCGCAGAGACCGGGCAGACGCTGCATCTGCTGTTCGAAGTCGACAGCGATTCGCAGATCTACAGTCGCCCGGGCCTTCGCGATGGCGACCAGTTGATCCTGGAATTCCAGAGCGCCAATCAGGGTTCGGCACGTGTCGAGCTGATCCCCCTGGCGCCAGGATTCATCGAAACACGCGGCCGCAACGCCCGCGGCTGGCCTCGGGTCCAGGGCTACTGGCAGCCGCGTACCCGGGGCTGGACCGTGGAGCTGATGGTGCTCGACCCCGGTGAGGTGACCGGATTGAGCTGGGCCGTGGTCGATGCACTGGATGCCGGCGCTGAACGTAGCCAGCGTCGTATCGAGTCTGCCGGTGCTCTGGCGCTGATTCGACGCCAGCGCGCGCTGGCCAGCGCGCTGCCACGGGCACTTCCCGATCAGACCCGGGCCTGGGTCACCCTGCCCCAGGGCTGGGTCATTGCCCATGCCGACCGCTCGATCGGGCCATTGTCGAGTGGCCTCGAACCCGGCTGGCTCGATACCCTGCTGTTCGAGGGTCTGGCCAGTGATTCCATCGGGGTCGGCCCGGTTCGCGATGCCGACACGATTCGGATCGATATCCCCATGCCTGGCGACGGGACCTCGACCAGCACCTGGTCCACGCAGGCCAACCGACCCGGCGTGCGCCTGACGGCCACCACTTCGATCATCGGCAGCGGCGAACTGCTCGGTTGGCTGATCCTGGAGCAGGATGCCGATCAGATGCTCCTCGACAGCAACCGCGCTGTCCTGCGACTGCTGGGTATCAGTCTGGGTGTTTTCGCGGTCGTGGCGCTGATTCTGCTCGGATATGCGACCTGGCTGTCGGAACGGGTTCGACGTCTTCGCGACGGACTGGAAGCCTCGGTCGGAGAGGATGGCCAGGTGAAACAGGCCCTGACTGCCTCCAGTCGTGGCGATGAGCTGGGTGATCTGGGTCGCAGCGTATCGAGGCTTCTGACGCGCCTGCGGGAACACCAGCAGTACCTGCGCACCCTGGCCGACAAGCTGGCCCACGAGCTGCGCACCCCGCTGGCCATGATCCGCTCGTCGCTGGACAATCTGGAAGCCGTGGATGACCCAGCGGCAATAGAGCGCTATCGCCAGCGCGCCAGCGAAGGCAGCGACCGTCTCAACCGCATCTTCCAGGCGATGAGTCAGGCCGCCCGTATCGAGGAGTCCCTGAGCCAGGAAGACTTCGAGATCGTGCAACTCAACGACTTTCTGGAGCACTACCTGGCAGCCTGCCGCGACACCTACCCGGCGCGGCGCTTCCGCCTGATTCAGGGCAGCGCCGGCATATCGGCAAGCGTGGCACCGGATCTGCTCTCACAGCTTTTCGACAAGCTGATCGACAATGCCGTCGACTTCAGTCCTGAAGGCAGCACCATTCGACTGCGTCTGCGCTACAGCGGCGGAGGCGTCGAGATCGATGTCGAGAACGATGGACCCTCGCTGCCCGATGACAGCGACACCCTGTTCGATTCGATGGTGTCAGTACGTGACAGGAAAGGGCAGGATGTCCACCTGGGGCTCGGACTGAGTATCGTCCGCCTGATCGCTGAGCACCATGGCGGTCGCATCCAGGCCAGCAACATCAGTGACGGCGTACGCTTCCGACTCTCTTTGCCGTCCGCATGACAAGCTTCGAATCGCAAAGAACGCCTCGGATCATTCAATCGGCCCGGCCCCACATACGCGGCAGGACGCGCGTCTGACCTGGCGTGCGCTGGTGCCACAGAGCCATGGCGATGTGGCCGGCGATCAGGGCGAACAGGATCCAGCCCATCTCACCGTGCAGGAGACCTCCGAGGGACACCATCCAGTCGATGCGCTGACCCTCCCAACCGGAAAACAGCGCTAGACCGAACGGCTCGAAGGCGCGCCCCGACCCGTACTGCCGGAGCAGCGCAATGAAGGGGACCAGAAAGGTCAGCAGATAGAGCGTGATCTGTCCGGTCAGTGCCGGCCAGTGGACCGAGGGTGGGCGATGCGCGCGCTGGGTCACGGCCCAGATGCCGCGCAACACCAGAAGGAGCAGAATCAGCGCACCCACCGGTCGGTGCGTCGACCACAGCACCACCTCGACCGATGTGTCCTCGAAGAACTTGTGTGCCAGCGCGCTGGCAAACTGCAGGCCGAGCAGCGCTGCCATGCCCCAGTGAAATCCGCGACTCACGCGACCGTATCGATCCTGCCGATCTACCCAGCTCACCGTTATCTCTCAATCGTCAACAGTTACCAGTCCAACCAGCAAGTCATCGACCAGGGCGCTTCAGACCGGAGCGCTTCAGAACAAGACGTTTCGGGATCATTTCGACTTGGGCTTGGGGCGGAATTTGCGGCTGGTGTGGCCGGCCTTGCGGGCAGCTCGACTCTGCACCTCCTGGCGTTTGGGCGGGCGGCGGCCTTCACTTCCGCTGTCGCTGGACTCGCCCTTCTTGCGATAGTCTTCGCCGGAGCGCTCGCCACGCTGCTCGCTCTGCTTCGGCTTCTCATCGCGACCCGGCCCGGGTTTCCAGGTCTCTCGAACCGGCCCACTGTCGCGCCTTGGCGGACCCCCTCGCTTCGAGCGAGGCCCGCCCGGCTCGCGCCGATCGTGTGGTTTCCCGGTGGCGCGATCGCCCTTGTGTTTCGGATAGGGGCTGCGGTCCGAGCGACCACCGCCCGGGCCTGAATCGGGGCGGATCTCCAGGGCCTTGCCGGCAACCCGGACCCGCTTGAGCAGATCCAGCGTGGCCTCGGGCAGATCAGCCGGCAGATCGACCAGGGTGAACTGATCGCGGATGCGAATACGGCCGATCCGCGAGGCATCGATGCCCGACTCGTTCGCGATGGCGCCAACGATATTGCCGGTCCGCACGCCGTGCACGTTGCCGACTTCGATCCGGTAAGGGCGCAAGCCCTCGTTGGACGGTTGTTGCCCGGCACTGCGCTCCCGGGGGCGACCTTCGGCTCGCTCAGCGTGCTCCCGCTGAGGCCGTTCGCGCTGAGACCGCTCCCGCGGCGGTCGGGTTTCGGGTTCCGTCAGAAACAGCTCGTCGCCGCCGCGGGACAGACGCGCCAGCGCAGCCGCGATATCGACCATCTCGGCATCGGTGTCCTTCTGACAGGCCTCGGCAACCTCGCGGTACATCGACAGGTCTTCGTTCTCGAGGGCATGCTTGACGGCCGCCTTGAAGCGCCGCACCCGCTCCTGGTTGACATCGGCCACAGACGGCACGCCCATTTCCTCGATCGGCTGACGAGTGGCCCGCTCGATGGCCCGCAGCATGCCGCGCTCGCGCGGGGCGACGAACAGGATCGCCTCACCCGAGCGGCCGGCACGCCCGGTGCGGCCGATCCGGTGCACATAGGCTTCCGTGTCGTAAGGGATGTCGTAGTTGACGACATGGCTGATTCGTTCGACGTCCAGACCACGCGCGGCGACGTCCGTGGCCACCAGAATGTCGATCTCGCCCTTTTTCAGCCTCTCCACGTACTGTTCGCGCTGCTGCTGCGGAACATCGCCGTTGAGCGCGGCAGCAGAAAAGCCGCGTGCGTTCAGTCGCTGAGCCAGCTCCTCGGTCGCGATCCGAGTCCGGGCAAACACGATCATGCCGTCGAATTCCTCGACCTCGAGGATCCGAGTCAGGGCATCGAGCTTGTGCAGACCGCTCACCAGCCAATAGCGCTGATGAATCGTAGCCGCCGTGGTGGTCGATGACTTGATGGTGACGTGCTCGGGATCCTTCAGATAGCGCTCGGCGATCCGCCGGATGGCCGAGGGCATGGTCGCCGAGAACAGCGCGATCTGGCAGTCGGATGGCATCTTTGCCAGCACCGCCTCGACGTCATCGATGAAGCCCATGCGCAGCATTTCGTCGGCTTCGTCCAGCACCAGCGTCGAGAGCTGACTCAGGTTCAGCGTGCCCTTGTTGAGATGATCGATGACCCGCCCGGGGGTACCGACCACGACATCGGCGCCGCGCCTGAGGCCGGCCAGCTGTGGGCCGTAGGCCTGGCCGCCGTAGATCGGTAGCACGTGAAAGCCTTTGATGCCTGATGCATAGCGCTGAAAAGCCTCGGCAACCTGGATCGCCAGCTCGCGCGTCGGCGCCAGCACCAGGGCGCTCGGACGCGGTCCCTTGTCCTTCAGATTGGCCAGTACGGGCAAGGCAAAAGCGGCGGTCTTGCCGGTGCCGGTCTGGGCCTGGCCAAGCACGTCGCGGCCCTCCAGCAGCGCTGGGATAGTTGCAGACTGTATCGGCGAGGGTGCCTCGTAGCCCAGTCCCTTGACGACCGCGAGAATCGTTTCGGGCAGGCCAAGCCCGGCAAAATCCGACGGATCGGGAATGGGAGTGGTCTGATCGTCCTGGGTTGAATCGGACATGGGGTCAAGGCCTTGCTGAGCGGAGCAGACCGACCATGATAATCGATCTGGAGCCAGACGCCGACTCTGCGGTCGGCGCGCTAACGGGCTGTGTCTGATCTCGGGTCGAAGTCGTACTCTTTTTCCAGCTCGGCGTAGAGTTCCTTCTGGCGCGCGGTTTTCGCTTCCGGCACCACGACCTTCAGGATCACGAACTGATCGCCCGGCGTCTTGCCCGGCAGGCCGCGACCCTTCAAACGAAAACGCTTGCCGCTGGAACTGCCGGGAGGAATAGTCAGGCGGATCGCGCTACCCAGAGTCGGGACCTCGAGCTGAGCGCCAAGCCCCGCCTCCCAGGGTGCGATGGGGAGCTGAACGCTCACATCACGGCCGTCGACTTCGAACAGACGATGCGGCTTGAGAACGACCTGCAGGTAGAGATCTCCCGCCGGCCCGCCGCTGATTCCCGGCTCGCCCTGCCCGCGCAGGCGAATCTGCTGGCCGTCGGTCACTCCTGGCGGGATCCGCACCTCCAATTCCTGAGGACGGGATTGCATGATGCCGCCAGGTCCCTGAACTGAGCGATTGAGCGTGATTCGCCGAATACCGCCTGAAAAAGCGGTCTCGAGATCGACTTCCATACGCGCGTTGTGATCGCGACCCGGCTGCTGGCGCGGCTGGCGCGCCTGGCCCCGGCCGAAACCGTTGCCGAATCCGCCGCCGAACAGGCTGGAGAAGAAATCGCTGAAGCCGGACATATCCTCCGGGCTGAAGCCACCGGGCCCCTGACCCTGGCCAGCCCAACCCGGTGGCGGCCGAAACTCATCACCCTGTCGCCAGCCGCCACGGCGCACCTGATCGTAGGCCTTGCGCTTCTCCGGGTCCTTCAACGCCTCATAGGCTTCGCCGACTTCCTTGAAGCGCTCCTCGGCCTGGTCTTCCTTGCTGACATCCGGATGGTACTTGCGCGCCAGCTTTCGATAGGCGCGCTTGACTTCATCCTGACTGGCGTCGGATTCCACACCCAGAATCTTGTAATAATCCTTGAATTTCATACCCCTGGACGCTCTTCCTGATCATTTGTACAGTGGGGCACGCGGACGCCTGTTTCAAGCATGGCGCTCAAGCAGGCTCCGAATGACTCCGCGCAGGCACGACGGGCGTTCAGAGGGTCGTCAAACATTCCGGTCACTACAGCAATCGGCCTGATCCTGCAGCCAGCGCAACCGCGGATGCTCATCGGCCATTTCCTCATCCATCAGTTGCAGGATCTCAGACAGCTCCTGCTGCTCACCACGCAGAAGTAAATCCAGCGCCTCGGCTTCATGCAGTCGCCAGCCGCCCAGGGACAGGGACTGACGAATCGACAGGCATTCCCCCGCATCGCGTGCTGCGCCCTGCTGTCCGATGCGCTGACTCACGACCGCGCGCTCGCAGAGTGCCTGGGAGAGAAAACTCCGGGCCACGGGGCCGCTGGCACGAAAGTCCTCGATCAATACGCTCAGTTCCTCGTGCACGGCCTGAAGTTGGGCAGGATCACCGGCCAGGGCGCGCGCCGAGGCTCGGCCGAGTCGGGCCAGCAGAGTGTAGGGATGTGATGCTCCGACGGTCTGTCCGAAGATCGTCTCGGCGTCGGCAAAGGCCTGATCGGAGGCCACTCGATCCCCCCTGACCAGGGCCAGCTCGCCCTGGCCGATCAGGGTACTGGCGTAGTCGGGCGTGTTGTCGCCAACAAAGCGCGCCATCATGTCACGCGCCTCGGCAAGGAGGCGGCCAGCACGCTCCAGCTCGCCGCGAACAAGCAGCAGCCGCGCGTACTGGGTCAATGCAGCGGCCAGGGCACCCGACTCACCCAGGCGCTCGCGCCGGAGCTCGATAATGCGCTCGAAACGAGCCGCCGCCTCATTCGAACGACCCAGACGGTCGAGCACCACGGCCAGGTTCTGCAGGTTCGACATCGCATCCGGCGACTCGCCACGGCCCAGCGACAGCCACAGGGCTTCGGCCGCCTCCATGTGTCGCACCGCCTGATGAAACTTGCCGCCCATGATGTAGGTGGCCGCCAGATTGGATTCAGCCCAGGCCAGCATCGGGCGCGGTCCGGTGGCCGCCCGCTGAGCCAGCGTCCGGGCCCGCAGGAGGTCATCCACGGCACCGTCCCAGTCGCCGTGCATGCGCCTGAGCCGGCCACGGGTCTGGAGTGAATTGGACAGCCGTTCGGGATGATCCCCGGGGAAGGACTCGATCAGGCGCACGGCCTCATCGGCGAGCTCGAGGCCCTCCTCGATCTCGCCCTGGCGATGGCGCACCAGCGCCAGATTGTGCTTGAGCTTGGCCCGCAGCACCGGCGACGAGCCAAGCCCGGAGTCTTCAAGATGATCGACCTGCTCGACGCTCTGGGTCAGGAGCGGCTCGGCCGAGGCCCAGTCGTCGAGGGAAATCAGGATTTCGGCCAGCGCCATACGGATTTCCAGCAGGGTTTCCGGATCGTTCTGCAACCAGTCCTCGGCGGCCAAAGCGGTTTCATCCAGCAGCTCGCGCGCGCTGAGCTCCTCGCTTGCGCTCAGTTGACTGACTTCACGAAACAGCACGATCAGGCGGTCCTTCACGGCCAGGGTCACGTTGGCCTCGTGGCGCGCCACATCGCGCTCCTGCGCAACCACGCGCGCCTGCCAGACCAGGCCCGACACGCCGCCGACCAGGACAAGAAGCCCCAGCCCACCCAACACTGCGGCCATACGATGGCGCCGAACCCAGAATTGGAAGCGGGTCGCAAGGGAGGTCCGTCGTGACTCGACCGGTCGATCGTTCTGCAGCCGTTCGATGTCCATGAGCAGGGCGTTGACCGTGGGGTAGCGCTGATCCGGACTCTCGGCCGTGGCTCGATCGATGATCGCCTCCAGATCACGCAGGCGCCGGAAACCGCTCCAGAACTGGCGCGGCCGGCTTGCACCCTCGGGGTCGTCATCCGATGGTGGCTCGCGGAGCATCCAGCGCAGTACCGCGCCCAGGCTGAAGATATCGCTGGCCGTCGATACTGGCTCGCCCCTGAGCTGCTCGGGGGCGGAAAAGCTGGGCGTCATGGCGCTGGGCATGCGCGAATCGATGGTGGCATCAAGCAGCTGCGCGACGCCAAAATCCAGCAGCCGGGCCTGGTCATCTCGTCCGACGGCCACGTTGGCCGGCTTGATATCACCGTGCACGACCAGGGAGCGGTGGGCGAAGGCAACCGCATCACAGACCTGGGTGAATACGCTGAGACAGTTCTGTGGCCGGACCGCGCTGCCGTGGATCCACTCGCCCAGGGTCCGGCCATCGACCCATTCCATGACCAGATAGGGCCGATCATCCTCCGCCATACCGCCGTCAATCAGGCGGGCGATTCCCGGATGATTGAGCCTGGCCAGCAGTTCACGCTCGGTCTTGAGCAGCCGGGCGAGATTCTCCCGCCTGGATCGGATCAGCTTGATCGCGACCTGCATCTGGAACGCGCCGTCGGCGCGCTCGGCGTGATAGACCTCGCCCATGCCGCCGGCGCCGATTCGCGCCAGGATGCGCCAGGGCCCCATGCGCGTACCGCGAACCAGTGTTCTGGGGAACAGGTCGGTGCGCTCGGCCAGGGCATCTCCAACCAGGCCGCGCGCCGATTGATCGATCAGACCGGTCGGCTCGGCACCGGCGGCCAGCAGGCGCTCGAGCCAGAAACCCAGCCTCGGTGCGCGCCTCCGACATTCCTGGACGTAGGCCCTGCGCGCCTTGCCCGATCGCTCCAGGGCCTGATCGAAGAGCTGGTCCAGCATCCGCCTGCGATTCGGCGTCAGGCGTCCACCGCGCGGACGTCTCGGCTGGTCGGACATGCTCAGCCGTTCTCCTGCATGTCCAGCAGCATCCAGGCCCGGGCGCGCTCCCAGTGGCGCTGCACGGTGCGCACGGAGATATCGAGCATTTCAGCGATTTCCTCGGCGGTGTAGCCGCCGAAGAATCGTGCAATCACCACCTCGGCCAGCTCCGGACTGCTGTGCTCAAGCCGTTCCAGCGCCTCGTTGATCTGGAGCACCGAGGATTCATCGTGACTGGCCGGGTCGGCCACCAGATCGTCCTCGAGCTGTTCCGGCGTCTGACCGGACCCACGCTTGGCGGCCAGCTTACCGCGCGCATGATCGACAAGGAGCTGGCGGATGGCCAGATAGGACAGACGCTTGAGGTGCAGGCGATTATGAATGGGCTGGCCCGAGGCCTGTCTGAGCTTGATGAAGGCCTCGTGGACCAGTTCGGTGGTCTGCAGCGTCGGGCTGGCCCCCATCCGGGCCTGCTGACAGCGCGCCACCTGCCGCAGATCGTCGTAGATCAGAGGCAGGATGTGATCCATCAGGTCCGGTGAATCCTTCAGCTCGGAGAGCAGCTGGGTGACATCGCCCTGCGTGGTTTCAGACGGTTCAAGCACGTGGGATGGCCTTGCGTGAAACGGGACTCAAGTGTGCCACATGGACGCGCGAGGAGACAGCCCGAGAGCGGATTTCGACCTGCAGCACGGGTGCTGCTGACCAGGGCCTGTGGATGGCTCGACGACTGTTCTTTTGTACAGTTATACTCCTCGGCATGACCGCCTATGCCGAACTGCATGCCCTGAGCGCTTTCAGCTTTCGACGCGGCGTGGCACTGCCCCAGGAGCTCGTCCAGCGCGCCCAGGCCCTGGGCTATCAGGCCCTGGCGCTGACCGACGAATGTTCGATGGCCGGCGTAGTGCGGGCCCATGAGGCAGCGCGCGACTGCGCCATGAAGCTGATCGTCGGCAGCGAAGTGAGGCTGCGCGGCGACGGGCTCCGGCTGGTCCTGCTGGCCCCGGATCAGACCGCCTACAGCCAGGTCTGCCGGCTGATCACCCGGGCCCGGCGGCGCGCACCCAAGGGTCAGTACGATGTTCGCCTGGACGATCTGGACGAGAGACTCGATCAGGTGCTCACGATCTGGCTGCCCGATCTGGCCGCGGTCGTCAGCGATCACGATGCGCCACTCCAGCTCGATACCTGGCACGCACAGGCCGAGCTGCTCAAAGCGCGCTTCGGCGCGCGGCTGTGGATCGGCGCGGCCAGACTGCTGCAGCCCCTGGAACGGCGTCTGTTCCAGGCCCTGGACCGGCTCGGCGAACAGCATCGCATTCCGCGTCTGGCCTGCGGGGACGTGCGGCTGGCGACCCGAAGCCAGCGCACGCTTGGTGATGTGATGAGCGCCCTGGCCTGTCAGCGCCCCCTGCGCGACTGCGGACTGGCCCTGGCTGCCAATGCCGAACGGCACCTGCGCCCGATCAGTACGCTGGAAAAGATCTATCCGAGGGCCTGGCTGGAGGCTACCGTCGACCTGGCCGAGCGTTGCCGCTTCGACATGGGCCAGCTCAGCTATCGTTATCCGCGCGAGCTGGCCCCGGCCCCGCTGACCCCGGCCCGCCACCTGCGCCAGCTGACCCTGGCCGGTCTGCACAAGCGCTACGGTCAGCGCATCCCCGAGGCGGTCCGGGCCCTGGTCGCGCGCGAGCTGAAGTTGATCGAGGAGATGGGCGTGGAAGCCTTTTTCCTGACCGTGCACGACATCGTGCGCTTCGCCCGTTCGCGCGGCATCCTGTGTCAGGGACGGGGATCGGCCGCCAACTCGGCCGTGTGTTACTGCCTGGGCGTCACCGAGGTCGACCCCTCGAAGCAGCAGCTGCTATTCGAGCGCTTCCTGTCCAAAGAGCGCAACGAGCCACCCGATATCGACGTGGACTTCGAGCACGAGCGCCGTGAGGAGGTGCTGCAGTACATCTACGACAAGTATGGTCGCGAGCGCGCGGCGCTGGCCGCAACCGTGATCAGCTATCGGCCCAAGAGCGCGCTGAAGGATGTCGGCCGGGCCCTGGGGCTGGATCCACTGCGCATGAACCGCCTGACCGCCTCGCTGGCCTGGTGGGACCGGCCCGAAGTCTGGCCGGAGCGCCTGCGCGAATGCGGCTTCGACCCCGAGGCCGTCATGACCCGCCAGCTCATGCACCTGACCCATGCGCTGATCGGACGTCCGCGCCACCTGTCCCAGCACGTCGGCGGCATGGTCATCAGCGATGATCCTCTGCACCATCTGGTGCCGGTGGAAAACGCCGCCATGGCCGATCGCACCATCATCCAGTGGGACAAGGACGACCTTGAAACCCTCGGCCTGCTCAAGGTCGACTGCCTGTCTCTGGGCATGCTGACGGTGATCCGCAAGGCGATGGATTACATTAATGAAGGTTCAAGGAACAAGGAGCAAGGAACAAGGCAAAGGACGAAAGGCGAAGGGCTCAAGGCGCAAGGCACAAGGGAAGCGCTGCATGCCCAGACCAATGGCGTGGAGGATTATTCCTTGAACCTTGAACCTTGTTCCTTGAACCTGGCTTCTATCCCGCGCGAGGACCCGGCGACCTATGCCATGCTCAGCACCGGCGACGCGGTCGGCGTGTTTCAGGTGGAATCGAGGGCGCAGATGGCCATGCTGCCGCGGCTCAAGCCCCGCTGCTTCTACGACCTGGTCATCGAAGTCGCCATCGTGCGGCCCGGGCCGATCCAGGGCGACATGGTCCACCCCTATCTGGAGCGGCGCAGTGATCCCGACAAGGTCAGCTATCCCTCACCCGACCTGGAAAAGGTGCTCAAGCGGACCCTCGGCGTGCCGATCTTTCAGGAACAGGTGATGCAGATCGCCATCGTCGCGGCCGGCTTCACGCCCGGCGAGGCCGATCAGCTGCGCCGGGCCATGGCCGCCTGGAAACGTCGCGGCGGCCTGGAGCCCTTTCGCGACAAATTGATGGCCGGCATGTCGCGGCGGGGCTACCCGCCCGAATTCGCCGATCGCATCTTCTCGCAGATCAAGGGCTTCGGCGACTACGGCTTTCCCGAATCACACGCCGCCAGCTTCGCTCTGCTGACCTATTTTTCGGCCTGGCTGAAGTGTCATCATCCGGCCGCCTTTGCCTGCGCCCTGCTCAACAGTCAGCCGATGGGGTTCTACGCCCCGGCCCAGATCGTCAACGACGCGCGCCGCCACGGCGTGCGCGTCTGGCCGGTGGACGTGCGCTTCAGCGCCTGGGACAGCGCATTGACGCTGGATCCAGGGGAACAGGAGAGGGCCAACGCAGCGAGGCCCGGGGTGCGATTGGGACTGCGCATGCTGAAGAGTTTCAACGAAGCTGCGGGTGAGCGCGTCTTTCAGGCACGCCAGAACCGCGCCTTTACCAGCGTGCAGGACCTGGTCGAGCGGGCCGGGCTGGACCGCGGACAGACGCGCGCCCTGGCCGACGGCGGCGCCCTCAAGGGCCTGGCCGGACATCGCGCCCGGGCCCGCTGGGAAGCCCTGGCCGCAAGGCGCCAGGGCGATCTGCTGGCCGACTGCGAAATCCGCGAGGAACGCGTCACGATCCGTCCGCCGGACCGCCAGGACAGCATGCTCGATGACTACGCCAGCACGGGCTTGAGCCTCGACCACCACCCGGCCGCTCTGATCCGCCCCCGGCTCGGGCCTGGCCTGAAGAAAGCCCGAGAATTGCCAAGCCTGGCCAACGACAGCCGGATCCAGGCGGTCGGCCTGGTCACCCACCGTCAGCGCCCCGGCACCGCCTCCGGCGTGGTTTTCCTGTCGCTGGAGGACGAGACCGGCATCATCAACGTGGTGGTCTGGCCAAAGCTGCTGGAGCGCTATCGCAAGGAGGTCCTGGAGAGCCAGCTGCTGCGCGTGGCCGGCACCCTGCAGAACGCCAACGGCACGCAGCATCTGATCGCGCGGCATCTGGTCTGCGAAGACCATCGATTGGGGCGACTGAGCAGTCGCTCGCGGGATTTTCATTGAAGTGGGGGGTATTCGCTGCGCGGGGCTTTGCACAATCAAAGGCGCTTGGTTGGATTCCGCTTTGCGGAATGAAGGTCAAAGGCTTTCGCTCACGCGCGTTCCGCGCTTTCTGAGCGAGTTTCTTTTGGCAGACGATCCAAAAGAAACCAAAAGATCTGGTGCCCACGACCTCGCCGGCTGCGCCGGTGCTCGGAGTCGCTCAAGATCTTCGTGCCCTAGATGCAAACCATCCATTCGCTTTCACCTGCACCTCACTCAGCCCAGTAATGGAGCGAGCGAAGCGACGGCAAAACGCTCTTATCCGCGCAAGCGGACCCAACAAGCGCCTTTGACTTTAATGCCGCGCAGCGAACATCCAAACCATTCGCTACACTGCAAAGCATGTGCGGACGCGTCGGACTGGCCTACAGCTGGAAGCAACTCTGGGAGCTGTTCAATCTCTCGAGCCCGGTGCCCGATGACGGGATTCGGGTGCTCAACCTGGGGCCGAGCTGGAAATCCGGGGATCAGGTGCACTGGTCGCGGGTGCCGGTGATTCGAGCCGCTCCTGCGGGACGGGAAGCGGCCGGCCTGGTCTGGCCGCTGATTCCGGCCTGGCTCAAGGGCGAGCTACCGAAATTCTCTACCGCCAACTGCCGCTCGGAAAAGGGCGTTCCCTTCTCCGAGACCGTCAGGAAGAAGCCGACCTTTCGCGGCGCCTGGAAACACCAGCGACGCTGCCTGGTGCCGGTGTCCTGGTTCTACGAATGGGATCAGCGCAGCAAACCGAAACAGCCCTGGCGCATCCTGCCCCGGGACGGTGATTTCCTGGTCATGGCCGGCCTGTGGGACCGCAGCCCACTGCCCGATGGCAGCGATCTGGAATCCTTCACCATCGTCACCACGGAACCGAACCGGCTTCTGACCGACATCGGTCATCACCGCGCTCCGGTGATGATCGACTCCAGCGACTGGGAGACCTGGCTGAGCGGCGAACCGTCCGATGCCGAGTCGCTGATCAAACCGCCCGTCGATGATCTGATGCACGCCCATCAGGTGACCACTCGGGTCAATAACCCCGGCTATCAGGAGGAAGACCTGCTGGAGGATCTGAAGTCGAAGCAGCAGACTGGGTGATTGATTTGCCAGGCGAGCCCCCTCACACCTGCCGACAGGCCAATAGCAAAACGCCGCCCCGAAGGACGGCGTTTCGCTGAACCAATGGCGCAAAGCGCCGATAAAGGCTACTCGTGCAGCAATCCACGCCGCTCCAGCAGCGGCTCCAGCGAGGGCTCGCGTCCGGCGAAGTCCATGTAAAGTTCCATGGCCGGCTTGCTGCCACCCTGGGACAGGATGGTGTCGCGGAAGTGCTGGCCGGTTTCGCGATCGAAGTCGCCGTTCTCTCGAATCCACAGCACGCTGTCGGCATCAAGGACTTCGGACCAGATGTAGCTGTAGTAGCCGGCCGAGTAGCCGCCCATCATGTGCGAGAAATAAGGCGTGCGATAGCGCGGCGGAATCGGGTCGTAGTCGAAACCGGCCTCGTCCAGAACCCGGACTTCGAATGCCATCGCCTCGTCCCCGGAAGGAATGTCGTCGGCGCCGAGCTGGTGCCAGGCCTGGTCAAGCACGGAAGCTGCCAGGTACTCGGTGGTACGGAAACCCTCATTGAAGATTTCCGACTCCATGACCCGATTGAGCAGTTCGGTCGGAATCGGCTCACCGGTTTCGTAGTGCTCGGCATAGTTCGACAGCACTTCCGGCCAGGAGGCCCAGACCTCATAGACCTGCGAGGGATACTCGACGAAATCGCGCGGCACGCTGGTGGCAGCGAAGGTCGGGTAATGGACGTCCGAGAACAGGCCGTGAACCGCGTGGCCGAACTCGTGGAACATGGTCGTGACTTCATCCCAGGTCAGCAGGGTCGGCTCGCCTTCCGGCGGCTTGGGCACGTTCAGGTGATTGCCGACCACCGGCGAGCCGCCCAGCAGGCCGGAGTTGACGCGGTAGGAGTTCATCCAGGCCCCGCCGCGCTTGCTCGGTCGAGCGTAGAAGTCGGTGATGAAAAAGCCCAGCGACGAGCCGTCTTCCTCGAACACTTCCCAGACCTGGGTATCCGGATGGTAGGTCGGCAGGTCGGGACGTTCTTCGAAGGTGACGCCGAACAGGCGCTCGGCCGAAAAGAACACGCCGTTGACCAGCACATTGTTCATTTCGAAGTACGGGCGAACCTGGGAGTCATCGAAGTCATAGAGGTCCTGCTTGACCATGCCCGCGTAGTAGTCCCAGTCCCAGGAGGCCAGGTCGAAGGGATTGTCTTCGACTTCGTTGATCTTGGCCTGGATGGCCTCGCCTTCGCGACGTGCGCTGGCGACCGCGACCGGGGCCAGGCCGGACAGCATCTCGTTGACGTTGTCGACGTTCTCGGCAGTCTGGATTTCCAGGCTGTAGTCGGCATGGGTGTCGTAGCCGAGCATGTTGGCCCGGCGAGTACGCAGCTCGACGACGCGGCTGACGATGCCGGTGGTATCGTTTTCGCCGCCGCGACTGCCTCGGGTCAGCGAGGCGGTGTGGATACGCTCGCGCGACTCACGATTGCTCAGTGAGCTCAGCGGCGGCTGACCGGAGGTGTTGAGCAGCGTGACGACGTAGCTGCCTTCGTCCAGGCCACGGTCGGAGGCTTCGCTGGCAGCCGTGGCAATGCGCGACTCGGTCAAGCCGTCCAGCGCCTCGGCGCTATCGAAAACCACCGCCGAATCGTTGACTTCGGCCAACACCTTCTGGCTGAATTCGGTGCCGAGCTGGGCCAGTTCGGCATTGATTGCCTTGAGCTCTTCCTTCTGCTCTTCGCTGAGCTGAGCGCCGGCGCGCACGAAATTGCGGTGGTAGCGCTCGAGCAGCCGAAGTGATTCAGCGTCCCGCTCGAGTGATTCACGGTCGTTGTACAGACTTTCGATACGCGCAAACAGTGCCGGGTTCAGCGAGATGGCATCGGAATGCGCCGCCAGGCGCGGCGACATTTCGCGCTGAATGGCCTGCAGCTCATCGTTGGTGTGAGCGCCGACGCGAGCACTGAAAACGCGCATGACATACTGCAGCGTCTGACCGGCCTTTTCCATTTCGATGATGGTGTTTTCGAAGCTGGGCGACGCGGCGTTGTTCGCGATGACTTCGACTTCGGCCAGGTGCTCTTCCATGCCCTGCTCCATGGCAGGCTTGAAATGCGAGCTTTCGATCTGATCGAAGGGCGGGAAGCCGTGCGGATGCGGACTGTCGGCCAGGAGAGGATTGACAGACTCGACAGGCGACGATTCGGCCGGTTCCTGCGTCATTGCTTCTGTCACGACTGGCTCCGGTGCGGCGGGTTCATCCGATTGCGAGCACGCAACCAGACCAAGACTGGCCAGAGCCAGAAAGAATGGGATCAATGGGGTCTTCATATCGATGAAATCCTGAACTGGGGTTTGACGGGTATTCAGCAAGCCAGTTTAGCACCCCCCAAATCCCCGACCAGTGCCAAAAGACCTAGGGAACTTCTGAACAACTATGCTCGAAGCGCGTTTCAGTCGGAAAAGCCGCAGATCGTGTGGTGCGATTGCAATAACAAGCGGAGTGACAGTAGCCTTAGCTACGGCCGAGCGGCGATTGTCATGACAATCCGCGCGAGATGCGGCTTTTCCGGCGAAACCCGGTTGGGACGGGCCCCGGATCAGGTCCGGGACAGGCTCTTTGCGGGGTCTCCGCCTCGCTTGGGCTCGTTCATTTGGAATGACCAAACTTCGCTCGCCCAAGCCGAACCGGAGCCTCCCGCAAAGACCCGTCGCGCCCGAGCATAGTTATTCAGAGGTTTCCTCGGGAGCCTCTCCCTTTCGGCGATGGCGGAAAAAGGCCTTGAGCATCTTCGAGCTTCGCTCGGCCAGCACGCCGCCCTCGATCAGGCAGCGATGATTCAATCCGGGATGGTCGAGAATCTGGAACACCGACCCGGCGGCGCCTGTGCGTGGGTCACTGGCCGCGAAGACCACGCGTTCGACGCGCGCCAACACGATCGCTCCGGCACACATGCTGCAGGGCTCCAGCGTGACATAGAGCGTCGATCCGGGCAGCCGGTAGTTGCCAGCTGCGCGTCCGGCCATCCTTAGCGCATTGATTTCGGCGTGCGCAGATGGATCGCGGTCACGGATCATGCTGTTGAATCCAGCGCCCAGTGCGCGACCCTCAGCAACCAGTATCGCGCCCACCGGCACCTCTCCCAGACCCTCCGCGCGCTCGGCCAGCCGCAAGGCCTGCTCCATCCAGCTCGTATCGGTATCCGTCATCCCAGACCTCGCCCAGCCTCTCGTCATGCTAGCCATGGTAGCCCGGGAACACCAGCCTGATCGGGGTCGCGCTCGGCGCTCGCTCGAAGGGTCTGGGCTCGTTTCTTGTCCCTTGAAATTGAAAGATGCCCCTCATGGCACATCATATTGTCATACATGAATCCCAAGAACTTATTATCCTGAGTGAGCGCATCGCTCGACTCTCGTCCAATATATTTCACTTACAGGATTGAAATAGACAGATGAAAAGAGGCTGGGACACCTATCAGGAAATGCTCGACCAGGTTGTTGCCTGGAAACCCCATCTGAATCTTGCGAAAACAGAGGCACCCGCCGAAGGAAGAACCTGGTATGCCTACGATATCCTGGCGAACTTCTGGGCCATCCAATCTCTGTTTGAGCAACTACCCGAATCGAGACTGGATCTGATGCGGCGTGGCCATATCGCTGACATTGGAGGCGCAGATGGTGATCTGGGGTTTTTTCTGGCCTCTCAGGGCTTGAGGGTCGATCTGATCGACTGGCCCTCAACCAACTGGAATGGGCTTGAAGGGGCAAGAGCGCTCAAGAGCCGACTGAGGGCAGATTCTGTCAGCATTCACGAAGTTGACCTTGACCGCCAATTTCAGCTCCCGGAATCTCGCTATGACCTCGTATTTCTACTCGGAATCCTGTATCACCTGAAGAACCCCTACTTCATGCTGGAAACGCTGGCAGATCATGCCGGATTCTGCATTCTGAGCACTCGAATCGCACGCTTTTCTGCGAAAGAGTCTGTTGAAATCGAATCTTTGCCGGTTGCCTATCTTCTGGATTCGGACGAGTGCAATGGCGATCCCACCAACTTCTGGATTTTCTCGGAAACCGGACTGCTTCGTTTGGTCAATCGCTGCGGTTGGGAAGTCGAGGCGAAAATCCGTGTCGGGGATACGGCGCAATCCAATCCGAGAGATTCCGAGCACGACGAACGGATCTATCTGGCGCTGAAGAACAATCGCTTCGACCAGTAAAGGACTCGGACCGATGCGAGCATTGTCATTCAGAGGCTCGCCAGGGGCAAAGCAGCGATTCGATGGACAGGGTCTCTGCCTCGTCGCTGCCGAGCAGGCCGGATGCCGACCGATTGTCGGGGCCGGAGCTGAACCAGGCCACCTGACGTGACAGGTCGATATGCGAATCGTCCGGCAATGCAAGGGTCGGCAGCGAACGATCTTCCGGGGGCACCCAGATCAGAAGCCAGCGCGGCAGGTCGGTTACGAGTTCCCCCGGTCGGGCGCCCTCACTCAGCTCGGTCATCGGCAGGAAGCGCTGATCCCGCAACCATCCTTCCTCATCGAAGCCCAGAGCATAGACACCTGCCTGGTTCGGATCGATTCGTCGGCTTCGATAGACAAAGCGCTGCGACAGGTCCTCACCCTCGATCACGAGCTCGATCGTTTGATCCTCACGCCATGGGGTGCGGACCATACTGTCAACCGCGTTGTTGCAGATCAGGCGGCTGCCCTGCCTCGACTGTGACAGCACCATGGCTCCGAGCAACGACAGCAGCTCGGCCTTGTCACAGCCGGACAAGGGCAACTGCCCTTCTCCCGGGCCATTGCTGCCGCAGTCGGGACGTCCGTTCTCGATGACCTGACCGGCTGCCACATCTTCGTAACGAAGCACGTAGTAATCCGGTCGATTCGAAGGCTTCAATAACGACTGTCCGAGCATGAAAGTCGCATTGTGCTCCAGGCCCAGCAGGTCCAGCACCGTCGGCGCGATGTCATAGGCGGCACCGACCGTCCTGGCAGGTTCCGGGACGTCGTTGCCGATGACGATGAAGGGCAGCCGGCGATCATACACCGCATCGCCGAAGAGCCCTCGCATGTCCTGGTTGGCAAACACGTGGTGATCTGCGGTGATCACCAGCAGAGTGTCATCGAGCAGGCCCTCCGATTGGAGCTGATCGATCCACTGTCTCAGCAGTTGATCCTGACAGTGCAGCGCCTGAAGGAAGCGATGTCTCCCGTGCGGGTAAGGCGCGCATTCTTCATAGGTATAGCCGGGCAGATGAGTGCCGATGGTCAGCAGCGTCAGGTTGTAGGGCTGATCAGCAGCGTCGAGGCTGCGGACCTCATCAAGGGCCTGCTCAAACAGATCGGCATCGCTCAGGCCCCAGGTCCCGCGGCGCTGGCGGAGTCCCTGCCGACGCCAGTACTCCATCCCTCGCAGATCGCGATACCCGTGAGCTGCCAGAAAGGCACCCTTGCCGGCAAAATTCATTCCGGCACCGCCCATGTAGATCTGTCGATACCCGGCACGATCGAGCACATCACCCAGGCAGGTCAGGCCCTCGCCCAGGCCGCGGCCCGCCGCCATCGAATCATTACCCGAGGAAAACGGAAACAGGGTTCCGCACATCGAGTTGGTCAAACCCTCGATAGTGATGAAGCTGCTGGCCCAGAGAAAGTCGACGAATGCGTGCGCTTCGAGCAGCTGCCCGTAGGCCGGCATCAGTTCCGGCCACTGGTCCTGATCGACCAGGTTCCTGCCGACCGATTCGAGATAGACCAGAATCAGATTCCGTGGTTGCTCACCCCCGTCGACAAGAATCTGATGTTTGGTCTGGATCTCGGTCTGCAGCAGCCCGGTCTGCTCGAACTTCGCCAGCGAATCAGGATTGACGGTGGCCGACACCGGTTGTTTCCAAGCCACCCAGCTGTGAAGCAGCTCGGCTTCCGGCAGGCCGGAACGGGCAAACCAGATTCCACCAATGGCCGTCAGCAGCAGCACGCCACTGACCGCACGTGGCGGACGCATTCTGACGCGGGAGGCCAGCATCAGGCACAGGGCCGAGAGCAGGATCAGCAGGCAGACTCGACGGATCAAGCGACCGTAATCCTTCCAGGCGATCACCAGGCTCTGCCATTCCATATGAATGAAGACTTCGCGGGTAAAGCCGGCACCGGAGAACTTGGCGATTGCGAAATAGCTGCCCCGCACCGTGATGACAGCCAACAACAGCAGCGCCAGGGCCCACCAGAATCCGGTCCTGCGGACCAGCCCATCGACGGCGATCAAGGCCAGCAGAAGCGCAGCCGAACCCAGCACCGCCGAGGTCAGATCCAGCGGTCGCCGCAGGCTTTCGGTCGACAGCACGACCGGCAGCGTCATCAGCAGGAACAGCAACGACGCGCACAGAACAGCCAGTAGTGTTCTCGCAAGCGGCGCCTGGATCAGAGGCCGCGCCTGGGCCGTATCGTTTCCGATCACTCCCACTCGATGGTTGCGGGCGGCTTGCCGGAGATATCGTAGACGACACGAGATACGCCGGTGATCTCGTTGATGATGCGGCGGGCAACGTGGTCCAGGAACTCGTGGTCCAGATAGGCCCAGCGGGCGGTCATGAAATCGATGGTCTCGACGGCGCGCAGGGCAATCACGTATTCGTAGCGGCGGTCGTCCCCGACCACACCGACAGATTTTACCGGGAGGAAAACGGCGAACGCCTGACTGACCTGGTCATAGAGATCGGCGGCCCGGAGCTCCGAGATGAAGATATGGTCGGCCTTCTGCAGCGGCTCGACGAACTCGGGCCGGACCTCACCAAGAATGCGAACTCCCAGGCCCGGGCCCGGAAAGGGATGTCGCATGACCAGCTCGGCGGGCAGTCCCAGCTCCACGCCGATCTTGCGCACTTCATCCTTGAACAGCTCGCGCAGAGGCTCGACCAGCTTGAGGTTCATGTCTTCAGGCAGGCCGCCGACGTTGTGATGGGACTTGATGACCTTGGCCTTGCCGGTGGCCGCTCCTGCCGATTCGATGACGTCGGGATAGATCGTACCCTGGGCCAGCCAGCTGGCCTCACTGTGGCGCTTTGCGGCCTGTTCGAAGACCCGGATGAATTCGCGGCCGATGATCTTGCGTTTCTCTTCAGGGTCGGAAACGCCAGCCAGCGCATCCATGAACTGATCACGGGCATTGACGCGCTCGACGCGAACGCCCAGATGCTGAGCGAAGACCGCCATGACCTCATCACCTTCCTGAAAGCGAAGCAGGCCGGTGTCGACGAAGATGCACAGCAGCTGGTCGCCGATGGCCTCATGCAGGAGCGCGGCCACGACCGATGAATCCACCCCGCCCGACAAACCGAGGAGAACCGTGTCGTTACCGACCTGCTCGCGCACCCGCTCGATCTGATCATCGATGATGGCTTCGGTCGTCCAGTTCGCCTCGGCCTTGCACAGGTCCAGTACAAAGCGCTCGAGGATCCGGCGGCCCTGGCGGGTATGGGTCACTTCCGGGTGGAACTGGAGCCCGTACATCCGGGCCTGCTCGTTGGCCATCCCGGCAATCGGCGCGGACGACGTCGTGCAGGTTGTCACGAACCCTTCGGGCAGGCTCGTGACCTTGTCGCCATGGCTCATCCAGACCTCCAGCGCGGCCTTGCCCTCCGGATCAATGCGGTCTTCGATGCCGCGGAACAGGGCGCCGGGGTGCTTGACGACGACTTCGGCATAGCCGAATTCCTTTTCCTCGGACGAACTGACCTGACCGCCGAAGTGGCTGGCCATGGCCTGCATGCCGTAGCAGATCCCGAGCATCGGACGCTTCAGTTCGAAGACCAGCGACGGAATGCGTGGACTGTCCTCCAGCGCGACCGACTCAGGCCCGCCGGACAGGATGATTCCGGTCGGATCGAAGGCCCTGATCGCCTCATCACCGACGTCGAAAGGGAGGATCTCGGAATAGACACCGATTTCCCGGACCCGCCGAGCGATCAGCTGGGTGTACTGCGAGCCGAAGTCCAGAATCAGGATTCGGTGGGCGTGGATATCCGTGTTCGGGACTTGATTGTTCATTGGCGGCTGACGGTTCAGGGTAGTGGGGGTTCGTCGGTTTACGGTTTACGGTTTACGCGTCTATCGTGGCACATCGCTCTTGAGCCTTTCGCCTTTCGCCTTGAGCCTTCTTCCTGCTTTACCCCAGCTTGTAGTTCGGTGCTTCCTTGGTAATCGTTACATCGTGGGCATGCGATTCGCGCACGCCCGAGCCGGTAATTCGAACGAATTTCGCCTTGGTCCGCAGGTCGTCGATCGTGGCGCAGCCGCAGTAACCCATGCTCGAGCGCAGGCCGCCCATCAGCTGATGAACCACCCCGCTGAGGTGACCCTTGTACGGCACCCGCCCCTCGATACCCTCAGGCACCAGCTTGTCGGCCGCCGTGCCGGCCTGGAAATAGCGGTCCGACGAGCCGATTTCCATTGCGCCAAGCGACCCCATTCCTCGATAGCTCTTGTAGGACCGGCCCTGGAACAGCTCGACTTCGCCCGGCGCTTCTTCGGTGCCGGCGAGCAGAGAACCGATCATCACCGACGAAGCGCCGGCGGCGATGGCCTTGGCCACGTCACCTGAAAAGCGAATACCGCCATCGGCGATGATGGGCACACCGAGATCACGGAGGGCGTCGGCCGCAGACGACACCGCAGTGACCTGCGGTACGCCGATGCCTGCAACCACGCGAGTCGTGCAGATCGAGCCCGGACCCTGCCCGATCTTGACGCCGTCGGCCCCAGCCTCGGCCAGCGCGCGGGCGCCATCAGCGGTTGATACATTGCCACCGATGATCTGCACGTCGGGATAGTGCTGTTTGGTCCAGCGAATCCGGTCAAGAACACCCTTGGAATGGCCGTGCGCGGTATCGACCACAACGATATCCACGCCGCTGGTGACCAATGCGCTGATCCGATCCTCGGTATCGCCACCGGTGCCGACCGCCGCTGCCGCCAACAACTGCTCTGCGCTGTCCTTGGCCGCATTCGGAAAATCGCGTGATTTCTGGATGTCCTTGACCGTGATCAGGCCACGGAGCTGGAAATCCTTATTGACGACCAGAACCTTCTCGATGCGATGACGATGCAGAAGCTCCAGTACCTCGTCCTGGCTGGCGCCTTCCTGCACCGTGACCAGACGATCCTTGCGGGTCATGATGTTGCGCACCGGATCATCGAACTTCCGCTCGAAGCGCATATCCCGGCTGGTGACGATGCCGACCAGCTCGTCGCCTTCGACCACAGGCACCCCCGAGATATTGTGTTGACGGGTCAGATCGAACACTTCGCGAATGGTGGTATAGGGGCTGACCGTGATCGGGTCCTTGATCACGCCCGCCTCGTATTTCTTGACGATGCGGACCTGCTCGGCCTGACGTTCAATGCTCATGTTCTTGTGGATAACGCCGATGCCACCGGCCTGGGCCATGGCGATCGCCAGCTTGGCCTCGGTGACGGTATCCATCGCAGCCGATGCCAGGGGCATATTGAGGTGGATATCACGCGTGATGCGGGTTCTCAGATCGACGGAATTGGGAAGAACTTCCGAATAATCCGGGACCAGAGAAACGTCATCAAATGTGAGTGCTTCGTCGATCAATCGCATCTCAGGGGCGCTCCGGCAGGTAAATCCCGCCAGTATATCAGTCAGGCAGGCCGTTCAGTGGGTTCCGAGGGGATCTGCACGCCCCGAATGTCGGTCAGGTTGCCGCTCGTCGCCACAAATAGAACCGCATCGGCGGGATATTGAACAGCTCGAACTCGGTCAGACTGGGCTTGCCGAGCACCGGTTCGCTGATCCGGGCGACGTGGGCGCGGAACTGATAGGCCAGAAACCGCCCCCCGGGGGCCAGCTGTTCGCCGATCGCCGAGACGATGCTCGCGGCCACATCACGGGGCATCGTCGAGAACGGAATGCCGGAAATGACGGCATCCGGTGCCGGCAATCCGTACTGGTCGAGAATAGCGCCGAGATCGGAGGCGCTGCCGATGTGACTGATCAGGCGCGGATCGCCGATTTCCTCGAGAAGCGCAGAAAACTGGGGATCAAGCTCGATCGTGAGCAAACGACCGTCCGGGGGCATGGCCTCGAGAATGGCCCGGGTCGTCCCCCCGGTGCCCGGCCCGAGCTCGACAACGCAGCGCGCCTCACTCAGCTCTGCCATCGAAGTGATCCGGCGCTCCATGAACCGGGAACTCGGAATGACCGACCCCACCTGCTCGGGACTGCGCATGAAGCCGCGAAAAAAATCGATGCTCCGCACCGAACGACGCTGCTCGGCTTTGTCTGTTTCTTCCAAGTTCAAATCCTCGAGGTTTCGTCCGGCTGCTGCGGAATACTTCAGAATTGTTACTTGCAATTCTAACAGCTCCAACCCTTTACCCGAACGATCGTTGGCGGTATCCTTTCGCGCCTTGAACAATCCGGTCGCCAAGTGGCGCGCTGGTATAATCGAAGTTCATCCGGTGACGCCACCTGCAATAGGCGGCTAGAATGAAAGTTGAGTTTACGGAGAAGTGGCCGAGTGGCTGAAGGCGCTCCCCTGCTAAGGGAGTATGGGGTTTATAGCCTCATCGAGGGTTCGAACCGAGCCTTCGGCGAGCTCGCTGGAGCGAAGCGACAGCCATCCCTCCGCGGTTCGTCAGAACCGCCCGATCGACGCTGTCGACCACGCCACCTGCAATAGGCGGCTAGAATGAAAGTTGAGTTTACGGAGAAGTGGCCG
>CAYTQT010000004.1:0-46122 GCA_964439915.1 uncultured Wenzhouxiangella sp. | reverse complement strand
AAGGCGCTCCCCTGCTAAGGGAGTATGGGGTTTATAGCCTCATCGAGGGTTCGAATCCCTCCTTCTCCGCCATCAATAAAAAGAGCTCGCCATCGGCGGGCTTTTTTTATTGATCGTGGTGAAGGGGACCACGGATGAGAACCCCGGTTCGAAACGAGCCGAAGGCGAGTTCACGAGACCGACCGCAGGTCGGCGAGCCCGAAGGGCAAGCCCGCGGAGCGGGCGCAGTCATCCCTCCTTCTCCGCCATCAATAAAAAGCCCGCCGGTTCTGGCGGGCTTTTTTATTGATCGTGGTGAAGGGGACCACGGATGAGAGCCCCGGTTCGAACCGAGCCGCAGCGTGACCCCCCCCTCATATCTGTCAGACAACCCCAGCGATGAACCAGTCGATCATGGATCCCATCGGACGAGGCGTTAGACTAAGGGGACGCACCAATCCCGAGGAAACAAAAATGACTGACACGAAAAAGGCCATTGTCCCGATCGTCAAGATGGCACTGAGCAACGACGCATTCCGCGATGAGGTCATTACCGGACAGGAGTGCCAGGTAGTCCTGATGACATTGCAGCCCGGCGAGGAAATCGGTTCAGAAACCCACGACGATCACGATCAGATCCTGGTCTTTGTCGAAGGCCATGGGCAGGCCGTTCTGGACGGCCAGGCCACGGAGGTCGGCACCAACGATCTGGTCTTCGTCCATGCCGGGACCGAACACAATTTCATCAACACCGGGACGGCACCGCTCAAGCTCTATACCGTGTATGCGCCGCCCGAACATGCCGCAGGCACCCGCCACGACAGCAAGTCAGAGGCAGACGCGGCAGAACACTGAGTCCTACGTTCGCCCGGCGAGGCCCATCGCCGGGCGAAGGTCTGCTTCTGCCAGACCGTGGCTCTGGATAGACCCTCATCGGCTCAGGCCTTGGAGCGCAGCCACACCTCGACCGAATCCAGCGCAGCCCTGAGCCCTTCCGGCTCGGTACCGCCGGCCTGGGCAAAATCGGGACGCCCCCCGCCCT
The DNA here is from genome assembly GCA_964439915.1 of uncultured Wenzhouxiangella sp. Taxonomy (GTDB): domain Bacteria; phylum Pseudomonadota; class Gammaproteobacteria; order Xanthomonadales; family Wenzhouxiangellaceae; genus Wenzhouxiangella. The sequence continues at coordinate 45,101 of CAYTQT010000004.1, read as the reverse complement.
TGCCGCCAACCTGGGCGGCAACGTGGTTGACGACCTCCCCGGCCTTGAATCGAGCGGTCAGATCCTGGGTGACCCCTGCGACCAGCCTCACGCCCGTACCCACCCGCGTGCCTAGCACGACGACCCCGGATCCCAGCTTGTTCTTGAGTTGATCAACCGTATCCCGCAGGCCATTCGGATCCACGCCCTCCAGCTCGGCCGCGATCAGCTTGTATTCACCCAGATCGACGGCCGATGAGGCCAGATCTGACCCGGCTGCGGAGGCGAGCTTGGATTTGAGCCGCTCGAGCTCCTTTTCCAGGTCGCGCGAACGGGCCAGGAGCTGCTCGACGCGTTCATCGAGCTGTTCTGGGGAGGTCTTGAGCCGTCCAGACACGGTCTTCAAGGTCTGATCCTGGCGCTGCAGCCAGTCGATCGCGACCTGACCGGCCACAGCCTCGATCCGGCGAACCCCAGAGGAAATGCCCGTTTCACTGATGATCTTGAACGCGCCGATGTCGCCCATGCGATCGACATGGGTGCCGCCGCAAAGCTCCACGGAGAAATCACCGAACCTGAGAACGCGCACTTCATCACCGTACTTGTCGCCGAAGAAGGCCAGCGCACCCGCTTCCATGGCTGCATCAAATGACATCTCGCGCGCCTCGGCTTCGGCATTCGCCTGAATCTGCTGATTGACCATCCGCTCGATGGTCGTCAGTTCGGCCTCGCTGACCGGGTCATGATGCGAAAAATCGAAGCGCAGGCGGTCCGGTGCGACCAGAGACCCCTTCTGCTGGACATGTTCGCCCAATACCTCGCGCAAAGCGGCATGCAGAAGGTGGGTCGCGGAGTGATGACGAACAATGTCAGCCCGGCGTGCCGTGTCGATCTGCGCGGCAACACGATCCCCCACCTTGAGACGGCCCTCCCGCAGCGTGCCCTCATGGCCATGGAAAACGCCGGCCAGCTTGCGGGTATCACTGACCTCGAAACCGACCCCGGCGCCAGCCAGCTGCCCGGTATCGCCCATCTGACCGCCGGATTCGGCATAAAAGGGTGTCCGATCAAGGATGACCAGGCCCTTCTGGCCTGTGGTCAGCACATCCACCGATTCCCCGTCGGCCACGATCGCCACCACTTCGGCTGAATCGGTGGCGGTTGACTGATAACCCAGAAACTCCGTTTTCGGCAGACTGGCGATCAGATCGGCCGGAAGGCCGTCGCCACCACCGAAGCTGCCAGCCGCCCGGGCCCGGGCACGCTGCTCGCCCATGGCCTGCTCGAAGCCCTCGTCATCGACGGACAAATCCCGCTCGCGAGCAATATCACGGGTCAGATCAATCGGGAATCCGAAGGTATCGTAGAGCTTGAAAGCGACATCGCCGGGGATCCGTGCATCCGGCATGTCGGCAATGGCCTGCTCCAGCAGTTTCATACCCTGGTCCAGAGTCTCGCCGAATCGCTGCTCTTCACGCGCCAGCACCTCGGCCACGAAGGCCTGCTTGTCTTCGAGCTCCGGATAGGCCTCACCCATGACTTCAGCCAGCGGCTCGACCATTCTGCTGAAGAACAACTCCTTGCAGCCCAGCTTGTAGCCGTGCCGGATGGCGCGGCGAATGATCCGTCGCAGCACATAGCCCCGTCCCTCATTGGCGGGCAGCACACCGTCGACAACCAGGAAGGCACAGGCCCGAATATGGTCGGCGATGACTTTCAGTGAGGGGGAATCCGGATCGTCCGAGCCGGTCAGACGGGCGGCCGAACGGATCAGATGCCGGAACAGATCGATGTCGTAATTGGAATGCCCGCCCTGAAGGATCGCGGCCAGACGTTCCAGGCCCATGCCGGTGTCAACGCAGGGTGCCGGAAGCGGGCGCATCGTGCCGTCGGCGGACCGATCGAACTGCATGAAGACCAGGTTCCAGATCTCGATATACCGGTCGCCATCCTCGTCCGGCGAGCCCGGCGGACCGCCAGAAATCTTTGGACCGTGGTCGTAAAAAATCTCGGTGCAGGGACCGCAGGGCCCGGTATCGCCCATGGCCCAGAAGTTGTCGCTCTCATAGCGCTTGCCGGGTTTGTCGCCGATCCGGGACAGGCGGGCCGGGTCGACGCCGATCTCGTCCAGCCAGATGCGGGCCGCTTCTTGATCCTCATCATAGACGGTGACCCAGAGCTTCTCGGCCGGAAAACCACAGGTTCCGGTCAGAAATTCCCAAGCATATTCAATGGCTTCTCGCTTGAAGTAATCACCGAAACTGAAGTTCCCCAGCATCTCGAAAAAGGTGTGGTGGCGCGCGGTGTAACCGACATTTTCGAGATCATTGTGCTTGCCGCCCGCGCGAACACAGCGCTGCGAGCTGGCTGCTGTCGAATACGCGCGCTTCTCCGAGCCGAGAAAAACGTCCTTGAACTGCACCATGCCGGCGTTGGTGAACAGGAGCGTCGGATCGTTACCGGGCACCAGCGGTGAGGACTTGACGATTCGGTGGCCGCGCTGCTCGAAGAAATCGAGAAACGCCTGGCGAATTTCAGCGGTGGTTTTCATGGGACGGTCTGCAGTCGGGAATTTCAGAGTAGAAGCTATAGTTTAAGGGCTGAGAAGGCAAGGAATCGAATCATCCGCGCTCGGATACCGGGCAGAAAGCGTCGTTGATCGACCGGCAGGGTCACCGACCCGGGCGATACACCCTCGTTTGTGAGGGGCTCAAGCCCGAATATGGCTTGGCACTGAATATGCATTCAATCTAGCAACCATGAATTCCCGCGTAGTCCGCGGGACGAGAGACGAACGATGCTTGTAAGCATGAGCTCGGCCCCCCGGCCGAACCCGCCGCCGCGACAACCGAATCCGAAGACATGGATGGAGCGGCTGCGCGTTCTCGCCAATCGCATGCGCCACGACCTGCAGCTGGCCATTATCACGCTCTATTCGCTGTGTGCCCTGATCATCGTCGGGCCATTTGCCATTTTCCGCCTTGCGAATGGCGACACTGCCATCGGTGTGGCCGACAGCCTGATCCTGACCTGCTTCCTCGCCTTTGCCGTTCTGGCCTGGCATCCGGCATGGACTCGGCGCGTGGCCAATCTTCTAGCTGCCATTGCCGCCATTGGGGTGATGGGCGTCACTGTGTTCCTCGATTTGAGTCCGATGTGGGCCATCAGCACGCTGGTGGGTAATTTCCTGATGGCCGAGCGCCGCGTCGCCCTCATCGCCAACGGCATCATGATCACCGCCATCGGCCTGCATCCGGAGATTTTCCAGGACGCAGCCGAGCATGCCACATTCATCGCGGTCGTCGCCATGACCAGTCTGTTCAGCTTGATTTTCGCCTCGCGGGTGGCAACCCAGCGTATCCAGCTCTCCGAACTGGCCGCCCGCGATGGACTGACCGGAGCCTACAATCGCCGCTCGCTCGACCGCGACCTGGCTCAACTCGTCAGAACTCCTTCGCCAAAACCCCACAGCCTCGCCCTGATCGACCTGGATGACTTCAAACGACTCAACGATGAGCATGGACACCAGTACGGGGACGGCATCCTGATGTTGCTGGCTCGAGTGGCCGGCGATGGAACCCGGGAGAGGGACCGCTTCTACCGCTATGGCGGCGAGGAATTTGTTCTGCTGCTACCCGAAACCACCCTGGCCGGCGCGGAGGTTGCGTTGATCAATCTGAAACGCAAGTTCAACAAGGCCCAGCTCAACGCTGACCCGGCGGTGACCTTTTCTGCCGGACTGGCACACCACGCGCCCGGAGAAGACCCGGCTGCCTGGCTGGCCCGTGCAGACCGCGCACTGATGCAAGCCAAACGCGACGGCAAGGACTGTTACCGTCAATCAAGCACTTCTCTCACGACGGAATGATCGAAGCCGCGGCGCGCCAGCGCTTGCTGACGACGCGACTTCTCCTTGAGATTCTCGACCGGCCGGCCTCGGTAGCGGCGTTCGTACCAGTCCGAGGCCAGTACCAACCAATCGACCTCGGCCTCGCGCAGTGCCCGGTCGATAAGGCCTCTGTCGATACCCCGCTCGCCCAGCTCGGCGCGGATGCGAATGGGGCCATAAGCCTTCTGCGATCGCATCCGCACAAAGCTCTCGGCAAAGCGCTCGTCGGACTGCAAGCCCTGGTCGGCGAGTTCACTCAGCACCCGCTCCAGGGCCGGATCAGGCCAGCCTCGCTGGCGGAGCTTGCGACTCAGTTCGAGATGGCTGTGCTCGCGTCGTGCCAGCAAACGAATTGCCGCTTCGCGCAGCTCGGCCGGGTCAGCCGGCTGCGCTCTGTCACCTGCCCTCGCGTCCCGAAACTTCAACTGACCTCGGCTTCTTCTTCAGGCGCTTCTTCCACGCGCGCGTCTTCGGCCTTCGGCAATATCTTGGCGCGCACTTTCTTCTCCAGTTCGTCGGCCATCTCGGGATTATCCTTGAGGAACTGGCGGACGTTTTCCTTGCCCTGGCCGATCCGGTCCTCACCGTAGCTGTACCAGGCGCCCGATTTCTTGACGAAGCCATGCTCAACGCCAAGCTCGATCAGCTCGCCCTCGCGTGAAATGCCCTCGCCATAGAGGATTTCGAATACGGCCTGCCGGAACGGTGGAGCCATCTTGTTCTTGACGACCTTGACCCGGGTCTCGTTGCCGACCACCTCGTCACCACGCTTGAGCGCGCCGATCCGGCGAATGTCCAGACGCACCGAGGAGTAGAACTTCAGCGCGTTTCCGCCCGTGGTCGTCTCGGGAGAGCCGAACATCACGCCGATCTTCATGCGGATCTGGTTGATGAAGATCACCATGCAGTTGGTGCGCTTGATATTTCCGGTCAGCTTGCGCAGCGCCTGGCTCATCAGGCGGGCCTGCAGGCCAACATGGGAATCGCCCATCTCACCCTCGATTTCGGCCTTCGGCGTGAGTGCGGCCACGGAGTCCACGACCACGATATCGACCGCACCGGACCGGACCAGCATGTCGGTGATTTCCAGCGCCTGCTCACCGGTGTCCGGCTGGGAGACGAGCAGATCATCCACATTGACGCCGAGTTTCTCGGCGTAGCTGGGATCGAGCGCATGCTCGGCATCGACGAAGGCCGCTGTTCCACCGACCTTCTGGGCTTCAGCAACAGCGTGCAGGGTCAGGGTCGTCTTGCCCGAGGATTCCGGGCCATAGATCTCGACCACCCGGCCGCGCGGCAGCCCGCCTATTCCAAGGGCCAGGTCCAGTGCCAGTGAACCGGTCGAGACCACCGGGACGTCCTTGCGCCCGGCATCGTCGCCCATGCGCATGATGGCACCCTTGCCGTACTGCTTTTCGATCTGTCCAAGCGCTGCTGCCAGCGCGCGTTTGCGATTCTCGTCCACTGCACAATCCTCTCGTTCGATTCGTTGATGACAAGTTGCTTCAAAGTATCTCACACGGTGGGCGGCATCCAAGTCCACAAATCCGCGTCGAGGCGATTTCCTAGACCCGATCGAGTGATTTTCCGAGTCACCCTTCGCTGCCCCGAGGCCTGTTCGCCTTATGCCGGACTCTATTCTAGGGACCAGGTTCTCAAAACCTGATAAGGCCGGCCGGGAATCGACTCGATCAATGAAAAATCCCGCACTGACCAGTCGATCGGCTCGATCTCGGGGGGCTGGAACGGCGGGGTCACCTGCCGAAACACCGTCAGGTGAGGAACGAATGGGGAAGGCCGCAAAGCCAGCCCCGTGGAATCAGCTGCGGATGTCAGCGCATCGACCAGTGCAACACAGGGCCGCGGGGCCCGGGCACCCAGCCAGACGACGCGGGCCGAGTCGAAATATCCCCAGCGATCCAGGCGCAGATCGAAGGGCTCGCCAGCGTCCTTACTAACGAGATCAATGATCGCCTGAATCTCGCCCATCAGGCCGGCGTCCTGATTGCCGAGGAACAAAAGAGTCAGGTGATAGTTGTGTACGGGAACACGCCGTCGACTGATGGCGCCGAGTGCTTCGCGTTGTTCCAGGACACTCTGCCGGACGCTGTCCGGCGGCCAGAGGGCGAAGAACAGCCGGCTCGAACGCTTCTGCCCGGCCGTCATTCGAGCTCCAGTACCCGGCAGGTCATCGGCTCGCGCTCAGCGGCGAGCAAGGCGGCTCAGCAGTCCCTTGACGGCATGGACCACGGTCTGGCGACGGATGTCATCGCGATCGCCGACAAAGAGCAGTGTCTCTGTTTCTGCGTCGTCGTCCGGCAGTGCCCAGCCGAAGCAGACCGTTCCGACCGGTTTGTCGGGGCTCCCGCCGCCGGGACCGGCCACGCCGGAGACCGACAGTGCATAGTCGACGCCGGCACGCTCCTGCGCTCCTGTGGCCATCGCCGCTGCAACCTCCTCGCTCACCGCGCCAAAGCGATGGATATCGGCCGGGCGGACGCCGAGCAGCTCGTGTTTGGACGCGTTGGAATAGCTGACATAACCGCGTTCGAACCAGTCCGAACTGCCGGCCAGGTCGGTGCAGACCTTGGCAATCCAGCCCCCCGTGCAGGACTCGGCCGTCGCCAGCCGGCGGCCGTGTGCCCGAAGCTCGGCCGCCAGCGCCGCGGTCAGGGTCGCGATCGCTTCATCGTCGTATTGGATTTCCATGACCCCTATAATGCCGGAGATAGGCGAAAGGTTTCAGAGTTCAGCGTTCAGGGCAGACTTCGTTCGAACGGTGTCGATTTCTTCACTGTACCTGCTACCTTCTCTGCTGATTCCAGGATGCCCCAATCCCGACTTACCTGAACCCTGAAACCTTTGTCCTCTCCAACCTGACACTATCCGAATCCTTCCGCTCTAGCCAATGCCCACAGAAACGCCCACCCACACCCCGCTGATGCAGCAGTACCTGCGAATCAAGGCGGACTACCCGGAGATCCTGTTGTTTTTTCGGATGGGGGACTTCTATGAGTTGTTCTATGACGATGCAAAGCGGGCTGCCAGACTGCTCGACATCACGCTGACCACGCGCGGCAAATCTGCCGGCGAAGCCATTCCCATGGCCGGCGTCCCCTACCACGCCGTCGACAGCTATCTGGCGCGCCTGATCAAGAAGGGCGAGTCGATCGCGATCTGCGAACAGATCGGCGACCCGGACGCCAGCAAGGGACCGGTCGAGCGCAAGGTCGTCCGCATTCTCACCCCGGGCACGGTCACCGAGGAAGCGCTGATGGAGGATCGTCAGGACCGCCTGCTGGCCGCCATCCTCCCGGCCACGACGGCACGATCCCGCTTCGGTCTGGCCTGGCTGGATCTGGCCGGCGGGCGTCTGCGCTTCTGCGAGCCGGAGTCCGGTGCCGAGCTGGCCGCCGAACTGGAGCGCCTGCGGCCGGTGGAAATTCTGTTCCCGGAAGACCAGCAGCTTTCCCTGACCGGTCAGGTCGGAGCCCTGCGCCCGGTGCCGCCCTGGCATTTCGATGAGGAATCCGGCGAGCGCGAGCTCTGCCGGCAACTCGGCGTCAAGGAGCTATCGGGTTTCGGCGTCGAGGGCCGTGGGCCCGGCCTGGGTGCTGCCGGTGCCCTGCTCGGCTATGCCCGCGACATGCTGGCCGGCGAGCTCACCCATCTGACCGGTTTTCGTGCCGTCCAGGCCAGCGACCATCTCGTGCTCGATGCGGCCACCCGCCGACACCTGGAAATCGATATCCACCCGGATGGGCGTCAGGAACACACCCTGGTCGGGCTGATGGACACCGCAGCGACGCCGATGGGCAGCCGCAAGCTCAAGCGGTGGATGACTCATCCCCTGCGCTCCCGAAGCGACCTGTCGGCCCGGCACCAGGCCGTCGAAACGCTGATACATCAGGGGCTGCACCCCAGAATTCGCGACCAGCTCTCGGGCATGGGGGACCTGGAGCGTGTCCTGACCCGTATTGCGCTGAAGTCGGCGCGTCCGCGTGATCTGGCGACCCTGCGCGAGGGCCTGCATCGTCTGCCCGGACTTAGCGAGACCCTGGATGCGCCCGCCGATGCCCTGCTCAATGAACTGGGACATGCGCTGGCCCCCTGCCCGGACCTCTGCGATCTGCTCGACCGCGCCGTGATCGAGCAACCGCCGGTGGTGATCCGCGACGGTGGCGTCATCGCCGAGGGCTTCGACGCCGAGCTCGACGAGCTGCGCGGCATGAGCCAGAACGCCGGTGACTTCCTGCTGCGCTACGAGCGCCAGGAACGCGAGCGAACGGGCATCGAAAAGCTCAAGGTCGGCTACAACCGCGTCCACGGCTATTACATCGAGATCAGCAGGATCCACAGCGATCAGGTTCCGACCGAGTACAGTCGCCGCCAGACGCTGAAGAACGTCGAGCGCTACATCACCGAAGAGCTCAAGGGCTTCGAGGACAAGGTTCTGTCGTCAAGAGAGCGGGCGCTGGCGCGCGAAAAAGCCCTCTACGAACAGCTCATCGAGGATCTCGCTGCAGAACACGCCCGGCTGGCCGGGCTGGCCCGGGCGATCGCGTCGGTCGATGTCCTGACGACCTTCGCCGAACGCGCTGAAACGTTGAATTTCCATCGCCCGTTTCTCGACGAGCAGCCCGGCCTTGAGATCAAGGGCGGTCGCCATCCGGTCGTCGAAACGGTGCAGGATGAAAGCTTCGTGCCGAATGACTGCGCGCTGGACCCGGAGCGACGCATGCTGGTCATCACCGGTCCCAATATGGGCGGTAAATCGACCTTCATGCGCCAGACCGCGCTGATCGTCATCCTCGCCCACGCCGGCAGTTTCGTGCCTGCAGCCGAGGCCCGCATCGGGCCGATCGACCGGATCTTCTCGCGCATCGGGGCCGGCGATGATCTGACCCGGGGCCGATCGACCTTCATGGTCGAGATGGTTGAAACGGCCAATATTCTCCACAACGCCACTGACCGATCACTGGTCCTGATGGACGAGATCGGTCGCGGCACCTCGACCTTCGACGGGCTGGCCCTGGCCTGGGCCGTGGCCACCGAGCTGGCCATCAACCTGCGCGCCCTGACGCTGTTTGCGACGCATTACTTCGAACTGACCCGTCTGGCCGAGGACCACGCCGGCATTGCCAACGTTCACCTCGATGCGCGCGAACACCGCGACTCGATCGTGTTTCTTCATAGCGTCCGCGACGGGCCCGCCAGTCAGTCCTACGGGATCCAGGTCGCCAAGCTGGCCGGAGTACCGCGACCGGTCATCCGCCAGGCCCGCCAGCATCTTGATCGGCTCGAGAATGACGCCGCCAAGGCGCAGTCGCCCCAGCTTGGTCTGTTTTCGACACGATCGGATCGAGCCTCCGAGCCACCCGACAATAAGCCATCGGAGATCGAGCACGCTCTGGAAGCCCTCGACCCCGATGAAGTCAGTCCACGCGAGGCTTTGGCCAAACTCTACGAACTCAAGGCGATCTGGACGAAATCCGATGACTGAGTCAGATCAACACCGGCGGGATCGTTTTGTCTATCAGCTGATCATTTTGGCCTTGATGGTGAGTTTTATTGCGATCGCCCCCTGGTCTTCAATCAATGGTGATTTTGCGCGTGATCTGACCATTGCCAACTCCATCGTTACAGGAGAAGAATTTCCCCTTCGAGGCCCGAGCCTCGCCGGCGTTTTTCATTTCGGTCCGGTCTGGTTTTATCTTCTGGCGCTGATGCAGTGGATGGGGATGGGCTATTTCACCATTGTCCTCACCCTCGCCGTGCTGAGCTCCCTGCAATTTCCGCTGGCCTATCTGGCAGGGCGCGCCTGGTTCAATCGGCAGATCGGTCTGATCTGGGCCATCCTGCTACTCATCCCGTCCTGGAGCACCTATGAACAAGTGATGCCCGGTCACACCAGCCTGACCGCCACGCTGTTCATCCTGACTCTCTTGATCGCCCACAAATGCCTGTCGAAACCCAGCAGGTCGGGGTTTGCACTGCTTGGACTGGCGTTCTCCGCCAGCCTTCACGCGCATCCAACCTGTATTCTCGGCCTTCCAATAATCGTCTTTGTCTTCGCTCGATGCGGAGGATCGATCTCGAACAGACTGCGCCAGTTCATCGCGTTTTGTGCCGGAGGGTTCGCTCTTTTTCTACCCTTTCTGCTCAGCCTGATCAATTCCGGAGAATCACCCCTCGATGCCTTGGTCGAGTACATACTTTCCGCGCAGAGTCAGGGCAGCCTGGGCCAGGTGCCCGAACTCGCGCTGAGCCTGTTTCCACAGTCGCTGGGCTACTGGTTCTCGGTGCTCGCAGAATGGTCTGAATTCTCTGTCAGCATTCTCAAGCTACTATGGATTCTGGCGGTGCTGGTCGGATTGATCTCATCGGCCATTGCAATGACGCGTCGAGACTTTTCAGCCACCCTGTTCTGGTTGAGCGCAATCCTCGGAATCGTGGTGCTGGCAACCATGCGCGTTTTCTTCCCCTTCTACATGCTTACGACCCTGAAGGTGGTGACGCTGGCCATCGTGGCTCATGGGTTGTGGTTTGCGCTGAGCCACCTACAGCGTCGTCGATGGGCGCCCTTGATCGCACTACCCGCGCTGGCCGTCTATTGGATGGCTGCCACCCCGATCATGCTGAAGCAGCAGGTGGGCGAGTGGCCATTTGCATTCGTGCCACTTTTTATGACCACAGAACCCTGGCACGAGACCGAAACGCTGGCCTTGAGCAATCCCATGACCATTCGCCAGGGCGGTCGCTGGTTGTGCAGATTCCCGCGCGTGGCGTTGCACGGCGCATGGGCCCAGATGCAGGTGATCAGCTATGGGGTCGAGCGATCACTGAGCTGCCGCGCAGGACCTCAGGTATTAGGCGGCGCTCTGGAGGCCTATGATCACTGGGCTGGCTTTTCCGTCGCCTTGCTTGATCGAGCAGGAATCACTTCGTCGAGCACGATCGGAAATTTTGGATTGATTCGAGCGAAAGCGGTCATCGGCCCCGGCGAGGTCATTCTTGCCCCGGATGACCTCGCCTATGCTCCCGAACCTGCCTTGCCGATCCCCGGTCCGCAAATGACGCGCTTGAACTGGCAGCTGGACGGCTCAGGGGATGTGCTGGCTTTGTCGAATCTGGCATTCGGAATCGCGCCCCGACCGAACGTGGTTCTGCGCTGCGGTGAAAGAGAGATCGAGTCGCTGGCCCAGGACGCTGTCTCCAACCTGCTTGAATTAACGACCTGCCATCAGCCGCTTCAGCTCTCGGTCGAAACAAACGCACCTCAATATGTCGATATCATCATTCTCGACTCCAGTACACTTCTGAAATAGCTTTGCCATGGCCCTGTCTGATTCGAATCCGTCAAGCGAACCGACCGACCTGACCCTCGTGATTCCTCTGCGTAACGAGGCGGGAGAACTCGGGCAGCTCATCGCCGAGGTTCAGCAGGTACTGGACCCGGTCGGTATCACCTATTCCGTGTTGTTGGTGGACGACGGTTCAAGCGATTCCACCTGGTCGACCATCCAGGCCCTTGCATCGGAAGATTGCCGCATTTCCGGCATCCAGCTGTCCAGAAACTTTGGCAAGGAAGCAGCCCTGATCGCGGGGCTGAGCGAGGCGAGCGGTCGCGCAGTCCTGACCATGGACGGTGATGGCCAGCATCCTCCAGAAAAGCTGCCCGAATTTATCGAGCAGTGGCGTTCAGGTGCTGATATCGTCGAAGGCATCAAGCTCTCTCGCACTACCCAGTCCTTCCTCGGTCGCCAGGCCTCGAAGCTGTTCAACCGATGCTTTTCCCGACTCAGTGAAATCGATCTCGATGAGGCGAGCGATTTCAGACTGCTGTCCCGGCGCGCGGTGGATACGCTGCTATCGCTTCCCGAGAGTGCCTTTTTCTACCGCGGATTGAGCAGCTGGATCGGCTTTAATCGACGCCGCGTCACCTTCGTACCGGCGCATCGTCGCAGCGGTCGAAGCAGTTTTTCCTCCTGGGCACTGGCAAAATACGCCGTCAAGAACACGATCGCCTTCACCTCGGCCCCCCTGCAGCTGGTCACCATCGCGGGATTCGTGTTCCTTTTCTTTGCCCTGGTGCTAGGCGCCCAGACCCTCTGGCAATGGTATGCCGGCCGTGCCGTGGAAGGCTTCACGACCGTCATCCTGTTGATCCTGATTCAAGGCGGCGTTGTCATGATGGCGCTGGGGCTGATTGGCCAGTACATCGCCCAGATCCACAATGAAGTCAAAGGACGGCCGCGGTTTCTGATTCAGGCCAGCACGCGAAGCGAATCGGACAACCGGTGCAAGGACTAATCGGGCACCGCCTGGGGCGATACGGCATCACCGGTTTCAGCAGCCTGCTGACCCATCTGCTGGTCCTTATCATTCTGGTAGAGGGCGCAGGGTGGGCCAGTGTGCCGGCCTCAACTCTTGGCTTCATTGCCAGCATCGTGGTGTCTTTCACACTGCAGCACCACTGGGTGTTTGCACATGATCACCCGGTTCGCCGGACCCTGCCTCGTTTTCTCGTCGTCACCCTCGTCGGCATGGGCCTGAACGCCTCTATCATGGCCGTCGGCACAGGGGTGCTATCCGCACCTTACGTACTGGCGCAGGTCGTTGCCTTTGTGGCCATTCCGGTCAGCAACTATCTGCTCAATCGCCGCTGGACCTTCGATACACCCAATGCCAGTGAAGACTTTCAGCAGGTCGCCACGGTCTCTAGGATGAGCTCGTCCCACCGCTGGTTTGTGTCGCTACTCATGATCAGCTTCGTCTGCACCGTTACAGCGTCGGTCCTGCATCTGGATCTGGCGCGCGATCTGGCAATCGCCTACGACATGCGCCAGAGCAGAGACTGGTTGCTGGTTGGGCCGCAGCTGGCCGGCGTATTCAACCTGGGGCCGATCTGGTACTACCTGCTCGCCGGTTTGCAGGCCGTTGGCATGGGCGTTACCGGAATCGCGCTGACCCTGACGCTCATTGCCAGTCTCGCCTTCGTGCTGGTCTATCGAGCCGGCGCGCTTTGGTCGAGCCCTGGCATTGGCTTGATCTGGGCGATGCTGCTGCTGGTCCCGGGCTGGCAGCGATTCGAACAGGTCTTCATCACTCATCCGATTCTGACAACACCACTTCTGGCCTCCATGCTGGTGTTCGGATTGCAGTTTCTGACCCGTGGCCGGATTCGCGACCTGATCCTGATGAGCCTGAGCTTCTCGCTGGCGCTGCATGCCCACCCTACGAGCCTGATGGTGATCGCTCTGCCGTTCGGACTTGTCGTGATGGCGGGCTTCAGGCACGGGGCACGCCCCGTCGGCCTGATCCTGGCTGCACTGGTCGCGCTGCTGCCCTTTCTGCCCTACCTGATCGATCAACAGCTCAGCGGCTGGCCTCTGCTCAGCGAGCTCGATGAATTCCAGTCTGGTCAGGCTGGTGTCTTTTCCGTATCCAATGCGATGACCATTGCCGGACAGCTGCTCGGCGGCGGACTGCACTATTGCCTGCGATATATCGTGGGGCTGCCTTCGCTGGCAAGCCTGGCGCTGACCGGTCTGTTCTGCCTGACCGCAACAATCGGGCTGGTCGGCGCCCTGATTCGCGTCTTCCAGGGTGATCGAATCGCGCTGCTGTTCTGGATCACGCTTGTCAGCGGCTGGCTGGGCCTGGTCGGACTGCGCGTTGTTCATCCTTACTACATGCTTACGCCGATCTGGTTCGTACTATCCGGACTGATCGCGATCGGTCTGAGCACAGCGTTTGCCTTCCAATCCACCAGGATGACGACAAGCGCTCGCGCTGCCCTGCCCATTGCTTGCGTGTCACTGCTGGTGGCGCTGCATCTTGTTTTTGTCGTCGCCGCGACCCGAACACTTCAAGTCGGACATTGGCCATTCGCGATCAATCCAGTGATGGATGTCAAGCATCCCGTGGACCTGCATCGCCCCCACCCCTTACTCAGTGCGGTCCAGTCTCGACAGACCGGTCGCTGGCTGTGTCGAAACTCAGGCCTGGCCATCCACGGCTCGCTGGCGCTGACTCTGATACACGGATACGCCATGGACGCCCGTTTGACCTGCAGCGGCATTGATCATTCGGCCGGCGGGTCAGAGGCCGGGCGAGCGCATGTCATCGGCATATCAAAAGCACTGGCCAGCGAAATCGATCGGAAACCTGTGGCCAAGGTCGGTGCTTTTTCAGTGTTCAACGTCAGCGCCACTCCACGTGAGCAAGTCAGTATTGCCCTCGAGACCTTTCGAGACTACCCACCCTACACTCCGGCATTCAGTCCGGAAAAAGAGGAATCGGTGGAGCTGGATGCCGCCGACGGCGATTGGCTGGTGGTCACTCATCTCGGTTTTGCGCTGAGTCGACGACCCGAAATCACACTGCACTGCAGCCAGATACCGCTTCCGCCGCGGCGCGAAGACAATGTCACGTGGTTGTTCCGGACGGGCGATTGCTCGGGCGACCTCGTCCTTACACTCAGGGTGTCGGATGCGGATCATGTCGATGTCGTGCAGCTCTGAGACAATACATGCTGATAAACCCCTTTACACGACCAATGGGAAAACACGATGTGCCGATGGCTGGCCTACTCCGGCCCTGAAATCTATCTGGAGGATCTGATCATCAAGCCCTCGCGATCGCTGCTGGTGCAGAGTCGCTTTGCCCGCGAGAACTATGTCGAGAACATCCAGGGCCTGCCCGACGGTGCATTTCCAACCAACGGTGACGGTTTCGGTGTCGCCTGGTACGGTGAACGCGAGCGGCCCGGCCTGTACCGCGATCTGCGGCCGGCCTGGTCGGATCGCAATCTGGTCAACCTGGCCGAGCAGATCCGATCGGGGCTGTTTCTTGCCCATCTGCGCGCCGCCTATCACGGCCTGGTTCAGCGCAGCAACTCGCACCCGTTTCGCCATGGTCGCTGGACCTTCCAGCACAACGGAGAGATTTCTGGTTTCGAGCGGATCAAACGCAGCCTGCAGATGGCCGTCGACCCCGAGCTCTTCGTGCAGATCCGCGGCACGACCGACACGGAGACCGCCTTCTATCTTGCCCTGACGCTGGGGCTGGACAACGATCCCAAGGGGGCGATGGAACGGATGGTCGGTCTGGTCGAACAGGAGCAGGAAAAAGCCGGGATCACCGAGCCCTTTCGCCTGACCTGTGCCTTCTGCGATGGTCAGACGCTCTACGCCATACGCTATTCCACCGACGGTAAACCGAAGACCCTTTATCACAATCGCGCCGGGCGCGGGCTGAGCGATGTACTGAGCGACGACGCCGGAAGGCCAGGACCGGGGACTGTCCTGCTGTCCGAGCCGATCGACGACTGCCCGGACAACTGGGACAGCGTTGCCTCAGCCAGTTTCGTCGCCGTGCGCGGAACCCGGATCGAGACCGAGTCGTTCAGGCCGGTGCGACCGAAATCGAGTGTCACCGCCGCCGAGAGACGAACTGATCTATAATCAAATCAATGACCTGGGAGACTCATCCATGAAGATTCTACGCTTTCTGCCCCTTGTCGCACTGATCGGCCTGTTGCTCCTGCTCATGGCCGGGCCAGGAACTCGCCTGGGGCTGTGGGACTTTCGCGGCGGCTTCTCCCTGATGCGCTGGGCACTCTATCTTGGCGGTGCGGGCGCCCTGGTCGGAGTGGTCGCGATTCTGATCCCCAGCATCCGCAAGCAGTATCTGGGAGCGATGCTGCTATCCATTGCAATCGGGCTGATGACCGTGGCTCCGGTCGCGCTGCAGGTTCAGAAAGCGCGCTCACTGCCCTTCATCCACGATGTCACCACCGACACCGTCGATCCGCCCCAATTCGTGGCCGTCGCGCCGCTGCGTGCCGACGCGCCCAATCCGGTCGAGTACGGAGGCGAGGAGGTGGCCGAGCGGCAGCGTGAAGGCTACCCCGAACTGGGCCCCCTTCGAGTCGATCATGCCCCCGCGGATGTTTTCGCGGCCGCCGTCGACACGGCCGAGGCCATCGGCTGGGAGATGGTGGCCACCGTGCCGGCTGAAGGCCGAATCGAGGCGACCGACACGACCTTCTGGTTCGGATTCAAGGACGATGTAGTGATCCGCGTTCGCGCACAAGACGACGGCAGCATTGTCGATGTCCGCTCGAAATCCCGCGTCGGCGGCAGCGACATCGGCGCCAACGCTGCCCGAATCGAGGGCTACCTGGAGGAGCTATCGGATCGGCTCGAGCGCTGAGGCTCAAGCAAGGTCTCTCGCAGAGACGCTACGGCGCTAGGGAATCTCTTGGAACGACGTTCTGGCCTTCTCACTGCTTGCGCTCACCACGACATCGCGAAGGCCTGGGCCGGGTTGGTCGATGTGGATGGTCCAATCCGGATCGGGCAGGAAGCCGCGGGCCCGCTCCGGCCATTCGATCAGAACCAGGGCCTGGCCGTCGAGCAGTTCCTCCAGCCCCAGAAACGCAAGCTCTTCGCCATGGCTGAGGCGGTACAGATCGAGATGATGAACCGTCAGGTCCGGCAGAAAGTAGCTCTCGACCAGACCATAACTCGGGCTCTTGACCCGGCCTGCATAGCCCAGCGCGCGCAGGATTCCGCGCACCAGGGTGGTCTTGCCCATGCCCAGATCACCGCTCAGATCGACCTGCCCGCCGCGCTGCAGCGGGGGGACAAGCGCCACCCCCAACTGCAGCATCTCCTCCTCGCTGGCAACCTGAAAGGTCTGGCTCACGACGGCAGGATCCGAGACAGCTGCGCGATCAGATCGCCGGCGAGAATCTGCCGCCGTCCCCGCGCCGCGCGGTCGCCTGCTCTGGCGTGGACGACCACGCCCAGGGCAGCGGCGGATTCGAGATCGAGGCCCTGTCCAAGCAAGCTTGTGATGATGCCGGTCAGCGCATCCCCCATCCCCGCCGTCGCCATCGCCGGATTGCCGAAGGGGCAGACCCGTACGCGTCCAGCGGGACTTGCGATCAGCGTGCCCCAGCCTTTCAGCACCACCACCGCCTGATATCTGTCAGCCAGCGAGCGGGCCGCTGCAAACCGGTCGGCCTGGATCTCGTCCACGCCGACGCCCAGCAGGCGAGCAGCCTCGCCCGGGTGCGGCGTCAGAACCCAGTCGCGGCGCTGAAAGGGAGACTCGGCCAGCCAGTTCAGGCCGTCGGCATCCAGCACCACCGGGCGGTCCGCGTCGAGCACGGCCTGCCAGAGCGATAATGACCAGGACGAACGGCCGAGGCCCGGACCCAGGGCGACTGCATCGCAGGCCGCCAGGAGTCCATCGAGCTGTCCCGGTTCCGACACATCGCGAGCCATCAGTTCCGGCTGGACAACCGCCGCAGCCGACGCCGTGCGGGGGCGACTGGCCAGCGTGACCAGACCGCTGCCCGAGCGCAGCGCCGCCTGGCCGGTGAGAATCGGTGCGCCGGAATAGCCGTGATCCCCGCCGACGATCAGCACCCGACCCAGCATCCCCTTGTGAGTGCTTTTTCGGCGCGACGGGAAGGACTGATGGATGATCGAGTCATCCAGCAGCTCCGCATCGGGCTCGATCGAGCCCAGTACGGCCTCCGGTACAGCCAGCGCATCAAAGGCAAGCTCACCGACCCAGTCGCCTGCAGATGCGGTATGAAGACCGCGCTTGCGACCGATGAAACTGACCGTCAGATTCGCTCGAATACAGGCGCCCAGGGCCTGCCCGGTGTCCGCACTCAGACCCGAGGGCAGGTCAATGGCAACGATCGGCAGGCCGCTGGCATTGGCGCGCTCGATCAAGTCGGCGAAGCGACCCTCTGCAGGTCGATCGAGACCGGTGCCCAGAAGCGCATCGACAATCACCCCACCTCGCAGCTCGGCGTCCGGCGGATCGGGTGATTCACCCGATGCCTGCCAGTCCTGCGCAGCCCGGTGGGCGTCCGCCTTGAGTTCGTCGGCTTTGACCAGCGCAAGCAATTGCACATCGAATCCCGCTTCCAGAGCCAGGCGAGCAACGACATAGCCGTCGCCCGCGTTATTTCCGCCACCGCAGAGCACGGTCAGCTCGCGGACCTCCGGCCAGCGCGCGCGAATTCGCTCGAACACCACCGCCCCTGCCCGACACATCAGGGTGTAGCCAGGAATCCCATGATCTTCGATCGCCCGCCGATCCAGCTCGCCGACCTGATCGGCCCGATATAATCCGTTGCTATGTCCCATAACCCCGATTATAGGCACGCCAGCCCCCGGCCCGAGTTACCGATCGACGAGCTCGTTGACCGGATTCGCGACTGGGGCCGGTCGCTGGGTTTCGATCAGGTCGGCATCGCCGATCTGGATCTGAGCAGCTACGAAGCCCGTCTCGATGAGTGGCTGGAGCGCGACTACCACGGCGGCATGGACTGGATGGCCGCCCACGGCCGCAAGCGCTCGCGGCCCGAGGAGCTGCATCCGGGAACCCGCTCGGTCATTACCGTTCGCATGGATTATCTGCCGGCCGACGCCACACCCGCCGAGGCCCTGCTGGAAGCCCCGGACAAGGCGCTGATTTCTCGCTACGCCCTGGGCCGCGATTACCACAAGGTCATGCGGGACCGTCTCAAGAAGCTGGCCGGGAGAATCGAGAATGCGATCGGCCCCTTCGGCCATCGCGTGTTTACCGACTCGGCACCGGTCCTGGAAAAACCCCTGGCGGAAAAATCCGGCCTTGGCTGGATCGGCAAGCACACCAACCTGCTCAATCGACATGCCGGGTCCTGGTTTTTCCTCGGTGAGATCTTCACCGATCTGGAACTGCCGCCGGACGCGCCCGTCCAGGACCACTGCGGTTCGTGTCGGCGCTGCATCGATATCTGTCCGACGCAGGCCATTGTGGCTCCTTACCAGCTCGATGCCCGGCGCTGCATCTCCTACCTCACCATCGAGCTCAAGGGCGCGATCCCAGAGGAGTTCAGAGCGCCGATGGGCAACCGTATCTATGGCTGCGATGACTGCCAGATGGTCTGCCCATGGAACCGCTATGCCCAGCACAGCCGGATCGATGACTTCCGGCCGAGAAAGGATCTGGATGCCGGTGATCTGGCTGAACTTTTTGCCTGGGACGAAGCAACCTTCCTGGCCCGCACAGAAGGCACCGCGATTCGCCGGATCGGCCATGAACGCTGGCTGCGCAACATCGCAGTGGCTCTCGGCAATGCACCGACGACCGACGCAGTCCTCCAGGCCCTGTCCTCCCGTTCCAACCATCCATCAGGCCTGGTGAGGGAACACGTCGAATGGGCCCTGGCCCAGCATTCATAGAACACTTCTTGGAAACAGCTGAAAAGAAGTTTTTCTCGCGCAGAGACGCGGGGACGCAGAGAGAAATTCAAAAAAAACAGCCGAAAGTGAATTTGCGTCCGCTGCTTTACCCAGAAGGGTTTTTTTGTTGATGCGCCTCTGCGCGAGTCCGCTTTGACTCTTTTCTGTTGCCTCCGCCCGGCGCCCTCTGGCCCCGCGCTTGGCGTGGCTGATGGACTGCGCGTTCAACGGGGTCTCGCTTGTGCTTTCGGACCAGCACGCCGGACTGCTAAAATGAAGCGCTAATCAAGCAGAAAAGACCGGAGACCAATCATGTCCATCCTGAAAAAGCTAGAGCAACTTCGTTCCATCGGTGGTGAACCCATGACTCGCGGTCTTCCGGACGAAACAATCAGCCGTTTCGCCGAATCCGACCCGCGCCTGGAACAGGCCGTCGATGACGCGCTCGGCGTGATTCAGTGCTGGTCCTCGGCTTATCCCGATCTGATCAGAGCTGACGAAGCCGAGCAGAAAGAAGTTCTGCAGAGCGCTTACGTCAATTTCTACGCCGACGATGCCGTCAACCCCTATGTCGCCCTGTCCGGTCGGGGCCCCTGGATCATCACCGCCAAAGGTGCCGTACTGCACGACTCGGGCGGCTACGGCATGCTCGGCTTTGGTCACGCGCCGGAGCAGATCATTCAGGCAATGGCCCAACCCCAGGTCATGGCCAATGTGATGACCCCCTGTTTCTCGCACCTGAAGTTTGCCGAAACCCTGCGGGAGGAAATCGGCCAGCGTCGTGACAGCGGCTGCCCCTTCGATCGCTTTCTGTGCATGAATTCCGGTTCGGAGTCGGTCACCGTGGCCGGCCGGATCGCCGACATCAACGCCAAGCACAAGACCGACCCGGGTGCCGAAAAAGCCGGCTACACCATCAAACGTCTCTCGCTGGCAGGCGGCTTTCACGGCCGCACGGACCGCCCGGCGCGCTACTCCGACTCGACCCGACGGGCCTATGTCGCCCACTTGGCTTCCTTTCGCGATGACGACAGCCTGCTGACCGTCGAGCCGAACAATCTCGAACAGCTTCGCGCCATCTTCGAACATGCCGATCAGCACCGGATCTTCATCGAAGCGATGTTCATGGAACCGGTGATGGGAGAAGGCAATCCGGGTGCCGGCATCACGCCGGAATTCTATGCCCTGGCGCGGCAACTGACCCGGGCTCATGGTGCCATGCTGCTGGTCGACTCCATTCAGGCCGGCCTGCGCACCCACGGCGTACTGTCGATTGTCGACTACCCGGGCTTCGAAGACCTCGACGGACCCGATATGGAAACCTACTCGAAGGCACTGAATGCCGGCCAGTATCCGATGTCCGTGCTGGCCATGAACGAATGGGCCGCTGAAACCTACCGCAAGGGCGTTTACGGCAACACCATGACCGCAAACCCCCGCGCGCTGGATGTCGGAACCACAGTGCTGAAGTCGATCACACCGGAACTGCGCCGCAACATCATCGAACGCGGACAGGAATTTCTGAAAAAATTCAAGAATCTGCAGGGTGAACTTGACGGACGAATCACGCAGGTTCAGGGCACTGGCCTGCTGTTCTCGGTGGAACTGGATTCCAGTCGCTACAAGGCTTACGGCAGCGAATCCACCGAGGAATACCTGCGCATGAACGGCATCAACGTGATCCACGGGGGGGAGAATTCACTGCGCTATACGCCGCCGTTCGGCATCACCTCGGCCGAGGTCGACATGATCGTCGAGGCCACGCGCAATGCCCTCATCAACGGCCCGGTCAAGTCGATCGACCAGGCGGCCTGAACTCGCGCCGGGACCGGCATTGGGCGATTCAGATCCTCCCCGGGCTCACAACGCGCCCAGCCTTGATACGCCATCGGCCAGGGCCAACAGGCCCAGGCCAAGACCGACCAGCAGACTGGCCAGGGCCAACAGCTCGCGGGCTGCGGCGACAACCATCGTGGACCAGAACCCGGACCAGCGGTGCCGGATTCGGGTGGAGGCCTTGAGTGAATTCAGCGTGGCTTGCGGCATGACGATACTCCATCAGGGTGTTTGATGGAATCATCAGACCATCGAGCCGTCTCAAAAGCTGAGAATCGTACCCGGATCGAATCAATCGCTCCGGTCGGAAAGAGATTTCTTTATTTCTTCGCGCGAGGCATGCCGCATGTCCTTGCCTTCGACCAGGTAGACGATGTACTCACCGATGTTCTTGGCATGATCGCCGATCCTCTCGAGTGAACGGGCGATCCAGATGCAGTCCAGAACACGACGGGTATTGCGCGGCTCCTCGACCAGGTAGGTGTAGTACTGACGAAGCAGGTTTTCGTACTCGACATCGACCTTCTCGTCCTCCTGAAACAGGCTGACAGCGGTCTCGGGCAGCAATCGGGCGAAGCCGTCCAGTGCTTCGCGCAGCATCCTGCGAACCGTCTCACCCATGGCTTCAAGCTCATGGTAATTGCCGCGCGGCCGATCCAGGTCGGCCAGACGCACGGCCATGCGAGCTATCCGTTCGGCTTCGTCGCCGATACGCTCCAGGTCGTTGACGGTCTTGATGATGGCCAGCACCAATCGAAGATCGCTGGCGGTCGGATGACGACGAGCCAGAATCATGGTGCTCTGCTCGTCGATCTCCTTTTCCATTTCATTGACTTCATCGTCCAGATCGATCACGCGTTGCGCCTTCGCCGTGTCGCACTCGATGAGGGCAGCAATGGAATCCCTGACCATCTCCTCGGCCACGCCGCCCATGGCCATCACATCCTGACGCAGCATTTCCAGCTCCTGATTGAACTGGCGTGAGATATGTTGATCGAATTGTTGTTCCATGGCCCAAATATACTCCTTAGCGACCGCGCGTTGTCGCGGTCCGAGATGTCAACCCCTACTGGCTCACTCGATCAACCGTAGCGACCGGTGATGTAATCTTCCGTCGCCTGCTGCCGTGGATTGGTGAACAGATGCGCCGTATCTTCGAACTCGATCAGTTCGCCCATGTACATGTAGGCGGTGAAATCCGAAACGCGAGCCGCCTGCTGCATGTTGTGCGTCACGATGATGATGGTGTACTTTTCCTTCAGCTCGATGATCAGTTCCTCGACCTTGGCTGTGGAAATCGGATCGAGCGCAGAACAGGGCTCGTCGAGCAGTACGACCTCGGGCTCGATCGCGATCGCCCTGGCGATGACCAGACGCTGCTGCTGCCCCCCTGACAGGCCAAAGGCATTGTCGTCGAGACGATCCTTGACCTCGTCCCAAAGGGCCGCGGCCCTGAGCGAGTTCTCGACAACCTCGGACAGCTTGCGCTTGTCGTTCACGCCCTGCAGTCTCAGTCCATAGGCAACATTTTCGAAGATCGACTTCGGAAAGGGATTCGGCTTCTGGAATACCATTCCCACCCGGCGACGATGCTCGGCCACGTCGACTTCTCTGGCCTGGATATCCTGCCCGTCGATCAGTATCTCTCCCTCGATCCGGCAGATGTCGATCAGATCGTTCATGCGATTAAAACAGCGCAGGAGGGTCGACTTGCCGCAACCGCTGGGGCCGATGAAGGCTGTCACCCGGTTGTGCGGAATCTGCATATTGATGTTCTTCAGTGCCTGATCCTTGCCGTAGTAAAGGTTCAGGTTGCGAGCTTCGATACAGATGTCCTCTTTCTCGATACGCAAACGGTTGCGCCCGGACTGGAATGAGCCGGCGCTGACCGGAATCGGATCTTTGGATTCTGTGGTTGTATTCATGCCTTACCTTTCTTAGTCGCCTTGAGAGCGGTATTTCTCTCGCAGACGATTGCGAATCGAAATGGCCGTCAGGTTCAGGATCAGGATCAGGACCACGAGCGTCAACGCCGTGGCATAGACCAGCGGCCGGGCCGCCTCGACGTTCGGACTCTGAAAGCCGACATCGTAGATATGAAAGCCAAGATGCATGATCTTGCGCTCGAGGTGAACATAGGGGAACTCTCCGTCGACCGGCAGGCTGGGTGCCAGTTTGACGACACCAACCAGCATCAGCGGTGCCACCTCGCCAGCGGCCCGAGCCACGGCCAGGATCAACCCTGTCATCATCGCCGGCGCCGACAGCGGAATGACGACTTTCCAGAGCGTTTCCCACTTGGTCGCCCCCAGGGCCAGCGAGCCCTCGCGAATCGTCCTCGGGATCCGGGCCAGCCCCTCTTCGGTCGATACAATGACCACCGGAAGGGTCAGGAGGGCGAGAGTCAATGACGCCCAGAACAGGCCCGGCGTACCGAAGGTGGGGGCCGGCAGGCGCTCGGGGAAGAACAGCGCATCGATACTCCCCCCCATCAGATAGACGAAGAAGCCGAGACCGAACACGCCGAAGACGATCGACGGCACCCCGGCCAGGTTGTAGACCGACACACGAATGGCCTTGAGGACCGGGCCCTGGGTGGCGTACTCGCGCAGATAGATCGCAGCCAGCACACCGAAGGGCGTGACCAGGACCGACATGATCAGGACCATGGTCACGGTGCCGAAGATCGCCGGGAAGATTCCGCCTTCGGTGTTGGCCTCGCGCGGAAAGCCGGTCAGGAAGTCCTTGATATTGCCGCCATAGAAGGCCAGCTTGCCGCCAAGACCCATGGCGTTGTTGCGCGAGGCCTTGATGATGTCGACCACCGCCACCGACACGTTCTCGTCATTGGCCGTTCGCAACACCAGAACGCCGCGCCGTGCCTCTTGTTGAAGCCGGTTGCGTTCCTGCCGCAACACCTCGTAGTCGGCATCGAGCTCGGCTCGTCGCGCGTCGAGCTCGGCCATGGCCTCTGACCTCTCCGAACCGACCACATTGTTGTAATCAAGACCGCGTTCGATCAGCCGCAGTTCTTCCAGGCCCTTGTTGATTCGCCCGATTTCCTGATCCTCGATCCTCTGGATCTGCTCGGCAAGCTCGGCCTTGGACGAAATCATCGACTGGAGCTCTGGCCAGAGAACATCACCCTCGGCGACCAGCTCGCCATCGTACTGCAGGCGAACGGGGAAGCCATAGAAGTTGCCGCCCTTGCGCCGCTCGAGGACAACGGCCTCCTCGGGGTAGGTCCATTCGCTCAGTGCCGACTCGAGATGCCAGACGAAATCGCGGGAATTGATCTCACGGTTGCCGATCTTGAACAGGTAGCGGGTGGCCAGTACGGCGTCCTCGGGCACATCGCCACCGGCTTCGCGTATCCGCTGGGCCGGCAGCGTCTCCTGCTCGGCCACCTCACCCAGGATCTGGGTGAGGCTGCCGTCTTCCAGGGTCGCGGTGGTCAGGACCAGCGGCGATGGCCAGAAGTGGGCAAACCCGCGCACGGCAATCAGGCTCAGCAGCCCGACGACCATAATCAGGGAAATCCCGAGCGCGCCACCGATCATCCAGATCCAGGGGTCGCCCGACTTCACCCATGTCTTGAACTTCATCGCGAGCCCCTCAAAGGTTGCTGTAGCGCGCGCGCAGGCGCTGGCGCACGATCTCGGCGATCGTGTTGACCAGGAAGGTCATGGCAAACAGCACCAGACCCGCCATGAACAGAATGCGGAAATGGGTTGAATTCACCGCCGTTTCAGGGAGTTCGACCGCGATATTCGCCGACAGGGTGCGCATGCCTTCGAAGATATTGAAGTTGAGCACCGGCGAGTTACCCGTGGCCATCAACACGATCATGGTCTCACCGACTGCGCGTCCGAATCCGATCATGACGGCCGAAAAGATTCCCGGACTGGCGGTCAGCAGCACCACACGGGTGACGGTCTGCCAGCGGGTTGCCCCGAGCGCCAGCGAGCCCTGAGTCAGGTGCTTGGGCACCGTGAAGACAGCATCCTCGGCGATCGAAAAAATGGTCGGAATGACGGCAAAACCCATCGCGATACCGACCACCAGAGCATTGCGCTGGTCATAGGTGATGCCGACATCGGTAAACCACTGGCGCATCGAACCGTCGAAGAAGGCGATCTCGATCATCGGTGAAATGGAAACAAGCGTCCAGACCACCAGTCCGATGATCGGCATCAGGATCACCGCCTCCCAGCCGGCGGGCACCCGAACCCGCCAGGCGCGGGGAAGCTGGGCATAGGCGAATGCGATCACCAGGAAGCTCAGAGGAAGACCGACCAGGGTGGTGAACACCACGGGCAGATGATCCTCGAGAAACGGTGCCAGCCACAGTCCGGCCAGAAAGCCCAGAATGACGGTCGGCAGCGCCTCCATGACCTCGATCGTCGGTTTGACGTAGCCGCGAATCTGCGGCGCCATGAAATAGGCGGTGTAGATCGCGCCGGCAATCGCCAGAGGCATGGCAAACAGCATGGCGAAGAACGCCGCTTTCAGGGTACCGACCGTCAGCGGCACCATCGAATACTTGGGTTCGAAGCTGTCCGACCCCGAGGAGGCCTGCCAGACATACTCCGGATTCGAACGGCCCTCGTACCAGACCTGATTCCAGAACGCGCCGAGGGAGGCTTCCGGGTGCTCGTTCCAGATTCCCAGCACCTTGAGCTCGCCGCTGGCCGTCTCGGCCATGACCTGATTGTTGACCGGCGATACGGTCACGGCCACCAGGGCTTCGTCGGCTATGGACTCGAGCGCCAGCGTGCGTGATGAGGTGCCATAGTGGATACCCAGATGGCCCTGGTCATCGACAGCGACGAATCCCTTGCGATTGTATTCCGGGCGAATATCGGTGATTGCACCGGGGTGGCGACGAAACTCTCGTGCCCGAGCCAGGTAGAAGACATTGTCGCCGGCGTCTTCGCTCTCATCGCGAACCAGGAACCACTGTGAAAGCCGTCCCTGCGAGGTGCCGACCACGGCCGAGAAAGTGCCGTTGAGATATTCAAGGTCGGTAATCTGCTCGCCAGGCCGGACCGCAACGGCCGTATCCCTGAGGACTGCGTTGTTGGGTCGTGCAATGTCCCAGTAGACCAGATTGCCGGCCGCGTCGGCTCCGATCAGATTCCAGAGATTGGCGCTGAGCTGCAGATGAATCACCGGCTGATCATGGGCTGGCACCGGCCATTGCTGGCGCTGGATTTCCTGCTCACCGGTCAGCAGTGCGGTCCGGACGCGATAGCGAACCAGGGTCAGGTCACCATCCTCGGTCAGCGCTGCAACGCCGGTATCATCCCGGGCCTGCTGAACCGCCACCGCGGTCAGGGCTCTGCCGGCATCATCGACGACGACCGGGTCACGACCCAGCGGGAACTCGGGTGCCGGCACGATTTCGCGCACCCCTTCCGACGGAAAGGTCAACTGCGACTGGTGGCGGATGACCATGGCCCGGCCATCGCTGAGCCCGAAGGCGACCAGGCGCGAGCGGGGCTCACCATTGCCGATACTGGTAATCGTCACACCATCGGCAAGATTCAGATCGACCGTCTCGAGCATGGCCCCGTCGCCCAGACGGAAGTACTGAAGTTCGCCCGAGAGGGTATAACGCATCCCGATCTCGCCGTACCGCTCCAATCCGAGGTAGACGCCCGTGTCTTCGCCTAATTCAGAGGACTCCAGCGTCGTGGTCGACTCGATCGATGCCCCCCGCATCAGCGGCAGAACCTCGCTGAACAGGTAGACGAAGATCAGGGTCAGGGCAATGACCACACCGCCACCTCCGGCACGAACCATCCAGCGGGCCGCGCCATCGGCCAGATAGCGGCGTCGCCGACGCCTGGCCATCGCATCGGCACTGGGCAGATGCGACGGGCGCGGGTCTGAATTGACGGCGCTATCATCCATAGCAGTGCCTGATTCCTCGCGGATACGAATTGATGGCGTCAGTCGATCGGCTTGGAGCTAGAGTTCAAGCTGCTCGCGAATACGGTTGGCCGCCGAGGCCGGCAGCGGGATGTAGCCGTCGCGCACAACCACTTCCTGACCCTGTCGGGACAGTACCATACGGAAGAATTCACGCTCGAGCGGCGGCAGTTCGCGATTCGGGTTCTTGTTGACGTAGACATACAGCAGGCGAGCCAGCGGGTAATCACCGGTCGCGGCTGTTTCCTTGTTCGGCTCGATGCACTCGTCGCTGCCCACGGCTGAAACGTTGATCGGCTTGACGCCGGAGGTCATGTAGGCAATGCCTGAATAGCCGATGCCGTTCAGTGATTCGTTGACGCCCTGAACCACCGATGCGGATCCGGGCTGCTCATTGATGGACGGTTTGAAATCACCCCCGCAAAGCGCGTTTTCCTTGAAGAATCCGTAGGTTCCGGAGACCGCATTCCGGCTGTAGAGCGCAAAATCCCGGTTGTCCCAGTCGCCCTCAAGACCCAGCTGGCCCCAGCGGGTGATGTCTTCAGCCCCACCGCAGCGACGGCCGACGGAGAAAATGGCGTCGATCTGTTCGATCCCGAGACACTGGACCGGATTGTCCTTGTTGACAAAGACCGCCAGAAGATCGATGGAGGTGCCAACCGGTGTCGGCGGATAGCCGTGGCGCTCCTCGAAGGCCTGGACCTCGGACGAGCGCATCAGGCGGCTCATCGGACCAAAATTGGCCGTCCCTTCGGTGATCGCCGGGGGCGCAGTTGACGATCCCGCGCCCTGAATCTGAATGTTGACGTTCGGATAGTAGTTCTGGAACAGCTCGGCCCACAGCGTCATCAGATTGTTGAGCGAATCCGAACCGATCGAAGAGAGATTGCCCGAGATTCCGGATACGGGCTCATAGTCGGGCAGATCAGGGTCCACCTGGGACTGGGCTGACACCGGCGAAACCAGTACAAACGTTGCAAAAACAATGGAATAGCAGATTTTCTTCAACATGGCGAGTTCCTCTTTGACCCGGAATCGATTTGATCTGGTCGCACTGTATGTCAGTTTTATGTCAGTTCAATGACAGTCAGGGAATTCATCTTCCACAAAAAACGCCGCCCGCTGAGCGAGCGGCGTTGATTTGTTTCAGCCAGATACGCGGAACGAGAAGATTCAGCGCATCCGATCTCACTGAGGTCTACTGACCCAGCGGTGCGTCGCGATCCAGGCCGACGGTCCAGCCTTGAGTCCAGTCGCTGCTGGAACTGAGGATGGCGCCCGCGTAATCGACGTTGTCGAAGAAGGCGTTGGTCGAAGGCACTGAACCAACAATCGGAGCGATTCCCATCGGCAGATAGTTCATCAACATCGGCGCAGCATCGCTGTTGCCCGCTTGATCAAGGATGAATGACGACACCACGAATGGGTCTTCGGCGGCATCATCAAAGGTGCCCAACGCGCAGCCCCCCATGATGTTGTTGGTAAAGGTCAGGTTGGCAGAATTCTGGAAGGTCGAGTCCTGATCGATATCAACGCAGTATTCGCCGAAGCCGGTCACGATCGAATTGGAAATATTGACGCCCGTGCCCTCGCGAATCAGCCAGCCAATGTCCGTGTTGGACTGACCGATAAAGGTCATATTGGCCAGCGTCGGAAGAGCACGAGGCTCGGAATCGTTTGCGTCGCCGTTATTGTCGCCTTCGATACCCTGATCGCCATCGTCCGTATACTGCTTGACCACGACATACTGGACATTGCCCTGCCAGCCCTGGGTCCAGTCGATACTGTCATCACCCGCGCCGGTCACTACAATGTTTTTCGCATTGACGGTACCGCCGAAGAACTCAACACCATCATCAGCGTTCAGGTGGACCTGGATATTCTCGATCGTCGTTGCGTCACCAACACCCTGAAGCGCAATACCGTTGAACTCGTCCTCTTCAGTGAACTGGAAGCCAGCGTTCGAGACGACGACATAGCGCAAAACACCGCTGTTGTCGTTCGGATCGTCGCCACCGTAGGTTCCCGTATCGCCCTCACCCTCCGCGGTACACGGTGCTTCCGAGCAACCGTTAATCGGGGCGGAGCCGTTGATGACCAGACCGCCCCATTCGCCGCGACCGGTTGCGTCAACACCACGCATCACGATCGGATTGTTCGCGGTGCCTTCGGCGTAGATCTTTCCGCCTTGGTTGACCACCAGATTGTCGATTCCAAAGACGCCACCAATGATTTCCGTGCCCGCTTCGATCGTGAGTGCGGCGCCGGAATTCACGCGTACCTGCCCATCGATCAGCCAGGTGATTTCGTTCGCCAGGAAGACGTCTTCATCGAGGTCGCCGCTGATGATGCAGGTGCCATCGACCGGGCCTGCGCCGTCCGAAAACGCAGGGCAGGAAGAGAACGACTCATCAACGATGCAGTCCTCTCCGCGAGCGGTCGGAATCAGATCCTGGGAACCCGCACCATCAGTCCCGTCGAAGGTCAGGGTCAGGCTGTTGCAGCTGTTGAATTCCAGGGTCCCTGTACCCCAGACCGGCAGCGAGGTGGGTTCTTCGTTCTCGGGACCGAATGCTCCGCCCGTTCCGCTGAATTCAAAAAAATCGAAGGTAGCAGTGTTCGTGGTCTGGTCTACATCCCCCTGCGCAAACAGCCACAGCGGCTGCCCGTTCCGGTAAGTGAACCACTGGATGAGCGCGCCGGCACCGAACTCCTGAGAAGACCCGGGAGTGATGTCGATGATGAGTCCGCGGCCACCTTCGCCCGGCTCGAAGTAGTTGCCACTGAATTGCTCGTTGACCACAAAGCCATGTGCCGATCCGAGCATTGCTGTACCCATCGCGGCGGCAAGGACGTTGCGCTTGAAATTGGAGAACATAGAAAGTTTCCTCGTTGAATGAGCTCTAGAATGTTGAAATCAACTCAGGCTAGATCGACCCAAGCCATCTCCGACACCTTAGAAAGTGCACATGTCACATGGATGAAGCCAATATGAAGAAAATCTGACAGCGGTGCTGTCAGCGATCAGAAGTCGAGATCGACGCTCAAACTCAGGGTCCGGCCCACTGTGAAGGACTGGGTGACTTCATCGCCCTGGGTGATTTCGAATTCGGCATCGAGCATATTCCCGAACTTCATCTTGAAGCCTGCCCAGGGTCGCCAACGGTACTGCAAGACCAGATCCAGCTGTGCGGCCGGCGATTCTTCCTTGTCGGGTGCGCCCAGAACGCCGACTTCTGAAATTCTCGGGCCGACCTGATTGAACTGCAGCGTTGCCGCCAGCCCTCGATCCTCATCGTCATAACCCAACTGGAAATTGACGATGTAGGGGGATTGACCCTGAAGCGCTCGCGATGAAGACGTCAGGATGCCGAGTTCATCGATCGTGATCTCGGACTCGATCCAGGCCAGGTTTCCCGAAACGAAGAATCGATCCAGCCAGCCCCATCGCGGCCAGCGCTCAGCGAGAAAGCTCAGCTGTTTCCGAGCCTCGAACTCCACACCGAAGTTTTCCGCCTCGATCGCATTCGCAAAGGTCAGGCGTTGTTGAACACCCGGTTCAATCGTCACCTCGATCGGGCTGTCAATCAACTTGTAGAAAAGTCCCAGAGAAATCAGCTCGTCGGGAGAGGGGTAAAATTCCCAGCGCAGATCGTAGTGAGTCACCGAGGACGGTTGGAGCTCAGCGTTACCCAGTACCTCCCGATTCAGCACCGGATCAGTGAAGGGGGCCGGCGACAGCTCCTTGAAGTCAGGTCGAATGAGCGTTTCAGCATAGCCCGCGCGAAGCTGCTGACGATCGGTGATAAACCAGGTCAGAGCAGCGGCAGGAAGAAACTCCTCGTCACCCAATTCAGCGACGATATCGTCCTCTGGATCAAACAGATCGAAAGTAATCGCGTTCTGCTCCCAATCCTCGATACGTGCGCCGACGGCCAGTCGAATCAGATCAAAGAATTTGAAATCCAGATTGGCGTAGAAGGCCTCGATGTCGAGCGCTGCGGTGTAGCTATCCGTTGAACGGGTCAACTCCCTGAGCACGAGGCCGTCCGGACCGATATTGTCTGAATTGATAATATCCTCGAGCGAGGGTTGGCGCCTCTGGTCCTCGCTGAGGCGATTGATGGAACCAAAGGAATAACGACGGATTTCTGAATCCCGGGATTTTTCTAGCAGTCGATAACCGGCAGAGACAGCCGTCTCCACCGGGCCGACTGAGAACGGCAGGGTCAGATCAAGACCCCAATCGGTGGCGGTATCGTCAAGGTCAGAGAATCTCCGAACGTTGCTGTCTGCACGTCGCGACAATATGAATCCGGCCACTGCATCTGGATCGTAACGATAGCGGCGTTGATCGGGAACATAGCGACTCGCATTCGACTCCGCGTAATCCCAGGCGAGATTCAAATCGAGCAGATCCGGGAACTGATGCTCACCCTTGATCTGATTCGAGATCAGCTCGCGCTCTTCCCACTCCAACTCTGTAATCCGGATGATGCCATCTTCATCGAGATTGAAACCTTCCTGAATGAATGCTTCGTCTTCGGTTTGACGAAGGATCATCGAAGTAACGTCGACACGATGGATGTCTTCGTATTCGATACCCGCTGTCAGGAAGCCGGACAGCTGAACATTTCGACGAGTGCGCTCTATGTCGTAATCATCATTAAGCCGAAGGGATCCATCGCCCAAGGGGATAAACGAGCGCTGCTGTTCAATCCGAGTCTGGATTTCGTCATCCCACAGCAGGGCTGCGGTGTAGCCCAACCGCCATCTGCTTCCCAGTTCGAAGACCTGCCCACCCTCGAGGGACACCCCCAGATCAGGGCCGAGACGCTGAGGCTCCGCATCGTAAATCACTGGAAAGGATTCACCCAATGCCTCGAGCTGCTCCGGCGGAACGCCCTCGGGGCGAAGAATGCCTTGCTCGATGATCTGCCTGTTGTTATCGGTTGCCTCTCTGACAGGCTGGGGCAGTTCTCGGACACCATCATCAATGCCCAGCCAGTCCGTGTCGCCGCCGCGATAACTCAGACCCTTCTCGCCGGTGGAGCCATCGCGCGCTCCAATGGAAAGACCCAGACTGAAGAAGCTCTCCTCCGGAATCCCGCGGGTACGAATTTCGACGGCGCCGCCGCCGAAGTCGCCGGGCATATCGGGCGAATAGCTTTTCTGCACAAGGATCGATTCGATCACGCCGGTCGGGAACAGATCCAGCGGTACGACTTTCCGGGTCGGGTCGGGGCTGGGCACGTTGGCCCCATTGAGCAGGGTTGAGGAATAGCGCTCGCCCAGCCCGCGGATGTAGACGAATTCACCGCCGACCAGGGTCAGACCAGTGACACGCGACAGGGCGCTGCCGGCATCGGAATCACCGGCGCGGGAAAATTGTTCGGCCCCGATAACGTTGGTGACGCCGGCCACGGTCCGCTGCTCGTCGATCACGGATGACAGGGAGCCCTGGATGAACGGCTCGACGACCACGAACTCGGCCAACTCGAGCCCGGCCGGGGGCAACTCGAAATCACGCGCGGTCGCCGTATCGGCCTGAATCTCGACGCCGTCGATGGTCCGTGTCGCAAACTCCGAATGCAGCACGGAGACCGCATACTGGCCAACCGGCAGGGAAATCGAATACCGCCCCTCCTCATCGGTCCTGGCTTCGACCGGCGTACCGGACACGAACAGCCTTGCATTGGCAATCGGCGAGCCGTCTTCGGTCGACACGATGCGACCCTCCAGGACGCCCTCGCCTTCGACCTCCACGGACTCAACGGTTTCACCGACCAGGCCTGTGTTGTCGATGCTGTGGGAACTCTCGATGCTGACGAAGGCGCGCCGATCCTCGCCGCGCAGGGTAATGATCACCTGGATGATTTCACCGGCACGGAGATTCAGAGGAAGAACCGCCAGTTCGGTGGCCGTATCGGCGAGTCGCAGCCGGGTCTGGCCCGGAGCAACGCCGAAAAACAGCGTGCCGTTGCCGTCGGTCTGCCCCGATCGACCCGCAATACTGGCCTGAAGTCCGGGCACGGGGCGGCCGTCTTCGAAAACCAGCAGGGTCAGGTTGGCGGGTGGTGCTTCGGCATTCTCGTCCTGCGCCGCACCAGAAACAGGAACGACCAGCAGAAGAGCCAGACACAGGGAGAAAAGGCAGTTTTTCATGACAATCAGCCGCAGAACCAGGGCTGGTCGGCGCATTGCTCCATCACCCGTCTGAGTTCGGTGGCCTTTCTGAACAGATCGGCGCGTTCGAGGAAGCTGAGATGGCTATCGGCCCTGGCAAAATCTCCGCTCTTGAAGTGCGCATAGGCCAGGGCGTAACGGATATCTTCATCATCGAGCAGTCCGGTCCTGACCAGGTCAGCCTCCATCGCGGCCGCCTGCTCGAAGCGCTGCAGCTCGACCAGTATGGCCAGTCGCTGCTTGAGCTTCTGATCCTGATCGATGATACCGGCGTTGAGCGTCAATGCCGCCATCAGCCAGCCGGCCCGACGATAGAGCTCAGCGGCTTCGCCGAGCAGCCGGGGATCATGAATGGCTGCCTGGCGAAGCACCTCGGCGGCACCCAGGACCCGGTCGCTGGACAGATAGGTGTGGGCGAGAAGCCGCGACAGATCGACCTTCTCGGGATGTTCCAGGCGTGCCACTTCGAGGATGCGAGCGGCTTCATCATACTGGCCGCTCTGGCGTAGAGCGTTGCCGATGGCCAGCGCATCTTCGGGGCTCGCATTCTGTCCGGACATGAATCGCCGCCCCTGGTCAGCGGCCTCCTGATAAAGGCCCTGATCGACCAGCAGAAAGACCTGTCGCCGTGCGAATTCACCGGCCCGGTCCGGGAACAATTCCCGACCCTCTGTCAGGACCTGCCAGGCCTGTTCGTATTCCTCGAGCTGCCAGTGAGACTGGGACCGGATCAGGAACACCGAGGGCAGACGCGTTGCCTCGGGCCCCGCTCGATCAAGCGCGTAGAGGGTTTCCACAAACATCTCCTGGCCGTAATAGGCCTGGGCCAGGTAGAGCCAGATCACCGGCTCATCCTGCCCGGCGTCGATGGCTGCCCGAAACTCCCGGGAGGCCAGGGCCAGTTCACCCAGATTGAGAGCCACCAGACCGCTGAGAGAATGAAAACGGATCCGATCCAGATCGGGATCCTCGAGATCGACGGCCGAAAGCACCTGGCGAGCGCGCTCATAGTTGCCGTCACCGATCAACAGAGCGGCCAGTGGCAGTCGTTCCAGCTCATCCTCGACTGAAGCGGCGCCGTCCTGCGCCAGGGCAACGACCGACATGGAGAACACAGCCGCGATGATGAAGACGGCGAAGAAGCAGCGAGTGAGTGCTGACATTTCTGACTCTGATCCCTTATCCGGTGTGCCGGCCAGGTTCTGGCCGCGATCCAATCAACTCAGATCAAAACGAATTCGCTGACGCGCCCAGACCTTGACCGAGCGACCCTGATACTGCGCCGGCTCGAATCGCCAGTTGCGCACGCCCTGAACGGCAGACTCCTCGAAGATTCCCGAGGGCTCGGCCTCCAGCACCTGAACCCGTTCGATTTCACCAGCCGCGCTGATCAACAGCGACAGGACGACATAGCCCTGAACACCCTGCGAACGGGCACCGCGGGGATAATCCAACGGTGCCTGATAGACCGGTCGCGGTGGCGTGTCGACCGAGTCATCGGTCATGACCACATCGGCCGTGTCACCGAGGAGCTGATCCTGAAGCCCGCCGAGATCGCTCGCCTCGAGACCAGGAATCCCGAAATCGATCCCGGACAGCGAGGAGTCCAGGCTGACCATCGGAGGCGCCTCGGGTCGCGAACGCTGGGGCGGAGGTGGCTCGCGCCGAACCACGCGCTGCTGCGGCGGCTCAGGCGCCTTCTCGACCGTGAAGCTGGCCGTGGTCTGTTCGAGATTGCGCTCGGGGGCCTCGGCCAGACGGTTGATCATCAGAAGCGTGCCGATGACCAGGGTCGAACCCACCACCATGAACAGCAGCCCAGACAGCATCGAGCGTGTCTTTGATCTTGATCCGTACTCTTGTACATGCTCCATCGCAAATCTCCTCAATAAAGCGGGCTTGTCTGAATCAACCGGCACCGGC
Source organism: uncultured Wenzhouxiangella sp. (assembly GCA_964439915.1). GTDB lineage: Bacteria > Pseudomonadota > Gammaproteobacteria > Xanthomonadales > Wenzhouxiangellaceae > Wenzhouxiangella. The sequence continues at coordinate 10,097 of CAYTQT010000004.1, read as the reverse complement.
CTCTTCCACCGTGGCGACACCGACGTCTTCGGCGCCGGAACGACGGGCCTCGTCAACTACCTCGACCAGGCGCTGAGCGGGCACGTTGCCGTCGGTCACAACCAGCACGGAACGCTCAGAGCTGGCGTTCATCAGCTCCCGCAGACGGCTCTGGATCACCCAGACCTGGATTGGCTGACCATCGAGATAGGTCGCGCCACTGTTGTCGATGTAGAGGCGCACCGCCTTGGTCGACGCCGTGGTCGCGGTCGAAGCGCTCGGCCGATTCAGATCGAGCTTCATGTCCTTGACGAAGGTGGTCGAGACCATGAAAAAGATCAGCAGAATGAACACCATGTCGATCAGGGGTGAGATGTCGACGTTCTGCTGGGTATCGGTTCGTTCACGAAATCGCATCGGGATTTTCCTCGTAGCCGGCGCAGAGAATGTCCTTGACCTGCGCCAGTTCCTGTCGAAGCCGGAGGGCCTTGCGGTCCAGCAGGCCACCGACGATCAAGCCGGGGATGGCCACGGCCAGACCCATCTGGGTGGTAAACAGCGCCTGCGAAATACCGCCGGCGATGCCGCCGGATTGAGCAAACAGGGACATGTCGCCCAATGAGTCAAAGGTCTCGATCATGCCGGTAACCGTGCCAAGCAGCCCGAGCACCGGGGCGACGGAGACGATCGAAATGATCAGGCGCTGGTAGCGCTTGGTCGATGCCTCGAGCTCAGCGAAGGCATCGTCCAGCCAGCGGCGCAGATCCGGCGGTTGGCTCTCGGCCACCCGCAGGCCGACCACGACCGCCTCCTCGATGACACCGCGTGGCGGGCGTTTCAGCCCCTTCCTGCGCCGGCTGATCAACTGGCGAACCGAACGCACGCTGCCCCGCTTCAGCTCGGAAAAGCGAAAGCCGATGGCAAACCACAGCAGGAATGCAGCGGCAAACAGCGGCGGCATGACGTAGCCGCCGACGTTGAAGTAGAACGCCAGGTCATTGAGAAGGGCGTTCAGCATCTCAGCTGACGCCCGTCTCTTTGCCGGCCCGCCCCTCGACGTACTGGTTGATCACGCGCAGCGCGGCTTTCTCCATCTCGTCCTTGATCCGCTCGGCCCAGCCCGACAACACATTGCCGAGGAGCAGCAGCGGAATGGCCACGATCAGGCCAAGCTGAGTGGTGACCAGAGCGATCGAAATACCGCCGGACAGCAGCTTTGGATCACCGGTTCCGAATTCGGTAATGACATCGAAGGTCGAGATCATGCCGGTGACGGTTCCAAGCAGGCCCAGCAGGGGTGAGACCGCTGCGATCACCATGATGACGGCGCCGAAACGATTCAGGTGAGAGGACTCATGAAGAATCGCCTCCGAGACGATGTCCTCGAGGTGTTCACGATCGCGATCCAGATTACGAATTGCTGCTGCGACCACACGCGATGTGGCGCTGGACTTGCTTCGCAGGACCTGGAGTGCCGCCTCGCGATCACCGCGACGAACGTGAGAACCCACCGTATCGATGACCTTTCCGGTCGAGGAGCTGGCGCGGCGCAGAAACACCGTGCGCAGAATCACCAGAATCAGACCGACCAGACCGAGCACGACGATGATCCAGCCGATCACACCGCCGCTCTCGATGATATCGATGACACTCTTGCCGGTCTTCGCCTCGACTTCGTTGGCGAGCGACTCGAAGGCAAACAGGCCAAGGGTTTCCGGGCGACGACCGGCCGCCAGGGTCTGTGCCACTTCTTCCGCGGCCGGCTCCGGCCAGATCTTCAGATCACCGTCCCCGGCCGGCGCCAGTGCGCCCCTGCCCTGCGGGCTGATGCCGTAGGCTGCGACCCGACCGACGTGAATGATATCGCCGCTGACTCGAGCCCCATCGGCGAGAAAGAACTCACCCGGCGCGCGGGTCACGCGTCCGGCACGGGTCAATACTCCTGCTGCCGCATCGAACAGGGCTTCGACATCTTCTGTACCCGGGGATGACTGGCCATGGGTCGGCGCGTAGGCATCGTCGAGGGTGAAATCGGCCTGCAGGAAGGTCGATGCCAGCAGATCGGTATTCTCCATCGCCACGTCAACGGCGCGCTCGGACTCGAAGACCAGATTTTCCAGACGATCGGCCTGGCTGCGCCGATCGACCACGGTCGCTTCGAGCTCGCGAATCTCGCTCTGCAGGGTCCGCTTCTCCGCATCGATCCTGCTTTCAAGCTCGGAGATCCGGCGCTCCAGATCGGCACGTTGACCCTGAAGGAAGGCAAACTCGCGCTGATAGGCCTGTTCCAGCGAGGGTGCCTGCTCGCGCGGTGCGGGGGGTTCGGCCTCGACCGCAGTCTGCTCCGCGACCACGGCTTCGGCCTGCGTATCTTCCTGCGCGAAGGCCCAGCCGGACAGCAGCAGGACCAGCAGACCGAAAGTGGCAAAAGCGCCGACAAAGGGCGTGTTGCGCAGCAGGATCATGGTGAGGTCTCCAACGCCACGCTACCGTTGGGCAGCTCGAAGTAGCCCGAGCGAATCTGCTTCTGCATCGAGTCGAAGAGGGTGGCGATCTGGCCGATATCAGCGGCCGATTCGAGCTCCTGGAAGCGCCAGCTATCGCCCTGCCGGACGACCTGGCCTGAACGCCCGTCGCGGGTCTGGAAGTACATCGCGATCGTTCCCAGCTTGACGACATCGGACAGCACGCGCTGGCCGCCAAGCGGAATAACCTGGGTGTGCAGACCGTTCTCGCGGGTCAATCGAAGCTCGTCTTCGTAGAAACTCCACAGTCGGTTGATGACCCGCGGCGGCGCCTGAGCGCCGGTCTCGAGCTGGGAGCGGATCTCATTGAGTGCATTCAGGCGCTCTTCGGTCTTGAAGGGAAGACCGGTCTGAATCGACTGCTCCAGGTCGGCAATGACCTGTTCGGCGACAGGGATCAGTGCCTCACCCGCCAGGCCGGCTTCGTTGGCGCGCTCGCGGTTGTCGGCCAGATCCTGTTCCAGCTGCCGGATCCGAAGGTCTTCCCGACGCGCAGTTGCCTCCAGATCACCTTTCTGAGCCGCCAGCGCGTTCATCTCGGCGCGATGCTGCTCGGTCAGGCTGTTGAGCTGGGAATTGAGTGTTTCGACTTCGCCCCGAAGCCTGACCAGTTCCTCGGCCAGGTTATCCAGGGAATCCTGGGCCGGGAGTTGCGGAGTCAGCGCCAGCCCGAGAACGAGCAAGATGACGCCAGCGGAATACCTCGACATGCGACCTCCAGGGAGTGTTGCGCGGAGAAACAATGGGCGCATTGTGGAGGCGGAAGGTGTCAGTCACGTGTCTGTAATATTTCAGATAGATGACACTCGGGTGACGAAGTGCTTCAGGGAAGGCTTGCGATGGGCTCCCGCAGCCTGGCAGGTGGGAAAACACAGGAAAAGGTCGAGCCCTCACCCAGCACGGATCGGACTTTGAGCTGGCCACCGTGGCGCTGCAGGACGTGCTTGACGATGGCCAGACCCAGGCCGGTGCCGCCCGAGCGCTGTCCGCCGTGCGAGCTGCTCACGCGATAGAAACGCTGGGTGATGAAAGGCAGGTGCTTTTCCTCGATGCCCACGCCGTTGTCGCTGACCGTGAAAATCGCACTGCCCTGATCATCCCTGCCCCAGCTCACTTCGATCCGCCCGCCTTGGGGCGTGTAGCGCATGGCATTGACGATCAGATTCGAGAACGCGCTGTGCAGCTCACCCTCGGCGCCGGCCAGCTGCACCGAATCCCGGATATCGAGCTCGATGAGGTGCCGGTCGCGATCACCCACCCGGGCCGACTGAACGATGCGTTCGAGCAGCTTCGGGACATCGACCGCTTCACGGTCATTGGCCTCGCTGTCCTCGGTTTCCAGCCGTGAGAGTTCGAGCAGATCATCGACCAGGCTGGTCATGCGCTGACACTGTGACTGCATCTCCTGTAGCGGCAGCGCCCAGTCGTCATTCAACCCTTCATCGTCGACCATGGTTTCCAGATAGCCCGACAGAACGGTGATCGGCGATCGCAGCTCGTGGGATGCATTGGCGACGAAGTCCCGTCGCATGGCCTCGAGTCGCTGCACCCGCGTGATGTCACGAAAAAGCAGCAGATACTGTTTGCTTCCGTAGGGAATCAGGCGCGCTGACAGCGTGCGATTGGTGTCGATCGGCGATGGAATCTTGACCGGAAGGTCGTACTCCCCGGAGCGCAGATAGTGCATGAAGGCGCGGGAGCGAATCAGGTTCAGGATCGACTGGCCCAGATCGCGTTGCGTCGACAGATTCAGCCCCTGCTTCGCCGCCGCGTTGAACCATTTGATCCGGAATTCACCATCGAGCACGATCGAGCCGTCCGGCATCGCCGAGGTGGATTCACGAAACTCGCGGATCACCCTGCCCAGGCGTTTCTTGCGCTTGTAGTAGCGGCGCTGGAGTCGATAATAATGCTCGAGCACCTCGCCCCAGACGCCCCAGGACTGCGGCGGATGCCGACGACGCCCTGCGCGCAGCCAGCACTCGAGGCGATTGAGCTCGTACAGATGCCGAGCCAGGATGACTGCCAGAGCGATCGATATCCACCAGCCGGTATGGCCGAATATCCAGCCGGACAGCAAGGCGGTACTGAGCAACAGGCCCGGTAACAGCAGCTCGCTGATCCAGGCCTTTGACATCAACCGGAGCCCGTTATGGAGAAACGATAGCCGGCACCGCGAACGGTCTGGACCAGCTTGTCGAAGCCGTGACTGGCCAGCGCCTTGCGCAGGCGCAGGATATGCACATCCACCGTACGCTCCTCGACATAGACCCCACCTCCCCAGACGTGGTCCAGTAGCTGGGCGCGCGAATAGACCCGGTCCTGATGGGTCATGAAGAACTTCAGCATGCGGAATTCGGTCGGCCCCAGCTCTACCGGTTCACCATTGGCAAGGACCCGATGGCTGGCGACGTTGAGGACCAGGCCCTGCGCTTCGACCTCGTCATCCCGGCCTGCCGGCGATGCCCGGCGAATCACCGCATTGATCCTGGCGATCAGCTCGCGTGAGGCAAAAGGCTTGGTGATGTAGTCATCGATGCCGCTCTCAAAGCCGCGGATCTTGTCGTCCTCAAGGCTTCTTGCCGTCAGCATGATGACGGGAATCTCGCGGGTCAGTTCGTCGCGACGCAGCGAGCGGGCAAACTCCGGCCCGGACTGATCGGGCAACATCCAGTCCAGCAGGACAAGGTCAGGTTGCTGATCGGCAACCGCGATTCTGGCGCTGCGGCAGTCCGCCGCCTCGAGCACGGAAAATCCGGCCCGTTCGAGATTGAACACGATCATGCGCCGAATGCCCTCGTCGTCTTCAACGACCAATACCGTTCGCTCGCTCATTTCACTCTTCCGTGGCCTGGACCGCGTTATTGCAGCAATGTCACATGACATTCTCATGACGCTTGTGTCACAGAAAATGACGGGTTTTCAGGTCGATATCGAACATGAACACGGCTCAGTAGACCGCCAGGGCCGAGCGAATCGTCTCGATGACGGCCGTGCGAAGTGAGTCCGGCTCGACCACTTCGACATCGGGCCCGTAACTCAGGATGCTCATGATGAGCTCGCGCTGATGCCCGATCGGAAGTCTGAGCTCCCAGCGGCCGTCGTCGTGCCATGTCGACTGCTGGTCGGGGTGCCAGGCCTCCTCGGAAGCCCAGCGCGCCGCTTCGGCATTGAACCGCAGGATCGCCGTCTCTCGCACCGGCCCGGAGAAGATACCGAAGGCCTGGTCGAAATGCTCGCTGATCTGTTCAGGCGGCAGATCCAGCGAATCGTCCTCGAGCATGTCCATATCGCGGATACGCTCCAGCGCAAAACTTCTCAGACCCTCGGCAAGATGACACCAGGCGGCCAGGTACCAGCGATCACGGTAGGCGATCAGCCGCTGGGGTGACACCTCGCGTTCGGTCAGGTCGTTCCTCCGCCGGCCGTGGTAGTGCAGGCGAAGGCGATGCCGCCGGAACAGGGCCTTGAGTACGGTCTCGAACAGGTCGCCGGGCACCGGTCGGCCAGCATCCTTGCGGATCTGGATGCGCTCGGGCTGGGTGCTGAGATCGAGCCCCTGCCGGTCCAGGAGCTGGTTGATGCGCTGCTGGACGCCATCGAGCTCTTCCTCGAGCAAGCCGGGCTGGACATTACCCAGCACGTGGCGAGCCGTCAGCAAGGCCTGCAGCTCCTCCGGACTGATCCAGAGCCCCGGCAGTTCGAAATGACCGGCGAGCTGGCGATCATAGAAATAACCCCGCCCGTCCTCGTCCTGCTCCAGCGGCGCGCCCAGCTGGTCTCGAAGCTCGGCAATCAGCCGATACAGGGTCGCCTGGCTGCAGCCGAGCATTTCCATCAGCTGCTGGCGGGTGATCGGTGTGCGTCGCTGACGCAGGATGTCATGGAGGTGGTAGAGGCGCTCTCGGCGTGACATCAGTCGTCCCGGCAGATCCGGCAGGTGCCGTAGATCTCCAGGACCTGGCGCCGTGGTTCGAACTCACGCGCAAGTGCTGCATCGCGCAGTCGATCCTCGATGCTGTGATCGTGTACCTCGGTGACCGTCTCACACTGCTCGCAGATCAGGAACTGGCCCTGGTGCTGGTCCTCCGGGTGGAAACAGCTGACGAAGGCATTGAGCGTTTCCAGGCGATGGATGAAATGATTGTCGAGCAGGAATTCCAGCGCGCGGTAGACCGTCGGCGGGGCCGCCTTGGGCTGCTCGGACTTGAGCTGATCAAGGAGGTCATACGCCTTGACCGGCCCATCGGCTGCCAGCACCATCTCGAGAATGCGCTTGCGTGTCGGGGTCAGTCGCAGCCCCTGTTCCCGGCAGTGCGACTCGACCTCGTTGATGACCTGAGCTGAATTCATGACCTGGATTTTACCACCAGCCGACGCCTTCTCCCGACCGAATCGGAAAGCCCGGAAAACTGTATCCTGGGAGAGCCCGGCTGCTGGTCGAGGTTCCGGTGATGCTGTCGCTGGTCTGGCTCGCCAACCGCGGACAACGGCATTTCCGCGCGGCCGCTACTTCCTGAGGAGCCGGGTCAGGCCCGAGCGGTCGTTCAAGCCGCGCGCTGGGAAATGAAGGCAAGCGCCTTGTCGATCCGGGCCAGCGATCGCTCACGCCCGACCAGCCACAGCGTGTGATTGATTCCCGGCGACTGACCGTGCCCCATCAGGGCGACGCGCAGCGGCATGCCGATCTTGCCGAAACCAATCTCGAGGGCATCGGCGGTCGCCTGAACGGTGTTCTGCAGCGTATCCGGGCTCCAGTCCTCCAGCGTTTCCAGACGCCCTTTGAGTGCCACCAGCGGCTCGGCGGCGACGGGTCGCAGGTGCTTCTTCGCAGCCTTAGCATCGAAATCCTCGAAATCGCTGAAGAACGGCCGCGATTGCTCGACCAACTCGACCAGGGTTTCCACCCGCTCGGCCTGCACCGACAGCAGATCCGACAGCGCCGGCCCTGATTCCAGCGATAGACCGGCACGGTCGAAGTGCCAGATCACCTCGGCCTGCACCTGTTCCTCGGACCCCTCGCGAAGATAATGCTGGTTGAGCCAGTTCAGTTTCTCGGTGTCGAAACGTGAGGGCTTGCGGTTGACGTCGTCGATCCGAAAGCGTTCGATCAGCTGCTCTCGAGAAAAGACTTCCTGGTCACCATGCGACCAGCCCAGGCGGGCCAGATAGTTGATCAGGGCATCGGGCAGATAACCCGCCTCGCGCCACGCCATCACGCTGACCGCACCATGGCGTTTCGACAAGCGGGCACCGTCTCCGCCGAGGATCATCGGCACATGCCCGAATTGCGGGGGCTCGGCACCCAGCGCATGGTAGATGTTGATCTGTCGGGGCGTGTTATTGATATGGTCATCGCCGCGAATCACCAGATTGATCGCCATGTCCAGGTCATCGATCACCACGGCAAAATTATAGGTGGGCGAGCCGTCTGTCCGCAGGATGACCAGATCATCGAGCTCGGAATTCTCGACCTCGATTCGACCGCGCACGCGATCCTCGAAAACCACACTGCCCAGGTCGGGATTGCGGAATCGGATGACCGGCTCGATGCCCTCCGGTGCTGACTCGAGGTCACGACAATGCCCGTCATAGCGCGGCTTCTCGCCCGCCGCCATGGCCGCTTCTCGCAGGCCATCCAGCCGCTCGCGCGAGCAGTAGCAGCGATAGGCCTTGCCTTCATTGAGCAGACTATCGGCTTTTTCCTGGTAGTCGGCAAAGCGCTCACTCTGATAGAACGGCCCTTCGTCATGATCCAGCCCCAGCCATTCCATTCCCTCAAGGATGGCCTGCACCGACTGCTGCGTGGAGCGTTCCCGATCGGTATCCTCGATGCGCAGGATGAACTGGCCCTGGGTCGCTCGCGCAGCCAGGTAGCAGAACAGAGCCGTGCGCGCGCCTCCGATATGCAGAAACCCGGTCGGGGATGGAGCAAAACGCGTGCGGATCGGGGCGGTTTCTGACGTCATTGAGCGGAATCGGCTTGCCGGAAGAGGGCCGGTAGTTTACCAGAGCCCACGACGTGAGAATCGAAACCAAATCCGCTATAACGGTGTCTTGTATTCGGCGATCCTGAACCCAGTCCAGCATGATCAGAGCGAGAATTAACGACCAATGAACTGGCCGCTCGACCGTCTCGACCCGGCAACCGCAGGCCGACCGCGCAGGCTCCGTCTGCCCGGCTGGCGGCTTCTTACGATGCTGGCGCTGTCGATCCTGGTCGCGACCTCAGGTGACAGCGGTCTGACCCACCTCGAGCGCATCGAGGCCCGCGGCAGCCTGATCATGCTGACCGTCAACGGCGCTTCGACCTATTACCAGGGCGCGCAGGGCGAAACGGGCTTCGAGTACGATCTGGCCACGCGCTTCGCCGCTTATGTCGGCGTTCCACTGGAGGTGGTCACCCTGCCCGATCTGGGCGCCCTGATCGATGCGCTGGAGGTCAGACAGGGGGATTTCATCGCCGCCAACCTGTCGCGGGCGGTCGGTCGACAGATGAAACTCCGATTCGGGCCGAGCTACGACTCGGTTGCGCCGATTGTGGTCTATCGGGGCGGCAGCGCCAGGCCGAGCAGCTTCGACGACCTCAGTAACGGCCGGCTGGCGATTCTGGACGGCACCAGCTATGAACCGATTCTGCGTGCCGCCGAGCCGAGCCTGAGCTGGGAGTCCCCCGAGGGGGTCAGCATCGAGGATCTGTTCGAACAGATCAGCAACGAGGAGCTGGACTACACGATCGTCGACTCGAACATTCTCAAGCTGAACCGTCGATTCTTTCCTGAAATACGCCCCGGCTTCGAAATCCAGAGTCCACAGGAGCTGGCCTGGGCAAGCCTCCGAACCGATGACGATACCCTGGTCCAGCAGATGCGAGAGTTCTTCGTCAGGGCCGAGCAGCAGGGAATCCTGGCCGACCTGAAGGCCCGCCACTACGACCATATCGAGAACTACGAGCCGGTCGGGACCTTCAATTTCCAGCGCCAGCTGCGCGAGCGACTCCCCGAACTGCGCCCCTACTTCGAGCAGGCCTCGGTCGAAACCGGTCTGGACTGGCGCCTGCTTGCCGCCGTTGGCTATCAGGAATCACACTGGAATCCGGACGCGATCTCGCCCACCGGTGTGCGCGGCATCATGATGTTGACCCAGCGCACCGCTCGCTCGCTCGGCGTCGACGACCGCGAGGACCCGCAGCAAAGCATCGACGGCGGTGCACGCTATATCCTGCGCATGCTCGACCGGCTGCCCGCCCGCATTCAGGAGCCCGACCGGACCTGGCTGGCCCTGGCCGCCTACAACGTCGGCTACGGCCATCTGGAAGACGCGCGCGTCCTGACCGAACGGCTGGGTGGCAACCCGGATCGCTGGCTGGACGTACGAGACCACCTGCCCCTGCTGACCCAGGAGCGCTGGTACAGCCAGACCCGCTTCGGCTACGCTCGCGGCTACGAACCCGTCAACTATGTTGAAAACATCCGGACCTTCTACGACATTCTGCTCTGGATGGAGGGGCGGGAGCATCCGCTGCTGGCGGAGAATTAGGGTTACGGGTTACGGGTTACGGGTTACGGGTTACGGGTTACGGGTTACGGGTTA
>CAYTQT010000003.1:91560-100002 GCA_964439915.1 uncultured Wenzhouxiangella sp. | reverse complement strand
TGCGGCTTTTCCGACTGAAACGCGCTCCGAGCATAATTGTTCAGAGGTTCCTTAAGTACCCAACCAGTGTCAAAGTCAATAGAAGCCAAATCAAATTCGGAAGGAAAAACGGATGATTGAACGCTCACTGGCGCTGATGCTGCTAGTGCCGCCAACACGCTGAATGACAATCGGCTGCGTTTGAGAGAACAGTCAATTCTTTTCAATTTGGCGAACACAGGTGATAGTGAATCCATAGGTAGAATCCCCGCGATGATCAGCTATTGCCAGCTAGGCCCTGAAGCGATCATTCATTGTATCCAATCTCTAAAGCCGAAATTGCCCTTTAGATTGTGGTTGATCATGTCGTTATGAACAACGGCTTTTTCGTTGACTCGGGCCCTGTTGGGCGAGAGGCATGGCCTTGGCAACAGGTCAGATAAAAAAGTGCAAAAAGCCTGAGCAAGAAGACGCCAAGCAGAACCAAGGAACCGCTTCTGTTGCTTCGCGGCCTTCGCAGTCTTGGCGTTAAGGAGCGTTTGTATCTTTTTCGCTGCTTTGCGATTGAAAGGTTTTCGCTTTTCCCACTGCGGTCATCAAGCCGATGTACCGGTCTCTCGTGAGGTGGCACCGGTTGCGCGATAGCGCACGTCACCGACCCAGTTGCGCAAGCTGTCAAGGAGCACGTAGACAAAGGGCACCACCACCAGGCTGATCACGGTCGAGAAGGTCAGGCCACCGATGATGGCGCGCGCCATCGGGAAATACGGCGGGCCACCGCCTCCGATCCGGGTGTTGCCCATCGCCAGCGGGATCATCGCCAGCACGGTGGTGGCCGCCGTCATCAGAATCGGGCGCAGGCGATCGCGGCCGGCCTGGATCACCGCCTCGTCGCGGGCCATGCCCTGACGGCGTAGATTGTTGACGTGGTCGATCAATACGATGCCGTTGTTGACCACGATGCCCATCAGGACGAGCATTCCGATCAGGGCCATCAACGACATTTCGGTGCCGGTGATGAAGAAGAACCAGTAGACCCCGATGAACGAGAACAGGATCGAGGTCACGATCGATGCCGGGAACAGGGTCGACTCGAACAGGGCCGCCATCACGATAAAGACCAGGGCGATGGCCAGCAGCATGTTGAAGACCATCTGCTGCATCGCCTCGTCTTCCTGTTCGAAGGCCTCACCGAAGCTCCAGCTGTAGCCGGGCGGGAAGGCGATCTGGTCCATCACCGCGGTGAGTCGGTCACGCGCCTCGCTGACGGTCAGACCGTCGAGATTGGCGCTGACGCTGACCGCGGTGCGCCGGTCCTGACGGCTGATCGAGCTCGGACCGCGCACCAGTTCGAAGCGGGCCACGGTCGACAGGCGCACGCGCTCGCCATCGCGGTTGATCAGCGGCAGGGCCTCGAGCTGAGCCAGGCTCTGGCGGTCCGCGCCCTGGAATTCCAGACGCATGTCCAGCTCACCGGTCGGGGTGCGGAATTCGTTCAGGGTCTGGCCGCGCATGGCCAGCGCGATCGAACTGGCGATCTCCTCGACCGACAGGCCATTGCGTTGGGCGGCCTCGCGCCGGACGATGACGCGTATCTCTTCCTCGCCGTTCGCGGCGTCCGAACGGACGTCGACCAGACCGTCCAGGCGGCTCAGGACGCGAACGACATCCTCGGCGACCTCGAACAGGCGCTCGCTCGACTCGCCGAACAGGTTGAGGCTGAGGTTCTCGGACCCACCGTTGCGCTGACCATCGAATGAGGGCCGCCCGATGGCGATGGCCGGCAGATTCTCGCGCACCCGATCGCGCACCTCGTCCAGCGCGATATCGCGATCCTGATCGAGGATCAGCGTTGTCTCGGCGCGATCGTAAGTGTAATAGGAGTAGAGGGATTCGATACCGATCGCTTCCTGATTGGCGCGCAGATAGGCCTCGATCTCATCGACGGCTTCGCGCACCTTCTCCAGCGTGTAGCTGCCCTCGACGTTGTAGCGCAGCAGCACGCGGTCACCGTCGGATTCATCAAACATGTTGGACTGGACCTGGCTGATCGGGATGACCACAGAGACCAGCAGCAGCAGGACCAGCCCCGCCGCCGTCCAACGGTATTTCAGAGCCGAGCCCAGCACGCGCACGTAGAATGCTGACAGGCTGTTGAGCCAACCGGCCTGCTCAGCGTCGGGCGCGACCTTGACCTTCAGTGCCAGCAGCGGGATCAGGGTCTGGGCGATCAGCAGTGAGGCCAGCAGCGCGATGGTGATAGCGTAGGCCACGTGCGAGAGGAACAGCGTGATCTGGTTCTGCGCGCCGAAGATATTGGGCAGGAAGACGATGATGGTGGTCAGGGTTCCGGCACTGATCGCCATCGCCACCTCGCGCACGCCCAGGAGCGTGGCCTTGCCGGGCGAGTGCGGCAACTGCTGCTTCTTGCGGTAGATGCTCTCGGTGACCACGACACTGTTGTCGACCAGCATGCCGATGGCCAGCATCAGGCCCATCATGGTCAGGATATTGAGGCTCAGTCCGAGGAAGTACATCGCAGCCAGAGTCGTCAGGACCGCCGCCGGCACCGACAGCATCACGATCAGGGTGGCCGTCCACTGACGCAGGAACAGATAGAGCACGACCATCGACATCAGCGCGCCCATCAGACCGGCCATGGCCAGATCCTTCAGGCTGGTGACCACGCCCTCGGCCTGGCTGTAGAGCACATAGATATTGATCCCGGCCATGTCGGAGAGCTGGCCGATGGCCTCGGCTTCGGCAATCACCCGCTCACTGACCTCGACCAGGTTCGCGCCGCTTTCCAGGAATACGTCCAGACCGATCGCGAATTCACCGTCGAGCAGGCGTTCGTAGTCGCGCGGCGGGGACTCGAGATTGACCTCGGCGATGTCGCCCAGGCGCAGGCCCTGCGCGTCGATCGGCAGGGCGCGAATCTCGTCGAGGGCACGGAACTCACCGATCGGCCGAACGCGAATGCGCTGGCCGGCGTCGAGATCATCAAGATAGCCCGCCGAGACGGAGAAGTTGGAGGCTCTGAGGCGCGCCCCGAGGGCATTCAGGTCGATCTGATGGGCCGCGACCCGGTCGGCGATCAGCTGAATCCGCACCGCGCGCGGTTCGATGCCGTCCAGGGAGACGCGCGCGACACCGTCGATGCGCTCGATGCGCCGACGGACATTGCGGTCCAGCAGCTCGTAGGCATTGCTCAGGTCCAGCTCCGAGCCAATGCGAAGCCCCAGCGCCGGCTCGTTCTCGTTGGAAAAACGCTGCACCATGATCCGTTCGAGATCATCGGGCAGCAGATGGCGGATCCCGTCGATCTTGTCGCGTGCCTCGACGCCACGGGCCGACATATCGGCGTCCCATCCGAAGAACATGAAGATGCTGGCGCCGCTTTCCTCGGAGCGTGAGTTCATTCGCTGGATGCCGCCCATCGTCGCCAGGGCTTCCTCGACCGGGCGGGTGATCAGGCGCTCGACCTCCTCCGGCGTGCTGCCGGGATAAGGCAGGGTGATCAGCATGCCGGGGAAATCGACGTCAGGGAAGAATTCCAGCGGCAGCAGGCGCAGGGCGACCACGCCCATCAGCATAACGCTGGCGGCCACCATCAGGGTGGTCACCGGGCGGCGCACCGCAAGTCCGGCCGCAGTTCTCATACCGACACACCCGGCGAGAGTGCGGATTGTGAAGCCGGAGGACTCTCACCGGCGTCCTGCTGATCGGCTTCGGTCCGGCGGCGATCGAGCAGGCTGTAGACCACGGGGATGATCACCAGGGTCAGCAGGGTCGAGAACAGCAGGCCGCCGATGACGGTAATTGCCATCGGGGCGCGCAGCTCCGAACCCTCGCCCAGACCCAGCGCCAGAGGGATCAGGCCAAGCGTAGTGGTCAGGGTCGTCATCACGATCGGGCGCAGACGCGCACGGCCTGCCTCGATGATCGCCGGAGTGCGGGCCAGGCCCGACTCGCGCAGCTGATTGATCCGGGTGACCAGCACGATGGCGTTATTGACCACGATGCCGGCCAGCATGATCAGACCGATGAAGACCACCACCGACAGGCTCGACCCGGTCACCCACAGGGCGAGGATCGCACCGGTCAGGGCCAGAGGAATGGTCAGCAGGATCACCATCGGATGCAGCAGGGACTCGAACTGCGAGGCCATGACGAGATAGACCAGGAAGACCGCCAGGGCCAGGGCGATCAGGAGCGACCGGAAGGCGCGCTGCATTTCATCGCTCTGACCGGCCACGCGCAGGCTCACGCCAGCGGGCAGGGCCATGTCGGCGATCTGCGCCTCGACCACCTCGGCGGCACTACCCAGGTCGCCGAAGGCCGGAGTCGCGGTGATGACCGCCACCCGCTGCTGGCTGACCCGGCGAATGTCGGCCGGACCGACAACCTGCGAGATATCGGCCACAGCATCCAGGGTCACCGGCCGATCCGAATCGGGGTTGATGACCAGCTGGCCGAGCCGTTCGACGGAATCGCGCTGGTCGTTCTGGGCCCGGACCAGCACGTCGATGCGGCGCTCGCGCCAGGTGTAGCGGGTCGCGACTTCACCGCGCACCTGGCGCACCACGCTGTCGGCGATCTGGTCGGCGCGCAGGCCGAGTCGCGCGGCGCGTTCGTGATCGAAGCGGATCTGGATCTCGGGATGGCCCTGATCGAGACTGGTCTGGATGTCCTCGAGGCGATCGGAGGATTCGAGGCGCGCGACCACACGCTCGCTCACCGAGCGCAACAGCGCCAGATCGAAGCCGGCCACTTCGATCTCCAGCGGGGTGGAAAAGGTGAACAGCTCGGGCCGGCGGATGGTGAAATCGATGCCGGCCTGACGGCTCAGATAATCGCGCAGGGCGCTGGTGACTGCCACCTCCTCGGCGCCGTCCTCCAGGACCACGTTCAGAGTGCCGGTGTGCTCGCCGGCCTCTTCGGGGTTGCTGTCGAGACGCCGACCGGTACCCGCCACGCTGTCGGCCCGGGCCACGCCGGCCTGCTCGCGGGCGACCCGGTCAAGACCGCGCATAAACCGATCGGTCTCGGCCAGCGGCGTACCGGCCTCGAGCTGGACTTCAACCTGGAACTCGCCCTGGGCCAGGCTGGGCACCAGCTCCATCCCTAAGCGCGGGATCAGCAGCAGCGAGCCGGCAAACAGCAGCAGCGCCGCGACGACGGTCAGGCCGCGCCGGGCCAGCGCCCACTCGAGAACACCGGGGTAGCGGCCGGCCAGCGCCTCGTAGACTCTGTTGAACACGACCACAATCGGGCGAATCAGCAGGCCGACCAGCCGGCTCAGGCGAGCGATCAGCCAGGACACGACCGCGACCATGGCCGTGGCCAGAGCCGTCAGTCCGCGCGCCAGCAGGGAGCGGAATCTGCCCATGAAGCCCCTGGGTGACGATGCGGGACCGGGCTCGGCCGGTGCAGCGCCGTCGGCGCGAACCCTTTCTCCCAGTGAGGCCAGCATCGGGATCAGGGTCAGGGCCACGGCCAGCGAGACCAGCAGGGCATAGGTGACCGTCAGGGCCTGATCGCGAAAGAGCTGACCGGCGATGCCGTCGACGAAGACGAGCGGGAAGAACACCGCGATCGTCGTCAGCGTTGCCGCGACCACGGCACCGGAGACCTCGCCGGCTCCCTCGCGGGACGCCTCGATCCAGCTTGCACCCTGCTCACGCTTGGCGGCGATGTTTTCGAGCACCACGATGGCATTGTCGACAAGCAGGCCGATGGCAAGCGCGATACCGCCCAGCGACATGATGTTCAAGGTCAGGCCGCTGGAGTACATCGCGGCGAAGGTCGCAATCACCGAGACCGGGATGGCAATGCCGACGATCAGGGTGGAACGCAGATTCCTGAGAAACAGATACAGCACGATGACGGCCAGGAGCCCCCCGAGCAGCGCGGCCTGGACGACTTCCGAGATGGCGCTGCGGATGAATACGGATTGGTCGTAGGTCCGGGTCAGGGCCAGATCCGGCGGCAATTCCTGCTCGATCCGGCTCAGGGCCTGATCGATCTGGCGCGCTACGGCGACCACATTGGTATCGCCCTCGCGGTAGATCGCCAGCTCGACCATTTCAGCGCCGTTGACCCGGGTGATCGCCTCGCGCTCGCGCCAGCCCTGGGTCACGTCGGCGACATCGCGCAGGTAGATGGGGCGGTTGTCCCGGGTCGCCACGATCACATCATCGATGTCGTCGACCGCGGCGAATTCATTCAGGGTTCGGACCAGAAACTGGCGATTACCCTCCTCCAGGCGTCCGCCGGACAGATTGACGTTTTCGGCGCGCAGACGATCAGCGACCAGCTCAGCGCTCAGATCGAGCTGGGAGAGCCGATACTGATCGAGTGAAACCTGAATTTCGTCCTCGAGGCCGCCCGAGACGGTGACCGCGGCCACCCCGGCGACGGACTCGAAATCCTGCTTCAACCGCTCGTCGACGAAGCGCCGCAGCAGGCGCAGTTCGGTCATCGCCTCGTCGGCCGAGGCCGGCGGCAGGAGCGCGCCGTCACCGAACTCAGCCTGCGGATCGCGGGCCAGGGCAAACCGGAGAACGGGCTCGGAGGCCGGGTCGAAGCGCAGCAGCAGCGGGCGATCGGCCTGCAGCGGCAGCATCAGGGTCTCGAGTCGCTCGCGCACGTCGAGGGCGGCATAGTCCATGTCGGTGCCCCAGAGAAACTCCAGGGTCACATCGGACTGACCGGCGCGGGAGACCGAGCGGACCAGGCGCACGCCGCGCACCACGCCGACCACCTCTTCGATGGGTCGGGTGATCAGGGCCTCGATCTCGGCCGGTGCGGCCCCGGCAAAGTCGGTCCGGACGGTCAGGGTCGGATAGGACAGGTCCGGCAGGAGGCTCAGGTCCAGACGCGACAGGGATACGAGTCCGAACAGCATCACGGCCAGGGTCACCATGGCGATGGTGACCCGTCGCCGGGTGGCGAGCCGGATCAGTTTCACACGTCTTCTCCTGTGGAGGCCTCGGTCGCGGCCAGGCTGGAGGCGCTGTCGTAGTCCACCGGCTGGTTCAGGACCAGGACGGACGAACCGCTGCGCAGACTGGCCTGGCCGGTCGTGACAACCAGTTCGCCGGCTTCCAGCCCCTCGGTGATCTCGAAATGTCCGTTGTTGCGGTAGCCGGGCACCACCATCCGACGCTCGGCCTGACCGTTGAAAATCACGAACACCGACGATCGGCCGTCTTCGCTGAGTACGGCTTCGACCGGAATCAGGACCACCTCGTCGCGCCGATCATAGATGATCGAAAAGCGACCGAACATGCCCGGGCGCAGGCGCCCCTGCTCACCGCGGAGCTCGACGGTCACTCGAAAAGTGCCGGAATCCGGATCGATCACCGGGCTGATCCGGGCGACCTCGCCGGTGAATTCCTCGCCGGGAAGCGCATCGGCGTGCAGCACCGCCGTCTGACCGGGCTGGAGCCGGCTGAGCTCGCGCTCGGGCACGTCGAGCACCGCCTGCAGCGGGTCGAGTGCGGTGATTTCGAAGACCGGATCGGTGGTATTGACCTGGTTGCCGACGCGCACCTGACGCATCGAAATCACTCCGGTGATCGGGGCAGTGATGTCGCTGTAGGACAGCTCGAGCTGGGCCAGTTCGTACTCCGCGCTCTGCGCCTCGAATTCGAACTTGAGGCGATCGAAGGTCTCGGTGCTGATCATGTCGCGCTCATGCATCTCGCGATGGCGGTCGAAATCCTGTTGCAGCCGGCGCATATTGGCCTCGGCCTGGGCCAGCTGCAGACGCAGGCGGTCGGCGTCGAGGCGTGCCAGCACCTGACCGGCTTCGACAGCATCGCCCTCTTCGACCAGCAGTTCGGTCACCTGGCCACCGATGCGCGGCACCACCTCGGCTCGACCGTCGGCTTCCAGCGAGGCGGTGGCAGAGTAGAAGGCCGACACCGAGCCGAGCTTCGCCTGGCCCACTTCGACCGGGATCTGTTCGACCACTTCGGCGTCCTCTGCCATCACCTCGCCCGACTCCGGCGACTGGCCGCAGGCGGTCAAGAGTGTCAGCGAAAGGGCGCCAGCTAGGACCATCAGCCTGTTCATTGGGGACTCCAGTTGCTCAGTTCAGGTGTGTTGGTGAACTATAACAGTAGAGGGGTGATTTCCGGATGTGCCGAAGGTCATGGGACTTAAGGCGGAGGACGCAGGGCTCAAGGCTCAAGGAGCAAAGGATAAAGGGAAAAAACAAAGACCCTAAAGAGAGAGGCTTATGGAATACGGATTGGGGTTGGTTTTTTCGATGGGGCGCTGATGGTTTTGCAGGCAAGCTAAGCTAGGTTGTCAATCTGGAAAAGAGTGAATGCCTTGGATGACTGGATGATTAAAATTTAGTCGCTGCTGGCAGCGGGTGCCCTGGCACTGCCTGCGGCAGTCAATCGAGAGCTGCACAGTCAGATCATGGGGCTGCGCACTTTTCCCCTGGTT
>CAYTQT010000003.1:49153-91460 GCA_964439915.1 uncultured Wenzhouxiangella sp. | reverse complement strand
CTAGTGGGCCACGCGGCTAATTAGGTAACCGTGCGCTCAGGTCCCTGACATGAACCTGGGTTGTTTTATCAATCCTTGGGTTTCAGCAAGGTCTGGCGCTGTCTTTTCACCTTGAGCCTGAAGACATCGGGCCGCGAGTAGTGGCCGCTTGGGTCGAAGTGGCGTCGGGCGCGGCGGACCGCGGCCGGATCGATGTCGGCATGGAAGATGCCTTCCTGGTCGTTCACCGGCTCGATGATCCAGCGGCCGTCCGGGCCGCACAGGCAGGAACCACCGCGGGCCCAGGGCAGGTCGACGGCGGCGCTTTTCAATCGGTCGGCGTAGGCCAGCTCATCCGACCAGTCCTCGCGGCGCATCAGGCCGGAGGCTGACAGCACGAAGCTGCGCCCCTCCATGGCCATGAAGCGGCTGATGTCGCGGGTGTTGCGCTCGTTGCCCGGCCACAGGGCCACGTGCAGATCCTCTCCCTGGGCATGCAGGGCGACCCTGGCCAGGGGCATCCAGTTTTCCCAGCAGTTCAGGGCGCCCAGGGTGAACGCCCCGATGCGATGGACGCGCAGCCCGTGGCCGTCACCGGTGGCCCAGACCAGACGCTCTTCATGGGTCGGCATCAGCTTGCGCTGGACCGAGCCGATCGACCCGTCCGGCAGTATCACCACGGCCGAGGCATAGACACTTTCGCCGCGATCGGCCGGGCGTTCCAGGATGCCAAGGACCAGACACATGCGATTGCGCTGAGCCGCCGCGCAAATGGAATTCAGGTGGCCGTCCTCGATACAGACGGCCTGGTCAACGTAGTGCGCGAACAGCGCGTCATGGAGCTTGCTGTCGAATCGGGCACCGTCGGTGCGCTCAACCCAGAACGGATAGCCGGGCATCAGGCATTCGCCGAAAGCCAGCAGCTCGACGCCGCTGACCGCCGCCTGGTCGACCGCCTCGACGATCCGCTCGCCGGTGGCCTCGCGATTCAGCCAGACCGGGGCTATCTGTGCCACCGCGACACGCATCAGCGCCGGGTATCCCTGGGTTCGTCGTCAAGATGACAGACCATCACCAGCGCATCTTCGCGCTGGCCCTCTGCCGGGTAATAGCCCGGCCGGCGACCGATCAGGCGAAAATCGCTGCTGCGATAGAGCTTCAGCGCGCTGCGGTTGGAGGGTCGGACTTCCAGAAAGAGCCGATTCGCACCGGTCAGCCGGGCCTCGTTCTTGATCTGTTCCAGGAGGAGACGGGCCAGCCCTTGGCGCCGGTGGCTCGAATCGACGCAGAGGTTGAGCAGGTGAGCCTCGTCCATGGACTGGGTCACGATGGCATAGGCCGCGATCATGCAGTCTACGGTCAGCACCCGACAGTCATAGCCGACCTTCAGGCAGTCGATCATGATGCCCCGGGTCCAGGGAAAGGGATAACTCACCTTCTCGATCGCATGGACCGCAGACACATCCGAGCGGCGCATTGAACGGATCTCGATCTGTGGCTGAATCACGGCGGACATCGTCAGACCTCGATCAAGGGCGCCAGCTGGCCCCACAGCACGCGGCGCGCCTCCGGCTGCCTGACCAGCTCTTCGAGGCCGGGTCCCTGGACCAGCATCGGCCAGTCGATCAACTCTGGCGGTTCCCCGAACGACAGGATGTGCTTCACGCCACGCGCCTGCAGCTCGGCCGGTCCGACGCCGGCCGAACCGGCCTCGACCCACTGCCCGAAACGACAGCGGTCTGGACCAAGGGTGGCCTGGATGTCGGCCATCAGTGCCGCATGATCACCGCGCCAGGCCTGGCGCTGAACCAGAACCCAGTCACCGCTGCCCGACAGCAGGCGAATGCAGAGCGCCTCGGCATCCTTGGCCAGGTCTTCGGCACTCGGCACACCGGGCCGCAGCTCCCACCGATCAATACCCATCCGGGCCAGCCGCTCGCGGGTGGCAGGTGACAAACCCGACATCTCAGGACTCCCGTCGGCGGCGGCGGCGCTGAAGATAGCGCCCCCGGAGGGTCAGCATCAGACCGGAGGACACGTACACGATACCGATCGTGAACAGCACGGCCGGCGGATCCACCGCCAGCATGACCAGCACCACAAGGACCAGGAAGATCCAGGCAAAGGGCACTCGATCCGACAGCGGCCAGGCCTTGAAACTGAAGTAGCGGATCCGCGACACCATCAGGGTGCCGAGCAGGATGGTCAACAGCAGCATGCCCCAGGCCACAAGATCCGGCGGGATGGACCTGCTCTCGAAGAACCAGATGGTCGAGACCATGGTTCCGGCAGCAGCCGGGCTGGCCAACCCCTGGAAATAGGCCTTGTCAGCCACGCCCGCCTGGGTATTGAAGCGCGCCAGGCGCAGCGCAGCGCAGGCCGAGAAGAAGAAAGCGCCCAGCCAGCCAAGCTTGTCGGCCACGGTATCGGGGTCGCCAAGCCCCTGCAGCGCCCAGGTAAAGACCAGGATCGCCGGTGCCAGACCGAACGAGACCAGGTCGGACAGGCTGTCGTACTGCACTCCGAATTCGGACTGAGTATTGGTCAGGCGCGCCACCCGACCGTCGACACCATCGAGCAGGCCCGCCACCACCACCGCAATGCAGGCGGTCACCGCCTGATCATTGATCGCCGCGATGATGGCGTAGAAACCGGCCATCAGCGCGCCCGTAGTCAGCGCATTCGGTAGCAGAAAGGCGCCGCGCGAAAGCCCTTTTCTGGAGTCGGAATCGTTCACGTCATGATGTCGGCAGGCATAGCGCCGAAAGCATAGCATCGCCGGGGCTCACTTGCGCAAGCGGGCGGATTGAGGCACAGTTGGTTGCATCCTTCAAGGCGGGTCCATGGCGACTGGAGTCCGGTTCTTAATGAAACCTCTGAAATCATTGACCGCAGCATTGTCAGCGTGTGTTCTGACCACTGCCCTCGGACTGGGCATGATGCCGGCCTTCGGGCAGGACGATATCTACAAGTGGGTGGACGAGGACGGTGTCACCCATTTTTCCGCCCGCCCTCCCGAAGGCGTTGAGTACCAGCGCATCAGTACCTTCAACAACGTCGTCAGCACGGTGGCGCCACAAACCGTCGGCGAGACCGAGGACCTGGGCCCCGAGGACTCGAACAGCAGCGTGCTGCCCGAACTTCCCGAGGTCGAGGTAGAAATGCCCGACCCCGAGCTGGTCGCACAGCGCTGCGAAGAGGCGCGCAGCAATCTGTCCTGGATGACCCAGCGTGTGCAGATCAATCGCGAGAATGAACAGGGCGAGATCGAGCGCGTCACCGAAGACGAGCGCCAGCGCATGATTCAGGAGACTCAGGCCTTCATCGACGAGTGGTGCTGAAGCGCGGACCACGCGCTTTCGCACCGCCAGAACGACCCCTTCAGATCGTTCCACCCCAGGCCATCTGACCTGCCTGCGGCTGATAGAATCCCTCGGTTATTCTGCTAACTCTGCCGTGGATCGGATTCCAATGAAAACCAGCCAGTTTCACCTAGCCACCCAGCGTGAAGTTCCCTCTGATGCCGAAATCGCATCGCATCAGCTGATGCTGCGCACCGGCATGATCCGCAAACTGACTTCCGGCATCTACAGCTGGACACCGCTGGGTCTGAAGGCCCTGCGCAGGGTCGAACAGGTCGTGCGCGAGGAGATGGACGCAGCCGGAGCGCTCGAAATGCTGATGCCCGCGGTGCAGCCAGCCGAACTGTGGCAGGAAACCGATCGCTGGGACCAGTTCGGCGCGCAGCTGCTGAAGATCACCGATCGGGCCGGGCGCGCCTTTGCCTTCGGCCCGACCCATGAAGAAGTCATCACCGAATTCGCACGCGGCGAGCTGCGCTCCTACAAGCAGCTGCCGATCTGTTTCTACCAGATCCAGACCAAGTTCCGCGACGAGATCCGGCCACGCTTCGGGGTGATGCGCGCGCGAGAATTCCTGATGAAGGACGGCTATTCCTTCCACATGGATTCAGCGAGCCTGGATGCGTTCTATCAAGTGATGCACGCGACCTACAGCCGGATCTTCGAACGCCTGGGGCTGAAGTTCAAGGCCGTGGAAGCCGACAGCGGTGCGATTGGTGGGGCGGTCTCGCATGAATTCCACGTCCTGGCCGATTCCGGCGAGGACGAGATCGCACATGTCCCGGGCAGCAGCTACGCGGCCAACGTCGAGCTGGCCGAAGCCCTCTCACCAGGTGATCGCGCGACACCCGCCCGGGTCATGGAAAAGGTCGCGACACCGCAGGCCCGGACCATCGCCGAACTGGTCGAACAGCACGACCAGCCGATCGAGAAAACGGTCAAGACCCTGATCGTCGAAGCCTCCGAGCACAGCGGACATGCGCTGATTGCTCTGATGGTTCGCGGCGACCATGAACTCAATACCGTCAAGGCCGAGAAGCTTGACCAGGTCGGGGCACCGCTGCGGATGGCCGATGAGGAAGAAATCCGGGCAGCCATCGGGGCCGGCCCCGGCAGCCTCGGTCCGGTCGGACTTCCCCTGCCGCTGGTAATCGATCGGGCCGTTGCAGCCATGAGCGATTTCGGCGCCGGCGCCAACGAAGACGGGTTCCACTATTTCGGCATCAACTGGGAGCGCGATCTGCCGTTACCCGATGTGGCTGATCTGCGCAAGGTCCAGGCCGGCGATCCGGCCGCAGACGGTTCGGGCACACTGGAACTGATCCGCGGCATCGAGGTCGGCCACATCTTCCAGCTCGGCGACAAGTACTCGAAGTCCATGAACGCGGTGGTCATGGACGAGAACGGCCGTGGCCAGCACCCTCTGATGGGCTGCTACGGCATCGGCATCTCGCGCATCGTCGCCGCCGCGATCGAGCAGAATCACGACGACAACGGCATCATCTGGCCCGAGCCGATCGCGCCTTTCGACATCATGATCCTGCCGCTCAATCACCAGAAGTCGCACCGGGTGCGCGACACCGCCGATACGCTCTACCGGGAGCTGACCGCTGCCGGCAAATCGGTGCTGATGGACGACCGCCCGCTGCGACCCGGGGTGATGTTTGCCGACGCCGAGTTGCTGGGCATTCCGCACGTGCTGGTGGTTGGCGATCGTGGCCTCGACAGTGGCGTGATCGAATACCGCCGCCGTGGACAGGACAACAGCGAAATCGCGCTAGAAAAAGTCGTCTCTCAGCTGACCTGAAGCGATCCGGGGTACCTGCCGCAAACAGACAACCGGCTCAGCACGGGGACTCTGAGGGCACCGAGAAAGAAAAGGATCCTTTTTTCTCTCTGGAATCCTTATTCACGGTCCCGGCACGGTCAGGGCTCGGAGCTCTCGCGCATCCAGACGTCGCGCTGCGGAAACGGAATCTCGATCCCGTTCTCGCCGAAGGCCTTGTAGATCTTCATGTAGAGCTCGTGGCTGACCAGGCCGCGCTCGGAGGGCTGATTGACCCAGCACAGCAGTTCGAAATCCAGGCTGGAATCGCCGAAGCCGCGCATCCGCACCCGAGGCGTGGGCGTATCGCAGACCCGCTCGTGGTCGGTGGCGATCTTCTCCAGCAGCTCGACCACCTGATCGACATCCGAGCCGTAGGCCACGCCGATCTTGAGCCGGATCCTGAACTTGGTCCACTTCCCACCGGACTCGTTGTAGACCATGGCATTGGCCATCGCCGAATTGGGCACCGTGATCTCGACATCATCGCGAGTGAGCATCCGGGTCGAGCGGATACCGACCTTGGTGATCTCACCGCGCTCGCCGGTCTCCAGGACGATGTAGTCGCCCAGCTTGTAGGGCGCATCGGCAATGATGAAGAACCCGGCGAACAGATTGGCCAGGGTGTCGCGAGCGGCAAAGCCCACGGCAATGCCGACCACACCGGCCGACGCCAGCCAGGCGGTCGGATTGATGTTCCAGACCATCAGCAGGGCGTAGGCCGCCAGACCGACGATTCCGAGGGTGCCGATCAGGTCGAACAGCGGCAGGGTGCGTTCTTCGATAATCTTGAAGCGATCGCGCAGCCTACCCAGGAGGGCCAGCGCGACCCGACAGGCGCGCATGCCCGAAATCATCAGGCGCAGGATCAGCAGGCTCATCAGAATACGCAGGATGATCTGCTCGACCCGGTCGCTGAAGCCGATCACCTGCACGGCAACGGCCAGGGAAAGGTAGGTCAGCAGCAGGGCCGCCACGTTGGCCGCGATTCGCAGCAGTTGCTCGTCCAGATCACTGCTGGTGCGCGCGGTGATCTTTCCCCCCCAGTGCAGGACGCTGGCCCGTCCGATGACCGCCACCGTCAGCCCCACAAGGATCACAACTGCCGCCAGGATCAATGGATAGGCCGCCAGCAGCTCCCACCCGCCGTGCAGCGCTGCCGGCAGCCAGACGGGCGGCTCGATTGCCGAGGCCGACAGACCTGCCGTCATGATTCCAGCGCTTCAGGCTGGGGGCCGAGATGGCTTTCACCCCGCGCCTGGGCCAGGCGGATCTGACGGACGCGCTCGCGCAGTCCTGCCAGCCGGGCCGGATCGAAATGCTCCGAACACAGGCCGCAGTGGCCCGTCGCATCGACCGGCGGCATCGCGTCCGGCGCCAGACCCTCGACCGGTCGGCGGCAGCCGGCGCAGACGGGACGACCGGTCGGCTCGAGCGAGTGATCGACGCTGACCCGATCATCGAAGACGAAACATTCGCCTTTCCAGCGCGACTCGGACTCCGGAATCGATCGAAGATAGTTCAGGATGCCGCCCTCGAGCTGATAGACCTGATCGTAGCCGTGCCGGAGCAGCCAGGCGCTGGCCTTTTCGCAGCGCACACCACCGGTGCAGAACATGGCAACGGGGCGATCCGGAGAGAGGTTGTTCAGCGCCCAGTCGCAGAATTCGGTGAAGCGCTCGGTCGCCGGGTCGCGCGCACCCTCGAAACTGCCGAGCTCGAATTCATACTGGTTGCGGGTGTCGACCAGCTGCACGCCCTCCTGGCCGATGAGGCGATGCCACTGCTCCGGCGGCAGCGCCTGACCCGTGGGCACATCGCCGGGCACGATCGTGGGATCGAAGGTGATGATCTCGGGTCGGATCCGCACCTTGAGGCGCAGGAAGGGGACCGCTCGAACGGTCTGCCAGTTGACTACCGGCGCATCGAGCCCAACATGCTCGCCTGCCCAGCCCAGCCAGTTCTCCAGCGCATCACGCGGTCCACCGAGGCTGAAGTTGATGCCCTCCGGGGCGATCAGCACCGTCCCTTTCAGACCGAGATCGCCAGCGTGATGAAGAATTCGCGCGCGCTGCAGCGGCAGCTGATCCAGAGAAATGAACTGATAGGCGCTGAGCAGTTGAAGCATCGGAATGGAAGCTTGGAGGGAACGGGAATGATTATAAGGAAGTCCGGGAATCAAAGCATTTCGAGCGGGCATCCATCACTCAGGTTCCGAGCCGGCTGAGGTATTCCATTCACGCCCTGCCTGCTGCTATAATCGTCGGGCTTTGTCGATCGCTTTGTGGTCGACAGGCAAATACACACGCTCATCGTCACGGGCCGCGGGGTTGCCGCGAGGATGTGTTCGAGTGCTGAAAGGTCGGCACGCGGGGCATTTTCAAGGTTCGCAGGACCGGGATGGGCGGAGGCTCAAACCCCGGACATCTTGATCGCAGCACCATGACCCGCTTTGAACAGCCGGGAAGGCTGTCGGGTCGCGATCCATGTCCAGCATATATCCAAGGATCACGACATGCCTAACGTCACCATGCGCCAGCTCCTCGAAGCCGGCGTGCATTTCGGCCACCAGACCCGCTACTGGAACCCGAAGATGGAACCTTATATCTTCGGCGCCCGGGGCAAGATTCATATCATCAACCTCGAAGAGTCGCTTCCGCTGCTCAAGGAATCTCTTGATTTCATGAGCCGCCTGGCCAGCCGTCGCGGGCAGATCATGTTCGTCGGCACCAAGCGCGCTGCCGGTCAGGCCATCGCCGAAGAGGCGCAACGCTGCAGCAGCCCGTACGTTTCACACCGCTGGCTCGGCGGAATGCTGACCAACTTCCGCACGGTCAAACAGTCCATCAATCGCCTGAAGGAACTCGAGCAGATGGAGACCGACGGATCCTTCCAGCGCCTGGTCAAGAAGGAAGTGCTGCAGCTGACCCGTGAACGCGACAAGCTCGAGCGCAGCCTCGGCGGCATCAAGGACATGAACGGCCTGCCCGATGCCATGTTCGTGGTCGATGTGGGTCACGAATCCATCGCGGTCGCCGAAGCGCGCAAGCTCGGCATTCCCGTGATTGCCGTGGTCGACACCAATCACTCGCCCGAGAACATCGACTATGTGATCCCGGGCAACGACGACGCGATCCGCGCCGTTCGTCTGTATGCGCAGCTCGCAGCCGACGCGATCCTTGAGGGTCGGGCCTCTGCGCCGATTCCGGCCGGTGACGCCGACGAATTCGTCGAGCTGGACGCCGACGGCAATCCGGTCGAACAGGCCGAGGGCTCAGCCCCGGCGAAGAAAACCGCCAAGAAGAAGGCAGCCGCCAAGGTCACCAAGAAGACCGCCAAGAAGAAGGCGGCGTCCAAGGCAGATGAGCCCGAGTCGGCGCCTGAGGCGGCAGCAGCAGAAGAATCTGCAGCGACCGCCGACGAAGCGACTCCGGCAAAGGAAGAAGCTGCGCCTGCTGAACAACAGGCCCCGGCGCAGGAAGAAGCAGCTGTCGACAGCGACGAGTCGTCCGAGGACGAGTCGAAGCCGGCGCCGAAGAAAACCGGCAAGAAAAAGGCGTCCAAGAAGAAGAAGGCCGCTGCCAAGCCAGCCGCTGAAGACGACAATTGACCATCGAACGAAGGGCTTCGAGTCCCTTCGTTCCTGCTTGAGGCCTGCCGGGATCACCCGGTGATCCCGGCGGCCGGAATTGACCGATGACAGCCTCGCCAGCGGGGCTGCCGAACTCGACTCGAATACACAAGATTTAGGGAACCGTCATGAGTATTACTGCAGCACAAGTCAAGGAACTCCGCGAGCGCACCGGCGCCGGGATGATGGAATGCAAGAAAGCCCTGGTCGAGACCAGCGGCGACATCGATGCCGCCATTGAGCATCTGCGCAAGTCCGGACTGGCCAAGGCCGACAAGAAGGCCTCTCGCGTTGCCGCCGAAGGCGCGATTGTCGAGGCCTCTACCGGCACGCTCAGCGTCCTGGTCGAAGTCAACAGCGAGACTGATTTCGTGGCCAAGGACGACAACTTCCGCGGTTTCGCCGAAGAAGTGGCGACACTGGCGCTTGACAGTGCCGATACCGAGGCGCTCGCAGCAAAAACGATGGCCAGCGGCAGCACCGTCGAAGACGCCCGCCAGCAGCTGGTTTCCAAGGTCGGTGAAAACGTCCAGATTCGCCGACTGGCGCATATGAAGGCCGAAGACGGCGCGGTCGGCACCTACATCCACGCCGGCCGGATCGGCGTCATGGTCGGTGTCAGCGGTGGCGATGAGGAGCTGGCCCGCGATATCGCGATGCATGTCGCTGCCCTGAATCCGGCATTCCGCGACGCAGCCGACGTTCCGGCGGACGTCCTCGAGAAAGAGAAGGAAATTCTCGTCTCGCAGGCTGCTGACAGCGGAAAACCGGCCGAGATCATCGAAAAGATGGTACAAGGTCGACTGAACAAGCACCTGGCAGAGATCACCCTGACCGGCCAGCCCTTTGTCAAGGATGGTGATGTTACGGTCGGTCAGCTGCTCAAAAACAAGGGCGCATCCGTGATCGGATTCGTTCGTCTCGAGGTCGGAGAAGGCATCGAGAAGGAAGAAACCGACTTTGCCGCAGAGGTCATGCAGCAGGCACGCGGCAGCTGATTCAACTCAAAGACCTGACGGGAGGGTGTGGCCATGAGCGAAACAGGTATTCGAAGAATTCTGTTGAAGATCAGTGGCGAGGCCCTGCTCGGTGAGCTGGACTACGGCATCGACCCCAAGGTGTCCTCCCGGATCGCCCGGGAGGTCGCGAATGTCGTCCAGTCCGGCGTTCAGATCGGCATCGTGATCGGCGGCGGCAACATCTTCCGCGGCAAGGGCCTGGCAGCCTCGGGCATCGATCGTATCACCGGCGATCACATGGGCATGCTGGCCACGGTCATGAACGCCCTCGGCCTGCAGGATGCCCTGGAGCGTGCCGGGGTCACTACCCGGGTCATGTCGGCGATCTCCGTGCGCGAGGTCTGCGAGGACTACATCCGCCGCCGCGCGGTCCGGCATCTCGAAAAGAACCGGGCGGTGATCTTTGCCGCAGGCACCGGCAATCCCTTTTTCACCACCGACACCGCTGCCAGCCTGCGCGCCGTCGAAATCGGCGCTGATCTGATGATCAAGGCAACCAAGGTGGACGGCATCTACTCGGCCGATCCGGCACTGGATCCGACCGCCACCCGCTACGATGAGTTGAGCTACGACGAGGTCATCGAACGCAAGCTTGCGGTCATGGACGCCAACGCCTTTGTCCTGTGCCGCGACCAGTCCATGCCGATTCGCATCATCAATCTGAACCAGAGCGGCAGCCTCGATCGCCTGATCCGTGGGGAGAGCGTCGGTACGCTGGTGCACTGAGCCGAAGTATCCGCTTGGGCGCTGATGCGCTGCTGTCGGCATGCACGGCCGGGCGCGTCCCGCTACAATTGCGCGTTATCCCAAGATTTCCGTTGATTCAGAGGTGAGCCATGCTCGACGACATCAAGAAAGATGCTCAGGTACGGATGAGCAAAAGCATCAGCGCGCTGGTCGCTGAACTGGCGAAGATTCGAACCGGTCGAGCCCATCCCAGCCTGCTGGAGCATGTGAATGTCGACTACTACGGCTCTCAAGTGCCGTTGAATCAGGCGGCCAACATTCATGCCGAAGATGCCCGCACCCTGAGCGTCGTGCCCTTCGACAAGTCCATGGTCGGCAAGATCGAGAAGGCCATCTTGACCTCGGATCTTGGCCTGAACCCGGCCACATCCGGCAACAACATCCGCGTCCCGCTTCCCGCTCTGACGGAAGAAAGGCGCGCCGATCTGGTCAAGGTGGTTCACGCCGAGGGAGAGCAGGCCAAGGTCGCGATCCGCAATATCCGCCGCGACGCCAACTCCCAGCTCAAGGATTTCCTGAAAGACAAGGAGCTCACCGAAGACGATGTCCGTCGGGGTGAGACCCTTATCCAGCAGTTGACCGACGAGCACGTCGGCCAGGTCGATGAGCTGATCGGCAAGAAAGAACGGGAACTCATGGAAATCTGATCCCCGTGGACGCTCCGATCATTCTCCCGCAGCATGTGGCGATTGTCATGGACGGCAATGGCCGCTGGGCTTCCCTGCAGGGAAAGCCGCGTTCGCATGGCCACCAGGCCGGCAGCGACGCGCTGCGGCGCGCAGTCGAGGCCGTGGCACGACGGCGCATTCCCTACATGACCGTGTACGCCTTCTCCAGCGAGAACTGGCGACGTCCGCCGATGGAGGTCAAGCAGCTGCTGGAGCTGTTCATGCGCGCGCTGACCAGGGAAGTTCGGGAGCTCGATGAGAACGACGTGCGGATTCGCTTTGTCGGCGATCGAAGCGCGTTCAATCCGGCCCTGCGCGACGGCATGCGCCGGGCAGAAAAGCGAACCGAGAACAACCAGCGACTGATCCTGAACGTGGCTGTGAACTACGGTGGTCGGGCCGATATCGTCGCGGCCACCCGCAGATTGGCCGAAGCGGTCCGCGACCAGGGTCTGGCGCCAGAGGCGATCACCGAGGACCGCATGCACCGCGCTCTGGCTCTGGGCGATTCCCCGCCGCCGGACTTGCTGATCCGGACCGGCGGCGAACGTCGTCTCTCCAACTTTCTCCTGTGGCAGCTGGCCTATACCGAGCTGTACTTTTCCGACGTGCTCTGGCCAGACTTCTCGGCTGAACACCTGGAGGAGGCGCTGCTTGATTTCGCCGGACGCGACCGCCGTTTTGGAGGCCTGGGCCAGGTCCAGAATGCTTAGGGCCCGGATCGTAACTGCGGTCATCATCGCCGCGGCCTTCCTGTCCCTGCTGTTCGCAGCCCCGCCCCCTGTCTTTGCCGCTATCGCCGCGATCATCATGCTCGGGATCGGCGGCTGGGAGGCCGGGCAACTTGGCGGGTTTCGTCAGCCGGTCGCGCGTTGGACCTTTGGCGGCCTGCTGCTACTGACCGGCCTTGCCGCAGCTGCCGC
Source organism: uncultured Wenzhouxiangella sp. (assembly GCA_964439915.1). Classification (GTDB taxonomy): domain Bacteria; phylum Pseudomonadota; class Gammaproteobacteria; order Xanthomonadales; family Wenzhouxiangellaceae; genus Wenzhouxiangella. Next base: position 79,306 of record CAYTQT010000003.1, on the reverse strand, counting down.
GCTCGAGCTGACCCACCCGATCACCCCGATCACCCCGAGCACGGCGGGCCGCGACCAGACCATTCCCCAGCTGCTGATTGCACCCGCCCTGCTGTGGCTTTTCCTGATCGGCTGGCTGTCGCGCCCCACCTTCGGCGATCAGGCATCGGTGAGCTGGCGCGTCATCAAACTGGCCGTGCTGGCCGTGATTCTGGGTGCTGCCTGGCTGGCCCTGAGCTGGCTGCAGCGTGAATCCGCCTGGCTGGTGGTGATGCTCATCGTGATCATCGCGGCGGCCGATACCGGTGCCTATTTCACCGGCCGCCACTTCGGTGGCCCGAAGCTGGCACCCCGGATCAGCCCGGGCAAGACCTGGTCCGGCGTCGCCGGGGGCATGGTGTCGACCGTTGTCATCAGCGCCCTGGCAAGCCTGATCCTGCCCGGCGTTCCGTTCAGCCCCCTGCATGCTGCCGGGATTGCACTGGTGCTTGCCGGTATTTCCATTGGCGGCGACCTGTTCATCAGCCTGCTCAAGCGGCAGCAGGGCATCAAGGACAGCTCGCATCTGCTGCCGGGCCACGGCGGCATCCTCGACCGGATCGACAGCCTCGGCGCGGCCCTGCCCTTTTTCGCCCTCGCGGTCGCATATCTTTCCGCTTAGGGAGACTATGAATGACCCCTTGCGGGCGCGATGGCGCCTTTGCAGGATCAGCGGAGCGACCAGGAAACCTGAGCGAACCCCAGCATTGTCAACGGGTCCAACGGGAACCGATACAATGGGGACCGTGAGTGTCCGGGTTGGATGGCCCGCGCTCGACCTTCCGGCTTCAAAGGACGAAAACGAACGCTGACATGGACATACTCGGACCGATCTTCTGGCTGATCGTCGCCCTCGGGCTGCTGGTCACCTTCCATGAGTACGGACACTTCTGGGTGGCCCGTCGCTGCGGCGTGCGGGTGCTGCGTTTTTCCGTCGGCTTCGGCAGCGCCCTGTGGTCGCGGACGGCCCGCGATGGCACCGAATACCGGCTCGCCGCCATCCCACTCGGCGGCTATGTGAAGATGCTCGACGAGCGCGAGGGTCCGGTGGCGCCGGAGCAGCGCGATGCGGCCTTCAACCGCAAACCGGTCAGCCAGCGCATCGCCATCGTTGCTGCCGGCCCGATCTTCAATCTGATCTTTGCCGTGGCCGCCTTCTGGCTGATGTTCGTGATCGGCATTTCCGAGACCCGTCCGGTGCTGAATCCGCCGACCGGCATGGCGGCCGAAGCCGGACTGCAGGAAGATGACCTCATCCTCGAAGTCGACGGACAACCCGTCCAGACCTGGACCCATGCCCTGCTGCGCCTGATTCCGCCGTCGCTGGATCGGCGCTCGATCCAGCTGACCGTGGCCGACCTGGACGGCAGCCAGCGTACGATCGCCCTGCCGCTGGCCCAGCTCGGGCCGGATTTCGATGAAGAGAACACGCTGCAGTCACTCGGGCTGCACCCCTGGCGACCGGATTTCGAACCGGTGATCGGACAGATATCACCGGATTCACCCGCCGCCCGCGCCGGTCTGTCGAGCGGGGATCGGATCACCGCGATCGACGGGGTGCCGGTGCAGGGCTGGCGCGACATCACCCGTGAAATCGGCACGCGCTCGGTCAATCCGGACGGCAGCATGAATGCCCTTACCCTGTCGATGGCGCGGGCCGGTCGGACCTGGGAGGTCGAAATCCAGCCCGAAATCCTTGACGGTCGCCCCCTGGTGGGAATCGGCGCGCCGCCGGCCGACGCGTCGCTCGAGGCGCGCTTCGACCGGAGTTTCTTCGTCCTGCAGATGGGGCCGATCGAGGCCGTTGGCGCCTCTTTCAGGGAGACCGGCCGGCTGACCGCAGCCACGCTGGGAATCCTGGGTCGCATGATTACCGGGTCGGCCTCCCTGAGCAATCTGTCCGGTCCGATCACGATCGCTCAGATGGCCGACAGCTCGGCCCGGCTGGGGCTGTCCCGGTTTCTGTTCTTCCTCGGTCTGATCAGTCTGTCGCTGGCGATCATCAACCTGCTGCCGATCCCGATGCTCGACGGAGGTCATCTGTTGTATTACTTCATCGAGATCATCAAGGGTTCGCCGGTTTCGGAGCAGATTCAGGTCGCCGGCCAGTACCTCGGCCTGCTGCTGGTGGTCAGCCTGATGAGCCTGGCCATATTTAACGATATATTACGTGTCTTCACCTAAACTTCGCATGCCCCGACCGGACGGTGTCGGGCGCGAGCAAGCAATGACTCAAGCCCAAGGTTTTTCATGAAAAAGCTCTGCCTTCTACTGATCCTGGCCGTCCTGTCGGCCCCCCTGGCCGCCGAGACGTTCCGGATCGATGACATCCGGGTCGACGGCCTGCAGCGAATCTCCGAAGGCAATGTCTTCAGCTTCATTCCGGTCGAGGTCGGCGATACCCTGACGCCCTCCCTGGGTCGGGCCACGATTCGCGACCTGTTCCGGACCGGCTTTTTCAGCGACATCAGTCTGGACCGTGACGGCAACGTGCTGATCATCACCGTCGCCGAGCGTCCAGCGATCTCTTCGATTTCCATCGACGGCAACCGTCAGCTCAAGACCGAGGATCTGCTGCCGGCCCTGGCCAGCATCGGCATCAGCGAGGGGGAGATCTTCAATCCGCTCGAACTCGATCGGGTCCAGCAGGAACTGGTCCGCCAGTACCACAGCCGCGGCCACTACGCCGCGATCGTCGATCCCCAGGTCTCCCGTCTCGAGCGCAATCGCGTCACCCTGTCGATCGACATCGACGAAGGCAAGCAGGCGCGTATCCGCCATATCAATATCGTTGGCAATGAAACCTTCACCGACGAGGATCTGCGCGAGGATTTCGAATCAGCCGATCGACGTGGCCTGCTGTTCTGGCGCGACAACTACCGCTACACCCGGGAAAAGCTGTCCGGTGACCTGGAGACCCTGCGCTCCTACTATCTGGACCGCGGCTATGTCGACTTCGCGATCGAATCGACTCAAGTATCGATCAGCCCGGACAAGCAGGACATCTTCATTACCGCCAACGTTCGCGAGGGCGAGGTCTACCGGATCAGCGACGTGCAGTTGACCGGTGAGCTCATCCTGCCCGAATCGACGCTGCGCCAGCTCGTCCAGGTCAATGCCGGCGATGTCTTCTCCCGCCGCGACCTGGAACAGAGCATGGAGAACATCACCGCCATCCTGTCCAACATCGGCTACGCCTTCGCCAACGTCAATCCGGTCCCGCGGGTTGATCGGGCCACGCGCGAGGTCGACCTGACCTTCTTTATCGAGCCCGGCAAGCGCGTGTATGTACGGCGCATTTCCTTTTCCGGCAATACCCAGACCAAGGACGAAGTCCTGCGCCGCGAGATGCGTCAGTTTGAGGGCGCCTGGTTCTCCCAGCTCGCTCTGGACCGCTCGCGTCAGCGCCTCCAGCGCCTGGGCTTCTTCGAGGACGTCAACTTCGAGACCGTCCCGGTCGAAGGCAGCGAGGATCAGGTCGATATCACCGTCAGCGTGGAAGAGCAGCCCTCGGGCAGCTTTCAGGTCGGACTGGGCTATTCGCAGTTCCAGGGCATCATCGCGACGATTGCGATCGAGCAGGCCAATTTCCTCGGCACCGGCAAGGGAGTCGGCTTTCAGGTCCAGCGCAGCAGCATCGTGACCCAGGCCGGCATCAACTACACCAACCCCTATTTCACCGACGATGGCGTGTCCGCCGGCTTCTTCCTGCGCTACAGCGAGTTCGACACGCTCGGCAGCGGCAATGACAACATTTCCCGATTCTCGACCAGCCAGGCCGCACTCGGCGTCAATTTCGGCTTCCCGATCACCGAGCTGCAGTTCCTGCGCTTCGGGGGCTCGGCCCAGAGGGCGGATATCAATCTCCTGCGTGACTTCCTGCGCGATGAAGAGGGCAACCCGGTCCTCGACGACAACGGCAATCTGATCCTGGTCAGCTTCGCCGAGCGTCCGCTGGGGATTTCCCTCGACGCCGATGGTGACGGCTTCGTGTCCAGTCGCGAGCGTCGGATCACGACCTACCGCCTGGATGCCACCTGGTCACGCGACAGCCGGAACGGTTTCCTCAATCCGACCCGTGGCTCGCTCAATCAGTTCACCGCCGAAGTCTCTCTGCCCGGCAGCACGCGTGACTTCTACAAGCTGAACTACCGGCTGCGCAAGTACTGGCCCCTGACCCGGAATCTCTCGCTTGGCCTGCGCGGCGAGGTGTCCTGGGGCGATGCCTACGACGACTACGACGAGGAACTGGGCATCGAGCCGATCGACCCCGAAATCAATCCCAATTCAAGACGCAGCTGTCTGCTCGAAGAGGTCGTCACCTTCGATGCCGGCCTGCCCTTCTACGAGCACTTCTACGGCGGCGGCGTCGGCGATATCCGCGGCTTCGACGACAACTCGCTCGGGCCCAAGGACCAGGACTGCCGATCAGTGGGTGGTGACCTGAAGGTTGTCAGCGGTCTGGAGCTGGCCTTCCCGATCCCCTTCGTCGAGGTCCCGGGCACGCGACTGGCACTGTTTGTCGACGTTGGTAACGTCTATCGCGACTGGGACAGCTTCGACGTCGACCTGCTGCGCGCCTCGGCCGGCCTGTCGCTGACCTGGCGTGCACCGATTGGACCGATTATCATCAACCTGGCGACACCGCTCCGACAGCTGGACGGCGACGATACCCAGGTCCTGCAGTTCACTTTCGGAAATATTTTCTAGTCACTGGAATGTCAGCGATTCATGCGATTCACCGCGATGAAGTCAAATGCCTGCCGCGGCCGCAGAGCCTGCGCCGTGGGGCAGCTGACTCGCCTGATCGTCATTGCCATGATCCTTGGGCTGACCATCCCCGCCGCAGCGGCCCAGGAGGACGCAGCCGGGCAGATGCGCATCGGCTTCGTCGATATGGTTCGTCTCTTCGACAATGCCCCGCAGTTGATCGCCGCGCGTGAGGCTCTCGATGAAGAATTCCGACCGCGCTACGATGCTCTGAGCTCCGATGAGGCTCGAGTCGAGGCGCTGACTGCAAGGATGCTCGCGATGGGCGACGTCGAGTCTGTCGCCCGCCAGGATCTGGAGCGGGAAGTTCGCAATCTTCGACGCTCCATCGATCGCCGGCGCGAGGATCTGGCCGAAGAAATCCGTTTCCGGACCACGGCCGAGAAGAACGCCATCGAAGACACCATCCAGATCGCCATTCGCCAGGTCGCAGAGCAGGGTGGCTTCGATCTGGTCCTGACCGGCCCTGTCGCCTTTGCCTCCGACCGGGTCGACATGACCGATCGGATCATCGCCTGGCTCGAGCGCGATTACGCGGCCGATGCCGATACCCTGGGGAGTCGTCTGCCGTGACCCCGATCAGCCTCCAGGCCCTGGCGGATCGCTTCGAGCTCGAACTTCACGGCGATCCCGACCATCAGATCTCCGCGCTGGCCACGCTGCAGCAGGCCCGCCCGGACACCCTCGGCTTTCTGGCCAACCCGAACTACCTGCCACAGCTCGAAGCGACCCGGGCCGGTGCGGTGGTGCTGTCCGATCAGCACGCTGATCGTTTTCATGGCAATCGGCTGGTCAGCCGCGATCCCTACCTGAGCTGGGCCAGAATCGCGGCGTACCTGCATCCGGCACCGACCGCGGCTGCAGGCATCGACACGACCGCCAGCATCGCCGAGGGTTGTCACATCGACCCCAGCGCCAGCATCGGGCCGCAGGTCAGCATCGCGGCGGACTGCCGGATTGGTGAGCGGGTCGTGATCGGACCGGGCTGCGTGATCGAAGAGGGCGTGAGGATTGCCGACGACTGCCGGCTGGTCGCCCGGGTCTTCATCGGTCGCGGCTGCCAGATTGATGAACGCTGCCTGATCCACCCGGGCGCGGTGATCGGCGCCGATGGCTTCGGGCTCGCCTTCGAGAACGACCACTGGATCAAGGTCCCGCAGCTGGGATGCGTGGTCATCGGGCCCGACTGCGAGGTCGGGGCCAACACCACCATCGATCGAGGCGCCATCGAGGACACGGTGCTCGAACAGGACGTTCGCCTCGACAATCAGGTCCAGATCGCCCACAACGTCCACATCGGAGCCCACACCGCGATTGCCGGCTGTGTGGGCATCGCCGGCTCGACGCGGATCGGCCGCTACTGCATGATTGCCGGCGCCTCCGGCATCGGCGGTCATCTGACGATTACCGACAAGGTAGTCATCACCGCCATGAGTACGGTGCTCGAATCCATTCATGAGCCGGGCCAGTACGGCTCCGGCATTCCGGCCCGCCCCCACCGGCAATGGCAGCGCATCCTCGTGCGGCTGACGCAGCTCGAGGACTGGGCCCGCCGCATCGCCAGAATTGAAAAACAAGCAGGCCACTGACAAAGAAACCACACCATGAACGAACACACTCCGATCGATATCGAGAAGATTCTCGAACTGCTACCTCACCGCTATCCCTTTCTGCTCGTTGACCGCGTGCTGGAATACCAGCTCGAGGGAACACCGACGATCCGTGCCCTGAAGAACGTCACCATGAACGAGCCGTTCTTTCAGGGGCATTTTCCGGGCCATCCGGTGATGCCGGGCGTGCTGATCCTCGAAGCGATGGCACAGGCCGCGGGCTGCCTGGCCCATCTGGCCCGCCAGGCCGAAAACGCCAAGGATCAGCTCTACTACCTGGTCAAGATCGACAAGGCCCGCTTCAGCAAGATCGTGATCCCTGGCGATCAGCTGATCTTCGAAGTCGAGCAGAGCCGGCTGGTTCGCGGCATGGGGCTCTACAGGGCCAGTGCGTCGGTCGATGGCAAGACAGTCTCGAAAGCCGAGCTGCTGTGCGCAGCACGTCCGGCCCCATGATTCACCCCACGGCCATCATTGAAGACGGCGCACAGGTCGCGCCGGGGGTCGAGGTCGGCCCGTACAGCATCATCGGCGCCCAGGTCAGCATCGGACCGGGCTGCTGGATCGGCCCGCACGTCGTCGTTACCGGCCAGACCCGCATCGGCGCCAACAACCGCATCTACCAGTTCGCATCGATCGGTGAAGTACCCCAGGACAAGAAGTTCAAGGGCGAGGCCACCGCCCTCGAGATCGGCGACGGAAACACCCTGCGCGAGTACGTCACCATCAATCGGGGCACGGCCGACGGCGGCGGGATCACCCGCCTCGGCAATGACAACTGGCTGATGGCCTACTGCCACGTCGCCCATGACTGTCAGCTCGGCTCGCACATCGTGATGGCCAATGGCGCTACCCTGGCGGGCCATGTCTCGGTAGGCGACCACGTGATCTTCGCCGGCTTTTCCGGCGCTCACCAGTTCTGCCAGATCGGCGACCATGCCTTTCTCGGCATGTACGGCGGCGTCAACCAGGACGTCCCCGCCTATGTCATGGTCTCGGGCCAGCCGCCGCGCCCGCGCGGCGTCAACAGCGAGGGCCTGAAGCGCCGCGGCTTCAGCGCCGAGGACATCCGGTATATCCGCGATGCCTACCGCGTCCTCTATCGCAGCGGGCTGAAACGCGATGAAGCGCTGGCAGAGCTGCGCACGCGACTGGACGAGCAACCGGCCATCGGAGCGATGATCACATCGGCCGAGAGCAGCGAGCGCGGCCTGCTGCGCTGAACGCAACCACCCGGCCGACAGGACGAGAAATGCGACTGGTTCTGGCAGCAGGCGAGACCTCGGGTGATCAGATCGGTGCCGATCTGGCCCGTGCGCTGTTTCAGCAACATCCCGGGATCGAGCTGGCCGGCCTGGCCGGCCCGGCGATGCAGGCGGCCGGTGTGGTGCCCTGGCTGGAGATGGATCAGCTCAACGTCATGGGCCTGAGCGAGGTCATCGCCCATCTGCCGCGTCTTGTCCGACTGCGGCGTGCCTTCCGCCAGCGCATCATCGACTGGCAGGCCGATGCCTTCATCGGCATCGACGCGCCGGACTTCAATCTCGGTCTCGCCCGCCAGCTCAAGCAGCGGGGGATGACCACCATGCACTACGTCTCACCCTCGGTCTGGGCCTGGCGCGCCGGCAGAATCCCGAAAATCGCGCGTTCCCTCGACCTGTTGCTGACGCTCTACCCCTTCGAGCCCCAGCTCTATGCACCACACGGCCTGGAGGCCAGATTCGTCGGCCACCACCTGGCCGATCAACTGGCCACCGGCCCGACCAGGCTCGAGGCCCGCACCGAGCTCGGCCTGGACAGCAACTCAACCGTGATTGCCCTGCTGCCGGGCAGCCGCTCCGCTGAACTGAAGCGACACGCCGGGCTGCTGGCCGCGACAGCGCAAGGCCTTCGGCAGCGACGGCCGCAGGCAGAACTGCTGGTACTGCTCGCCCGGGCCGGGGACCAGGCGCTGTTGACCGGGGACCAAGAACAGGCCTTCGAACAGGCCGGCGTGCGCTGGCTGATCGGACAGACCCGGACCGGCCTGGCCGCGGCCGACGTCGCCATGGCCGCCTCTGGCACCGTGACCCTCGAGGCCTTCCTGCTGGGCTGCCCGCTGGTCGTCTTCTACCGCCTGGCCCCGGGCAGCTACTGGCTGGTCCGAACCCTGAAGCTGGTCAAGAGCGAGCACGTCTCTCTGCCTAATATCCTGACCCGACAGGCCCTTGTCCCCGAGTTCATCCAGAGCGCCGCCCGGCCCGGCGAGTTGGCCGATGCGGCCATCGACTGGCTGGAGCAACCCGACCGCCGCACGGCCTATCGCGAGCTGTCGAACCGCTGGTGCGAACAGCTGGCATGTGGGGCCGGTGAGCAGGCGGCCCGCGCCGTGCTGGCGCATCTGAGCAGCTCCGGCAAGGTGCAATGACACTGTATCTGCGCCAGGCCGGCGTCGACGAGGCCGGGCGCGGTCCGCTGGCCGGGCCCGTGGTCGCGGCTGCAGTCATCCTTGATCCCGAGCGCCCGATCGACGGGCTGGCCGACTCGAAGGTCCTGAGCCCGACCCGGCGGGAGATACTGGCTGATCTCATCCGTGAAAGAGCGATGGCGATCGGGGTCGGCGTCGCCGAGCCCGAACTGATCGATCGGGTCAACATCCTCCAGGCCACGATGATGGCGATGCGCTGGGCCGTGGAGGCCCTCGACCCAGCCGCCGAGGCGGCCATCATCGACGGCAACCGGCTGCCCGATCTCCTCATCCCCGCCCGCTACCTGATCGGCGGCGACGGCCTGGAGCCGGCGATCTCGGCGGCCAGCATCATCGCCAAGACCCACCGCGACGCAATCATGGTCGAACTGGATGAGCGTCACCCCGGCTATGACTTCGCCCGCCACAAGGGCTATCCCACCAAAGCCCATCTCGAAGTCCTGGAACGACTCGGCCCCTGCCCCGCCCACCGCCAGTCCTTCCGACCCGTCGTCCAGGCGAAGTTGTTTTGAAACGCGGTATGCGGTTTACGGTTGGGAAAAAGGTTTCAGGGTTCAGGGTTCAGGGTTCAGAATAAAGCGCTTGAGGGAACGGTGAATTATGAAAGGGCAGCTTGCCGAACTGTTTTCCCGGAAACCGTAAACCGTCTTTTCCTTACTAACGAGATCAATGATCAGCAGACATTCAGCGCTTCAACGCTCAAGAACGTCTGGAAGAAAAAGCTATCGCCTCAAGTCCACGCGGCAGATATTGAAATCTGCAGTTTGTGTTTTCGGTCGCCACTCTCCGCCGCGCACTTGGATCCGATCCACTCCCAGTGACGCCAAATCGGAAATCGAGTAATACCAACCGACGTGTCCCCGACCGCCGGCACAGGCGTACTCTGGCTGCTGGCCGAAGGTCGTGATCCTCTGATCGACACCGACCGTCTCGAAGAACTCAGTTTCCAGGGGAATCAGCCGCGCTATGGTTGCCTGCACCAGCTCACGCAGCTGCTGTTCGTCGCAAACAGCCGCGCTCTCTGACCAGTTCACGCTGTCACAGTCAACGTCGAACCGTTGCGTCGCGCCCCCATGCCACATCAAGGACGCCTGGGACGCGAGGATCTTCTGCGCACCGGCAACGAAAACATAGTTCGCGCAGGAGGACATGCAGTATTCAGGAATACTGACATCGAGCCCTGAATCAAATACCCAGCGACCGAGTTCCAGACCTGCTGCAACATCCCCGCCCTTGCTTGTAATGACCAGGGTCTTTGGCATCTCGCCAAGGGAGGCGGCCAGTTCGAACAGCCGTTGATTCGCCTCGAAGCTGATCCTTCCGGAATAGATCAGCTCCGATCCGCTGGCGGACACACGGGTTTCCTTCGAATCCCCGAGGCGCGCTGACGAGGTGGCGCAACCGGAGATCAAGGCGCTTATCGAGAGCAGGACAATCAAAAAGAAACGAACAGTCAGGGGGCGAGAAAAACCCCGAATCTCGGCAGAAGGGGCGAAAGCATAGGCCAACAAAATACCAGGAACCCTCATGCTCTGGCAGCCATGGTTGAATCCTCGTCGTTCGGCATGGGCAGGAAGAACTCGACATGGCCGCAACGGGTGCAGGCGTAGCTATCGAAGCGCTCTCGCTTGACCATCAGCTCTCCAACATTGCCGAAAAGAAAGGGCATCGCCCTGGACCCCTCATGAAACTTCACTTCACCCATGAATTTCATGGGCGCCTTGCAGCGAAGACATTCGAGATTTTTCTGATTCATCTGCATCATTGATCCTGGCATGCCGTGGGGAAACCATCGCTTCGCTTTCGATTGCATTGCCATACTAACGACTGCATGTGCTCAACAAGATTGATGGCGATGGTCATGAAATCTCGCGGCGACACATTAGCCTGCATAGTTTATTTTAAATCATCAATGAGATACAGCCATTCTCTTGCCAGGACAACATCCTCTCTCGTCAACCGCAATCCCATGAGAACTCCAGTCTCATGCCATGCGTTTTCCGGCCGTTCACGCCACACCCCCGTCTCTCCCACCTTCGCCCTTCGCCCTTCGCCCTGAGCCCTGCGCTAGCCGAAAATTTGCAGTCCATCACGCTTTCACCTATATTTCACGGCAGCCTTGACGACCGCTCGGGGAGACAAGAAAGCGGCGTCGGGGTGTTGGAGGGGGTCGAAGCCCACGCTAGATTAAGAGGAGATCACCCATCATGTTTCGACTTGCACAGGCTTTGTGCCTTGTTGTCTTGCTTACCGTGTCCGGGGCCGCCTGGTCGGCGACCGGCGTGGCCTTTGTCCACGGGACGGGCAAGGCGACCGACGCGCTCAACGACTACTGGACGGCCGATATGGTCAACTCGGTTCGCTCCGGGTTGCCCAATCAATCCAACTACGTTGTCATCAACTGCGACTTCGAACAGTACATGTGGGACTCGCGGGCCTCGGGCTGTCTGGCCACGCAGCTCCACAACTTCATCACCAGCCGCGGCATCACCGATCTGGTGGTCCTGACCCACTCCAACGGCGGCAACGTGATGCGCTGGATTCTGTCCAATCCGACCTGGGACAGCCGCTATCCGACGATCATCCAGGCCACGCGCTGGGTCAACGCCCTGGCGCCCTCCTCGCTGGGCACGCCCCTGGCCGATGCGGTCATGGCGGGCAATGTCTTCGAAGCCTCCCTGGGCTGGCTGCTCGGCTATCAGAACGACGCCGTTCGGATGCAGCAGACCAGCTGGATGGCCTACTACAACGCCACCTGGCTGCTGGGCACTGCGGGACGTCCGTCCCTGCCGACCGGCTTCTGGAACGTCGTCGGCAGCGATGTACCTGCGGCCATCTGGAACGGCGCCGCCTACTGTGGCGGCTATCAGTATCAGGTCGGGCTGGCCATCACCAAGCTCTGGCTGAACTCCTGCTCCGATGGCTTCCTCGAATGCACCAGTCAACGAGGTGCCGGCTCGCTGTGGTTCATCGACGAACAACGAACCCGCCGCGGCCGCAATCTTTCCCATCACCAGAGCCGCCGGGATTGCCATGATCTCGACGTCATTCTGCGCAACGATCTGTAATCGGGAGGCCTCATGAAACGCATTCAAATCATCATTTTCGCCAGCCTGCTGACCCTGGCCGCCCATGCTCACGCCCAGGTCGAATGGCTGTCTCCGGGCGCCAACGACCTGCGCGCCGAGCGCCTGGACCAGAACATCGCCAACCTGGCGCCGAGCAGCCACCGTGAATCGCACCCGGTGAACTACGCCTGGTCGCCCGACCGTTCCCTTCAGGGAAGGCCCTACCAGTCCGGACCCACGCCGATCGCGTCGCGGCAACCCACCTCTACCAGCCAGGGCTACTGGGTGGATGCGACCGGCGGCGATCTGGCGCGGGGCGTGCACCTGCCGATCTCGGCGGGCGGTGCGGTGATCCGCATTTCAGCACTCGATGCCGATTCTCGAATCGCGCTGAGCGCGGAAGCACTCTCGCTCAGTGTCAATGGCCGCTCGATCGAGGCCGAATTCGGCAGCGACGGCATGGCCACCGGCAGCGATATGCGCCAGCAGGGCATGTCCGTGCCCGAGGCCAGCCTGGCATTCCAGCTGAGCCGGGAGAGCCAGGCCGGGATGCTCACGATCGCTCATCGCGGCCTTCCCGTCGAACAGGCCCTGGTGATCCATGTCCACGAGCCCGAAAGCCCCTGGATCGCGCAGCTTGGCCTGCCCCGACAGAACGTGCTGAGCGGTGAGATGCTCACCTTCGATCTGAGCATCGGCGATGGACGCGAACGTCTGCAGCCCGGCTCGATCCAGGCTGTCCTGGTCAGCCCCGACGCCGCGCAAAGTTGGCCTCTGTCGGTGAACCGCAGTGGACAGCTGGTCCTCGATGCCGCACCGCTGGCCGCGCGCTCGGAGGCCGGGATCGGCCTGTATGAAGCACACGTCTACACCGAAGCGCAGATCAAGGGTCTGACCGTGCGCCGCGACCTGACCCTGGCGCTCAACATCGCGCCAGCCATCGCCCGGTTCAACGGCATCGCGAAGGACAGCCCCAAGGGCGGCCTGAGCCTGACGCTCGGTGTGGAAACCAGCACAGCGGGCCGCTATCAGGTCAACGCCGAGATCTACGGTACGGACGCCCGCGGTCAGCTTCGGCCCGTCGCATTCGTCCAGTCAGCCGCCGTTCTTGCTGCCGGTCAGGGTCAAATCGAGCTCAACGTCGGGCAGGACCTGCTGGCGTCCAGCGGCCTGGGCTCGCCCTATGAGGTCCGCAACCTGATGCTGCTGGACCAGGGCCGGATGTATCTCCTCGAACAGCGCGAACGCGCCCTGCGCATCCTGCGCTGATCCACCCCAATGCACTGACAAGGAGCCACCGGCGACCTTCGGGTCGCCGGTTTTTTCTACCGGGCACACCCCTCGCCGCTGATCAATCCCTGCCAGAAAAGACCTGTGTTTGTCCCAGCTCTGAACCTGCTGGGAGATCACAGCGAGGGAGCCCTCTTGAATATCGGTGGCTCAATCCAGCGCTTTGAGCTGTTGATCGATCCTTGCAATTTCCTCGAGGCTGACCCTTTCGATTTCATGCAGGGTGTCGCGGTTTTCGAGCTGGATCGCTTGCTCCTCAGCGTCTTTATCGAGACCACGTCGATAATCCGCCCTGATCGCTTCCACTCGATCCATCAACTCCTGACGCTTTTTCAGCAGCTCCTCTTTCATTCAAGACTCCTGGCTCTGACAAGAACGATTGGTATTGATCCTACACTCTACAGGACGGCCGGCCTCTCAAGGCAATAAACCAGGAAGCCCCACATCAGGGTTCTGATTCTTGATACCACTACCGACTGAAGGCGGTTCAAGCTCTTACGATGAGAACATCCGATGCAGGCGGTGGCGGACGTGTTCGAGTTTGATTCGGTTTTCCCACTCCATACCCAACCCTTCCAGCGCCGCGACTTCGTTCAGGGTATAGAGCAATTCCCTTTGAGTCTCGTCGGAAATCTGGCTTTCGATAAAGGTGATGGCAACGAGACGCTCCCCTTTTTCCACCGGGCGCACTTCGTGGATCGTGGTCGACGGATAGACCACCGCCGAGCCGGCCTTCAGCTTCACGTCGAGATAGCGCTCGCCGATGTGGATCCGAAGCGCGCCGCCTTCGTATTCATTCGGCTCCGAGATGAACACGGTGCACGACACGTCCGAACGCAGCATCCTGCCCGGCGCAAAGATGTAGGCAGAGTCCGGATGCGCGCCATAGGTCATGCCCTGACCATACTTGCACAGCATTGGCGGGGCGAACTGCCTGACGAAAGAATAGTTTCGGAAGCGTTCGTTGGACTGCAGCGCCTTGCCGACAATCGCCGACGACTGTTTGAAGGCCTCGCCCGACATTTCGATCTGCTGATTATTCTTCGTCGGATTGTTCGGCGCGCTGATCCTGCCGTCGACAAAGGCCGCGGAGCCAGCGATCCTGCGCAGCACAGACAGATCTTCCGGCGAGAGGACGTTTTCGATTTCAAGAAACATGGGCAAGGGTCAACATTCAATTGAGTGAAAAGTATAGGCGGCGGGTTTTCCCGGCTCTAAGTGTCTGAAGTCATGACCAGGAACTGCCTTGCCATGGGCGCAAGATTTCTCCTGTCCCATGGACTTTCAAGTCTACGGGGTCGAAAACAACGCCGCCACCTTGTCGTGTGTGTTCGCCAGCTTGTCCAGCCACGCCATACCGCGCGCAATCTCTGCCCGGTGCTGACGCATCGACTGCCGGATGACATCGGCCCTCAACTGGCTTGAATAGGTATGCTCCGGCGCCTTGGCGTAGCGCCCGAGCGCCGAGCTGTTGGCGAGGCGCGCGGCCTCTTCCTTACCCCCCGGCAGGTCGAAATGCGCCAGGGCCTCGAGCAGGCCGGCCGGAATGTCGGAGAGGAATTCGTCGAAATCGATCTCCATCAAACGCGTACCGGCGGTGGCCTTGAGCGACCGACGGGTGAGAGACTCGGCGAGCCAGCCCAGAGCAACCAGTTCACCCGACGACAGGGCGTGCAGTGGATCTTGAATCGGACCCAGGAAGCGGTGCAGTCGGTTCATGCGCTCTTCTGCGTGGCCGCGGACATCAATGATGTTTGCTGGACCCCCAAGATTCACCGCGAGGTAGGGTTCGCGCGCCATCGACAGATAGGCGGCCTGTGCCTTCGGACGCATCGATATGAGCATCTCACCGACCCGTGCCGCACTGCTGGTGGCCTTGAGGATGGCACAGCGCCGCCCCGGGCGGCACCGCGCCCATAGCCGAAGCATGACCTCTGCACAGGCGTCGATGTCCTCGGCTGACATCAGGCTGGAGGCTTCACCGCGCTTGTCGTTGAGTGTCGCCAGCTCCCTGAGAGCCAGTGGTTCGCGCAGTGGCTGAACCACACCGCTTTCGTCGAGCAAGCGCGAGAACAGCGTCGAGCCGGTGTGACCCATATGGAAGATGAAATGCAGGGGAGTGGCGGGCGGTGCAGCCGATAGCACTGCCCCCTGCACTGTCTTGAAGGGCACCCAGCCCGCGGGACTGCTGGCCGAAAAACTGCGCCCGTCGAGAAAGCTCGCGGACCGGTAGGCGCCCTCCGGCATCTGCACGAAGAGCCCGGCCTGCTGAATCACATCGAATCGATGGAGATGAAGCTCAGGGCCCGTCATCAGGCCCGGCCAGAAACGCTGGAGCGGATTGCGGCCGCTTCCCGCGTCACTGCTCATCGTGCCAAGGGACCCTGGGGGCCGCTGCAGATCTCATGCTGGTCGGCGCTGACGATCAGCGCAATATCGCCACCACGCCTTTCAGCAGACAGGGGCCCATGGCGACCCGTTGGGCCAAGGTCGGTTCTCATGTTGATCGAGGGACTACGGGGGCCATAGATGAACCAGTGGCGGGTTGGATTTGCTTGATCTCGGGTCATGCGAACAGCATGGTCCTGGACTCGCTTACCCATGTACAGAGACCCTGAAGTATAGAGGCCCGATAGCGCGTTTTCCAGCTAGCCGGTCGTGAACTCCGGCGGTACGTCGCTGCTCTCCGCGGATTGTTCTTCGACGCTATCGACGCGGGCGGCGGGCGGACCTTTCCGGAGCCAGGTCTCGAGCTGTTGCAGGCGATCGGCCTCGCCACAGGCCAGAACATCGACAGCCCCATCGGCCAGATTGATCGCGTGCCCGGTCAGCCCGAGCTTCTGCGCCTGTCGTCGTGTCGAGGCTCTAAAGAACACGCCCTGGACTCTGCCCTCGATGCGCCAGCGGCGGATCTCAGCCATTGTCTGCCATCCGGTCGGCGATCCAGTCTGAAATCATCACGCTGGTGATCGGGCCGATCCAGGTATTGACCAGCTCACCCTGCGGGTCGATCAGATAGGTGGTCGGCAGTGCGCGCGGGGCGCCGAAATCGGCCGGGGGATTGTACACATCGACCAGCAGAATCGGATAGCTGGCCGGATAATCGACCAGGAATTCACGGAAGACTTCGACCTCGGTGTCCTCGAAGGCCAGACCGAGCACGGTGATGTCGTCGCGCGCATCGTGGAATCGGGACAGATCCGGAATCTCCTTGCGGCAGGGCGCGCACCAGGTGGCCCAGTAGTTGACCACAACCCAGTCGCCGCGATAATCAGCCAGGGCATGTTGCCGGCCGTCGAGGTCCGGCAGGCTGAAGGCGACATTGGCCAGCGCGGGCGCGGCCAGCAGACACAGCATCAGGATCAGGATCAGCTTTTTCATGAATTCTCTTCCACTTCGAATTGCAGCAGGGACTTGACCGAGCGATGCATCATCCCATGGGCCTGATGATCGACGGGTCGAAGGGCCTCGATCAGGGCGCGATCCCAGTGGCTGTCGATCGGCAGCGATTCGAGCTCGCCCACCGGAAGTATGAACGGTCCCGAGCGATAGAGTTCATCGAGGGTCAGCTCATCCAGATCGGCCGACAGCAGCCAGTCGTCCCCGTCGTCGGTGTGGATGATGCGCGATTGATGCAGGAGTTCGAGCAGGCTGACGATCTGACCCTCGCTGGCGCTGGACTCGCGCTGGCTCAGCTGCAGGGTAGAGAGCGCCTGGCCACGCCGCTGTGCCAGCCAGAAATGACCCAGCAGCCGCAGCACCAGCATGAACTCGTGGCGGCGCTCAAAGTGCCGATCGAGATGCTGGTAGTTGAAGGTGGTCAGCGCGGCGGCCAGACTGGCACCCAGAAGCACGACCACCCAGGAGACGTAGATCCAGACCAGGAAGATCGGAATCGCGGCCAGCGCGCCATACAGCCGCTCATAGGTCGGGAACTGGGTGACATAGAACACGAAGCCCCGCTTCGCGGCCTCGAAGAGAATCGCCGAAACCAGCGCGCCGGCCAGAGCATGATGGATCCGGACTCGCCGATTGGGCACGATCAGGAAGAACAGGGCAAATCCGATCAGGGCGACGAAGAAAGGCGTTGCGTTGAGCACAATCGCCTGGACCGCGCCGCGCACCGCTTCGGGGGCGAGCAGCGGTAGTGCCGCCAGATACGAAGTCAGGGCCAGGCTTGCGCCCATCAGCATCGGACCCAGGGTCAGCACGGCCCAGTAGGTGACCAGGCGCGAGGTCAGTCGCCGCGAACTGCTCACCCGCCAGATGCGGTTGAAGCCTTTTTCGATGGTGGCCATCAGCAGAATGGACGTCACGATCAGAAACAGCGTCCCGGCACCGGTCAGGCCGGCGGTTCGGCTGACGAATTCCTGCAGATAGGTCTGGATCTGATCGCCAGCGGCGGGCACGAAATTCTCGAAAATGTAGCTCTCGATTTCATTGGCCCACTGGTCGAACACCGGAAAGGCCGACACCACGCCGAACATGACCGCCATCAGCGGCACCAGCGCAAGCAGGCTGGTAAAGCTCAGCGCACCGGCGGACTCGAAGCTGCGGTCGTCGCGAAACTGCTGCCAGAGGTGTCTGGAAAAGGCCTGCAGCCAGGCCAGGTCGGTCAGGGCGGCCAGTGGGGTGAGGGGTTCGGGCGCGCGTGACTTTGACGGCCCTGATGACGGCGAAGCGGTAGACTTCGACGAATGTGCATGCAAGCCTTTCTCGGAACCCTTTATGACAGTGACCATTTTTCACAATCCGCGCTGTTCGAAAAGTCGCCAGACCCTGGCGCTCATTGAGGAGCGGGGCCTGGAGCCTGACATCATTGCGTATCTGAGCCAGCCTCCTGCAACAAAGGAACTCAAGCGTATCATCGCAGCCCTGGGCGTTTCAGCCCACGATCTGATCCGCACCAGCGAGGCCGACTACGTCGAGCTGGGCTTGAGCGATGCCATGGACGAAGATGCCCTGATCGCAGCCATGGCATCGCATCCGCGCCTGATCCAGCGGCCGATCGTGCTGGTCGGCGACCAGGCCCGGATCGGGCGGCCGCCCGAGCGAGTGCTGGAGATACTGCCATGACCCGAGTACTGATCGTCTGCCATTCCGTCCACGGCAACACCCTTGCCATGGCTCGGGAAATCGCCCGAGGCGTCGAGGAGGTCGATGGTGCCGAAGCGCGGCTGCGCGCCGTCGAACCGATCACCTCGGCGCTCGAACCGATCCAGGGCGAGCTGCCCGCGTCCGGACCCTCGCTGGTCGAAAAACAGGACCTGGCCGACTGCGACGCCCTGATCCTGGGCAGCCCGACTCGCTTTGGCAATATGGCCTCGGCGGTCAAGTATTTCCTCGACGGCACGGCCAGCGAATGGTTTTCGGGGACGCTCGCAGGGAAACCCGCCGGGGTGTTCACCTCGACCGCGTCGATGCACGGCGGTCAGGAAGCCACCCTGCTGAGCATGATGGTGCCCCTGATGCACCACGGCATGGTGATCGTCGGCCTGCCCTACACCGAACCGGCCCTGACCCGAACCCGAGCCGGCGGGACGCCCTACGGCCCGAGCCACGTCTCGGGGCCCGACAGCGATCGCCCGCTCGACGACAACGAGCGCCAGCTCTGCCGCGTGCTCGGCCATCGCGTGGCCGACCTGGCCGGGCGCCTGAAATGATTTCCCTGCACTGGTGCAAATGGAGTCTGCTCGGACTGCTGATTCTGCAGCCGCTCTGGTTTGTCGTACTCAGCCCGCCCGAGGCCTTGCCGCAGTATTTCGTGCTGGCGGTGACCTGCCTGCCGCTGCTGTTGCTCCTGCCGGGCTGCTGGCGGCTGAAGACGCGCAGCCTGGTGATCGCCGGCTCTCTGCTGATCGTCTACTTCTCGATCGGTGTGATGGAAGCCTGGGCCAGTTCGGCGGACGTGCTACCGGGGACCATTCAGGCGATTCTATGCGTGACCTTCTTCATGGGTCTGGCGACGATTCGTCGCGCTCCAGCCAGCTCCGACTGAGCCGGCGCAGATAGGCGAGCTGCTCGGCGGCGAAATCGAGCTCTGGCGAGACCTGTCCCGACTCGCGCAGCTCGATCGGCAGCCCCGACCAGTGCTCGCGCAGGCGATCGAGCCGGGCCCGACCGAGTGTCGCGATGTCCCCCAGCACGATCTCACTGTCGCCAAGCTGGCGCACACGGTCCCTGTTCAACAGGCCGCCCTCACCGGTCAGCAGACCGCGGATGATCGAGTCCTGTCGGATGACGCGCGGATAGTGAATTTCGAGCACCCGCCGGATCAGCGCGGTGTTGTCTGCGACTGCCGACATCGCTGCAGTCAGCGCGTCGGGCGCGCTCTGGGACGGATTGAGTCGGCTGAGGAGGCGAGCCGACAGTTCCCGGTCGCGCTGGCGGGCCAGCCTGTCGAGTTCGGCGTCGACCTCAACGGCCAGCTCGGCACCATCGCTGATGACGATCTTCTCGACCCGACCGCCGGTCACGAACCAGTCACGCCATTCGGCACCCTGGTCCCAGTTCGCCAGCAGCTCGGCCTGTGCCGTCGTCGGCTGGCTGACGAAGTAGGTCAGGCGGTCGGGCACGAGCCCCAGATGGTCCTCGGCAAGCTGGCTGGCGATCGGCTGCCCGGCCAGGGCATTCGGGCAGTCCATCTCGAGCAGCTCGGGCGCTGACGAGGCGAACAGGTAATGGCGCGGCTCGGTCGAGCGCAGGCGATGGCGGAAGACGGTCTGGGTCTGGCCGGATCGCTCGAAGGTCCCGACCAGATCGAAACTCAGATGACCGAAATAGTTTGCCACCCGCGGATCGTTATTGGGCACCGAGCGTGCCTGACGGTCTTCCCAGCGGATGTCCTGATAGCACAGATCGAGCTCGCCGAGTTCGAGCTGATCGGCCAGCAGGAAGGCGTTTGGGAACTCGCCCAGCAGCGCGCGACTGACAGATAGCTGAGCAGTGACACCACAGACTTCGGTCTCCTCGCAGGGCCCGATGGCCAGGCCCTCGGGTCGATAGCGCGTCAACTGGGCCGAATCGCTGTCGAGATCGATATCGGCCTGCGGCCGGGTGACTTCAGCGTAGAACGAAGCCTCGGCGTCCTGAAGTGCTTGATCAAGGGTGATCAGAACCTGCTGATGCCGGTCGATCAATCGGGTCACTGGGTCGAGTCGTTCGCTGCCCAGCCCGGAAAGACAGTCGATGTAGAGAATCGAGGCCTCACGCTGCAGCTGGGCCTGGCGCTCGAAGGTATCGACGGCATCGCGCCAGCGCGGCGAATCGAAGAACACCGGGCGTTGGGCGACCCAGCGACTCAGATAGTGTGCCAACAGCGACCATTCGAGCGGATTCTGCCAGTCGGGTGTACTGCAGTTCGCGCCCAGCAACCAGTTGAGATGACCGTCGAGGTAGGCAACCCGTTGCCAGCTGACCAGGCCCATCTCGCGCTGCAGGAAAACGCTCGAAAAGGGCCCACCGCTATCGCCGACCAGCTCAACGCGACCGAGCGGCTCACCCATCTGTGCGGCCAGTCGTGCCAGGCAGTCTTCGAACAGCGAGCGGGGCAAGGGGCCGACCAGTTCCGGATCGACGGTGCAGGCCGCGATCGCCGAGCGCAGGTCATCACGCACCGGCTGGTCGAGATAGAACTCGGCATCACCGGCAAACAGGGCCAGGCGAGCGTAGGCATCGCTCAACAGTCCCAGAGCGACTGCGACGGCCGCCGGCTCAGCGGCCGCCAGCTGAATGGCGGCATCCTCGAGCAGCGCCAGGACCACCGGCAGGTCGGTATCGATCAGGCGCAGATCCCGCCCGGTATCGCTGTTGTAGTCGGCCAGCTGCGTGACGAGTTCGCCGGCCACGGCCTCAGGGTTCGCCAGCGCCGTGGCCTCGGCCAGCGCATGGAGCAGGCCCCAGACCGCCGGCAGGCGCAGACCCGAGGACCATTCCAGAGCGGCCTCGGCCCGGATGATGTCGATCAGGATCCGGCGCGCTTCCTCGGGATCATCGGCCGCCATCCGCGCGATCACGCGGTCGGCCTGGGCTCGAGCCAATGACGAAGGCTCAGGGGGATCGAGGCTTGCGGCAGGATCGATCCCATCGCTGACCTCAAATGTTTCACCGCCCTGGATATCGTCGGCGCGAAGCGCCGCGTTCTCGCTGTCCGGGGCGTTGCTTGCGATCGCGCCAGCCGCGCTGACGCTCGCATCGGCGGCCGCCAGCTCGGCTTCCGGGTGCTCTGGCGTGGTCGGGTCCGGGGGCGGCGCCGAGCGCATCAGCGCCTGCCAATAGGCCTCGATTTCTCCGTCGATGTCGACGGGTGACGCGGGCACCGTATCCGCAGTGCCCTGACCCACCTCATCGAGCAGTTCATCGATCCCGGTCGGGCTGGCTGCTGCTGGCGCGGCCTCGAGGCGACGACGCAGCTCGGACCAGACCGCGGGCGCCTCGAGCGCCATCAAGGCCTGGATGCGAGCCAGACGTCCGGCCTGCGGTACCGGGCGCAGCAGGCCCTCCAGCTCACCGTTCCAGGGCAGCGTCAGCCCGTCGGCCTCGAAGCCGGGGCTGCGCGACTGAATGAACCAGGCAAACAGACCGTCGGCCAGCGCCACCTGTCCGGGGGGCACGCGTCGGGCGACGGCGACCAGGGCCAGACGATTGGCTTCGACGCGCGCCTGCCACTGTCGCGGATCGGTGGAATCGTCTTCGAGCCAGATGGCCAGGGCCAGGGTCGCCTGACGGGCCGATTCGCGGGTCTGCTCATCCCAGTGCCAGGCCAGCTGCTGCCCGGACAGGCCGGCCTGGGCCGGCAACTGGGTGCCGAGCAGAACAAGGCAGAGGATGATGTTCAGGGTCCAGCGGGTCATGCCGCTATACTACCGCGCGGACCCGGGCCAAAGTGCTGACCGTGAACAAACTCGATATCCTCACCACTGGCGGCACGATCGACAAGATCTACTACGACGACAAGTCGGATTATCAGATCGGCCAGCCCGAGATCGGGCGCATCCTGACGTCCATGAACGTGGCCTTCGATTGGGAGGTCAGGGCCCTGATGCGCAAGGATTCGCTGCATCTGAACGACGAGGATCGCGCCCTGATCAGGCAGGCACTGCTGACCAGCCAGGACCGCTATTTCCTGATCACCCACGGCACCGACACCATGGTCGAGACGGCCGCGGCGCTGGGCGATCTGGGCGACCGGGTCGTGGTGTTGACCGGCGCGCTCAATCCGGCCCGATTCATCGACTCCGACGCGGTATTCAATATCGGCTGCGCAGTCGCCGCCGTCCAGTGCCTGCCGGCCGGCATCTGGATCGCCATGAATGGTCGCATCTGGGATCCGAAGAAGGTCCGCAAGAATCGCGTCGAAAACCGTTTCGAAGCCATCGAGTAGTCGACCATCACCCGGCCCAAGCGCTCGAGCGCTTTCAGCGCGAGCCGGAATGTTCAGCCTGCGCCCTGAACGCGAATCCTGCCGGCGCGAACAAAGGGCGGCTTGACCACCCGGGCTTCGAGGGTCCGGCCGCGCAGAACCACTTCGACCGTGTCGAATTCGCCCGTGGGAATCCTTGCCAGGGCCACCGGACAGGCCATGGTCGGCCCGAAGCAGCCACTGGTCACCACCCCCTTCCCTGCCGGCGTCATGACCTCCGTACCGCTACGCGGGATGCCGCCGCGGCCCAGCACCAGGCCAACCAGTTGACGCTCAACGCCGGTCTCGCGCTGGGCCTGCAGCGCGGCGCGGCCGATGAAGTCGCGATCCTGCGGGTCGAAGGCCACGGTCCAGGCCAGGTTGGATTCCAGCGGCGTGGTCGAGGTGTCCATGTCCTGGCCGTAGAGATTCAGGCCGGCTTCAAGGCGCAGGCTGTCGCGCGCGCCCAGACCGCAGGGCTGGACGCCGGCCTCGATCAGTCCAGTCCAGAACGCCTTGGCACTGGCTGCGGGCAGCAGCACTTCGAAACCGTCTTCGCCGGTGTAGCCGGTGCGGGCGATGAAGAGATCGCCGTGGCTCATGGCGCGGAAGGGCTTCAGATCTGCCGCGGCAGGGGCATTGAGCAGTTCGATCACCCGATCACGGGATTCGGGTCCCTGAACCGCAACCATGGCCAGATCGTCACGCTCGATGATGCGGACATCGAAGCCTTCGGCCTGCTCGTTGATCCAGGCCAGATCCACCTCGCGGGTGGCCGCGTTGACTACGGTGCGGTAGAACCCCTGGTCGATGAAATAGGTGATCAGATCGTCGATCACGCCGCCCTGGGGATTGAGCATGCAGCCGTAAAGGGCCTGGCCGGGCTCCTTCAGCCTGGCGATATCGTTGGCCAGCAGACGCGCGAGAAAATCGCCCGCGCCGGCACCGTGCAGATCGACCACTGTCATGTGTGAGACATCGAACATGCCGGCCGCGCGGCGCACCGCGTGATGCTCCTCCATCTGCGAGCCGTAGTGGATCGGCAGCGACCAGCCGGCGAATTCGACCATCTTGCCGCCAGCGGCCAGATGCGCGTCATAAAGTGGGGTGTGGAGAGCCATGGAGTCCTTCGAGAAGCGTCTTTGATTACGGAGCGTATGGTAGCCGAGTTGCAGCGACCTGATCAGCGTTGCTCCCTACCGGATGATCGCACGCCTAACGAGCAGGACCACCGGGATCGCACCCAGGCAGACCAGCACCAGAGACGGGATGGCGGCCCGCTCCCACTGACCTTCGGCGGTCAGCTCGTAGATGCGGATTGCCAGGGTATCCCAACCGAACGGGCGCAGCATCAGGGTGGCGGGCATTTCCTTGGCGATCTCGACCAGGGCCAGCAGAAAGGCGGTCAAGAGTCCCGGCCAGATCAACGGCAGATGAATCCTGAGGTAGCGTCGCCAGGGGGACACGCCGAGACTTCGTGCCACCTCCCCGTACTCCGGCCGGATCTTGCAGGCCACCGCCTCCAGCGGGCCCCAGGCCACCCGCACGAAACGGATCAGATAGGCCAGCGTGACCGCCAGCAGGCCGCCGGCCAGGGCGCTGCCGGTCCACTGGTCCAGTCGGGTGAAGGCGAGCATGATGGCCACGGCCAGGACGGTGCCCGGTATGGCGTAGCCCAGGGCTGACACCTCGCCCATCAGCATCACCCGGCGAGAGGACTTATGGGTTCCGGCGAGCAGGAGAATCCCGCCCAGGACCACGGCAACCGAGCCCATGAAGCCAAGCGTCATGGTCTTGCCGATGACCTCGAGCATCGGTCCGTCGACGACCGCCGGCAGCTGGGGCCAGGCCCAGATCAGGAGCTGGACCAGGGGCACGACAACGCCAATCAGGACCAGACCGATCTGTCCGGCGGTGGCCAGTCCGGCGCGCGCGCCGCGCAGCTGGATTCGGTGCATTCGGGGCTGCTTCTCGCCGTTGACGGCGCGTTCGCCCCGATTGAGACGCTCGGCAATGATCAGCACCAGCACGAACAGCATCAGGATCGACGCCAGTTGAACGGCCGCGGAAAGATTGAACAGACCGAACCAGGTCCGGTAGATCGCCGTGGTGAAGGTATCGAAGCCGAATATCGACACCGCGCCGAAATCAGCCAGGGTTTCCATCAGGGCAAGGGTCATACCCGCGACCAGCGCGGGCCGCGCCATCGGCAGGGACACCTTGAAGAAGGTGGCAAACGGTCCGATGCCGAGGCTGCGCCCGGCCTCGAACGCCGCTCGCCCCCCGGAGGCAAAGGAGGCCCGGGCGAGAAGATAGACATAGGGATAGAAGGCCAGAATCAGGATCAACAGCACCGCGCCCGGGCGACTGAGCGCTTCGATCCAGGCCGGACTGCTGCCGAAGACCGAGCGGAAAGCGCTCTGGATCGGGCCGGCAAAATCCAGAATGCCCAGATAGATGAAGGCGAACACATAGGGCGGAAAAGCCAGCGGCAGCACCAGCAGTGGATCGAGCCAGCGCCGGCCCGGGTACTCGCAGCATGCCGACAGCCAGGCCATGCCGACGCCGATCACGGCCACGCCGATGCCGACCACCACGAACATCAGCGCGGTGTGACCGATCAATCTCGGCAGCAACCAGGTCCTGAGATGCTCCCAGGTCTCACCCTGCGGATCGAACCAGGCCAGGACCAGCATCAGCAGCGGCAGACCGACCAGCGCCAGCAGCGGCAGCAGCATCAGCCACCGCGGCCGGGACCGAGCCGGGCTCGGCCCCGGACGGGGAAAGGACTCAGCGGTAACCGACACGATCCATCAGACGAACCGCTTCGGCCTGACGCTGACCCGCGATCGACAGCGGGGTCTGGTCCTGCTCGAAGCTGCCCCATTTGCGGACCAGGCCCTGGGCTTCGACCGCCGGATTGACCGGAAACTCGAGATTGCGCTCGGCAAACTCGGCCTGCGCGGTTTCAGAAGCCAGCCATTCGATCAGCGTCTGGCCCAGTTCGGGATGGGGGGCATGAGTCGTGACACCGGCACCCGAGACGTTGACGTGAACACCCGTGGTGTCCTGATTGGCCCAGAACAGGGTGACCGGGTAATTCTCATCATCGGCCATCTTGCGGCCGAGGTAGTAGGTGTTGACGATTCCGACGTCGCACTGGCCCGCCTCGACGGCTTCGATCAGCAGGGTATCGGACGAGAACGGCGTGGTGGCCTGATTCTCGACCCAACCCGAGACGATCTCCTCGGTTCGCTCCACACCGTGATGCTCGATCAGCATGGCGACCAGCGACTGGTTGTAGACCTTGCGCGAGGTGCGCAGGCACAAACGATCCTTCCAGCGCGGATCAGCCAGGTCCTCGTAGGTCGACAGTTCAGCGGGATCGAGCCGATCCGGATGGTAGACCATGCTGCGGGCGCGCAGCGACAGCCCGAACCATTCGTTGTCGGCACCACGCAGCGACTCTGGTACCGCTGCATTCAGGAACTCGCTGTCGATCGGGCGCAACAATCCGCGCTCGCTGGCCTGCCAGAGATTGCCCGCATCGACGGTCATGAACACGTCGGCCGGCGTATTGTCGCCCTCGGCGGCCAGTCGCTCGATCAGCGCCGCTTCATTGTCGTTGCTGAACTCGACCCGGATGCCGGTCTCTTCGGTGAATCTCTCGAACAGCGGTTCGATCAGATGCGGCTGACGGGAGCTGTACACCACCACCGTCCGAGGCTCGCTGACCTGATCGGTTGCGGCCGCTTCCGGCTCGGCGGGGGCCGGCGCGTCGGTGTCGGCCTGCTGGCCACAGGCGGTCAGAACCAGCACTGCCGAGAGTGCAATCAGTTTCTTCATGGGGAACTCTCGCTAAGTTGCGTATTGATCGGGTATTTTAACGAGAATGATTTGCATTTACAAGCTGCCGGGCGGCACGAAACCGCCCTGACAGCAGGTCCCTCGAGTCTGTTCAGTTACCCTCGAAGCGATCCTCGAAGATCTCGCTCGTCTGGACCGCAGCCGGTGCGATCGCATCGACAGTGAAGCGCGGCGGGATGTGGTCGGCCCGCGGGCGACCGTCCGATTCAGCGAACGACTCAAGGACCACCGCAGCGCCGTCAGCCGGTGCCTGGTCGACGGTGATCTCGAAGTTGTACAGACTGAACCAGGGCAGCTTTTCCCCTGTCGGCGCGGTGAAACGCACCGCCGCGTCGTCGATGGTCACGTTCCACGGCGCGGTCAGGACATCGTAGGGTCCGCCCATGAAGGTACTGGAGACGACGGCACCGGCCGGCAGCGGAATCTCGAATTCGCTGAATCCCTGGTGGAAATCGAAGTTCATGACCGCATAGCGATACAGCCATGTGCCATCACCCTGATCCTCGGCCCGAGCCAGGATGCGGAAGTGCCCGTCAGGCTGATTGGCCGGATAGACCGCCTCCGGTGTCGGGCCGTCGACGACGACGCTGACGTGGGATTCATTGGGGTCGGTGGCGGGGAACGGGATCCACTCGGTCAGGGGTGTATCGAGAACGAAAGGCCCGAGCGGTCCGAAAGTCCATCCACTGCCGGCAGGCGACGGGTTGATCGAGTGATACCCCATGGAATTCCAGATATCGATGTCGTGCATGACGACATACCAGGCATCGAGGAAGTAGTCGGCACCGACCACCCCGAGGTCGGCCTCGTTGATCATCAGACGGTTCTCGAAGCTGCCCGAATTGTTGGTCTGCGACCCGACCCCGCCGGGATCGAAGAACGACGGCGAGGAAAAGAACAGACCGTCGCCCGCAAGGATATCCTCGCGTGGGCCCTGGTTCGAGTTGCTGTCGTTCGTTCCGGAGCTGTAGACATCTTCACAACCCGGCCAGAGGATGCGGCCGTTCTGGCAGTTGATCGTACAGTTGAAATTCAGAGTGAGAAAGGCGTGCTTGACGCCAGAGGCACCCAACTGCTCGATGCGACCGTCATTGATGCGATACATGTTCCAGACCAGGAAGGGGTGCTGGTCACGTGGCTCGAAGGTGTATTCGGAAATCGAACTGAACTTCGGCACCCAGACCGCATCACCGTAGGCGACATTCTTCAGGGTCGCAGAGGGCGCAACCTTGATTCTGTCAGTGCCTCCCTGGCGTCCCTGATAGGCCACATTCGAAAGCGTCTCCATCCGGACATCGACGAGATACTCGGGGCTACCTGCCGGACGGGTCGGATTGTCCTGTGGCCAGAATGGACGTCCCTGGCAGCTCAGTCCGCCGCGATCAGGCGTCGTACCGGAGACATCGGCATCGGCGGGTACGTCCATGGCCAGGTCCAGCCACATCATCCCCAGCGGCATGCCTTCGAGTGCCTGGACGCCGAGCTGCTCTGCCAGCCAACGCGAGCCGCGAATGTCAGCGTTGTGCAAGGTCAATTCACCGCGCTCGGCGCTTGCGATCGCATGGATATGCGTGATCGTTGCCAGATGCTGGCCCCGGGCGTTTAGAACCTGCAGTTGTACGCTCTTGTTTTCTTCCGAAGGAAGCAGAGTCAGACTGCGGAAGTCCGCAGTGCGACTCCCACTGCGCAGGATCAGATCGGTAGTCAGCGACAGGCGGCCGCCGTTGAATGCCTCGAAGTTGCCGTAGGGAACCCAGGCCCACAAGCGACCATCCTCGACCCTGGCCGGCGCGCTCATGCGCTCGTTTCGGACACGCGAACCATCCAAGACATCCAGCCCGAAGTCCTTCAGGTAATCCCCGCGAAGTTCGATTCGCGCCTGTCCCGGACCGGCCGGCCAGGCGGTCGAGGGTGAGGTGTCCCAGGGAAGGTCATCAGCGGCCGACAGGGGCGCGATAAGCAGGAACGGCAGCAGGCTGAGCCAGAAGAGGTTGCGCATGGGGATTGTCTCTAGTTTTTGAATATTCTGGGCGCGAATCATACCCAATGGTCGAGAACAAAGCGAATAGGCCCGGCACACACCCGTACCGGCCCCGCTTCGCCGGTCAGCGTCGTCGTGCCAGGCCGATTGCGCCGGGGATGCGATCGGTCCCTTCCTGGCGAATGGTGGTCATGGTCCAGCCGGCGGCAGTGAAGCCCTGCTCTGAGAGGACCTGATCGATCCCGTCCGGGTGATGCTGATAGCGCCCGGTCCTCGAGTTGAGCGACAGGGGCGCGCCGTCACTGAGCTCGATCGAGAAGATGAAGTGACCACCGCTCGGCATCGTTCGGGCAAGGGGTTCGAGGAGGCGCTGAAAATCACCGACGTAGATCATGATATCGGCCGCCACCGCCGTGGTGTACTGCGAGCGGCAGTCGCGAAGAAAATCGACCACATCCTGATGGGCCAGCGTGCGGTATCGACCGCGGCGCTCGGCCTGCTTGAGCATCGCTGATGACAGATCAACCCCGTCGATGGCGCCGAACCGCCCCGCCAGCGCTTTGGCGACCAGCCCCGTGCCGCAGCCCAGGTCCAGGACCTCGCTCAGATCGGCGCCGGCTTCGAGCAGCCGCTCGGTCATCTCTTCGGGTATGCGGTAGCCGAGGGTCTCGACCAGGCTCTGGTCGAATTGATCGGCATAGTCGTCGAACAGCGCGCGGACATAGTCGGGGTCGGCCTGATTCGAGGGTTGCCCCTGCGCAACGCGAAGAAAGTGCCGACTGGTGGGATCCGCCGGGTCAAGCCTGAGCGCATGCTGCAGTGCTTCTGCGGCCTCTTCCGGCTGGTCCATACGCAGGAGCAAGCGGCCCAGACCGGCGTACAGGACAGGGTTCCGGGGCTGGGTCGGGAGTAGCTGGCGGTACTGGTGCTCGGCTTCGATGAGACGCCCGGAGAGCGCCAGCATCTCTGCCTGCTGGATCAGCTGCTGACCGGATCGATCGAACTGCCGATAACTTTCCTCGGCTTCATCATCACGTGCCTGAGCCCGTCGGGCATGACCCAGCAGCAGGGTCAATGCGGGATGTTCGGGGTGCACGGCAAGGCCTTTGAGGACTTCATCCTCGGCCCGGGCCGGCTCATCCAGGGCAAGCAGGGCAGCACCCAGGGTGTTCCAGGCCGAGATCAGCGACGGCTGGGCTTCGGTGACGCTGCGCGCCAGCCTGGCGGCTTCGGCATGCTTGTCCTGGCGATTCAGGCTGAGCGCCAGATTGGCTCTGGCCGGGCCCGAGTCGAGGCCCGCAGCCAGCGCCCGGCGAAGCAGCGCCTCAGCGCGGGAGGTGGCCTTCTGGTGCAGCAGCAGACCGCTGTACATCAGGACGGCCTGCTCGTTGGTCATATCGGCCTCGCAGGCCTGCTCGGCCAGCGCTTCTGCCTGGGTCAGATCCCCCGCGCGGTAAGCGTCGGCGGCCATTGTCAGCAACTCCGAGCTCACCGGGTCAGGCCTTGCGCCCCATCGAGACAGCAGCCCGGCCCGCATAACGCGCCTGATCGCCGAGTGCGGCCTGGATGCGCAGTAACTGGTTGTATTTGGCCACCCGATCCGATCGGCACAGTGACCCGGTTTTGATCTGCCCGGCGTCGGTGGCCACGGCCAGGTCAGAGATGGTGACATCCTCGGTCTC
>CAYTQT010000003.1:0-49053 GCA_964439915.1 uncultured Wenzhouxiangella sp. | reverse complement strand
TCTGCCCGGCGTCGGTGGCCACGGCCAGGTCAGAGATGGTGACATCCTCGGTCTCCCCGGACCGGTGCGAGATGATGGTGCCGTAACCGGCCTGCTTCGCCATCTCGATCGCCTCGAGGGTTTCGGTCAGGGTGCCGATCTGATTGAGTTTGATCAGAATGGCGTTGCCAATCCCCTCATCGATCCCCCGCTTCAGAATGGCGGTGTTGGTCACGAACAGATCGTCACCGACCAGCTGGACGCGATCGCCGATCGCCTGGGTCAGCAGGCTCCAGCCAGCCCAGTCGTTCTCGTCCATGCCGTCTTCGATGGAGATGATCGGAAAACGGTCGACGAGACCGACGAGGTAGTCGACAAAGCCGGCCGCATCGAAGCTTCGTCCCTCGGATGCCAGCACGTACTGCCCGTTCTGAAAGAACTCGCTGGAGGCGACATCCAGAGCCAGGGCGACCTCGTCACCGGGCCGGTAGCCGGCCTCGACGATGGCCGTCATCAGCAGTTCAAGCGCTTCTTCGTTCGACCCCAGGTCCGGGGCGAACCCCCCCTCGTCGCCGACCGCCGTGCTCAGACCCCGCTGCCGCAGGATCGACTTGAGCGCATGAAAGATCTCGGTGCCGGCGCGCAGCGCCGAAGGAAAGTCCGGCAGGCCGACCGGCATGACCATGAATTCCTGGATATCGACCCGATTGTCCGCATGTGCGCCACCGTTGAGGATATTCATCATCGGGACAGGCAGGCTGGGCGAATGCCCGCTGTCGGCCAGCAGCGAGGCGCACAGGGTCTGGCCGCGCGCCGCCGCCACCGCCTGCGCATTGGCAAGCGATACGCCGAGCAGGGCGTTGGCGCCGAGACGGGACTTGTTGTCGGTGCCGTCGAGATCGATCAGGGCACGATCAATGGCACCCTGGTCTGCGGCATCCTGCCCACTCAAGGCCCCGGCAATTTCCCCATTGACGTTGGCAACCGCCTGGCTGACACCCTTGCCGTTCCAGCGCAAGGCATCGCCATCGCGCAGCTCGACCGCTTCGCGTTCCCCGGTCGAGGCACCCGACGGCACCGCCGCCCGACCGACCGAACCATCCTCGAGATGCACCTCGGCCTCGAGGGTGGGATTTCCCCGGGAGTCGAGGATTTCGATGGCGGTGATTTTCTTTATTCTCATGACTACGTCCGGGTTGGTTTTTACGGTTTACGGTTTACGGTTTACGGTTTCAGGGTTCGCCCTGAGCCTTGAGCCTGCCTTTCAATCCTTCACCGCCTCATCAATCGCCAGCAGGGTTTCGAGCAGGCCTTCCATGTCGCGCAGGTGCATGGAATTGGGGCCGTCGCACAGGGCTTTTTCGGGTTCCGGGTGGGTTTCGCAGAACAGGCCGGCGACGCCGACGCCGACGGCGGCACGTGCCAGCACCGGAATGAACTCGCGCGCGCCGCCCGAGGATTCTCCCTGGCCGCCGGGCAGCTGGACCGAATGGGTGGCATCGAAGACCACCGGACAGCCTGTCTCGCGCATGATCGCCAGCGAGCGCATGTCGACGACCAGATTGTTGTAACCAAACATGTAGCCGCGTTCACAGACCATCAGCTGTTCGTTGCCGGTCGCGCGCGCCTTCTCGACCACCCGACTCATCTCCCAGGGCGAGAGAAACTGGCCCTTCTTGATGTTGACCGGCTTGCCCAGACGGGCCACGTTCTGGATGAAATTGGTCTGACGGCACAGGAAAGCCGGCGTCTGGATCACATCCACCACAGCGGCGACGACATCAAGAGGGGTGTCTTCATGCACATCGGTCAGCACCGGCACGCCGATCTGATCGCGAATCGACTCGAGCATCTTCATGCCCTGATCGAGGCCCGGCCCGCGATAGCTCTTCACCGAGGTCCGGTTGGCCTTGTCGTAGGAGCCTTTGAAGATGTAGGGAATGCCGAGGCGATCGGTCACCTCCTTCAGATGCCCGGCCACCTCCAGACACATGTCGAGGGACTCCAGGGAATCGGGACCGGCGATCAGAAACAGGCGCTGATCGAGGCCGACCTCGCATCCGGCCAGCCTCATGCCTTGACCTCCTTGACCGGACGGGCGTCCTGACTCTGTCGACGCTCCAGGGCGGCGCGGATGAACCCGGTGAACAGGGGGTGTCCGTCTCGCGGCGTCGAGGTGAACTCAGGGTGGAACTGACAGGCGACGAACCAGGGGTGGTCGGGCAATTCGATCATCTCGACCAGCTGGCCATCGGTGGAAAAACCGGACAGGACCATACCGTTTTCGGTCAGCACCTCGCGATAGTTGTTGTTGAATTCATAGCGATGGCGATGGCGCTCGAGTATCTGCTCCTTGCCGTAGAGCTTGCGGGCCAGCGTATTCGAGACCAGGTTGCAGCGCTGAGCACCCAGGCGCATGGTCCCACCGAGGTTGTCATTCTCACCGCGCAACTCGAGCTGGCCCTTCTCGTCGAGCCACTCGGTGATCAGGCCGATCACCGGATCAGGGGTGTCGGGGTGCATTTCGGTCGAGCTGGCATCGGTCAGGCCGCAGACATTGCGCGCGAACTCGACCACGGCGCACTGCAGCCCCAGGCAGATGCCCAGATAGGGAATGCCCCGTTCTCTGGCGTAGCGGATCGCCTGCAGCTTGCCTTCGAAGCCGCGCTCGCCAAAGCCGCCCGGAACCAGAATGGCATCGGCCTGGTCCAGGCAGCTGACGCCATTTTCTTCGATCGCTTCCGACTCCACCGGCCGGATCGTGACGTGGACCCGGTCGGCCAGGCCGCCGGAGGTCAGGGCCTCGTTCAGGGACTTGTAGGCATCGGCATGCTCGACGTACTTGCCGACCATGGCCACGGTGACTTCGTGTTTCGGCCGCGATGCGCGTTCAACCACGTTTTCCCAGTCGGACAGATCGGCCGGATTCGCTTTCAGGCCGAGGCACTCGAGGACGGTGCGGTCCAGGCCCTGGCGCTGATAGAACAGCGGGATCTTGTAGATATTGTCGACGTCGACCGCCGAGACCACGGCTTCGGAGGAGACGTTGGTGAACAGAGCGATCTTCTTGCGCTCTTCGTCGGAGAGCATGCGCTCGCAGCGGCACAGCAGGACATCGGGCTGAATGCCGATCGAGCGCAGTTCCTTGACCGAGTGCTGAGTCGGCTTGGTCTTGATTTCATTGGCCGCGCGCAGGAACGGCACCAGGGTCAGGTGCATGAACAAAGCCTGGCGCCCGTATTCGAATCCGAGCTGACGAATCGCCTCCAGGAACGGCAATGATTCGATGTCGCCGACCGTGCCACCGATCTCGACCAGGGCGACGTCGTAGCCCTCGACAGCGCGCTTGACCGAGTCCTTGATCTCATCGGTGATATGGGGAATGACCTGCACGGTCGATCCCAGGTAATCCCCGCGGCGTTCCTTGGCGATGACGTTGGCGTAGATCCGCCCGGTGGTGAAGTTGTTGCGCTGGGTCATGCGGGTACGCACGAAACGCTCGTAATGCCCGAGATCCAGATCGGTCTCGGCACCGTCCTCGGTAACGAAGACCTCGCCATGCTGGAACGGGCTCATCGTGCCCGGATCAACGTTGATGTAGGGGTCGAGCTTGAGCAGGGTGACCCGCAGACCGCGCGCTTCGAGGATCGAGCCCAGCGATGCAGCAGCGATCCCCTTGCCAAGGGAAGAAACGACGCCGCCGGTGACGAAGATAAGAGATGTCATGCCCGGATTCCTAGCAGATGAGGCCCGGGTCGACATTGTATCCCAAGCCCGAGCCCGCTGCTCTGATTGATTTTGAAATTCAGGCTCAAGGCTCAAGGCTCAGGGTAAAGGAAACGCCTTGTGCCTTGTGCCTTTCGCCCTGCGCCTGCCCTTATTCCCCGATATTGATCGCTTCCGAGCGATCGATGCCGATCTGGCGCAGGCGGTCGACCTGGGCCGGGTCCAGGGTGGGACCGCCCTCGGAGGGGGGTTCGAGCCGGGCGTAGCGGACCATGAGATCGGCCAGGGCTGCCGTTCTGGCCGGTTCCGGGCCGATGAAATCATAGCGGGCCGTGAACGACTCGATGGTGGCCGCGGTTCCGGGGGCGGCCTGTGCGGTCTGCTCCAGCGAACGTCGGGCGAAGCGGCGCACAGCCGGGTAGCCGTCCTTCAGCGCCTCGATCAGAAACGGCTGCCAGGCCTCGGCATGCTCGAGCTGTCCCCGCTCGATGGACCGGCCGATCGCCGTGGCTGTCACGGCACGCTCGACCGGATCGCCGGCCAGCAGTCGGGCGACGCCATCCGCCACGGCGGGGTCGACGCCGTCAGCGCGGACCACCGTTCGCGCTTCCCGGCCCCACAGCCGGGCGGTCTCGTTTTCGGCCCAGACCACGGACTGGTCGAGGTGGCAGATATTGCAGGCATTGGGCCGGCCGGCCGCGGCGTTCGCGGCCGGGTCCGGCACTTCGATGCGATGCGAGCGGTGGACTTCCATGACGCCATAGACGATTTCCGGCATGTGGCAGGAATAGCAGCTCGAGCCGGCGCTGTCGGCCGGGTGGAAAGTATGGGCCTCGATATCCTCGGCCAGGTCCAGGTGACAGCTCAGGCAGGGCCCGTTGCCGCGCGCCTCCTCGGTGATCATGCCGTGGCGGTCGCCGCTGTGCATCGTGTGGCAGGTCATGCAGGTCAGCTCGGCGTCCTCGTGACACTTCGACAGCTTCATCCCCTGGAATTCATAGGCGGTCAGTCGCGGGGTCCGATCGGCCCAGAAGCGCAGGCCGAACAGCTCGTCGGGATGGCCGGTCATGGGGTTGGGCGTTTCCGGCCAGACCAGCTCGACCGACTCGAACAGATCATCACCGGCTCGATACACCGGTCCGTCGCTGATGAAACGACGCAGCATGTCGCCATCGACCGGCAGGCGCTGACCGTGACATTGACCACAGACCATATTGGCCCGATCCTGATCAAGGCGGGTCGGGAGCACCATGCTGTCATCGATCGAGCCGGTCAGGGTATAGCTCAGGCGGGTCAGCCAGTTCGTCTGCTTGGCCACATGGACCTCTCCGGGGCCGTGGCAGGACTCGCAGGAAATGCCGAGTTCGGAGACCTCGGACTGGTAGCGGGCCTCGGTCGCCGAGTCGACCGCCTGCCCCGCGGCCGCCCGGGCGCGCATCTCGTCGTAGTTCACCACGCCGGGCTGCGGGCCGGTGTTGTGGCAAAAGATGCAGTTATGGTTCCAGACCGATACATTGGCGTCGAAGTGCTGCTCGTCGGGGCCCAGAAAGGCGGCGTTCATGTGCACCCAGCGCTGGTCCTCGTTGTGCCAC
The DNA here is from genome assembly GCA_964439915.1 of uncultured Wenzhouxiangella sp. Classification (GTDB taxonomy): domain Bacteria; phylum Pseudomonadota; class Gammaproteobacteria; order Xanthomonadales; family Wenzhouxiangellaceae; genus Wenzhouxiangella. Next base: position 43,756 of record CAYTQT010000003.1, on the reverse strand, counting down.
AGGATATGCAGACGATAGTAGGTCCCGCCCTCGCCTTCCTCACGGGTCAGGTATTGCTGATAGCGATTGGAGCCGACCAGACGCTCGATCCGGTAACTGGCCACCGCCTCGTCGGTGCCTGGCGTGTAGTAGTCGAAGAAGAAGCGATCACCACGGCGCACCGGCCGGACATCCATACCCCAGGCCCGGATCGGCCGGCCATCGAAGCGGCCCTGGACGTTGTCCGGTCGAGCCTCCTGGGTCATGGTGCGGTGGTAGGTCTGATGCCAGGTCGAATAGCGATCCCGATGGCAGGTGTGACAGGTCTCGGAACCGGCCCACTCGGCCTGAAGGGCCGGCGCGAATGCGGCAAGCGCAAGCGCGAGCAGGAGGACCTGGCTGGCTCTGACCTTGATCAGCTCAGGCATCCGGGGCTTCCCGATAGGCGGCAAGGATCTCGGGCTGCGGCCACAGATCGCTGAGCAGCACGGACCGACCGGTGCCCGAAACGATTCGTGCGTGATGCCGATTCAACAGGCGCGGCCGGTCAACCCCACAGGAATTGGCGATGATGCCGACTTCCTTGATCATGTGCCGGGCGTACCAGGCGACCCGCTCGGCCTTGTCTTCGGGCACCAGTCCTCGCTGCAGATGCTTGTCATGCGTGGTCACGCCGGTCGGACAGGTGTTCTTGTTGCACTGCAGGGCCTGGATGCAGCCCAGCGCGAACATGAACCCGCGACCGGCCTGGATGACATCGGCCCCGGCGCACAGCGCCCAGGCCACATCGACCGGGTTGATCCGTTTGCCCGAGGCAATCACGGGGATGCGCGATTTCAATCCGTATTCATGAAGCTTGTCGACGAGCATCGGAAGGGACTCGTTGAGCGGCAGGCCGACATCATCCATCAGGGTCATCGGGGCGGCACCGGTGCCGCCGTCGCCGGAGTCGATGGTGATGAAGTCCGGCGCGGATTGCCTGCCACGCTGATGGATCGCGAGACAGAGCTCGTCGAGCACGTCGGCCTGGCCCAGCACCATCTTCATGCCGCAGGGCTTGCCGGTGACCGAACGGACGCGCTCGATCATGTCGAGCAGTTCCTCGACGTTGCTGATCTCGAGGTGGCGATTGGGTGATATCGCGTCCTGATCCTTGCTGATCAGACGGATGCTGGCCACCTCATCGGTGATCTTCTCCTTCGGCAGAATGCCGCCCTTGCCGGGCTTGGCGCCCTGGGCCAGCTTGAGCTCGAACATCCTGACCTGTTCATGCTCGGCGACCCGGGCCAGTGCTTCATCCGACAGGCTGCCGTCGGGGTTGCGCACGCCGAATTTGGCCGTTCCGATCTGAAAGATCAGATCACAGCCACCCTCCAGATGCCAGGGGCTCAGGCCGCCTTCGCCGGTGTTGAGCCAGATGCCGGCCTTGGCTGCGCCGGCCGACAGGGCGCGAACGGCCGGCTTGGACAGCGCACCGTAGCTCATACCCGAGATATTGAAGAAGCTGGCGCTGCGATAAGGCGTTGTGCAGAACGGCCCGAAGGTCAGCTCGGCCGGGGCCAGTGACTCCTCGGACAGACGGGGAAAGGCACCGTTGAGAAAGATCACCGTGCCTTCCGGGCGCAGATCACGGGTCGAGCCGAACGCGCCGGTGTGGTTGAGGTTCTTCGAGGCCCGATACACCCAGTTGCGCTGGGCCCGATTGAAGGGCAGCTCCTCCCGGTCCAGGGCAAAGAAATACTGGCGAAAGAACTCCCCGAGATGCTCGAAGAAATAGCGAAAACGCCCGATGACCGGATAATTGCGCCGAATCGTGTGCTGCGTCTGGGTGCGATCGATCACCCACAGCACGAGAATCAGCAGCACGCCCAGTCCGATCGCCAGGACGAACATCGCGGCCATGAACTCCAGGACCGGCAAGACCAGATTGAACAATTGATCCATAGCTACACAGACGTCCTGATGGTCAAGGCTCGATCCAGATCAGACTGGCCTGTCGGCCGCTGAGACCGCGATCGCGACGATGGGAAAAAAACCGCTGCGGCTCGGCCGCAGTGCAGAGCTTAGCATCGAAGACGGCCCCCAGTCCGAGCCTCCGCAGACGCATCACAGCGACTGCCTTGAGGTCGGCCAGCCAGTGGCCTTCGCGGGTCGGCTCGAAGCATCCCGACAGCTCGCCGTCCAGCGCCAGAATGGCATCGCGCACCGGCGCATCCACCTCGTAGTGTGCTGGCCCGATGGCCGGTCCGATCCAGGCCAGCAGCATCGAAGGCTCGGCGGGAAGCGCGTCCACAACCCCGGCCAGGATATCGGCAGCGAGACCGCGCCAGCCGGCATGAGCCGCGGCGACCAGCGCGCCGCCCTGTTCGGCCAGGAGGATGGGCAGACAGTCCGCTGTCAGAATGGCGCAGACCTGGTCGGGGCGGTCGGTCCATGCGGCATCGGCACGAATGTCGGGCCGCCACTGATCCAGGTGGATCACCCGGGTGCCATGGACCTGCTTCAGCCAGCGAGGATCCGATGGCAGCCTGAGCCGAACACGCCGCCGGTTTTCGACGACTGCCTCGGGGTCATCACCGCAGGATTCGCCGAGATTGAGACTGTGCCAGCCCCCCCGACTCACGCCGCCCTCGCGCGTGGTGGCCAGCGCACGCACGGCTGCAGGCACCGGCCAGTCCGGAACGATCGGCTTCATCGACTCAGGATCGCGAGCAGCGCGCTGAAGTCGGCCGGCAGATCGGCCTCGGCTTCGAGCACTCGCTCACCGTCCGGATGGGGCAATCGGATCCGCCGCGCGTGCAGGGCCTGCCGGCCGAATCCGAGAACCTGCTCGCGTTGAACCTCGCTCAGGCCGCCGGGCAGTCCACGGCGACCGTAGGCCGGATCGCCGACGATCGGGTGGCCGATCGACTGCATATGCACCCGGATCTGATGGGTCCGACCGGTCTCCAGTTCCACGTCGAGCAGGCTGGCAGCTGGCAGCCGCCGGGCCACTCGATAATGAGTGACAGCGTCGCGACCATCGGGCCGGATCACCTGGCGCCGTCGATCGACCGGATGCCTTCCCAGGGGCTGATCCACGGTTCCCCCGGCAATCACCCGGCCCCAGACCAGCGCCTGGTAGTGGCGCTTGATCGAGCGCTGCTTCATCGCTTCGACCAGAAAACGATGGGCCCTGAGCGTTCGCGCGATGACCAGACAACCGCTGGTGTCCTTGTCCAGGCGATGGACCAGGCCGGCGCGCGGCAGCGGCGAAAGCTGCGGGTCGAAGTGCAGCAAGGCGTTGACCAGGGTGCCATCGGGATTGCCGGACCCGGGGTGGACGACCAGGCCGGCGGGTTTGTTGACCACCAGCACCTCCGGGTCATCGATGAGAATATCCAGCGCAATCGACTCCGGCTGCGGATTGTCGGGGTGGGCTTCGAGGGTGCAGGCCAGGCGAACGAACTCATCGGGGTTGATGGCGTGTCTGGGTTTGACCTTTCGACCATCCACGGTCAGCGCTCCGGAGCGTATCCAGGCCGTGATTCGACTGCGGGAAAAATCGGACCAGATTTCGGAGAGGACCTGATCAAGCCGGCGCCCGGACTGCTCGAAGTCCGCGGTCCACTCTCGGACGATCGAAGGACCCGCCGCACCCTCGCCCGGCTTGCCGCTTGCGTCGTTAACAGACATTTAGCTTGCGCTCTGGCATTCTTGAGGGCTGTCAACTGCTAGAATTCGGCGCATGCGCTCTATTATGCAAAATCATTGTTCATTCCGCCGGCCTGCTCATCGCATCGGCCCATTCTATGTCGTGCTGATCGCGGTCGTCCTGGTGATGGCCCTGAGCGCCTGTTCACGGACCGAGGAACGCGACACGGTTTTCGGCCCGGAAGAGATGTACGAGATGGCCAAGGCCTCGCTCGATGGCCGCAATTTTCAGACCGCGATTCGACGCTATCGTGCCCTGACCACGGCCTACCCCTTCGGTCGCCACGCCGAGCAGTCCCAGCTCGATCTGGCCTACGCCTATCAGCAGTCCCGCCAGACCGAAGAGGCGCTGACCACGCTCGATCGCTTCATCCGGACCTACCCGACGCATCCGAACATCGACTACGCCTGGTATCTGAAAGGTCTCGTGCACTACAGCGAATCCATGGGCATGCTGCGTCGGATGTTTCCGGGGCAGATGGTCGATCGCGACCAGGAAAGCGCGCGCCTGGCCTTTCAGGATTTTCAGGAACTGATCCTGCGCTACCCGCAAAGCCGCTATGTGGCCGACGCGCGGCAACGCATGGTGTTTCTGCGCAATGTCCTGGCCGAGTACGAAACCACCGTGGGTGAATACTATTTCCGCCGCCAGGCCTACGTTGCGGCGATCGGACGGGCCCAGTATGTCATCGAGAACTACCCCGGCACGCCGTCCAATGCCCAGGCGCTCGACCTCATGGCCCGCGCTTATCAGAAGATGGATCTGCCGGAACTCGCTGCCGATACCCGGCGCGTTCTCGAGCTGAACTATGCCGACCAGCCGATCGACAACGACGAACCGGGCTGGTTCGGGCGTCTCTGGCCATTCGATTGACTCCGGCGAACCATGACCACAGCAAGCGATCCGGCGACTGAGCAGCAGCAGCGCGCCGAGGAGCTGATTCATCGAGCCAACCGGGCGCTCGATCGCGTGCTGGACGCCGCGCAGGGTGAACAGCGACTGCGCCAGGCCATGCACTACTCCGTATTCAACGGCGGCAAGCGGCTCAGGCCGCTGCTGGTCTACGCCAGCGGCCAGTGCCTGGGACTCGAGCCCGAGCAACTCGACGCACCGGCCTGTGCCGTTGAACTGATTCACTGCTACTCCCTGGTCCACGACGATCTGCCGGCCATGGACGATGATGCCCTGCGGCGCGGTCGTCCTACCACCCACCTGGCTTTCGACGAAGCCCTGGCCATTCTGGCCGGCGACGCACTCCAGGCGCTGGCCTTCGAATGCCTGGTGGGTGGCTCGGTCGGTGCGACCGAGGCACAGATGCGCCTGGGCATGATTCGGGAGCTGGCTCAGGCCTGTGGTGCCGACGGCATGGCCGGCGGCCAGGCCATCGACCTGGCCATGGAGGGAACCCGACCCGATCGGGCCCAGGTCGAACGGATGTTCGAACTCAAGACCGGCGCACTGATCCGAGCCGCCGTCATGATGCCCACCGCGCGTCGACCCGATCTGCCGGAGTCGGAGCATCATGCACTGCGACTGTTCGCCGAATCGGTCGGTCTGGCCTTCCAGATTCGCGACGACCTGCTTGATATCGAGGGCCAGACCGGTGTGATCGGCAAGACCGCAGGTGCCGATGAAGCGCACGACAAGGCAAGCTGGCCGGCACTGTTCGGCGTGGACGCGGCCGAAGCACGTATCGCTGAGCTCAGTTCGATTGCCGCAGGCGCCTTGAGAGACCTGTCCGGCGACACCGCCGGACTGCTCTGGCTCGGGCGAAAACTGGTCAATCGGAACTACTGAGTCCGTCACCAGCCGGGCCTGGACCCCTCAAACCCTTCCAGCTCCCCGTAGGCCAGCCGCACCGCGGGCTGGCCATAGACGCGCTCGAGCCGACGTACGATGAAATGCCCGCGGGCTGCGCTCTGAAAATGATCCATGAACAGCACGTTGATCAGGGCACCGCCCGCCGCACCGATCAGCGGCACCGACTGGGCTGCTGCCTTTTCCGAGACCGGGATAGAAAACCGGGCCGCGATCTGACTGATCAGGCGCACCATAGGGGGTGCGGAATGGCGAACGCCGGCCGTGCTGGCGGCATACTTCGCGGCTTCCGAGACGGCTCTTGCCAGCGCAGCTCGCACACCGAAGTAGCCGGTATCGGCCAGATCATCCTCGGCAGACGCTCCGCCGAGAGCAAACACTTCAAGACAGGCCATCTGGGCCGCTGAATCGCTGAGGTCCTCGCCCTCGGCGCGGGCGATCTCGGCGATCGAGCGCAGCATGATCGAGGTCGAAACAGGCAATTCGATCGCCAGCGCCGGCAAACCGAAGGCACCGCCGAGCGCTCCCGAAATTGCACTCCCGGCCTTGTGTGCGCGGTTCGATGGCGTGCTGATTCTGTCGCCATTCAGGCTCCAAAGGGCGGTCTTGAGCGCCGTGCGCAGTGACGCCTCGGCCACGGTCAGTATTCGACGACGAGCGGCTTCGGGCAACATGTCCATGCCGGCATCGATCGGTGTGGCCAGGGTGCTGGAGACCCGGGCGATCAGACCCGGGCTTTCCAGCAGCTCGCGAGCCGTGGCGAGGGCTTCGAGGTGCGGCGTGGAAAGGCCGGTGGTGACCATCTCCGCGCGGTGCTCAGTCACGCTCCGGCCTCCACTGCTGGTATTTCTCGTAGGCACCGATCATGTCCTGGTATTCCGGGTGACGATCGAGCTGTTCGGCCAGCCACTGGAACCATTCGTAGACCGACGGGCGACCGGTCGTCTCCCGGGTCAGTTCCACATAGCCGCGCAGGATGGCCCAGGCCGCCTGGATGCTGCCGCCCATGAGCTGCTGCACCAGGCGGAACGGGACCAGCCTTCGATAGACCATCAGGCCGATCGACTCCAGCGTGGTCGTGATCAGCAGCATCGACTCCTGCAGTTCCGGCGAGACCGGTGTCTCGCTGCAGCGCCGGCAGTCGGCCTGGTACTGATTGATCATCCGCAGCGCGCTGGTGAACTCCACCGTCTGGAAGGCGCGCATGATCTCCATGGTCGCATTCTCGTGCCGCTCGGCGCGGTAGTAGCGGATCTGGATCACACCGAAGATCACTCCGATGATGACCAGAAACGCGCCAACGATATCGGCCAGATTGGCCAGGGTGTCCAGATCCATGGTTTTCTCGCTCGGGACCAGACCTCACAGTAAAACACAATCCATGCCCTATGGCCCATGCGCGCTCGACCGGATTCGTCCGACACTGTGATTGACGAACCGATCTTTACGCGAGGGCCAGGGAAAATGTCTGCTATCGATGAATTCGACGACCGAACCCTGGCCCGAGGCGTCGGGCTGGCCTGGCTGGCCACCCTGATCATCGGCATCCTGGGCACAGGATTCCTCAGCCAGGGGATCAATATCAATCTGTCGGCCGATGTGGAGGCCGTCGCGGTCGCCATGCTCGATGCCGAGCTGCGGCTTCGCGCACTGGCCTATGTCTCACTGCTGATCTTCGCGCTGGATCTGGTCGTGACCCTCGGACTATTCCGGCTGCTCCGATCCAGTGGCTGGCTGCTCGCCACCTGGAGCCTGGCTGCGCGCCTGATCGCCGGCCTGTTGAGTCTCCTCGGCGCGGTCTTCCTGATGAACTCGGCCGAAATCGCCAGCCGCCCGGCCTACAGCGTGATCGCCGACAGTGCGGATCGACTGCTGCTCAATGGTCTCCAGGCCACATCGAACTACACCAGCTTTCATCTGGCGCTGGTGTTGTCCTCGACGGCCCTGGCCGGGTTCTACTGGCTGTTTCTGAGTTCCGGTCGAATCCCGAGGCCGATCGCCGGCTGGGGACTGTTTGCAACGCTGTTCGTGGCCGGGGCCATCGTCCTGCGTGACTTCATCCCGGCCCTGGGGCATTCGACTGTCACGCTTGCCTTCATGCTCTCGAATCTGATTGCCCTGTTCTCGACCAGCATCTATCTGGCTACCCGGGGCGTACGGGATGGGAGCGCGATCTAGTCATCACGGAGGACGAAGGGGAATTCGTTGACTGAAGACGATTCGTCGATGGTCAGGCCGTCGCCGATCATGGCGGTCAGGCGATCGCCCTCGCGTCGGTATTCGATAACGCGCGGGTAGTCATGCTCGGGATTGATGAATCGAGCAAATCCCGGACCGATCCGAGTCGCCCGGAATTCGGTCGCTTCACCGCCGCCCGGTTGGGCGAGGTAGAAGACCTCGCCGCTGCGTTCGATCAATCGCAGGTACTCGAAGCCGGCCTGGCCCGATGCCCCGATGCTGCGCCCATAGCCGATCATCAGGCCGCCGGCCGGCTCGCTCCAGCATTCCTCGAACTGCCGGGTGTCCGAATCACCGTCCCAGCAGCCCTCCAGCCAGCTCATCTGAACCAGGCGCGCGCCGCCATCGGCCATCAGCGGGGCGAGGTAGAACAGCATGAGAAGCACGGAGAATGGGCGCATCAGTAAATCCTCTTCTGGTCAACAACGTCAGGGTGACTTCAACCGACACACCATGAGTCATCGATAGCGCGTCACATCCGGGAGACCGGCATCCTCGAAGCCCTGCCGGCGCAGGCGGCAGGAATCACAGACTCCGCAGGCGAGACCCTGCTCATCGGCCTGATAGCAGGAGACGGTCTGCGCGTAGTCGACGCCCAGTGCCGTGCCGCGCTGGATGATTTCAGCCTTGGTCAGATGAATCAGGGGCGTATGGATCCGAAAGCGTCCACCCTCGTCGCCCACGCGGGTCGCCAGGCTGCACAGGTCCTCGAAAGCGGCGATGAACTGGGGACGACAGTCGGGATAGCCGGAGTAATCGACCGCATTGACGCCAATCCACAGATCGAGCGCCCCCTGCACCTCCGCATGACCCAGAGCGAGCGACAGCATCAGGGTGTTGCGGGCCGGCACATAGGTGATCGGAATGCCCTCACCCTGCTCGGTCGGCACGTCGATGTCAGCGGTCAGGGCGGAGCCGCCGATCGCTCGCAGGTCGACCGATACCACTCGATGGGAGGCCGCGCCCAGCTGGCGGCTCAAGGCCTCGCTCGCGGTCAGTTCCGATGCGTGTCGCTGACCATAGTCCACCGCCAGGGTATGGCACTCGAAGCCGGCATCGACTGCAATGGCCAGTACCGTCGCCGAATCCAGACCGCCGGACAGGAGAACCACGGCTTTGTTGTTGTCGCTCATCGACGTCTGCCTGATGGAGATGAAAGCAGAAGACTAACTGATCCTTCGGAGGGGTTGAAGGCGAGGCGAATGAAAAAGCCTGAGGCAAAAAAAGGCCCGGGAGTCCCGGGCCATGAAGCACACAGTTGGAGCGATGCCGACTCAGGGTTGTTCTTCGAAACGATCCTGGAACAGGTCATCGATGTCTCGGCCGGGCTCGAGGACCAGGACCAGGCCATCGTGATCCGAAGATCGCGCAACCGTCGCGTCATCGACTTCGAAACCGACCCAGTAGTCGGCGTTGCCGCGCATGTAGCCGAAGTCGCTGACGAATCGATTGGCGGCCTGGTTGACCAGCGCATGGTCCAGGGTCTGGGCCACCGAGCGACTGCCCTGCCGGAAGACGAAGGAATAGCGGTCCTCTGCACTCAGGCGCTCGAGCGGATTGACCAGCATCGGAGAGACCTGGTTGGCCGGGTCAAAGCCGGGAACGCCGGCGTTCTCGATATTGACCAGGTTCTGATCCTCGACCGAAGTCCCGCTGAGCAGACCGATCACATCGACAAAGCCGTCGGTGAACTCGAAGGCATTCTTGTCGCCGACCAGGATGATCGGCAGGCTCGGGTCGTCGGCCTGGCGGGCCTGGACCTTGGCTGCGATCGACTGGGCCTGTTCGTGTCGCTTCAGGCGCACCCGGGCTTGCGAGTCGATGCCGCCGAGGGACCGCAGGTGGTTGTTGATCACCACGAACGGCCAGTCGGCGCCATCGGCGATGAATCGCCCCTCCAGGGTCAGGCTTGGACGATCGTGCAGCGGCGTGTTGTCCAGACTCAGGCACTCATCATCGCCCTCCTGGCTCACCTGGTCCACGGCCACCCGGCTGGTATTGATCAGGAAGCCGTTGTTGATCTCGCCGCGGTCGTTGCCCGGAACGAGATAGGCGGTATAGCTCACGCCGCCCGCCCGGCTGACCGCAGTGGCCAGGGCCTGGAGGGTGGTCAGGCTTTCGACTTCCTGCAGGGCCAGGACGTCCGGGCTCTGCAGGGCCTGAACGATGGTCTGGGCAAGTTTTTCGAGCTTGAGCTCGTACTCGGCCAGGGTCGGAATCTCACGATTCTCCGCGACGTAGCCCGCGCCGCAGGCCGGGATCGGACGATCCGGATCATCGACATCGTCGAACAGGTTGAGCACGTTCAGCGAACCGATCGTCAGCTCATTCTCACTACCCGATGGCGCCACTACCGGCAGGTCAGGCGTCGAACTCACGGTCAGCTCGGTCGGCCACAGCTCGTAGCCACCGAACTCGTAGCCGATCACTCCGGTCGCCGAGAAGGTCGTGCCGCCGGCCAGGGTCAGGTTACCGAGGGCAATCCGGTCCGGATCCAGCTCGAACTGCTCCGGTGCGCCCGACCAGACCGGGCAGTTCGGGCAGGTCGCCCCGAGACCGGGAAACTCCACGCCCGGACCGCGCAGGGTCCGGCTGCCGTTGGCGCTGACGAACGCCTCGGCCACCGGATCGCTGCCGAAGCGCTGCGAGGCCCCGGTGACGAATCCGTCCTGAACCCGCACCCGCATCGACTCATAGCACTCGAAGTTGTTGACACCGCAGCTCGGTGCCGACGGATCCGGGGAAGGAACCTGATCATCGAATTCGATCGGGGCCGGCAGCGGATTGCCGCTGCTGCTGACCTCGACCAGGTCTGGAAAGCCGATCTGGGTCAGCTCGAAGAACTCGACCACTGCCCCCTGGACGGTGACCTCATCGCCGACCGCCACATTCGGTGCCGAACCGGTAAACACATACAGCCCGCGCGAAGCCGGATCGACCTCGCCACGAGGCACGACCGGATCCGGCATCTGGATCACGAAGAAGTCCGCACCCACGGCCGTCACGATATTGCCCTCGGTGCGAACGATCTGACCCTCGAGTGGTGAGGCCAGGCCGCTGCCCTGGATCTCTTCGATCGAGAAGCTATCGGCCACCAGCCCGATATCGGAATTGCCGCGCGGCTGAACCTTGTAATTGCTGAAGGAGAACCAGCCGATACCGCGCAGGAAGTCGTAGCTGTCGTTGAGCGTCGGCGAAATACTCAGCGTGACGCTGGCGTCGTCCCCGCGCGCATTGCCGCTGCCGTCGTCGAACAGCCACTCTCCGAAGCCGAGGCTGTCATCGGTCACGGTGACATCGGTGAACTCGATCAGCACACCCTCCCAGGACTCTGAATCCGCAGCACTCCCCGGCGCAAATTCAAGCGTGCTCAGAAGCTCGGCTGACGGGAGGGTGGCAGACTGGATGAACTCGGCCGACAGGACCTGAAGCTCGGTCTGGCCAAAGTTTTCAGTGACTTCACCGACGACCCGGATCTCGTCGCCGCGCTCTGGCGTCAGGCCGGGGAGGTCGCCGATCAGAACCAGGCCGCTGTAAGGGCCGCCGGCCGACTCCTGGATCACGCTGATGGTCACGGAGCGGTTGTCCTCGAGTTCGCCGGGTGCCGCTGTCACGATGCCATCCACGCGAACGGTCTGGCCGAGCAGTGGCGAGGCGTCATCGCTGACCGGATCGGCCACGGTCTGGATGGTGTAGATCGACACATCACCGACGACGGTCGTCTCCCAGAACGCGTCAGCATTGGCAGGGGATCCATTGACCTGCCCGCTGGCAGCAACACCATTGACCAGCACCCCGTTCGGAGCGAACGCGTCGAGTGCAAGTACCAGTTCGAAATCCACACTCGCACCGGCGGCCAGGTCGCTGAGCGCCCAGGTCAGCTGACCGGAAACCGACTGATCCGGCATCACACCACTGGTATCGCTGATGTAGCTGGTATCGGCCGGCAGGGTGTCGGTCACGGTCAGGCTGCTGATCGTCTCGGAGGTGGCGAAGTTTTCGACACTGATCTGGTAGGTGATCTGCTCGCCGGCAGACGCGAATGCGGGTCCGGTCTTGCTGATCAGCAGATCCGGCGGTGTGACCACCTCGACGCTCAGATCATCGATGCCGTACTCGTCACGCGAGCCCCCGCCGGACTCGTCATCGCCGGTCCACTGCAGGTAAAGATCAGCGCCATTGGCCAGCCCCAGTCCGGTCAGGATGATCGACCGGTTCACCGCGCTCCAGGTCGGCGATCCGTCGGCCGCTTCCGGCGTGGTGTAGTCGAGTTCGGGAACGGGAAGGTAGGTCGCATCATCCAGGGAATAACTCAGGTTCAGGGAATTGGCGCGGCCCTGATCGTTGAGGGTCCAGATGTCGTAGCTGATCGAAACCGCGTTGACCTCGCTGCCGCTGGCATTGGTCAGACGCAGGGTCAGGGTGCCGGGAGTGAAATCGCTGCCGCCGGGCTGGAACCCGAGGATCACATTACCGCCGGTATTGAAAGCGTAGATCCCGCCGCTCGTCACGCCACCCGAAGCACTGCCGCGGGCAAAATCACCGGAGTCGAAGATGCCACCGAACGCGCCGTCACCATCAGAAAACCCGGTGGCGCGCCAGAGGTCGGAGTCGAGTTGGTCGGCCGCGGGCGTAGCGGCGAAGCCGGCACCCGCAAAGCTCTCGAAATCCTCTGAAATCAACTGAGCGGGGCCGCCAGCCAGGCTGACAGAGGAAAAAAGAATCGAGGCGAGCACAACGCTCGCAACAGAGATCGTCCTGGTCATGTGCATTGTTCCGTGGTTTTGATTGGGGGGGACCCCTCGAAGACGGCAGCAATTCTAGCGGAATCGTATGACGAATCGGTTGCGCTGCTATGCTCGCTGGAAAGCATCGACAAGGACCCGCAATTCATGACCCGCCTGAAGCAGCTGCGACTGGATCAGAACGTTCCGAAGGGACGCTACAAGAGTGATCTCAAATCCTGGCAGTACGATCTGCTGAGCCTGCAGCAGGCCGTGCTGCGCTCCGGCGGGCGGATGGTCGTCGTCACCCAGGGCAACGATGCTGCCGGCAAGGGCGGCGCGATCCGCCGGCTGGTGCACAGGCTCGATCCGCGCGGCTTCCGGGTCTACCGGATCGGCGCACCGGAGCGCTGGGAACAGGAAAAGCACTATCTGTTCAGGTTCTGGACCCGCGTGCCCTCGCCTGGAGAACTGGTCATCTTCGACCGCTCCTGGTACGGACGCGTCCTGGTCGAACGGATCGAGGGCTTCGCCTCCGAACAGCGCTGGCAGCAGGCCTATCGCGAGATCAACGAGTTCGAGCGCTGGCTGGTCGACGATGGCGTACTGCTGTGCAAACTCTGGTTCCACATCGACAAGGACGAGCAGCTCAGGCGCTTCAGGGCGCGCGAGAACAATCCCTACAAGACCTGGAAGCTGACCGATGAGGACTGGCGCAATCGCGAGAAATGGGACGACTACATGGAGGCGGCCGAAGATCTGTTCGAACAGACCGACACCCAAGCCGCCCCCTGGACCATCATCCCGGCCAACTCCAAGCGCCATGCCCGGCTGACGGCCCTGGCAACCGTGGTCAACCGCCTGGCCCGGGAAGCCGAGATGAAGGGAATCAAGACGCTGCCGCTGACCAAGGCCGGCAAAGACCGGCCCTGAGCGATCGACCAGGCCGGGCGCTCGGCCGCGGGGACCGTCGCCCGGGGTCGGTGCTCGAAGGCGCTACTCGATCACCGCCAGATAGGCCCGGCCGCGACGGCGGATCTCGAAAGCCAGCTCATTCGACTCGGCCACCGGGAATTCGTCGCGGAATTCGCTCAGAGAGCCGACCGCCCTGCGGTTGATGGCAACGATCACGTCACCCGATCGCAGGCCGGCATCCCAGGCATCGGAATTGCGTCGGACCTCTTCGATCAGGACGCCGGTGATCCGGCTTCGCTCGGGAATCCGAACCAGCACCAGACCGTCGAGACGATCGTCCAGACGCCGACCGGAAATCCGCGCGTTCAGATCCTCCTCGATCCGTACCCGTGCCTTGCGCTCTTCTCCCGAGCGCGTATAGACCACGTCGATCTCCCGGTCGATGCCCAGCAGGCCCTCGATATTGCGCAGCGACTGGATGTTGTCGATCGGGCGCTGGTCGACCTCGATGATGACATCCCCGACCCGAACCCCGGCGTCGGCCAGCGCCGAATCCTCGGCCAGACGCGTGATGACCACGCCGTCGATCCGATCCAGAGCCAGGGCTTCACGCAGCTCGGCGGTCAGATCCTGAACTTCGACCCCGAGCGATCCCCGACGCACTTCGCCAAAGGCAATCAACTGCTGCATCACATAGTCGGCGGTACTGGCGGGAATGGCGAAGCCGATGCCGACGTTGCCGCCGGAGGGGGTGAAAATGGCGGTATTGATGCCGATCAGCCGACCGGCCAGGTCGATCAGCGCACCGCCTGAATTGCCCGGATTGATCGAGGCATCGGTCTGGATGAAGTTCTGGTATTCGAGCCCGCGCAGGCCGGAACGACCCAGGGCCGAGACGATGCCGGAGGTCACGGTCTGACCCAGACCGAAGGGATTGCCCACAGCGACCACGAAGTCACCCACTCGCAGGCCGTCATCGTGGAGCGGAAGCTCGGCGAGATCCTTCGGCTCGATCCGGATCACGGCGAGGTCGGTATCGCGATCCGAGCCGATGAATTCAGCGACGAACTCCCGGCCATCCTGCAGCGTCACCGCTATATCATCGGCGCCGTCGATGACGTGGTTGTTGGTCAGGATATAGCCGGCATCGGCATCGACGATCACGCCCGAACCCAGGGACTGCTGGATGCGCTCACGCGGCGCGCTCGGGAAATCGAAGAAACGCCGGAAGAACGGGTCGTCGAAGAACGGGCTGGTGCGGACCTGAACGCGGGTGCGCGTCGAGATATTGACCACCGCCGGGGTGACGTCCTCGAGGATCGGCGCCAGCGACGGCAGGGGTTGGCCATCGACGGCGGCAGGCAGGCTGGCGCTGGCTGTTCCCGAAAGCATGCAGCAGGACAACATCAGCAGAACTATCCATCTTGAAAGCTGGCTCATCGAATTCGGCTGTTGCGTGGGGACCGTGGCCTATGACAGCAACACCGGGCCGGGGTTTCGTGGCGGTACATCGGATGGCCCTGCACCGTCACCGAATGGTCATGGAGAAGGCTTGCAATTGCTTCGCAACGGTGGTCATATATCGGAGGCCACCGGATTACCACCCAAGATATTGGGCTGATGGATGATACGGAGCACTAGATGTTGAGTCTGGATCAACAGGTCCTGAGAACCGACGCCAGCGGCATGCCGCTCGAATGGATCGGCTATCAGGATGCCGTCAAAATGATCGTGCTGGACCAGGTCTGCTACGCCCTGGGTCGCGAGCTCTACCGACTTCACGGTGGCACCAATGCCCGCACAGGAGAACAGACCGAAGTGCCGGTCAACGCGATCCTGGCGACCCGCGGCGCCCACCCCAATGCCCACAAGTTCTACGACTGCTACACCCCGCCACTGTCCAATCGAGCCCTGTTCAGGCGCGATGAGCATCTGTGCCTGTACTGCGGCAATCAGTTTCACGAGCGCGATCTGTCGCGCGATCATGTCAACCCGCTCTCTCAGGGCGGCGTGGATACCTGGGAAAACGTGGTGACCTCCTGCAAGCGCTGCAACAATCACAAGGCCGCGCGAACGCCCGAACAGGCCGGCATGCAGCTGATCGCCATCCCGTTTGCACCCACCCATGCCGAATACGTCTATCTGCAGGGACGGCGCATTCTGGCCGATCAGATGGATTTTCTGGTCGCTCACTTTCCGCGCCATTCCGTGCTGCGCAAGCGCCTGAGTCGCGACCGGGCCGCACTGGCTGACTGATCATCTCTCAGTCGGGCCTGCAGTCCACGGTGTAGACTGGCCTGACGACCGCAGCAACCCCGATCCCGCATGAACAGCCAGACCACAGAACACAGCCAGCCGGTCTATCTGGTCGATGCCAGCGTGTACGTTTTTCGCGCCTGGTTTTCGATGCCCGACAGCTTCGCGGATGCTGCCGGGCGCCCGACCAACGCCGTCTACGGTTTCGCCCGCTTTCTGTGCGAGTTGATCGAACAGACCGGGGCCCGGGATATCGCTGTGGCCTTCGATGAGTCCCTGACCACATCGTTCAGAAACGAGATCTACCCGGACTACAAGGCCAATCGTGATCCGGCACCTGAAGAACTCAGACGCCAGTTTGCCTGGTGCAAGGATCTGGCCCGGCTACTGGGACTGCCGATCTATTTCGACGACCGCTACGAGGCCGATGACCTGATCGCCGGCCTGGCCGGCCTGAATCGCTCGCGCGGGCGAAGGATCTGCGTGGTGACTGGCGACAAGGACCTGGCCCAGCTCGTCTGCGATGGCGACCACTGGTGGGATTTCGCTCGCAATCGTCGCTTCGACTCAGCGGGCATCCTTGAGCATTTCGGCGTTCACCCGCACCAGATCGCTGACTACCTGGCGCTGACCGGGGATGCGGTCGACAATATTCCCGGCGTGCCCGGCGTCGGGCCGAAGACGGCAGCGGCCCTGCTGGCGCATTTCGGCAGCCTGGATGCCATCTATGCTCGCCTCGAGGAGATCGCCTGGCTGAAGATCCGCGGCGCGAAGACCCTGGCGGCCAAACTCCGCGAGCACGAGGCCGCGGCGCGACTGGCCCGCCAACTGACAGGCCTCGATGATCGAATCGAGGCACTCGGCAAGAACCCGATCGTCAGCCGGAGCGCGGGCAACGGCGACCTGCTCGACGCCCTGCTGGATGGACTGGGTTTCGGCCGTCCGCTGCGCGAGCGCCTGCATCGACAGCGCGACTCGGCATCCGGCTGAGACCCTTTTTAAAGGGGCAGGTGTCAACCCTCTTCGGAGGACCCTTCGGATTCGGCATCGCGTCGCCGGAAGATTTCATCGAGCATCGGCTGCCCGACACCCAGCACCCGTGCCGAATCGAGCGCGGTGGCAAGCAGCGCGACATCCGGCAGACTTGTGCCCGTCCGGCGACCCCGGCCGTCGACATGGCGCCAGTGGCTGCCGGCCAGAAACACCAGTTCATCGCCAACGATCACGCCGAAGGTCGGCGTATCGAACTGCGGCAGGGCCGCGACCAAGGGTGCCACTTCGATCACGCCGAGCCCATCGTCGCCCAGTTTCATGCGCAGAACGCGATCCGGGCTGATGCCATTCTGTATCGCCACCAGATAGCCCTGCCAGTAATACAGGCCGTCGATCCCGCCTTCGTTCAGGTTTTCGGGAGCGAACAGCTTCCAGGCGTTGCTGGCATCGGCGGTATTGACGACGAAGATGCCGATTTCATAATCGGAGAGATACAGTTTGCTGTCATCGTCGGATAGGGCGATGCCCCGCATGCTGGAAAAGTTCCGATGGGTAAAGAACAGTTCGGGGAACTGTTGGCCGGGATCGAGCCGATAGATCCCGGGGCTTGCCGTATCCGCCGCATAGACGGTTCCATCCCCGGCAATCGCCAGACTGCCGAAAGCGTGCGGCTTGCGATCGGGAATCAGCCGATGGGTCGAGAGCAGCTCGGCGCTGTCGAGATCGATCTTGAGCAGCAGCGTTCTGCCCCGATCGATATCGCGGTACCGCTCCCATTGCGGAAGCGCTGCCGTGGCCACCCACAGATGGCGTCGATCGGCGTCCACTTCGATATCGAGCACCGCCATCAGTTCATCGATCTGCTCACGGCCGGCGAACAGCGAGAAATCCCTGCCGTCATCGGAGACCTGAATCTCGCCCTTGCGGATGGTGCCAAGGAAGTAGCGGCCGGTCTGGGGGTCGTGTGCCAGGGCCTCGGGCATCTGCACATCTTCCAGGACCGTCAGCGAGCGGGCCTCGCCAAAACTGTTGCCGGCCTTGTTCATCATGTCGTTGATGTGGTTGTAGACCTCATGGTTGCGCATCGGAGCCAGCTCTTCGAACTGCGACCAGTCCTCCGACAGTCCCTGCTGCTGCATCAGCACCATGATGTTGTAGGCGTCGGCAAATCGCTCCTGGTGAGCATAGGCACGGACCAGATGGGTCATGAAATCCTGGTTGTAGGGCCTCAGTGCGTGCAGACGCTCGGTGGCAGCCCCCCAATCCTCGTAGTCCCCATCATCGAAGGCCAGGGCAGCCTGGTTCAGCCAGTAGGCGAGCTGAAATGACTGCGGCATTTCCTCAAGAGGCGGTCGCTCTGCCGGGGTCGAATCCATGGAGGCAGGCGCTTCCTGAGCCTGGACGGGCAGGCCTGCCCAGGCCAAAATCAGACACAGCGCCAGAAACGCGCAGTTTTTCTTCAGCATCATGGTGAGTCCTGTATGCTTCGTGACAAAGATGAAATCGAGTTGACGGTCTCTCCGACTGTCTACCGTTGGATTCGTTCCCGGAAAAAGCAAGGCTGCGGATGCCAGAAGACAATCAGGACAAAGCGCTCCATCACGGACGCTATCTGACCCTGCTCGAGCGAAGGGGATGGGAGTTCATTCATCGCCTGCATCCGGTCGTGGTGATGATCGCCTGGACGCCAGCGCGCGAACTGCTTCTGGTCGAACAGTACCGGGAGCCCCTGTCAGCACACACAATCGAGCTGCCTGCGGGTCTGGTCGGCGATGAGCAGGGCAAGGAAGACGAAGGCCTGATGCTGGCCGCCTCGCGCGAGCTGGAAGAAGAGACCGGCTGGCGCGCGGCCGAGTTGACCGAAATCATGCGCTGCCCGACATCGGCCGGCATCAGCGACGAGATCGCGGTTTTCATCCATTGCAGTGGTCTGACCCGGGTCGGCCGGGGCGGTGGAACAGCTTCGGAAAACATCACGGTGCATCGGGTTCCCGCTGAGGAGATCGAGGATTGGCTGGACGCACAGCGCGCAGCAGGCAAGCATCTGGACCCGAAAATCTACTCCGCACTGTTCTGGAGCGCGTCCAGGCGCTGAACATCCTGACCCGCGACAAGGACCCCGGCAGGCCAGACCTCGGGCGTTCGATCAGACGGTAAGCCATCGGCCGACAGCCACCCACACCGCCAGCAACGACGAAAGCAGGATCATCAGCCAGGTAATCAGGGTGCCGATGAAGCGCCCGGAGGACACGCCAGCCGAACGATTCAACCCCATGAAGCCATGCATGATTCGGCCGACGACCAGGGCGATGCCAAGGGCATGTAGGACCGTCGAGTTCAGCGCCGCGGAACCCTCCAGAACCAGCAGAAGCAGAATGCCGAATGGCGCATATTCGCAGAAATTCGCCTGAGCGCGAATCGCCCGCTCCAGTTCGGGTTGATCGCCCGATCCGATGCCGACGCCCAGACGGCGGCGAAGGCGCACCACCTGCATCGACAGGCCAAGCAGAATCAGGCCAAGCAGGCCGCTATAGAACAGGGTCAGGGTGAAGGCCACAACAGGCTCCATGTGATGGATTGGTCGAGTATACCTGCGTGCTAGACTCAAGCGCCTCCTCCCGCAGCCCGGAATTCACCATGCCCAAAGTGCCACTGTTCTCGATCGTTACCGGCCTGACGTTTCGGATCCTCGGCCTATCGGCCTTGCTGGCCGTTTCCGCTCACGCCGCCGATGGCCCGATTGCGATCGCCATCCATGGTGGGGCCGGCACCATCAGCCGCGACGAAATCAGCGACGAACGAGAGGCGGCGATCCGCAGCGAGCTGCAGCGCGCCGTCGAGGCCGGTCATGCGGTCCTGGCCGAGGGCGGCAGCAGCCTGGATGCGGTCGCTGTTGCGATCCGGATCCTCGAGGACGCGCCGCAGTTCAATGCCGGTCGCGGCGCTGTTCTGACCGAGGAAGGGCGGGTCGAAATGGACGCCTCGATCATGGACGGCGCGACTCTGGCAGCCGGAGCGGTCGCCAGCGTGACCGGGCTGCGTCATCCGATCGATGCCGCGCGTCACGTGATGACGGATTCGCCGCACGTCATGCTGATCGGGGACGGAGCCGAGGCCTTCGCCCGACAGTTCGAACTGGAATTCATGGAAGCAGACTGGTTCATTACCGATTTCCGGCGCGATCAGCTGCGTCAGATCCAGTCCGAGGAGACCGCGATGCTGGACCGTGGTTCACCCTGGTATTCGACAGTCGGTGCAGTCGCGATCGATCAGAACGGCAATCTCGCCGCAGGAACCTCGACCGGAGGCATGGCCAACAAACGCTGGGGCCGTGTTGGTGACTCGCCGATCATCGGCGCAGGCACTTATGCCAACAACCAGACCTGTGCGGTCTCGGCCACCGGCCACGGCGAATATTTCATTCGACATGTGGTCGCCTATGACATCTGTGCCCGCATGGCCTATACCGCCCAACCACTTGCCCGGACAGCCAATACGGTGGTCAACCAGGTGCTCAAGGCAGCCGGCGGCGATGGCGGCGTAATCGCGATCGATCGCTTCGGCCGTATTTCCATGCCGTTCAACACGCCGGGCATGTATCGGGCCGCGATCTATCGCGATGGCGAGCTCGAGGTCTCGATCTACGATGATGAGGGTCGCGATCACAACCAGTCTCATTCCGGGCACTGATGCTGCTGGATTCCCATGAGTTCAGATGTCCCTGGTGCGGCGAAGCCAACCAGGTCGCACTGGAACCGGAAGAGGCCGGACAACGCCTGGTTCAGGATTGCGTGGTCTGCTGCGCGCCGATCGAGATCAGCGTTCCCCTGTTCGCAGATCAACCGCCAGTCATCACGCGTGAGGGGGAATAGGGTGTCGCCTCAAGCAATCCCGTTGGAGTCCACCGGCCATCCCAGACGCTGACACAGGGCCAGCGTCGGTCGTGCCCGATTCAGGGTATAGAAATGCAGGCCCGGTACGCCCGCATCAATCAGCTTCTGACACAGTGTGGCAATCGTATCCTCCCCGAAAGCCCGGATCGATTCGGTATCCCCGTCGGATTCCCAGACTTCCAGACGCTTGGCAATCCAGAGCGGTATTTCGGCACCGCACATGCGTGAAAACCGAGCCAGACGGCTGAAGTTGGTGATCGGCATGATTCCGGGGACGATCGGGACATCGATCCCGATCGCTCGTGCCTCGTCGACGAACCTGATGTAGGCGTCGATATTGAAGAAATACTGGGTGATGATGCCGTCGGCACCGGCCGCTACTTTCGCTCTCAGATGCTCGAGATCGAGCGATGGTGACTTCGATTCGGGATGATGCTCGGGATAACCGGCCACTTCCAGATGGAACAGATCGCCGGTCTGCTCGCGAATGAAGCGAACCAGATCGACCGCATAGTCGAAGACCCCCGACCCGCCGCCCGACGGCCGGTCACCACGCAGCGCAACCAGTCGCTGAATGCCTGCGGCCTGATAGCCATTGAGCAGTTCGAGCAGACTGGCTTCATCCTCGGCCATGCACGAGATGTGGGGCGCGGCAGGAACGGAGGTCGTCTGCTGGATCTCGAGGACGGTATCGCGGGTCCTGCCCCGTGTCGAACCACCGGCGCCGAATGTGACCGACATGTACTCCGGGGCCAGTGCGGCAAGCCGGGCCCGGGCCGCCCTGAACGAAGCTTGCGCGGCATCGTTGCGCGGCGGGAAGAATTCGAAACTCAACTGCGGTCGCGCTTCGGTCATCCTCTGATCCCCGTCTTCAATTAAAGTTTCCAAGGAGCGCAGGCCGGCCAGAGGCCGGACTGCAGGGGTGGTCCTGGCAGGCGCGGAGCCGGGACTCCGCGCCTGTCGACTCAGTAGCGGTAGTGATCGGGCTTGTAGGGGCCCTCGACCGGCACGCCGATGTAGTCGGCCTGCGCGTCGCGCAGTTCGGTCAGTCGCGCACCGATCCTGTCCAGATGCAGCCGAGCGACCTTTTCGTCGAGGTGCTTGGGCAGCACATAGACTTCGTTCTCGTAGCGATCACCGTTCTTCCAGAGCTCGATCTGAGCCAGGGTCTGGTTGGTGAAGGAATTGGACATGACGAAGCTCGGATGCCCGGTCGCACAGCCAAGGTTGACCAGACGACCACGGGCCAGAAGGATGATCTTCTTGCCGTCCGGGAAGGTGATGTGATCCACCTGCGGCTTGATCTCGTCCCACTCGTATTTCTCGATTCCGGCAACGTCGATCTCGTTGTCGAAATGACCGATATTGCAGACGATGGCTTCGTCTTTCATGCGCAGCATGTGGTCATGTGTGATGACGTTGTAGTTGCCGGTCGCGGTGACGATAATGTCGGCGGCCTCGAGGATGCCTTCATCTTCGATATTGACGACCCGGTAGCCCTCCATGGCCGCCTGAAGCGCGCAGATCGGATCGACTTCCGTCACCCAGACATTGGCCGACAGTGCCCGCAGCGACTGGGCAGAGCCCTTGCCCACATCACCGTAGCCGCAGACGATCGCGGTCTTTCCGGCGATCATCACGTCGGTCGCGCGCTTGATCGCATCGACCAGTGACTCACGGCAGCCGTACAGATTGTCGAACTTCGATTTGGTGACCGAATCGTTGACGTTGATCGCCGGGAACTTCAGCGTGCCTTCCTTCTGCATGCGGTAGAGGCGATTGACGCCCGTCGTGGTCTCTTCGGTCACGCCCTGGATGTTCTTGAGCGCGGCCGTGTACCAGCCCGGGTTGGTCGTCAGGCGCTTCTTGATCGCGTTGAACAGCGCCACTTCTTCCTCACTGCCCGGGTTGTCGAGCACCGAGGGATCGACCTCGGCCTGGGCACCGAGATTGAGCAGCATGGTCGCATCGCCGCCGTCGTCCAGGATCATGTTGGCGGTTTCGCCATCCGGCCACTGAATGATGCGATGGGTGTACTCCCAGTACTCGACCAGGGTTTCGCCCTTGTAGGCAAAGACCGGAATGCCGCGCTCGACCATGGCGGCGGCGGCGTGGTCCTGGGTCGAATAGATATTGCATGAAGCCCAGCGCACTTCCGCGCCCAGCTCGACCAGCGTCTCGATCAGAACCGCGGTCTGGATCGTCATATGCAGGCTGCCGGCGATCCGGGCACCCTTCAGGGGCTGCGAGTCGCGAAACTCGTTGCGCATTTCGACCAGTCCGGGCATTTCGGTTTCGGCAATCGCGATTTCCTTGCGACCGAAGCCGGCCAGGCTCTCGTCGGCTACGAAATAGTCCTTGTCGGTGGGTGCAATGCTGTCGTCGAACAGCACGCTGCTGTGGCCAGTTTCTGGTTTAGCACTCATAAAATAATTCCTTGGGTTATCGATGTGAATTCAAGTCGAGGGTTTACTTCTAAGGACTCCCTGAAAAGTCGTACAACCGGCTACAGGCCCGCGGCACTGCGCAGTGCGTCGGCCTTGTCGGTGCGCTCCCAGCTGAAGGTCGTGAAATGATCTTCAACGGTCTTGCCATTACGGATGACCTGGGCCGAGCGTTGCTCGGGACGGCGACCGAAATGCCCGTGGGTAGCCGTCTGGCGGTACATCGGGTGCAGCAGGTCGAGCATCTTGAGAATGCCGTAGGGGCGCAGGTCGAAGTGCTCGCGCACCAGGGCCTCGATCTGCGCTTCCGGAATCTTGTTGGTGCCGAAGGTCGTAACCGAGATCGAGGTCGGTTCGGCCACACCAATGGCGTAACTGACCTGAAGCTCGCACTTGTCGGCCAGACCGGCGGCGACCACGTTCTTGGCCACATAGCGCGCCGCGTAGGTCGCCGAGCGATCCACCTTTGACGGGTCCTTGCCTGAAAACGCGCCGCCGCCGTGGCGCGCCATGCCGCCATAGGTGTCGACGATGATCTTGCGACCGGTCAGGCCGGCATCGCCGACCGGACCACCGATGACGAACTTGCCGGTCGGGTTGATGTGGAACAGGGTGTCTGCGTGCAGCCACTGTGTGGGGAGCACCGGGTCAATGATGTGCTCACGCACGCCAGCGCGGATTTCATCCATCGACACGTTGTCGTCGTGCTGGGTGGAGAGCACGATCGCATCGATGGCCACCGGCTGACCGTCTTCATAGCGCAGGGTCACCTGGCTCTTGGCGTCCGGGCGCAGCCACGGTAGGGGGTTGTCGGCCTGCTTGCGCAAGCGGGTCTGCTGTTCGACCAGACGGTGAGCGTAGAAAATCGGTGCCGGCATCAGCTCCTCGGTTTCGTTCGAGGCATAGCCGAACATCAGACCCTGGTCGCCCGCGCCCTGATTTTCAGGCAGTTCGCGATCGACGCCCTGAGCGATGTCAGGCGACTGCTTGCCGATCATGTTGATCACCGAACAGGTGTGCCCGTCGAATCCGACGCGGGAAGAATCGTAGCCGACATCGACCACGACCTGACGGATGAGGTCTTCGAGATCGACCCAGGCGGAAGTGGTGATTTCACCACCGACCACGACCGCTCCGGTCTTGATGAAGGTCTCGCAGGCCACTCGGGCCTGTGGATCCTGAGTCAGGATCGCATCGAGAATGGCGTCTGAGACCTGGTCGGCCAGCTTGTCCGGATGCCCCTCGGACACGGACTCGGAAGTAAAGAGATGCGCACTCATGTCAGCTACTTATCTTTTGATCAGGATAGAAAGATAAATATTCTAACGCAGGCTGCCGATAGATGCATCATCGGCCCTTCATGCGGCCACTGCGCGCTCCCTGGCCCAGTCCCTGAGGGCCTTGACCTCCTCGGCCCGAACCACCGACAGGGGCCGGGTGGACTTGATTTCCTCGACCAGATGACGGGTCGCAAGCGCCTCGCCCCCGGCATGGGCCAGGTAGAGGGCACCGACGACCACATGCTCCAGCTCAGCGCCCGAGAATCCGCGCGTCACCTCGGCCAGCTTGTCGAGCGGAAACGACTCCGGCTCGACCTGTCGGCGCTTCAGATGAATCTCGAGGATCGCGCGCCGGGTGGCCGGCCCGGGCAAGTCGACAAAGAAAATCTCATCGAAACGGCCCTTGCGCATCAATTCCGGCGGCAGGCTCGAAATGTCGTTGGCGGTTGCTGCCACGAAGACTCTCGAGCCGTGTTCCGACAGCCAGGTGAGAAAGGTCCCGAGCATGCGCCGAGACGTTCCGCCATCACTGTCGGAGGTGGCCAGGCCCTTTTCGATTTCGTCGATCCACATGACGCAGGGCGCCATCTGCTCGGCGGCATTGAGCGAATCGCGCAGATTGCGTTCGCTCTCACCATGAAAGCGGTTGAACAAGGCGCCGAAATCGAGATGCAGCAGGGGAACACCGAACAACCCGGCCGCGGCCCGTGCCGCCAGGGATTTGCCGCAGCCCTGTACGCCGAGCAGCAGCATGCCGCGGGGCGGATCGAGGCCCGGCGGAGACTCTGCTGCACGAAACACCTCGGCGCGCAATCCGAGCCAGCGCTTCAGGCGGGGCATCCCGGCCACATCGGCAAAACGGGCGGTCTCCAGCTCGAAGCTCAGAATGCCGTCGGGATTGAGCAGATCGAACTTGGCCTGCATGATCGATTTGAGGTCGCGATGGTCGAGAACTCCGTCATCGAAAATCGCGTTACTCGCCAGTCGACGGGCATCCTTCATCGTCAGACCGGCCAGATTGTCGACCAGTCGCTCCAGAGTCCGCTCACAGAGCCCGGCCGAATCCAGCCCGCGGTCATTGCCCCAGCGCAGGGCTTCGGCTCTGACCATCTTCTCCAGGGTCTGGTGGTCGGGTGGCTGCAGCTCGAATCGGTGCACCAACCGGCTCAGTTCGGCCGGCAGCGAAAGTTCAGGGCTGATCATGACCAGGGTCGGTGACTGGAGATCGTGCGCGGGACGCGCCAGCTCGCGCAGGCGCCGGACCACGACCGGATCATTGAAATAAGGATGGAAGTCCATCAGCAGGACCACGGCACGATCGCGACGTTGACCGAGGTGATTGAGGGCCTTCTCCGGATCCCGGAACTCATCGCTCAAGGTCTGATCGCGATCCAGCCAGACCAGGCCGCGAGAGGCGGTCCACTTGAGTAGCGGACGATGCGTCTGGCGCCGTAGCTCCAGGAACAGGTTGAGCGCGTGCTGCTCATCGTGGCTTTCGATGATCAGCAGCGAGGACCGGGCCCGGATCAGCGCGGCCAGGGTCGCAAGTTCGGCGGAATTGATGTGATGTTCGCTACCCAAGGTCTGGTTGCTCCAAGGCTGAATCCGAAAGTCAGCGGGTCGTTTTGCCGACACCCTCTTCATTCTGCATCAAGCACGATATGTACAGTGGCAGTGATTCGAAAGTTCTGGAAAAAATCCCCCGGCTTGGTAATATTGAGCGCTTATGCGTTATCTGATCTCTCTCGGAATTCTGTTGTCCGTCCTCTGGCTGTCGATCTCCGGTGTCTACAAGCCGCAGATCCTGGCGCTGGGTGTGGCATCCGTGGTTCTCGTCGTCTGGCTGTCGCGGCGGATGGACGTGGTGGGAGTGGAACACAATCCCGTCCTTTATTCGTGGCGGCTGGTCGTGTATTGGGCCTGGCTGATCGGCGAGATCGTCAAGGCCAATATCACGGTCGTGCGCCTGGTCCTGAACCCCGAACGGATCAGCCCACGGATCGTGACGGTGCCCGTTCCCCATGACAATGCCGTTGCCAAGGTGACCTACGCCAATTCCTGCACTCTGACGCCGGGCACGGTCACCCTGCTGCTCGAGCACACCGAGCTGACTGCCCACGTGCTCGACGCCGGCTCCGCGGACGATCTTCAGTCCGGACGGATGGCCGCCAGGATAAGCTGGCTTGAATCCTCCGGACAGGGAAAACCCTAGTGGTCCGCGTGGTGAACAAGGTAACGCTCAGAGCCGCTGTGCTGGGCGGAATCAAGGCCCGTTTCGCCGGGAATGGCGGCGTCCCTGCCAGCAAACGCAACGCCGAGTCGCGCCAGCACAACGGCTCCCGCAAGACCACCGCACAAGCACCTCAAGCTGCGTTTTGCTCGCTTGAATTGGCGACGGCCAGCCCTGCGCTCGCGCGCCTTGCCCACGGCGCTGGTGCAATGGCTGAGCGTCACCTTATTCACCGCGTGGCCCACTAGCCGCCATGGAAACGGTGTTGGTGCTGACCACCCTGCTGGTCTTCGTGACCATGATGCTGGCGCTGATTCGCGCGCTTCGCGGCCCGACGATCTACGATCGGATTCTGGCAGTCAACGTCTTCGGCACCAAGACCGTACTGGTGGTGGCGCTGATCAGCCTGCTCAAGGGCCACTCGGATCTGGTTGATGTGGCGCTGGTCTACGCGCTGATCAACTTCATCGCGATCGTCGCGGTCCTGAAGCTGGTCAAGATGGGTGATCTCGGCCAGGCCGGTGAAGGGGACATCACCGATGGCTGATACCGCACTCGACATCCTGTCCTGGATCCTGCTGATCAGCGGCGGGGTTTTCGGGGTCATGGGCGGGATCGGACTGATCCGATTCCCCGACTTCTATACCCGCCTGCACGCGGCCGGTGTCACCGATACGCTGTGCGCCCTGATGATCATCCTCGGCCTGATCATCCAGGCCGGCTTGAGCATCCTGACCGTCAAGCTGGCCCTGATCCTGCTGTTCCTGATGTTCACCGCGCCGACCGCAAGTCATGCGCTGGCCCGTTCGGCCCTGGTCGACGGTGTCGAACCCCAGGTCGATGACTGCGAAAAGGAGAAGCCGTCATCGAATTCCTGATCGACATCGGCCTGCTCAGTTTCCTGGTCGTCATCGCCATTGCGGTGGTACGCAGCCGGGATCTGTTTACTGCGGTCATGCTGTTCGCAATCTATTCGCTGCTCTCGGCCGCGCTGTTTGCCGTGCTGGACGCCGGTGATGTGGCGCTGACCGAAGCGGCCGTCGGCGCTGGAATCTCGACGATTCTGATGCTGGCTCTGCTGGCCCTGGTGCCGCGCCGTGAAGCCGAGGCACCTCGTCCGCACTGGCCGGCTCTGGCCGTGGTGGTTCTGACCGGATCGGTACTGATCTACGCCACCCTGGATTTCCCGGAATTCGGCAATCCCGACAACCCCGTCCAGACCCATGTCGGCCCCTATTATGTCGAGGAAACCTACAACGACATGGGGATACCGAACATGGTTGCCGCCGTGCTTGCGAGCTACCGCTCCATCGACACCATGGGCGAGGGCTTCGTCATTCTGACCGCCGGCCTCGCCGTCTACGCCCTGCTCGGCACGCGTCGGCGCAAGCCCAAAGGCGAACAGAAGAAGCAGGAGACGCCGGGCTCATGAGGAACAACGGCATTCTTCGGATCATCGCGCGCTTCCTGATCCCTCTGATCATGCTGTTTGCGCTCTACATCCAGTTTCACGGCGAGTATTCCCCGGGTGGGGGTTTCCAGGCGGGCGTCGTGTTCGCCGCGGCCTGGATCCTGTTCGCCCTGATCTACGGTCTGGATGCTGCCCTCGACGTCATACCCGAGCGGGCCATGTATGTCCTGATGTTGGTTGGCGTGTTGATCTACGCCGGCGTCGGCGTGGCCGGCGTCGTTCTGGGTGGGCATTTCCTCGACTTTCGGCCCCTGCTCGACGATCCGCAGTACGCGCAGCAATTCGGAATCGTGACCGTGGAGCTGGGTATCGGTATCACCGTTTCGACCGTGACGATGCTGATCTTCACCATGTTCGTTCAGCGTCGGGCCGATTCTCTCGAGGCCGGGGAGAACGACTGATGGGCTGGCTGGGTCTCTACAACTACTGGATCGTGGTCGTCCTGATGATGATCGGCTTCTATACCGTTGTTTCGAGGGGCAACATGGCCAAGAAGATCATCGGCCTGAACCTGTTCCAGACATCGGCCTTCATCATGTTCATTTCAGCCGGCAAGATCCTTGGCGGGTCGACGCCGATCTATCGGGAAGGCATCGAGGTCTACTCCAACCCCCTGCCCCATGTGCTGATCCTGACCGCGATCGTGGTGGGTATCGCCACCACCGCAGTGGGCCTGGCCCTGGCCGTGCGCGTCCATGAAAACTTCGGCTCGATCGAAGACGATCTTCTCAACGAAGACGACAGCGACGACGAGACCCGCACATGACGATCACCGAGATGATGCCGTTCGGGGTTCTGATCCCGTTGATCGCGGCGCCGATCTGTGCGCTGCTGCCCGGTCGATTCCTGCCCTGGCTGACAGCCATGGTCGCAGCCGGGCTGTCGGCACTCGTCATGGCGCAGGTGCTGCCGGCCGCAGTCGACGAGCCACTGCGCTACGCCTTCGGAAACTGGCCGCCGCCGATCGGGATCGAATTCCGCGTCGACGCAGTCAATGCCTTCATCGGTCTGCTGGTGAGTCTGATGGCGACCGTGATCCTGCCGTGGGCACGGATCAGCGTCAATCAGGAGATTCCCGAGCGCCAGGGCCTGTTCTATGCGCTCTTCCTGCTGGCCTTTTCCGGCCTGATGGGCATCACGATGACAGGCGATGCCTTCAACCTGTTCGTCTTCCTCGAAATCTCCTCACTGTCGACCTACGCACTGGTCGCGATGGGTCGGTCGAAGGCTGCCCCGCTGTCTGCGTTCCGCTATCTGATCATGGGTACGCTCGGGGCGACGTTCTACCTGATCGGCGTCGGCATGCTCTACATCATGACCGGCACACTCAATATGGTCGACCTGGCCGAGCGCCTGCCGGCAGTGGCCGATACCCGAGCAGTCCAGGCCGGTTTCGCCTTCATCATTGTCGGCATCGGCGTCAAACTGGCCCTGTTTCCACTCCATCGCTGGCTGCCCGGCGCCTATGCCAACGCGCCTTCGGCGATCACCGTTTTCCTGTCGTCCACTGCGACCAAGGTCGCGGTCTACGCCCTGCTCCGACTCGTTTTCACGGTCTTCGGCATCAGCTTCGCCACGGCCATGCCCTATGCGGAAATCTTCTTCATTCTGGGCCTGGCCGGCATTCTTCTGCCCTCGCTCTGGGCCATCCGACAGGACAACCTCAAGCGTCTTCTGGCCTATTCCAGCGTCGCTCAGATCGGCTATATCATTCTTGGCATCAGCCTGCTTTCCGTCACCGGCCTGACCTCCGGACTGGTCCATCTGTTCAATCACGCCATCATCAAGGCCGCGCTGTTCATGTGCGTGTGTACGGTCATCTATCAGACCGGCTCGGCGCGTATCTCCGCATTCCAGGGCCTGGGGCGCCAGATGCCTCTGACCATGCTGGCTTTCGTGCTGGCCGGGCTGGGTCTGATCGGCGTACCCCTGACCGCCGGATTCATCAGCAAGTGGATGCTGATCCAGGCGGCCATCGAACAGGATCTGTGGCTGGCGGTCGTGGTCATCCTGATCGGCTCGCTGATGGCCGTGATCTACATCGGCAAGGTGGTGGAAATCGCCTGGATCCAGCCCCCGCCTGACGACAGGCCACCGGTCACCGAAGCGCGGGCAGGTCTGCTGATCCCGATGTACGTGCTGGTTCTTGCGACCTTTTATTTCGGTATCGACACTCGCCTCACGCTGGACTTCGCCACTGCAGGCGCCAACGTGCTGATCGGAGCAACGCCATGAGCGCCGAGTTCCTGATTCCCGCGATCATTCTGACCCCGCTGATCGGCGCGGTGCTGATCGCCCTGACCGGCCGCTGGCCCAACCTGCGTGAAGCCGTCACCCTGACCACCGCTGCCAGTCTGTTCACCTTCGTCACGCAGATGATCGCGCCGATCATGGATCGCCAGACCCTGGCCCTGACCGTGGCCGAGCCTCTGCCAGGCCTGAGCATCGCCTTCCACATCGAGCCGCTCGGTCTGATGTTCGCGCTTCTGGCCAGCTTGCTGTGGTTCGTGACCTCGGTCTATGCGATCGGATACATGCGCGGCAACCGTGAACCGCGCCAGACCAGCTTCTATGCCTTCTTCGCGATCGCAATCAGTGGGGCCATGGGCGTGGCCATGGCCGGCAATCTGCTGACGCTTTTCATCTTCTATGAGGTGCTGACGATCAGCACCTGGCCCCTGGTGACCCACAACCGGAACGCCAAGGCCCAGGCCGGAGGCCGCACCTACCTCGGCGTGCTGCTGTTCACCTCCATCGGTCTGCTGCTGCCAGCGCTGATCTGGACCTGGACGGCGGCCGGTACCCTCGATTTCACTCCCGGCGGGATTCTGGAGGGGAATATCAGCACCGGGGCAGCAGCCATCCTGCTCGGTCTGTTCGTCCTTGGCGTCGGCAAGGCGGCGGTCATGCCGATGCACCGCTGGCTGCCGGCAGCCATGGTCGCTCCAACGCCGGTCTCGGCCCTGCTCCACGCCGTGGCCGTGGTCAAGGCCGGTGTATTCACCATCACCAAGGTGGTGATCTACATCTTCGGCGTCGACTTCCTCGCCACAGTACCCGCGGAGAAATACCTGGTCTATCTGGCCGGATTCACCGTGGTCGCGGCATCGATCATCGCCCTCAAGCAGGTCGAAATCAAGAAGATGCTGGCCTATTCGACCATCGGCCAGCTCAGCTATGTGGTGATGGCGGCGCTGGTACTGGCGCCGTTTTCAGAAATCGGTGCTGCGATCCATATCGTCGCCCATGCTTTCGGCAAGATCACCCTGTTCTTCTGCGCCGGCGCCATTTACATCGCATCGAAAAAAACCCGGATCGACGAACTGCGCGGCATCGGCCTGCGCATGCCGATCACGATGGCCGCCTTCACCGTCGGCGCCCTGTCGATGATCGGCGTTCCGCCAACGGCCGGATTCGTCTCCAAGTGGTACATCATTGCCGGTGCCTTCCAGGTCGAGAGTTACTTCACCCTGGCCGTGCTGATGCTCTCGACCGGCCTGAATGCCGCCTATTTCCTGCCGATCGTCTTCCGCGCCTTCTTCACGCCGGAGACCGAAACACCCCGGATCAATCACGGTGAGGCACCGTGGCCCATGGTGGCCGCCCTGACGACGACAGCACTGCTGGTCTTTGCCTTTTTTGCCTTCAACGGTCCACTGGTCGATCTTGAAACCCGAATCCTGGAGGTGACCCCATGACGCCGGAACGCGAACGGGCCATCCGAGAGGGCGCCAGTCACTGGCTGGTCCAGCCCCGCACCATTCGCCTGCTTTGGTGGATCTCCGGCATCATCCTGGCCTTGACCGTCGTTGCCCAGTTATGGATTCCGGTCCACGCGCACTTCGCGGTGGACGGCTGGCCCGGTTTCTATGCCGGTTTCGGCTTTCTGAGCTGCGTGGCCATGGTGCTTTTTGCCAAGGCCCTTGGGTGGGTTCTCAAGCGTCCGGACGACTACTACGTCAAGCCGACTCAGCTCGCGCCCAACGTGCTGAAAGACGATGGGCAGGACGACGATGTTTGAATTTGTCATGCCACCGGCCTTCATCCTGATCGCCGGCGCGGTGCTGGTGGCGCTGTCGCGTCCCGCCCTGCGCCCGATCATCGCCCTGCTGGCCCCGTTGATCACGCTGTACGCGATCTGGCAGGTCCCCGACGGCGTGCAGCTCACCACCACCTTCCTCGGTTATCAGATCGAGCTGGTCGAGGGTAGCGCGCTACGCCGCATGTTTGCCACGGTGTTCGCGCTGATGGCCTTCGGTGGCGTACTGTTCGCCTTCAGGCAATCGGAGTGGTATGAGCTGTCGGCGGCGATGATCTACGCGGCTGGCGCCATCGGCGTCAGCTTCGCCGGCGATCTGATCACCCTGTTCATCTTCTGGGAGCTGATGGCGCTGTTCTCCACCGTCGTGGTCTGGTGTGGAGGGACGGAATCGGCGCGAGCCGCCGGCATTCGCTATGCGATCGTCCATCTGACCGGCGGCCTGATCCTCAAGATCGGGATCGAGGGCATCTATGTGGCGACCGGGTCGCTGGAGATTCAGGCCCTGACCCTGGACTCCTTCGCCACCTGGATGGTATTCATCGGCGTCCTGATCAATGCCGCCGCTCCCCCGATCAGCGCCTGGCTGGCCGACGCCTATCCCGAATCCAGCCCGATGGGCGGCGTGTTCCTGTCGGCGTTCACGACCAAGACCTCAGTGCTCGCCCTGATCCTGCTCTTCCCGGGTCAGCCCCTGCTGGTCTGGGTCGGCCTGTTCATGATTTTCTACGGCATCATCTTCGCGCTGCTGGAAAACGACATGCGGCGCATCCTGAGCTACTCGATCGTCAACCAGGTCGGCTTCATGGTCACGGCAGTCGGCATCGGCACCGAGCTGGCGCTGAACGGTGCAGCCGCGCACGCCTTCAGCCACATCATCTACAAAGCGTTGCTGTTCATGAGCGCCGGGGCGGTGCTCTATCAGACGGGGGTGAGAAAGTGCTCGGAGCTGGGTGGCCTGTTTCGAACCATGCCGCTGACCACGGTCTGCGGCATCATCGGCGCTCTGGCGATTTCGGCCTTTCCGTTCACCTCCGGCTTTGTCTCGAAATCCATGATTTCCTCGGCCGCCGGATATGAGCATCTCGGTCTGGTCTGGTTCCTGCTGATCGCAGCCTCGGCAGGAGTCTTCCTGCACGCCGGCATCAAGTTCCCCTGGTTCGTGTTCTTCCAGAAGGATTCCGGCCTGCGTCCACCCGAAGCGCCGTGGAACATGCGCATCGCGATGATTCTGTTCGCGGCGGCCTGCATCGCGATCGGCCTGTTCCCGAACCTGCTCTACGGTCTGCTGCCCTACCCGGTCGACTACGAGCCCTACACGGCGGAACATGTCGTGACCCAGCTCCAGCTGCTGCTGTTTGCCGGCCTGGCCTTCTTCGTGCTGCTCCCGCTGATGAAGCGGACCGAGACGATCAGCCTCGACGTGGACTGGATCTATCGCCGGGCGGTTCCGGCCTTGGCCGGGAAGATCGACCGCGGCCTGACAGCCGTCTCCGAGACCGTCAGCAGGACGCTCTCCAGTCTCGGCAAGTTCCTGATCAAGGGCTTCAAGGAAGGGAGTTACAACTACTTTTCCAGCCGGGCTCCGATGGGCCACACGGCACTGTGGATGGCCGCCGTGCTGGCGCTATTCCTGGTGATGACGCTGATTATCTGAGTGCGGCCGGTAGGGCCCCGCAATGACCCTACTCGTCGCGCTCCTTGCGAATCACGCGGTATTCGACATCGATCGTGCGATCCTGCGGTGCTTCGGATTGTCCGATGCCCAGCCAGCGCCTGACGGTAAGAACGATCCCTCCGATGATCGCCAGACCCGCCGCCACCGCGAGAAAGACCAGGCCGAGCATGAAGCTCAGGGCCAGAATTGCGATCCCGAGCAGGACCAGGCCGAACCGCGCCAGCGGGTTCTGAGGCGGCTGATAGAATCGCTTCCACTCATTATTCATCTTCATACCAGAGGCAGACTCCGTGGCGTCCAGCAAGTTCCTTTGCCGCTCTGAAACATTGATCGAGGGCGAGTTTGTCGAACTCGATACCGAGGTCAATGGTCGACGCCGTTTTCTCGTCGCCACCCGCCACAACGCGCTGGCCCGGGCCTGGCTCAACGTCTGCCCGCACCAGGGCCGTCCGCTGAACTGGGCGCCAAACAAATTCCTCTCAGACGAGCACGGCAATCTGGTCTGCGCCGCCCATGGCGCGGTCTTCGAGCCGGATTCGGGCCACTGTATCTCCGGGCCCTGCCGGAATGCGGGCCTGACCGCGGTGCCCCTCGAAGACGACGGCGAGGAGATCAGGATCCATCTCGATCCCCGCTGAGTGCCGTCGCCGAGTTCAGAAGATCAGGTTGACCACCGTCAGCATCACGACCATGAAAAGAACACTCATCAGGCCGCCGACCCGAATGAAGTCCTTCACCTTGTAACCCCCCGGCCCCATGATCAGGGCATTGACCGGGTGAGTCGGAAGGATAAAGGCATTCGAGGTGGCCAGACCCACGATCAGCGCGTACATCGCAGGGCTGGCACCCGTGGCCAGAGCCAGGTTGATGGCGATCGGGACCAGCAGCACGGTTGCGCCGACGTTGGACATGACCAGGGTAAAGCCGGTCGCCAGCAGGACCAGGAGGATCTGCATCGCGATCTCGGGCAGACCGCCGACCAGGCCCAGTGCCTGTTCGGCCAGCCATGCCGCAGTCGCAGTGACCTCCATTGCGATGCCTAAGGGGATCAGGCTGGCCATCAGAAATACGGTCTTCCAGCTGACCGACTGGTAGGCCTCGTCGATACTGAGTACGCCGGTCAGTACCATGCCCATGGCACCCGTCAGCAGCGCAATCGACAGTCTGAAATCGGTGAACAGGATCAGGCTCATGGACAGCAGGAAGAACCCCAGGGCAAAACCGACCTTCTGCGGTCGTTGCTCTTCCTTGGGGATATCGGTGGCCACGATCAGGTCCTTGTCGCGCGCCACATTGGCCAGGTCGCGCCAGGTCGAATGACTGACCAGGCAGTCGCCGGGCTGCAGCGTTTCTTCACGCAGGCCCTGAACGATGATCTCGCCGCGCCGGTTGATCGCAAGCACCGAGATGCCCATGCGCGACCGCAGTCGAGCCTCGGCGATGGTCTGACCGATCAGATTGGAACCGGGCGGAATCACGACCTCCGAAATGCCGGCCCGGGTCGGATTGAACAGGGCTCCGAAGGTCTTGAGCCGGGGCTGCAGACGGAGCTGATTGGCCAGGGCGAACTCACCGACCCGATCACGGGTACCCATGACACCCAGCACGGTGCCGACCCAGATCATTTCATCGGCAGGCGGCGCCAGTCTGGGTTTGTCGGTATTCTGGATGGCCAGAAACAATGGCGAGCCCTCCAGCTTCTCGGCCTCCGAAATCCGCATACCCACCAGCGGCGAGTCCACGGTGACGAGCATTTCGTAGACATCGCCCTGAATCCCGTAGACCTCGGCAAAGTAGTTCTTCGTCCGTCCGGGCGATGCCGCCCGCTTGGTCTCGGTCTTGGGCAGAAGCAGCGAGCCCAGGAGCAGGAAGTACACAAGGCTCGCGGCCAGCAGGGCCAGGCCGACCGGGGTCACGTCGAACAGGTCGAAGGGCTGCAGTGCCTCTGCCCCCGGCGGCAGCGAGCGATTCGAGGTCAGAATGAGATCGTTGAGCAGGATCAGCGGCGAGGAGCCGACCATGGTGATGGTCCCACCAACAATGGCGCAGAAGCCCATCGGCATCAGCAGGCGGGGCAGCGGCAGATCGAGGCGAGCCGAAATCCGGCTGACCACCGGCAGGAACAGCGCGGTCGCCCCGGTATTCTGCATGAATCCGGAAGTCACGCCGACCGTGGACGAGACCATGGCCATGATGCGCGATTCCGATCGACCGCCCAGCTTGACGATGAAATTGGCCACGACGTTCATGACCCCGGTCCGGTCCAGGCCTGCGCCGATGATCATGACCGCAATCACCGAGATGACCGCGTTGGAAGCAAAGCCGTTGAACAGCTCTTCGCCGGGTACCAGGCCGAGCAGCCCGATCAGGACCATGATGGAAATGGCCGCAATGTCGATGCGAACCAGCTCGAAAGCAAACAGGATGACGGTCAGGGCGAGCAACATGAGCACGAGGATCATGTCGCTGCTGAGCGTCAGGCTGGCTTCCATCGCGGGATATCGACCTTGATCGGAGAATGAGACCTTGGAGCCTTACCTTAACCGATCACCTGTGGATTGGGCAGTGGCATTGCATCAACTCAAGCGCTTTGCTTCTCGTGGCCGTCACTGCCTGTCAGGAGGGCGCATCCGAATCATTCCGGTCGGCGCGCGTTTCAGTCCCTGACCCGCCGCAACAGGATATCCACGATGCGGTGACCGCGACGTTCGCCGCGCTGCTCGAAATGAGTCTGTGGCCGCCATTCCGGCCGCGGCAGATAGGGATCTCCGATCAGCTCGAAGGCCGGCACCTCGGCCAGCGCCTCGAGCATCCATTCGGCATAGGGCATCCAGTCGGTGGCCAGATGCACAAGCCCGTCGGGGCGAAGCCGATCGGCCACAAGCTGCAGAAACGGCGCCTGGATCAGGCGGCGCTTGTGGTGGCGCTTCTTTGGCCAGGGGTCGGGAAAATAGATTCTGACCTGCTCGAGGCTGGCCATCGGAATCTGCTGCTCGAACACCTCGACCGCATCCCGGACCGCGACCCGGACGTTGTCCAGACCGGCCGCCTCGATGGAGCGAAGCAGGCGCCCGACACCGGGCTCATGGATTTCGATCCCGAGGAAATTGAAGTTCGGTTCATTGACGGCCATGAAGGCCAGGGCCTGGCCGTTGCCGCAACCGACCTCGACGACCAGCGGCCGGTCGCCATCGAACAGGCTGGCCGCATCCTTGCAGTGGTGCGGCAGCTCATAGCGCGGCAGCAGCTCCTCAAGCGCCCGAGCCTGAGCAGGCGTAAGACGACCCGGTCGACGCACGAAGCTTCGAACACGCCGGTGCCTGTCGTTCGTGTCCTGCGAACTCACGATTGCTGTTCATCCTTCAGCCATTCAAAAATGGCCGTTCTTGCATGGACGCCCATTCGAACCTGTTCGAGAATCAGCGATTGGCGGCCGTCCGCGACTCGGGATTCGATTTCCATGCCGCGGTTGATCGGTCCCGGGTGAAGCACCCGACAGTCCGGATGAGCCCGGGCCAGATGCTCCTCACGCAGGCACCAGTCACGGGCATAGGTGCGTGGCTCGGGCCAGATGGTCTTGTCGATACGCTCGTGCTGGACTCTGAGCATCATGATGGCATCGGCCTCGTTCACTGCCGCCTCGATCGAATGCACCCGCTCGACCCTCGAGCCGACCTCCCAGTCAGGCAGCATCAGCTCCGGCCCGGCCAGGCGAACACACCCGATGCCCAGAGCATGGAAGCACTGCAGGCCCGAGCGTGCGACCCGGGAGTGACGCAGATCGCCAATGATCGCCAGGGTGGCGTTCGGCCAGTCAAGGCCTGTTGCCTGAAGCGTTGCGGCATCCAGCAGCGCCTGGCTCGGATGCTCACCGTGCCCGTCGCCGGCGTTGACCAGCTGGGCAGACCCTTGAAGATCTGCTGCAAGCGTGGCCACGGCACCGCTGTCAGGATGGCGAACGACCAGGGTACCTACACCCATGGCCGCCAGGGTGGCGCAGGTGTCGGTCAGGGATTCGCCCTTGGTGGCCGAGGAGCTCGCCAGTTCGATATTGACCACCCGCGCACCCAACGCCTGGGCGGCAAGCTCGAAGGAGACCCGAGTGCGCGTGCTCGGCTCGAAGAAGAGGTTGGCCACGCTACCAACCAGCGGTTTCACCGGCGCACCCCGGGCCAGGGCCAGGGTGCGGTCGATCAGGCCCTCGAGTGCATCTACGGACAGGTCCATGATGCTGAGGAAGTGGCGGCGTGCTGGATTAGAGTTTTCCACTGTCTCGCATCCAGGCATCAAGAATGACAGCCGCCGCATGACTATCCAGACTGGCGGCATCCTTGCGGCGGGCGCGGCCGGCCCGGCGCCGGTCGGCAAACTGGCGAGCGGCGATCTCGCTGCTCATGCGTTCATCCTGAAGTTCGATGTTGAGTTCGGGATTGGCGGCTTCCAGCGCCCGAACAAACCGTCGAACCCGTCGGCTCATCGGTGACTCAGTCCCGTTGCTGGCCAGCGGCAGGCCGACCACGATATCACTGGGCCGCCACTCGCGAATCAGCTGATCGATGGCGTGATTCAATTGATCGCTGGAGCGATGGGACAGCGGTGCAAGCGGTCGCGCGGTTCCGGTCATGGGATGCGCCATGGCGACGCCGACACAGCGTTCGCCGTAGTCCAGCGCCAGCCAGGGGCCGGACCCGGCTTCAGGCATGGCCGCCGGCGGGCTGCAGGGTATCGACCTGGATACCGAGGCTCTCGACGGCTTCGGTCCAGCGCTGATCGACTGGCAGATCGAACAGGATGTCAGCCTTGGCCATCACGTTCAGCCAGGCGTTGTCGCGCATTTCGTCCTCCAGCTGTCCGGCATCCCAGCCCGCATAGCCCAGCGCCATGAGAAACTTCTCCGGCCCGTTCCCTTCAGCGATGGCTTCGAGAATATCGCGCGAGGTCGTCACCGAGATGCCCGGCCCGACCCGCATGCTGGATTCCCAGACCGGTGGCCCGGAATGCAGCACGAAGCCGCGCTCGGGATGCACGGGACCGCCCTCGTAGACCAGAACATCGTCGAGGTTTCGACCGCTGCATTCGATGCCGATCTGGTCGAGAACGTCGGCCAGGGTGATCCCGGAGGGTCGATTGATGGTGATTCCGAGCGCGCCCTCGTCATTGTGCTGACACAGCAGGGTAACGCCACGGGCAAAGTTCGGGTCATCCATGCCCGGCATCGCGATGAGGAATTGATGTTCGAGATAGCTCACAGTGGCATTCTATCACCCGGGTCGTGGATTCAATACAGTCCGGACTGTGATGAGAACTGCCAGGTCCGCGTGATCGTGAGCACATCGACTTCACGGTTGATTTCATCGGGTAGCGGTGAGAAGGGCGCTGACAATCGCACGATCCGCACCGCAGCCTCGTCCAGAACGTCGTAGCCGGAGGAGCGAAGCACGCGGATCTGCTCGACACTCCCATCGGCCAGGATATCCACGCTGAGGACGAGCGCTCCGTCGAGATTCATCCGCCGAGCCTGCTCGGGATAGTTGAGGTTCCCGACCCGCTCGACCTTGGCCACCCATGACCGCATGTAAGTGGCATACAGGTGTTCGCGCGTGTTGGCCGAAATGAATTTCCGGCGCCGCCTCTCGGGAAAATCCTGAGCTTCGGCGAAGCGATTCGGCGAAGCCCGGGCCACCGCCAGCGACTGTTCGATCAGCTCCTGCGAAGTCGTCGAATCCAGCCGTGCCGTATCCTCGGTGACGGCGGACTGGACCGGACCCGAATCCGAAGCCGTCGCCACCAGGTCGGCCGGTCGCCGCTCCAGGATCTGGTCCTCGGCCGCCTGCTCGACCGGCTCGAGCTCCTGATCGGGCCTGACTTCTCCGGTCATCATGGGTTCGGCCGGACGCTTGAGATCCGGACTGTCGCCCCCGCCCTGCTGCGCTGCCTGAGCCAGAAAGTCGGCCTCTTCGGGCGGGGTTTCATTGGCCCACTGCACCAGAATCACGTCGAGGCTGGTCGGCACTTCATCGGATCGACCGCTGAAGACATCGAAATGGATCAGACCGATCGCGGCAACATGAATTCCGATCGCCACCGCCAGCGCCAGCGCCAGCGAATCCGCAGAAGTATTCAGGCGCCAGGCAGTGGTCATGGATCGATGGCGTCGAACAGGTCCGAAATGATGTTCAGGCCGAATTCCCGATCCAGCTCGCGGACACAGGTCGGACTGGTGACATTGATTTCCGTCAGCCGTTCGCCAATCACATCGAGCCCGGCAAAATCGATGCCATGATCGAGCAGGACAGGCGCGACGGTCCGCGCGATAGCCTCATCGCTCTTGCTCAGCGGGCGGCCTTCACCGCGCCCCCCCTTGGCGAGATTGCCGCGAAAATCGTCACCGGTCGGAATCCGGGCGAGCAGATAGGGAACAGGCTGTCCATGAACGATCAGGATCCGTTTGTCTCCATCCGCGATCTCGGGCAGGAACTGCTGGGCAATG
Organism: uncultured Wenzhouxiangella sp.; assembly: GCA_964439915.1. Classification (GTDB taxonomy): domain Bacteria; phylum Pseudomonadota; class Gammaproteobacteria; order Xanthomonadales; family Wenzhouxiangellaceae; genus Wenzhouxiangella. The sequence continues at coordinate 3,614 of CAYTQT010000003.1, read as the reverse complement.
GCCAGTTTCTGCCCACCATCGGTCAGCGTCTCGATGATCACATTCAGGTTCGGATCCTCGCGTGAGGCCAGGAAAATGCTCTTGCCGCCCATCCCATCGAGGGGCTTGAGGACGGCTCGACCCTGCGCACGGACAAAGGCCTTCAGTTCTCCCGCGTTTGCGCTGACACGGGTCGCCGGCATCAGTTCCGGAAACCGGGTGATCGCCAGCTTTTCGTTGAAGTCGCGCAGCGCGCTGGGCCGGTTGACGACGAGCGCTCCACTATCCTGAGCGCAATCGAGCAGGTAGGTTGCAAAGACATAGCGTTCATCGACCGGTGGATCGGCCCGCATGAGGATCAGATCATCCGACCCGAGCGGCCGCTCGATGGGCTCGCCCAGGCTGAACCAGTCCTCCGGGTCGTCGCGAACCGTGATGCGGTGCATCCGCGCAAGCGCTCGATGACCATCGAGCGACAGTGCGTCCTCGTTGAGATAGTGGACCTGATAGCCGCGCCGCTGCCCCTCGAGCAGCATCGCAAAACTGGTGTCCTTGGCGACGGTAATCGACGCAATGTCGTCCATGACGACGATGAGATTCTGGCGCATGAGCTTTGTGTGTCGTGGTGATCGTTGGCAAACAGACCCGAAAATGACGATTATGTCGCAGTTTCGAGCGAAAAAAACCTTAAATGCCCGGGGCTTGAGATGATCTATTCTACCGGATTGGCAAATCCACCCAAGATCGACTAACCTAGGGATCCTGCAGAGCATGGCACTGCTGTATTTCGACGTTCGGCGAGGAGCGGGACGACGAACGAAATGAAGCTTGTCAAGGAGTAAAGCCGCGTGAGCCTCAATGGCCTCAAAATTATGCTGATCGACGACAGCCGAACGATTCGACGCTCGGCAGAGACGATGCTGAGTCGCGAGGGGTGCGAAGTCATCACGGCCAATGACGGCTTCGAGGCCCTGGCCCTGATTCACAAGCATGAGCCCGATCTCATCTTCGTGGATATCATGATGCCGCGCCTGGATGGCTACCAGACCTGCGCTATCATCAAGAACAACGCCAGTTTCCGCCATGTCCCCGTCGTCATGCTGACCAGCAAGGATGGACTGTTCGACAAGGCGCGCGGCCGGATCGTTGGATCCGACCAGTACCTGACCAAGCCTTTCACGCGTGACGAGCTGCTGGCCGCGGTGCGTGAGCAGATCAACCCAGCCGAGACCGCCTGAGGTCAGCGGATTCGGCGAGAACGACGTCGCGAGGGAACATGCAAGGGGAGCAGAACTTCGAAGCGGAAAACGCGATCAGGTCTGGACTTTTCCGGCTGCTGGGCGATTACGAGAATCGCAGCCTTGGGCACGATGTCGGCGAAGCAGGCCGCCAGCAGCAGGTCAGCAACTGGGACGGCGTAGTCTTCCGGCTCGGTGACTACCAGCTCACCTGCCGGATCGATCAGGTCGAAGAAATCATCGCCTTTCCTCCGTTCTATCCGGTACCCGGCACCAAGGAGTGGCTGCTGGGCCTGGCCAATGTGCGTGGAAACCTGGCACCCGTGTCTGACCTCGGCTGGTACCTGTTTGGCAGCAGAACGCCGGTGACGGCGCGTACACGCCTGATCCTGACCCGCCTGCAGGGGCGTCTGGCCGGTCTCGTTGTTGATGAGGTCTTCGGCCAGCGACATTTCCACACCGATGATCTCGAGGATGATTCCGGTTGGAATGACACCGTGCTCAAGGGACTGGTTCGGCAGAATTTTCCAAGCGGTGAGCAAAGTTGGGGGGTTTTCAGAATCGACGAACTCCAGCGACGCCTGGATTTCATGGACGGATCGCGCGAGCAGTGAATTCGCCGGCGTGATTCCAGCTGCGCTTTTGCACGCCAGGGCGCCAGCAGTAAAGAAGATCGGCTGATCGATCTTGCGATGCACATCGGTTCGTGTCCGGATGATCGGATCGAAACAATAGAAATGGGGATGCTTTTCGCGCGCGCCAATCCTGCCGACAAGGGTCCCTTCGTTACAAATTTGCAGAGTCAGGAAATCGAATGAGTACACATGAGGTGATGGCATGAGTAGTGTGGGCACGCAATCAACCGAGCAGCGACTCTCGCTGCCGCAGGCACTGCTGTTCGTGCTGCTGGTCGCCCTTCTGGGCCTGGTGGCGTTCAACTTCTACCTGCTCAATCAGCGCAACCAGCAGCAGACCGAGTATCTTGCCCTGACCACCGATATCCAGGTGCGGGCCCAGCAGCTCGCCAAGGCCGCGGGTGAATCGGCGGTTGGAAACTTCGATGCGTTCGATGAACTGCGTGAGACGCGAAACAGCATCAACAGCGCGATCAATCAGCTTCGGAACGGCAACCCCGTCACCGGCCTGCCGCCGTCGCCACCTGCCGTCGAGGACGAGCTGGCCACGCTGGAAGACACCTGGAACGAGATCAACGAGTTCAGCTCCCGAATCCTCGACCGCACCGACCTGGTCATCGAACTGGCCGACAGCTCGATCGCATTTTCCGACAATATTCCCCAGCTGCAGGCCCAGTCCGATGAAGTGGTTCGTCGGATGATCGAAACCGGCTCCCCTTCCATCCAGATCTATGTCGCCAGCCGACAGCTCGTTCTCGCCGACCGGATGCTGCGCCGCGTAGGGGACATTCTGGACGGTGGCCCGGGGGCGATTACCGCCGCCGACGCCTTCCGCGCCGATGCGGCTCTTTTCGATCGTGTGCTGCAGGGGCTGATCAACGGTGATGAAGACCTGAATCTCGCGGCAGCGCGTAACACGCGTGTGCTCGAAGGCCTGGCCAACGTGATGCCGATCTTCGAAGAGATCCGGCTCGACGTCGACACCATCCTGACGGCATCAACCGACCTGTTCGAAGTGCGCGAAGCCGCCGACGAAATCTTCCTCGATGCTGAAGACCTGACCGATCAGGCGCAGTCACTGGCAGGGAGTTACAGCCGGCTGGGTCAGGATGAGATCTGGCCTTCGCTGCTGGCCGGCCTTGTGCTTGCCGGCGGCGCGCTCGCCATTCTGTTCCTGATCGGCTTTGGTGCCTACCTGGCCCAGCGCAAGCGCGCCCGGGCAACGACCGAGGTCAACCAGCGCAACCAGGACGCCATTCTGCGCCTTCTCGATGAAATGAGCTCGCTGGCTGATGGTGACCTGACGGTTCAGGCCACGGTGACCGAGGATGTGACCGGCGCCATTGCAGACTCGGTCAACTATGCGGTCGAAGCTCTGCGTGACCTGGTATCCGGCGTCAACAACACCGCCCAGCAGGTGGCCGCCCAGGCGCAGGAGACCCGCGCAACGACCATGCAGCTGGCCGAGGCGTCCGAACACCAGGCCCGCGAAATTCGTGAAGCGACCGATACGATCAACGAAATGGCGCGCTCCTTCGACGATATGGCCCAGCGCTCCAGCGAATCCGCTGACGTTGCCCAGAATTCGGTCGAAATCGCCAATCGCGGCGCCGACATGGTGCGCCAGACGATTTCAGGCATGGACAGTATTCGTGACCAGATCCAGGAAACCTCCAAGCGGATCAAGCGTCTGGGTGAATCGTCCCAGGAAATCGGGGACATCGTCGAACTGATCAACGGCATTTCCGAACAGACCAACGTG
>CAYTQT010000002.1:161685-164102 GCA_964439915.1 uncultured Wenzhouxiangella sp. | reverse complement strand
TTGCAGACCAGCACGGCCGGCCCTTGCTCGGGCAGGCGGTCGCGGTCGATGACCCTGACCCGATACAGGGTGTGGATCAGGATCCAGACCAGGAAGCGCATCAGGAACTCGGGCACCTGCTGGTAGATATAGATCGCGACCACGGCGTTGAGGATGGCCACGACCAGGAAGGTCTCGGCAATGGTCAGACCGGCCACGCCCAGCAGCAGCGCGCCGGCCAGCGCCGCGATCACCATCGCCAGGGCATTGAGAATATTGTTGCCGGCGATGATGCGCGACAGATGGGTCTTGCTGCTGCGCGCCTGGATCAGGGCATACAGGGGCACGATGTAGAAGCCGCCGAACAGCGACAGGCCGAAAATATCGATCATCACCCGCCAGGCCCAGGGCTCGGACAGGAACGCGGCCGGACCGATCAGCTGCTCAGCCCCGCCCAGACCCGAGGGAATGGCGAAATACAGATCGATCGCGAATACGCTCAGGCCGATCGAGCCGAACGGGACCAGGCCGATCTCGACCTTCTGCCCGGCCAGGCGATCGCACAGCATCGAGCCGACGCCGATGCCGATCGAAAAGGTCGCCAGCAGCAGGGTGCCGACCAGCTCATTGCCGCCGAGGATCAACAGCGTGTAGTTCGGAAACTGGGTGATATAGAGGGCGCCGAAGAACCAGAACCAGGAAATGCCGACGATCGACAGAAACACCGCGCGGTCGGCGCGCATGAAGCCGATCGAGCGCCAGGTCTGGGAGAACAGGTTCCAGTTGATCTTCAGGCCCGGATCCACCGCGGGTGTCTGGGGTATGCGGCGGGCCAGCAGGTAACCGGCGATCGCGACCAGAATCGAAGCCCCGGCCACCCACCAGGGCCCACGCTCGCCCATGGCGATCAGCAAACCCCCACCGATCGTGCCGAGCAGGATGGCAACGAAAGTGCCCATCTCGACCAGACCATTCCCGGCCACCAGCTCCTGCTCGTGCAGATGCTGGGGCAGCAGGCCGTATTTGACCGGACCGAAGAAAGCCGACTGGGTGCCGAGCAGGAACAGCACCGCCAGCAGCAGCCAGACATTGCCGAGGATCAAGGCCAGGGCCGCCAGCACCATGATGACGATTTCCATCAGCTTGATGATCCGGATCAGGCGGCTCTTCTCGTACTTGTCGGCGAGCTGTCCGGCGGTGGCGGAAAACAGGAAGAACGGCAGCACGAACAGGCCCGCGGCCAGATTGATCAGGATGTTGCTGTCGATGCCGCCGGCGAGCTGCGCGCCGGAGTAGGCCAGCAGCAGGATCAGGGCGTTCTTGAACAGATTGTCGTTGAAGGCACCCGAGAACTGAGTCCAGAAGAAGGGTCCGAAGCGGCGCTGGCCGAGCAGGCTGAGTGGGCGATCAGGGGTCATGGCAAGCTATCGACTCCGAGCAGGCAGAGGACAGATTAACGCGAGAACGATGTTCATACGGCAACGTTGATTCGCCCGCCACATACGCCGGCGTATGGTACGCTTCGCTGTCCTCGCTATCCACTGAAGGTGCTGCATGCCCCAATACCGCGCTCCCCTCGACGATTTCCGATTCCTCTACAACGAGTTTCTCGACCTGGAATCCCTGTCCGACCTCCCGACCATGGCAGAGGTCAGCCCGGATCTGATCGAGTCCATCCTGGACGAGGCGGCCAGGATCACTCAGGAGGTTCTGCAGCCACTCAACGAAGTCGGCGACCGCGTCGGCTGCAAGCACGATGACGCTGACCACAGCGTCACCATGCCGGAAGGATTCAGGGAGGCCTATCAGCAGTTCTGCGAGGCCGGCTGGTCGGGACTGGTCGCCGACCCCAACTACGGTGGCCAGGGCCTCCCGACCTTCATCGGTCTGGCTGTCTCCGAAATGAAGAACGCCGCCAACCCCAGCTTCGCCGCCTATCCGGGCCTGACCCTGGGCGCCTACGAGGTCATCCACGCCTACGGCAGCGAGGAGCAGAAGCAGACCTATCTGCCGAAGATGATCAGCGGTGAGTGGACCGGCACCATGAATCTGACCGAGCCGCAGTGCGGCACCGATCTGGGACTGATCCGGACCAGGGCCGAGGCAGATGAGGACGGCAGCTTTGCCATCACCGGCACCAAGATCTGGATCACCGCCGGCGAACACGACATGGCCGATAACATCATCCACCTGGTGCTGGCGCGACTGCCGGAAGCCCCGGCCGGCACGCGCGGCATCAGCCTGTTCCTCGTGCCGAAATTCCTGGTCAACGAGGACGGCAGCCTGGGCGATCGCAACGGCGTGGTCTGCTCCAGCATCGAGAAGAAGATGGGCATCAAGGCCTCGGCCACCTGCGAGATGACCTATTCCGGCGCCAGGGGCTTTCTGGTCGGCGAACCCAACCGAGGCCTGGCAGCGATGTTCACGATGATGAATGC
>CAYTQT010000002.1:145220-161585 GCA_964439915.1 uncultured Wenzhouxiangella sp. | reverse complement strand
CGCCAGAAGGCCAGCTACTGGGTCGAGCTGATGACGCCGATCATCAAGGCGCATTTCACAGACATCGGTTTCGATGTCGCCAATCTGGGTATGCAGGTCCACGGCGGCGCGGGCTATGTCACCGACACCGGCGTCGAGCAGTTCGCCCGCGACGTGCGCATCACCCAGATCTACGAAGGCACCAACGGCATCCAGGCCCTCGACCTGGTCGGCCGCAAGCTGGTGGCCAACAACGGCGAGAATCTCAAGGCCTTCTTCGAGCCGGTTCAGGCCTTCCTGGCCGAGCAGTCGGGCAACGAAGCAGTGGCTGATTTCATCGCGCCGCTCGCCGAGGCCGCGAAGGCGCTTCAGGAAACGACCGGCTGGGTCTATCAGCAGATGGCCAAGGATCCGATCGAGGCCGGCGCCGCCTCCAGCGACTACCTGAAACTCTTCGCCCTGACCGCCACCGCCTTCATGTGGGCCCGTATGGCGGTCATCGCCCAGGCCAAGGTGGATGCAGGAGAAACCCGGGGCGGGTTCTACCAGGCCAAGCTGGACACCGCACGCTTCTTCATGACCCGCATCCTGCCCGAGCGACTCGGCCTGGAAGCCAAGATCAAAGCCGGCGCCGCCCCGATGATGGCGCTGGCCGACGACGCGTTCTGAAAAAAGCAAAGAGGGTGAAGGGGCTAAGGGGATAAGGGTCTTAGAGGCAAGCCGCTGGAGGACCCCTTGACCTCTTGACCCTCTGTCCCACGGGCCCTTCGCCCTTCGCCCTTCGCCTTGAGCCTTCCCCGTAAAACAATTGTTATACTTGGGTTTCCTACGATTGGAGACCCGTCATGCACAAGAAGCTGAAAGTCACGGCCATCGGCAATTCCACCGGCGTCATCCTGCCCAAGGAGCTGCTGGAGAAGCTGCGCGTCGGCCGCGGCGATGAACTGATCGCCACCGAAACACCGGACGGCATCGTGCTGTCGGCCTTTGATGCGACCTTTGCCGAACAGCTGGACGTGGCCGAGCGGGTGATGCGCGAGGACCGTGACCTGCTCAGGAAGCTGGCCGAGTGACTTTCGTTGAACCAGTCTGGATTTCTCCGAAGCTCGCTCAAGCGATCCATGAACGTCAGCTCGCCGAGCACGGAGGGCCTGGTGGCATTCGCGATTCAGCGATGCTGGAGTCCGCACTGACGCGGGCACGGCAGCGATTCGCGTATTCGGAAACACCGCCGGATATCCCATCCTTGGCGGCAGCCTACGCTTATGGGGTGGCACGCAACCATCCCTTTGTCGACGGCAACAAGCGCACGTCCTATGTGCTGTGTCGAACGTTCATGGTACTGAATGGCTGGGATCTGGTGAACCCACTGAGCGATCGTTATCCGGTCTTTCTTGCCCTGGCCGCGGGTGAAATCAACGAAGACGAGCTCGCCGACTGGCTGCGATCAGCCTCGCGACCGGAACGCGTCAGCGAGGAGACGGCTGGTTACGCCTGATCCGGGCCTGGACGCTTGGGCGCGTCTTCTCTCTTTCGTTTCTTCTTCTCACCCTCCGGATCGGCCATCGCTTTAACCGCCGAGAGCACGTCGGCCTCACCGGTCTCGATCAGCTCGGGAAAGCGCTGACGGCAAGCCTTCCAGGTCGCACCGATCACCGCGCAGTAGACCGTGCCCATCAGAAGCGCATAGCTGAACTGATCCACCGTCTCGCCGATCCAGGACGGAAAGCGAATGCCGAACAGACCGAAAACGAAGGAGACGATCGCGCCGACGATCCCGATCTCGACGAACAGGATCACCATGATGAAGACGATGACCTTGAAAGTGATGAACTGAGTGAGGAGGTGTTTCAGCGCCTTCGACCAGCGCTTTGAATAGCACAGCGCCGCCACCGCAATCGTCAGGCCGGCAGCCAGCGCCAGCGAGTCGGCAACGACGACCAGAAAGCTGCCGATCAGCGTCCAGCTCGGCGCGCCGGCGAGCACGGTGACTTCGCCATCGGCCATCTTGCCGATCAGGGCCGAAACAGTCATCAGTGCAGCCCCGGGAATCAGCGTCGCCGCCAGCCAGGGGAAATCCTCGGGGCCGGCCTCGCGCGGTCCGAACAGGTAGCGGCGGAAGATCAGCGCAAAGGCGGCGGCCATGAGCAGCGCCGAGGCGTCCAGGGCGCGCCAGATCACCAGATCAGACGTCAGCCACTCGACGATCTGTCCGCCGATCAGGCAGCCAAGGATCACGCCGGCAATCGCCCAGTGCGGACGGGGCCCGAAGACCTCTTCGAGCCGGTCGTCCTCGCGGGTGCGATTGAACGCCCGCTCAAGGGCTGGCAGCATGTCGGAGAAGCTGTCGGTGCTCAGCGCAATCAAATGGCGAATGGAATACATGGCCACATTATCGGCGAAGGACCGATTGATTGGTTTCGAATTCAGCGCTTTGACTATACTTGAACCCGTGGCCTTCAGAAAAGCCCGATCGGTGGCAGCATCTGACCAGGGATTTCGATTTTAACCATGCCACTACGAGAACAATCGACACGACAGATGGCCCTTCCACCCCCTTCGGAGAGACTCGAGACATGAAGATTGGACTGATTTCAAGACCCATGGCACTGACCGCGCTGCTTCTGTTCGGGGGCCCAGCGTATGCCCAGACTCAGGTCGCGGTCGAGGGCTGGCTGGACGGCATGATGGATCAGCTGCCGACGTTTTTCTGTCAGCCTGATCAGTACTTCATGCAGTGTTTCGACGTCAGCCGGGAGGAGTGCCGGTCGGTCAGCCTCGAGGAGGCCCGACGCTGCGCTGACGAAATGGCCGATCGGTTTCCGCCGCTGCTGAACATGCCCGATGACGGACGCCAGTGGGGCAGTGAATTGGGCCGCTGTGCCGGTATTGGCTACGATAGGATCCTGGCCGAGCGCAAGAGCGATGCAGCGCGCTGCAATCCCTCGGGCTGATCAGAGCACCTTACCCGGATTCATCAGACCGGCCGGGTCGAGCGCGTCCTTGATCCGTTCCATGAACTCGACTTTCAGTGGCTGGCCCCGAACCAGCTCCTCTCGCCGAAGCTGACCGATCCCGTGTTCGGCCGCGATCGAGCCGCCGAACTCGCGCACCTGATCAAAGACGATGCGGTTGCAGACCGGCTCGGCGGCGCGGAAGGCTTCTGCGCTCCAGCCTTCGGGCTGGCTGAGATTGAAGTGCAGGTTGCCGTCGCCGAGATGGCCGAACACGCAGGGTCGGATGCCGGGGACCGCCTGTTCGAGGGCGGGCAGGACGCGCGCCATGAATTCGGGAATGCGCGGTACCGGCACCGCAATGTCGTGCTTGAGACTGACCCCGCCCTGCTTCTGCGCCCAGGAAATACCCTCGCGCAGCTGCCAGAGCCGAGCAGCCTGCGCATCACCCTCGGCCACCACCCCGTCACGCGCCAGACCCCGCTCGATCAGACGGGTCAATTCGTCTTCCGCGGCGCGCGCCAGGCCACCACCGGCCAGACTGCTATCCAGTTGCAGCAGCACATACCAGGGATGAGATGATTCGAAGAGGTCGCGCGCCGATGGTTGGTCGGCCAGCACGAATTCCATGGCCAGACGCGGCATGAACTCACAGGCCGAGAGCGTCTCTCCGAAGGCCGAGCGCAGATGCCCGAGCAAGGCCATCCCAGCCTCGAGTGACTCGCAGACCAGTAGCGCCGTCACGCTTTGTCGCGGTGCGGGCACCAGACGCAGGCAGGCTGCGGTGATGACCCCGAGCGTGCCCTCCGAACCGATCAACAGCTGCTTGAGATCGTAGCCACTGTTGTCCTTGCGAAGTGGCGCAAGCTCGCTGAACACCCGCCCGTCCGGTAGCACGGCTTCGAGGCCGAGTACCTGCTGGCGCGTGTTGCCGTAGCGAATGGTGAGATTTCCGCCGGCGTTGGTGGCGATCGTCCCGCCGATGCTGGCCGTGCCCTCCGAGGCCAGGCTGACCGGATAAAGCATGCCGTGCTCGGCCGCGATTTCGCGCACCTGGCCCAGCGTCATACCCGCTTCCACCACCAGGCTGGCATCGACCGGATTGATCGATCGCAGGGCACCCATCCGCTCCAGTGAAATGATCAACTCGCCGTTGACCGGAGAGGCCCCGCCGACCAGGCCCGTGCGCCCCCCCTGCGCGATCATGGCGATCCGATCCCGGGCACACAGGCGCACGAGCTCTGCGAGCTGTGCCGTTGTTCGCGGACGGGCGACGGCAATCGGGCGGCCGTGAAATCGCTGGCGGGGCTCTTCGCAGTAGCGCTGAAGGGTTTCGGGGTCGCGAAGCAGACCACCGGGGCCAAGCAGCTGCTCCAGCGGCAACAAGTCCAAGGTCATTCTCTCGCCTTCGTCAGCGCTCACCCGAGCCGGACTCGATACCCGGCTGAAGCATCGGGCGCTCGGCACTCGCCCAGGCCTTGCTCACCATCCGGCGCACATCCGCGCGCAGCTCGGCGGCATCGAAGACCCGCCCGCCACGGATGGTGTAGGCCACGCCACCGGAGCGAATGATCTCGTTGTTGTCGTCGAGTTCAATGGCGCCGGTGCCGTAGAGACGTTTGAAGTTGGTCAGTGGGTTGCCGGCAACGACCAGCAGGTCGGCCTGTTTGCCGACCTCGACCGAGCCGATCTCGTGATCGAGCCCCAGAACCTCCGCGCCATGCAGGGTCGCTGCACGAATGATCTCCAGCGGGTGGAACCCGGCTTCCTGGAGCATTTCGAGCTCCTGGATGTAGCCGAAGCCGTAGAGCTTGTAGATGAAGCCCGAATCCGACCCCACGACCACCCGACCCCCGTGATTCTTGTAGTCGTTGATGAACTGCATCCAGCGGCGGAAATTGTCACGCCATGCGATCTCGTCAGCGGTTGACCAATTGAACCAGTAGGACCCGTGGGCCGTGCGCGAGGGCTGGAAGAATTGCCACAAACTCGGCAGGGTGTAGTCGGCGTGCCACTCGGCCGTGCGCTGGGCCATGAAATTGCGGTTGGCCTCGTAGATGGTCAGGGTCGGGCTGATGGTGAAGTCCAGCTCGATCAGCTCGTCGCGAACCGCCGCCCAGCGCGGATGGTCAGGCCCCACGGCCTGCGCCCAGAGTCTCCCGGCGGCAGCGAAGCGATGGTATTCGTCGGCGTAGTTGTACTCGGGTGGATAATCCTGAACGGTGCGATCGACAAACAATGCCTCCGGCAGGCCGTACCAGTGCTCCATGCTGGTCAGGCCGGCGCGTGCGGTATCAAGGACATTGGCGCGGGTCACATCCATCTGGGCATGGTGCATCGCCGTGCCCAGGTCCTGCTTGCCGGCCTCATTGATTGCCGCCAGCAGCACCTGCGGTGGCGCGCCGAAGAACTTGATGCCATCGCCGCCGCGCTCGGCCAGGCGGCGGACCCATCGGCGCGCCTGCTCGGCGTTCAGCATCGGCTCGGTCTGTCCCTGGCCGAACCCCACGTAGGCAACGATTCTTGGCGCGGTGATTTCGCCGGCCGCCGAGCGCTCGCGCTCGCGAAAGGTCCACTCTGCGCCGTTGAACGAACCCGCCTCGCGAATGGTCGTGATGCCGTGACCCATCCACAGTTTGTAGACATATTCCGCCGGCGTGCCCTGGGCGGCACCACCGATGTGCGCATGCGCGTCAATGAATCCGGGCAGCACGAAGTGACCATGCAGATCGATCTCGCGACCACTGACTTCCAGCTCCGGGCGGTCCTCGGTCGCGATCGGCACGCCCGGAGCCCCGACACCGATCATGCGGGTGATCCGGTCATCCTCGATCACGATGTCGATCGGACCGATCGGAGGCGCGCCGGTCCCGTCGATGACGGTCACGCCGCGCAGAATCAGCTGACGATAGGGCCCCATGCCCTCCTGCGCCTCCGGCGCGCCCTCGATCGCGCCGTCCGGATCATCCGCCTGCAATGGAGAGGAGGCCAGAAGCAGGGTCAACAGGAACAGCAGGCAACGAAACATCAGACACACTCCAGCAGGGAGACAGAACGATTCAGACCGAACGATCGGGTATCAGGGGATCGGAACACCCGCGCTTTCGATCACCACTGTATCAACAGCACGGTGTAGCCGACAAAGAGAATCAGAAAGACAGCGCCCTCCAGTCGGCTGATCCGCCCCTGCCCCTTGCGACCCATCCCGAAGATCAGCAGCAGCAGGGTCAGGCCCAGCATCACGGGCAGGTCGCGTTTGACGACTTCCAGGGGCACATCGAGCGGCATCACGCTGGCGGCCAGCCCGATCACGACCAGGGTGTTGAAAAGATTGGAGCCGAGCACATTGCCCAGGGCCAGAGCCTGTTCACCTCTTCTTGCCGCAACCAGCGTCGAGGCCAGTTCGGGCAGGGAGGTGCCGACGGCGACCACCGTCAACCCGATGATGAGATCGCTGAGCCCGAACCAGCGGGCCAGATCGACCGCGCCGGTGACCACCAGCTGCGAACTTAACACCAGAATGATCAGGCTGATCGGCAACCAGACATAGCAGGCCCTTGGGGCCATGGCCTGCATGTCCAGGGCGTCGTCGACATCGGCGCTGAGAGGGTCACGAGGCACACGCCGGCTCTGGACCAGATTCCAGACCAGCAGACCGACGAACAGGATCAGCAGCACCGAGGCATCAACACGCGTGATCCGGCCATCCAGAAGCTGCCAGGCGGCAACGCCGGTGATCAGCAGCAGCAGCGGCAGTTCTTTCCGGACGACTTCGGATTGAACCGTGATCGGGCTGATCAGGGCGGTGATCCCCAGGATCAGCGCAATGTTGGTGATATTGGACCCGTAAGCATTTCCCAGCGCCAGGCCTGGGTTGCCCTGCACTGCTGATAACACAGAGACGGTCATCTCCGGCGCCGAGGTCCCGAAGCCGACGATGATCATGCCGATCAGCAGCGGTGGCATTCCCCAATGCCCGGCCAGCACCGAAGCACTGCCGACAAAACGGTCTGCGCTCCACAGCAACAGAGCCAGTCCAGCGAACAGCAGCAACAGGGAAACAAGCATTGTCGTGCTCCCGTCAAGATCACTGATCAGGGTAACGTGCGGAACGCCACAGGGTCGAGTCTGTCTGTGATCGATCCCTCTGGCGGAGCGTATCATGCGACCAGCGGGCGAATTACTCGACTCAGCGGCTTTGACAATGGCTGTCGCGTGTGGAGACTGGTGCCGTCGTCGTTTTTTGCGACCGTTCGGCAGGAACTAAGGGGCGACAGATCACTGGGAGTTTATCGATGCGGACAAAGGTCTCTCCTGCAGCCTGGCCTGGAATTTTTGTCTTGCTCGCCGGGCTTTCGAGCTGGCCAGCCACGATCCGATCGCAGGTGCCCCTGGTCGAACCCGGGTTTCCGAATCAGCTCAGCTGCGAGCCAGGGGAGCTGCTGTATCGCCAGGTCGGCCTGGGCCGGGTCGCGAACATCATCTATCACAACGGCGTCCTGCTCTCGAACAACGTGGGCGGCGGCGCCCGGCGCTGGTGGCGTTTCAATGACACGGATGATCCGGGAACCCTGTCGATCTACGCGACCGATGTCGACGTTCCGACCGACCAGGGCACCCACTCGCACGGCAAGGTCGGTGACTACGTCTGCGGCGGCTGGGGCTGTCGGGTGCGCCGCGACGGGACAGGCCAGCTGACCGAACAACTGATGCCGCCGTCTGCGCCTGGTGAAATCGCTGCCGGCTTCACGCCGCAGAATCAGCCTGCCACGCCGGACAGCGGCCTGCACCGGCTCTATTATCCCTGGGCCGTCCCCTTCAACTGGCTGCAGTACGGACCGACGCCCGGCGAGGGCCGGCTGTGGCGCGGCGACGAGCTGCTGGCCGACTGGGAACCGCTGGCCGATCACGGCGTCAGCGGCAACGGTATTCTGATCGGCAACTACCTGTTCATCGTCTCCGACGCCTCGATGCTGGGCGTCGTCAGCTATGACATCTCGCCGGTCTTCAACGATCCGCCCGAACCGCCGCGTTTCCTCGACAAGCTCTCCGGCACCTTCGGTGCCTACATCGGTGCGGTCTGGAAGAACTACCTGGTCCTGGCCGGCGGCGAGCCGCGCAATCTGTTCTATGTCATCGACTACTCCGATCCGAGCAATCTGAGCCTGGTCACGACGATGAACCTGGACGGCAATCCGGACCTGGATGCCGGCACCAACGTGCCCTACGTGCAGACCCAGGACGAATACGTCTTCACCCGCCGGCACAAGATCAACATGAAGACCCTGACGCCGGAACTCGAGCTCGACGAAGTCGGCAATAGCCGACCGGCCGGCAGCGTGTCCGGCGCGCTGGACGTCAGCCAATACAAGCTTCCCCTGGGCAATCTGCTCATCACCGGTTCCTACAGCTTCAACGGCCGCGATGGCGTGGGGGTCTGGTGCCATCAGGCCGAACCGGATACCCGCGGACCCTACGTCGACTATCACATTCCGCGTCCGGGCCAGACCAACTATCCCCTTGGCGCACCGGTCAGCCTGATCATTCCGGAAACCCTGGAATCGTTCACCATCATCAACGGCGAGACGGTGCTTGTCCGGCCGGTGGGCGGCGAAGCGCTCGATGCCTGGGCCTCGTTCTCGCACGACGGTATTTTGACCCTGACTCCCTACGACCACTTCGAGCCCGACACCACCTACGAGGTGATCGTGGTCGACGGGGGCATAAAAGACGCGGCCGGTAACGGCATCGAAGGCTATTCCTTCACCTTCTCCACCGGCAGCGCGCTGGGCGGCGGCAATGCCTCACCGGACATCAGCCAGTTCGATCTGAGTGCCTCACCGATCGAACCGGGTCAGAGCGTGACCCTGAGCGCGCTGGCGAGCGACCCGGAATCCGATCCGGTCGAGTATCGGTTCTCGCCCGGCGACGGGACCCCGTCAAGCCCCTGGTCAAGCACGTCGCAGTTCACTCATCAGTTCACAACGGAGGGCCACTTTGGCGTCAAGGTGCAGGTGCGCGACCTCAAGCCCGACGGCACCACTTCGATCGTGACCGAGACCCGGACTCTGACCGTGGCCGAACTCCCCGACGGTCCCCTGCCGGGCCATTCCAGCAGCATCCGCATCGACGAGTCACGGCGGGTCATCTGGTCAGTCAACCGCGATAACAGCAGCATCTCGCGCCTGAACGCCGACTCCGGCGCGCTGCTCTCCGAGGTCAACCTGGCCACACTGCTGGACGAAAACGCGTCGCTGAATCCGAGCAGCGTCGCGGTTCGCGCAAGCACCGGCGCGGCCTGGGTCGCCCTGGCCGGCATCGATACCGTCGTCGTGGTCGATAGCAGTGGCGGCCTGATCGACGTGATCGAGACCGGCTATGGCTCGGCACCGCAGGCCGTCGTGTTCAGCCCGGACGAGTCACAGGTCTTTGTTTCGACGCGTGCCCGCGCCAACGGCCACCGCGGTCATGGCCAGGTGCTGCGCTTCGATGCCGCGACGCGCGGCCAGACCGGTCAGCTTGATCTCGGCCCCACGCCTGGAGCGATGGCGATCAGCGGGAACGGCCAGCGACTGTTCGTGGCGCGCTTCATCTCGGCCGAGCACCACGGCGAGATCTGGGAAGTGGACGCGCAGACCATGAGCCTGTCCCGCACCATCCGCCTGCGACGCGATCGCGGGCGCTCCGGCATCGATCCCGGTGGCTCTCAGGGCCCCGGGGTACCGAACTATCTGGCCAGTCTGGTCATCGATCCGCACGGCGAGTTTCTCTGGTACAGTGCCGTCAAGGCCGACACCAATCGCGGCCTGTTCTTCGATCAGGGCACCGGCCTGAACCTGCCGCTGGCCCATGACACGACCGTGCGTCCGATGCTGGGCCGGGTCGATCTGACCACCGGAACACCCTTCGAACCCGACGTCGACCGCTCACCCAACGGCCGCATCGACGGCGATAATTCCGAATCTCCCAGTGCCCTGGCCTTTTCGCCGCGCGGCGACTACGTGTTCGCCAGCTTCCAGGGCAACAACGTGGTGGCGATCTTCGACGATCTGGCCATCCAGGCCGGCGGCGGCCGCACTTCCCTGGCCCGCGAGGAGGTCGGCTCGGCGCCGCGCGGCCTGGCCTTCGATCCGGTCACCGACTCACTCTGGGTCGAGAACTTCATGAGTCGCACGGTCAGCCGCATCCGACTTGCCGATTTCCTGGCCACCGGTCGTCGCGAATTCCAGACCACCGGGCATGTCAGCTCGAACAACGAGTCGCTCGCGCCCGAAGTCCTGGCCGGCAAGGAGTTGTTCTACTTTGCCGGCAACGATCCCGAGGGCGTCAATGAAATGAGCTTTGAGGGCTATATTTCCTGCGCCAGCTGCCATATCGACGGCGGGCATGATGGCCGGACCTGGGATTTCACCCAGCGCGGTGAAGGATTTCGCAACACCCACGACCTCAGGGGCAAGGCGGGTTTGAGCCACGGCAATCTGCACTGGACCGAGAACTTCGACGAGCCGCAGGACTTCGTCCTCGACATCGTCAATGAATTCGGCGGCAATGGCTTTCTGGCCGAGGGTGAAACGCCGCATGCCTCCCTCGGCCCGCCGAACGCCGGTCGCAGCGCGCAGCTCGATCAACTGGCTGCCTACATGAGCTCACTTGATCGTTCCCATCTGGAACGCAGCCCCTGGCGCGAGAGTGACGGCCAGATGAGCGCCGCGGCAATCGCCGGTGCCGATGTCTTCAATGCCCTCGGCTGCGCGAGCTGCCACAGTCCAGTGAGCGACTACACCGACGCCACGGTCGGCAACGCCACCCTGCACGAGGTCGGCACGATTCGGACCAGTTCAGGCACCCGCCTGGACCAGCCCCTGAGCGGCATGGGCACGCCCACCCTGCTCGGGCTGTGGAACAGTGCGCCCTATTTCCATGATGGCTCGGCGAGGGACCTGGACGCCGTATTCAACATCGCCGGTGGGGTGATCTACGAGGCCGAGGACGCGGTGCTGGCCAATGGTGCCAGCATCCCCGGCTTCATTCAGATCAACTGGGACAGCAGCTCGCATGGGGAGCTGGTCGCCTTCGGCGCGAACGATGCCACCGCCACCTTCGCCAACGTCGACGGCGGCAGCGGCGGCATGGGGGCGATCGAGCTGCGCATCAGCCCGGGATCACCCGGCGTCTTCAGCATCACCGTCAATGGATCACACACCCAGCAGCATGCCTTCGATCAGGCCCAGGTGGCCAATTTCTGGACGCGACTTCGCTTCGAGGAGGTTCCCCTCAACGCCGGGACCGGCAACACGGTGGTGGTCAGCCGCGTATCCACCGACAGCTGGCAGTCGCCGGCCCTGGACCACATCACCGTGTCGACGGCCGATCATCTGGATTCAGCCCAGGTCCATCGCGTGGTTCGAAGCCTCGGCGAAGGGGATCTTGCCCAGCTGCGCGCCTATCTGCTGCAGCTCGATGGCCGCAACCCACAGGGCGTGATCGTCAACACGGATCTGCTGTTCCGCGATCGGTTCCAATAGTCGGGGTATCCAGAGCCACCACGCCGGGAGGGTGGCTCTCGATTGCTCAATTTCCGCGTCGGTGCCAGAATAGCCGGGCATCCAACGGCGCACACTTCCACCATGACCGAGTCCATTCCGACACTGCATGCCGTCATGCTCGGCGGTCGCGCTCCGGGCTGTCGCATCGAGCTGCACGACATTGCCTTCGCCGTCGGCGATACCCTTGAATCGATGCATGAGCAATTGCTCAGCCAGTGGTTCGGTCAGCCGCAGGGCCTGCATGTCGATGCCTATGCCCGCCTGACCGAGGTCGACGGCCACCGCATCGAGCTGCGCGATGAACCGGCCAGCGGCGACAAGCGGCTGTATTTCATCAATATCGGCGGCTATGAAGCGGCCGAGCTGGCCGAACAGCACGCCTATGGATTTTTCGTCGCGCAGAACAAATCGCAAGCCAAGGCTCGCGCCAAGGCAGCGCTGCTGCCCGGCCGCCAGGAGGTCCACAAGGACGATCTTTACGATGTCGACGACTGTCTGATGCTGAGCGAAGTCAAGGGACGGCATATCCACCTGATCGAGGACGCCGGTAGTGGCAAACCCGAGATCGTCAACGGTTACTTCCCCCTGCCCTCACGCACCGTCAAGGACTGGATCGAGAAACAGTCCGAAGGGGATTAGCATCACCTCGACTGCCCGCCCGGCTGGTCTGCTGAGCCTGACCGCGCTGCTTCTCAGCGCGGCGATCCTGTTTGTGGGAGGCGGGCTGACCGCCATCCTGATTCCCGTTCGTGCCGCCCTGGAAGGCTTCTCCACGCTTCAGATCGGGCTGCTGGGTACCGGCGCGGCCGTCGGCACGGTCATCGGCTGCATCCTGTCGCCAAGGTTGATCAGACAGGTCGGTCATATTCGCGCCTTCGCCGTTCTGGCCGCTTCGGCCGCGATCGTGGCCCTGGTGCATGGACTGATCGTCGACCCCTGGCTGTGGATTCTGCTGCGGATTCCGACAGGCATCGCCTTTGCCGGTCTGGCCACCGTCATCGAGAGCTGGCTCAATGCCAGCACCGGTAACGAAGCGCGCGGCCGAACCATGGCGGTCTACATGATCATCCAGTTGGCCATGCAGACGGCCGGTCAGCTGCTGCTGATGCTCGCCGACCCGATGTTGATGACGCTCTTTGTCCTGGTCTCACTGGCGATTACCGCCTCATTGATCCCGGTCGGCCTGACCCGGACCATTGTTCCGGGTCCGGTTGCCACAGTCAGCCTGGATCTGCGCCGGATCTACGAGCAATCGCCCAGCGGTGTGATCGGCGCGGTCGCCATCGGTCTGGCTAACGGCTCCTTCTGGGCCCTGGCACCTCTTTTTACAGCGGATCGAGGTTTCGATCCTGGCCAGATCGCAGGTTTCATGAGTCTGGCCGTCATCGGGGGTGCTGCGCTGCAGTATCCGCTCGGCCGCTGGTCGGATCGTGTCGATCGCCGGCGCGTCATTCTTCTGACTGCATCGGTTGCCAGCCTGATCGGTTTGATCCTGGTGCTGGTGCCCAGCCTCAGTGCCACCGTCCTGCTGGCCACCGCCGTACCCCTGGGGGCATTCCTGTTCGCCCTCTATCCACTTTGCGTTGCTCACGTCAATGACCATGTCGAAGAGGGCGAGTTTGTCGAGGCCTCGAGCAGCATGCTGCTTCTCTACGGGGGCGGATCTGTGATCGGGCCGATTCTTGCCGCCCTGCTGATGGACCGAATCGGCAGCAGCGCCCTGTTTGTCTTCATCGCTACGGTATACGGCCTGTTCGTCGTCTTTGTCATCACCCGGCTGTGGGCGAGCCCCCGGCCAGCTGCTGCTGATCGCGGGGATTTCGTTGCCATGCCCTTCAGCGCGACCCGCGGTCTGGATCTTGATCCGCGGTCCGAAGAGTTGATTGAAGAGGAATCCTCAAGCGACGATCCAGACCGGCTGAATCAGGCTTGAAAGCCGTATCGAACCACCTGGAGAACCGAAAACGGCAAGCCAGTGATAACCGGCCCAAACTGGAGAGATGGATAGTAAAGCCGGCATGAACTAAGATCCACGCTTACCGGTTGTACGTAAGGGACATCATGGCGACGAATGAAAGCTGTCTGATCGCGCAATTCGATCGGATCATCGAGCTGACCGAAGACGAGAAGAACCTTCTCCTGAGCCTGGAGAAAGATGTCCAGGAATACCCAGCCGGAACCACCCTGGTATCACAGAGTCAGAAGGCGGGCAATTTCTTTTCGCTGCGCAGCGGATGGGCCTGTGCCTCGCAGCTCCATGCTGACGGCAGTCGGCAGATCATCGATATCTTCATTGGCGGTCAGATCATGGGCCTGCGAGAGGTGGGTCTCCTGCAGTCACACGCCACGATCGAAACAATGACCGATGTGGTGGCCTGCCCTTTCCCTCGCAGCAGATTATCCGAAGTTTTTGCCAGGTCCAACCGCCTGGCTGTATTGTTCTTTCTGGTGCTGGCGCAAAGCCACGCGCTACTGACGCAACGTCTTTCCAATATCGGCAACAAGTCAGCAGCGGCGCGCTTTGCCCATTTCATCCTGGAAACGCGCGCTCGCCTGAACATCGAGTCTGAAAAGTTCGAACTGCCCCTCAATCAGACCATCATCGGCGACGCACTCGGCATGACATCGGTGCATGTCAGCCGAGTGGTCAATGAGCTCAAGCGTCAGGGCCTGATCGACCAGAACGGGACTCACCTGACGATCCTCGACATCGATGCGCTCGCCGAGCTGGGCGAATTCAGTAGCGACTATCTCGACGTTCGCGCCGACCTGCTGCTGCCCTGAGCGCTGGCTTGTCAGACGCGTGGCCTGCGTCCGGTCAGGAAGAAGACCAGCGCCACAATGAGTCCGACGACAAACAGGATCCAGGCAATGTTCGTCGCCGCACCTGCTATCCCGCTCAAGCCCAGGGCGCCTGCAACAAGCGCAATAATCAGAAATGTGAGTGCCCAACCGATCATGTGATCTCCTTCATGACATCTTGAATGTGCGTTGTACATTACAGACGATGCCATTCCCGGTCATTGATGCAGGTTAAGGCTCCTCGTCGGCTTCGGCCTTAGTCTTGCCGTTCATTCATATAGCGCTTGTGGCGTCAAGGAGACTCCATGAACAATGATCAGGCACAAGGACAGTGGGATCGATTCACCGCGAAGGTCAAACAGCAGTGGGGAGATCTGACCGATGATGAAGTCAAGAAAGCCGAAGGTAACAAGGATGAGCTGATCGCCCGCATTCAGGAAAAATATGGCGACAGCAAGGAAGCCATTGCCGAGAAGCTCAACGATCTGACAGGAGACTCGAACTCATGAAAGGCATCAGTCAATCGATTCTGAAGATTCTGGGTATTGTTGTAATTCTGAGTTCCGCGTTGGCACTCACGGCCTGCGAACAGGACGGGCCGATGGAGAATGCCGGCGAAGAAATCGATGATGCCGTGGAAGAAGTTGGTGATTCGGCAGAAGATGCCGCCGACGAGGTCGAAGACGAGGTTGACGACGCCAGCAGCGTCTGACCGACCGACATGGTTGAAGACTTCGAGCCCCTGGCCGCAAGGCCGGGGGCTTTTTTGGTCATCTGATCAGATACGAACAGGTCTCGCTCGCAATCCTTTGATTCAGGGTATGATCGTGGTTGCGTCAGTGATGCGATTCAGACCTTGCCGTCGCTTGCAGACCCGCTGGCGTAGCCGGCATAGACCGAACAGGGGATTTTCGAGCCGTGTCCGGCTCGAGCAGGCACGGGAGCTTGGGAACAATCGTGAGCGATTTCTGGATCGAGCGGTTCTTCGCCGCCCACACCCACAACGCGGATGATATCGATGCACTTCGATCCGTCGCCACGCGCATCCGGAAGTATGCAGCGGGCCAGACCATTCTTTTCAAGGAAGATCGATTCGACCTGCTCTATGCCGTGATCTCGGGATGGATCGGTAACACTCGCGATCTGGAAGACGGGTCCCAGCAGATCCTCGATATCTTTCTACCGGGCCAGCTGGTGGGTCTCAGGCAGTTGACAGCCCCACAGGCCCTGGTCGGGTATCGGGCATTGACCGATGCTGTCGTCTGCCTGATCGACAAGCAGGGGCTACAGGAAAGAATGGCAGAACTTCCCAACATCAATACCATCATTCTCGAGAACATCGCCATGGAAGATGCCTGGCTGATGGAACGCGTGACCTCGCTGGGCCAGCGATCGGCCGCACAATGCATCATCCATTTCCTACTCGAGATCGGCGACCGGCTGGCACATGTGGCGGGTGAAGAAGTGCCCGCAACAAAGGTCAACCTTCCTATCAGTCAGGAGCAGTTGGGCAGTATCCTCGCCATCACGCCGGTGCATATCAGCCGAGTGCTCAAAGACCTGCAATCGGAGGGGTTGCTGGCCTCCAAAGACGAGGCCTGGGTATTTCCCGATCGCCACGCCGCTGAATCATTCTGCGAATACCAGGCCAGATGACTTCATCTTGACGACTGACGCTTGATTTACTGGAGCGACCGCTCTGAGTGTCTGCCCGACCATGTGACTCAGCGAGTCTAATTAACTTCGATCAAGTCGGAACTTGACCCGTGTTGATGACAATTGCCTTGATTGCTCATACCGTCAGTGGTCTGGTCGAAGACGATCGGCCGCGTAGTCAACTCACAAGTGGAGGACACCTGATGAATACACTCAAACCCATGCTCGCTGCCTTGATATCTGCAGGATTCTGCATTGCCACCGCTGGCTGTGGTTCATTCGAAGAGGCCGGCGAAAATATCGATGAGGGCGTGGAAGAGGTCGGTGACGAGATCGAAGATGCAGGTGATGAAATCGAAGAGGAAACCGATGATATTGACTGATCGGTGCCGCCCCGTTGATGATCCGACAGGCCGATCTGGTCGGCA
>CAYTQT010000002.1:54617-145120 GCA_964439915.1 uncultured Wenzhouxiangella sp. | reverse complement strand
CGGCAGCAGCACCACTGCTGACATGCCGGGTGATGATGCTGCCAGACTTGCAATGCAGCTCGACGCGTTGGAGTTCCTCGCCGAGCAGGGAGGGGCTCCTATAGAACACCTGCGGCGAGGTGGAACGGGCACCGGACGAACGATGCCCATTTCGTCAGAGGGGACAAGCGGTCGTCTGCAGTCGCCGGAGTGGTCGGCCCTGACACGTCATTATCTCGGCGCCCCGCTGGAGCCAGGCCACGATATCAGGAGACTTCGGAACGGATCCGAGATCTTCCCCGCGATGCTGGCCTCAATCCGAGCGGCCAGCTGCAACATCGAATTCCTGTCGTTCATTTTCAGCGACGGCCACGTCGCGGAACGCTTCAGTGACGCGCTGATCGAGCGTGCCAAAGCGGGTGTACAGGTTCGCGTTTTGCTCGATGCGGTGGGCGGCAAGGCCCTCGGGAACGGATTGATCACCCGCCTCAAGGAAAGCGGTGTCGAGCTGCTGGTCTACCACCCGATTTCAAGCTGGAAATTCTGGCGAACCACCAGCCGTAATCACCGTAAGATCCTGGTCGTCGACAGCCGCGTGGCCTATATCGGTGGCGTCGGCATTGCCGACGAATGGGCTGGCAACGGCGACCGTCCAGGCAGCTTCCGAGATACCCAGTTCCGTATTACCGGACCCACGGTCGGTCAGCTGAGGGCAGCGTTCTTCGACAACTGGGCATCGGCTGGCGGTCATCTGCCGGATCCGCTCGATCCAGTCCCCATGCAGAACATGCAGGGCCGAGACATCAAGGCCTCAGTGATCCCATCCTCCACGGCCTCCAAGTACAGCCGGGCGGCGCTGATGTTTCAGCTGCTGGTCCGCGTTTCAAGCAGGTCTTTGCAGATCGTCTCGCCCTACTTCGTGCCTGGTTTCTCGCTGTTGCAAGAGCTGCAGCGGGCCGGGAAACGAGGCATCGACGTCCAAATCATGGTCAGCGGAAAACGGAGCGACCACCGGCTTCCGCTCTGGGCAGGAAGGTCGTGTTACGCCAGACTGCTCGATTCAGGAGTCAGCATTGAGGAGTACGATCTGACCCTGTTGCACAACAAGCTCGTGATTGTCGATGAGTGCGTGACGATGTTCGGATCACCAAACATGAACCGGCGCTCGCAAAGCCTGGATGAAGAACTCGCCGTGATCTGTCATGACCGGAATCTCGCCCGAAAACTGCTCGAGGATATCGAAGCAGACCGACGCCATTGCCGACAGATCGATGCAATGCGCTGGAAACAGCGATCGGTGGTTCTGCGAGTCGCAGAAACGATGGCAAGCGCTTTCAGTCCGCAGATATGACGCCAGAAGCTCGAATACCGGGGTAACGCTTTCTATTGGCAACGCCCTGCAGACCGTATAGCAAACCCTGGGAGGCAGGCGACGAGCTCGCGCAAACGAGCTCGTCGGTCCGGTAGGGATCAGGCGGCTTCGGTCAGGCGGCCATCGCGGTAGTCCCACATGGCCTGTTCGATCTCTTCGCGGGTGTTCATCACGAAGGGACCGTACTGGACCACCGGTTCGCCGATCGGCTTGCCGGCCAGCAGGAGCAGACGCGCACCGTCTTCACCCGCGGTGATCGCAACCGACTCTCCCTCGGCCAGAACGCCAGCGGCGCGATGCGGCACGGTCTTTCCACCGATCACCGCCTCACCCTCGTAAAGATAGACGAAGGCGCTGTAGTCTCGGGTCATCGGCACGGTTACCGACCGTCCGGCCTCAAGGCGCAGATCCACGTAGAGTGGATCGGTGGAAATCGGTTTTTCGCCGCCGTTCACCGGCCCGCTCACCGTCTCGTTTCCCAGCACCAGTCGACCGGCAATCATCCGCAGATGCCCCCCCTCGAAGCGCAGCTCCGGCACCCGATCGGCCGGAATGTCCCGGTAGGAGGCCGGGCGCATCTTCTCGGCGGCCGGCAGATTGATCCAGAGCTGGAAGCCACGCATCCGGCCGTCCTTCTGCTTGGGCATCTCGGAGTGGATCACGCCACGGCCGGCGGTCATCCACTGGACCGAGCCCGGAGCCAGGTCGCCGACGTTGCCGAGGTGATCCTGGTGTTCCATATGTCCCTCAAGCATGTAGGTCACGGTCTCGAAGCCACGGTGCGGATGGGCCGGGAAACCGGCCAGGTAGTCGTCCGGATTATCGGAAAAGAACTCATCCAGCATCAGGAAGGGATCGAGGCGGGCAAGCTGGCTGGAGCCGATGCTGCGGCGCAGTTTCACGCCGGCGCCATCCGAGGTCGGCACGGACTGGATGATCCGAGTGATGGTCCGTTCGTTCTGAGTCGTCATGATGGGTCTCCTTCAGCGTCAGGCGGCCCGGGCCGAATCGGCCCCGGTCGCTTGTGTACCCCGCCGTTAATTCTGTAACTTTCAGAGTGTGACTGAGTCGACAAATCAAGGCGCGAACCGCAGTGAATGGCTAGCCCTTTACAAGGTTTGCAACGCCGAATTGGCGACTCAGACACGCTCCCGAAGGGCGAGTCGGAAAGCGCTCATCTGCAGCGCAGGCACGCAGGCTTTGCGGATTCGAGCTTGCTCGAACAAGCGAAGATGGAGTGCCGTGGCGCGTGTTAGAGCTCTTGGAAAGGCAATAAGCATTCCCTGCGAGCTCTGCCTTGCAGCTAAGCGCTTTTCGACTCGCTGAATGTTACAGAATTAACGGCGGGGGACACTAAACCTTTCAATCGTTTCCGAGCGGTCTCCCGGGCCGATTCGGCAGAGTCGGGCCCCATGGCGAGTCCCTCGACATGGATGAACTCGACCTGCTTGAGCCCGAGCAGGCCGAGAAAATTCCGTACCAGCCCGGTCTGCGTGTCCGCGGGGGTACCGGCATAGTGACCGCCGCGGGTGGCGATCACCACCACGCGCCGGTCCTCGAGCAGGCCGACCGGGCCGTTTTCCGTGTACTGAAATGTCACTCCGGCGCGGGCGACGTGATCCATCCAGGACTTGAAGGTCGAGGGCACGGTGAAGTTGTACATCGGCAGGCCGATCACCATCTCATCGGCAATCTTCAACTCGGCTATCAGGGCATCGGAAACGGCCACGGTGGCCTGCTGGGCCGGCGTGCGTTGCACCGAGTCGACGTGGAAGCCGGCAAAGGCTTCGCCAGCAAGATGCGGGATGGGGTCGGCCGCCAGGTCACGACACACCACGCGCGCGCCGGGATTCCGATCGCGCCAACCCCTGGTGTAGGCCTCGATCAGCTGGCTGGACTGGCCCTGGCCGCCGAACAGGCTGCTACGAATCACGAGCAAGGTCTTCATGGGTTACTCCTCAGGGTCACTGCTGGACCGCTTTTATTCATGCCAGGGCAAAGTATGATATTGAATTAATCGAATAAAAAGCGCAAAATACTGCGTAAAGTATTCGAATTTATCGATATTTAGAATCACTCCATGAGCGCACCTCGAATCAGCCTGGAACAATGGCGAGCCCTGATCGCGGTGGTCGATGCCGGTGGCTATGCCCAGGCCGCCGAGACGTTGGACAAGTCGCAGTCTACGGTCAGTTATGCTGTACACAGGCTTGAGGACCTGCTCGGCATCAAGGCGCTGAAGGTGGTCGGGCGCAAGGCGGAACTGAGTGCGGCTGGCCGTCTGCTCTACCGCCGCGGCAAGGCACTGCTGGCCGAAGCAGAGCGCCTGGAACGGGCGGCACGCCGGATCAGCGCGGGTTGGGAAGCCGAGCTGCGCCTGGCCGCCGAGATCATCTTCCCGACCTGGCGCCTGCTGGCCTGCCTCGCTGAGCTCTCCGATGAGCAGCCGGATATGCGCATCCAGCTGCACGAATCGGTGCTGGGAGGAACCACCGAACTACTCAACTCCGGCCAGGTCGATCTGGCCATTGCCTCGTCGATCCCGGCGGGCTTTGTCGGCAATCCGTTGACCCAGGTCCGCTTTATTGCCGCCGCCGCGCCGCATCACCCCCTGCATCGACTCGGGCGACCGCTGAGCTCCACCGACCTGCGCCACCATCGTCATCTGGTCGTGCGCGACTCCGGCACGCAAAAGGCAGAGGACGAAGCGTACCGGGTGAGCGACCGGCGCTGGACCGTCAGCGCCAAGGCCACTTCGCTGCGCGCTGCCTGCATGGGATTGGGTTTTGCCTGGTACGCCGAGGAGATCATCCGCGAAGAGCTGGAGGCCGGGACGCTCAAGCCACTGCCGCTGGTCGAAGGCGCCGAGCGCTGGGCTACCCTGTACCTGGTCTACGCCGACGCCGATGCCGCCGGCCCCGGCGCGCGCCGCCTGGCGATCCTGCTCAAGGAGGCATGTCATCACAATGAGAGTGGGACCGATACGAGACCTTTCACCCTGTAAAGCCGGCAATAAAGACAACAGCTCGCGAAAAATTTAAACTATCGATCAGAACCGGATCGACACAGGACTGCTGCCATGGCCAAGACCGAATCCAGAATGCGTGACCTGGGAAGCCCGGCTCCGAATTTCGAGCTACCCGAACCGCTGAGCGGGGAAACACTCACTCTCGATGCCGTGGCCGGATCGGAAGCCACCGTGGTGATGTTCATCTGCAATCACTGTCCCTTCGTCAAACACCTGCTGGACGGACTTGTGGACTTCGGCACGGATTATGACCGGCCACAGGTCGGCATCGTGGCGATCAGCAGCAACGATGTCACCGGCTACCCCCAGGACCGTCCCGAGCGTATGGCCGAGCTCGCCGAAGAAAAGGAATTGCCCTTCCCCTACCTCTACGATCGAACCCAGGACGTCGCCCGCGCCTATGACGCCACCTGCACGCCCGATTTCTTCCTCTTCAACGACAAACGCAAGCTTGTCTACCGCGGTCAGTTCGACGACGCCCGGCCCGGCAACGGGCGTCCCGTCACCGGCGCCGATCTGCGCGCCGCCGTCAACGCCCTGCTGCTCGGCCAGCAGATCAATCCGGAACAGAAACCCAGCGTAGGCTGCAATATCAAGTGGGCCAGCTGAGCGAGAGTCTCGACTTCAGCATTGAGAGCCTCAGGGCGACCTGGGCATTCGCCCCGCTCAATCGTTCTTCCGGTGGCGAAGTGCCGTCAGAATTTCTCGACCGAGGAAGAGAAGAATCGCTCCCGGAACCACAAATTGAACCAGCAGCTGAATGACCGAACGAATGGCTGCACGGAGACTCTCGCGGAACTCGGTCTGCGGAATCCATGGATCAAAATCGCGCCAACCAACCCATAGGCACGCGAAGAAAACCAGAATCAGCAGGACGTAAGACCAGAACTTGCTGTGTCGAAATCCATCAGATGCGGTCATGCAAGCACTTCTCGGTCATTGCCCTGACTGGGCGCTTCTTCTCGAGACCTACCGTTGATTCTGGCGCGTTCACAGTTTTCTACACCTCACGTTTCGTGCTGCCAGGAGCTGACTCGGGCCGAGTCGGCAATCGGTGTCCTACGGGATACAGTTGGACACCAAAAACGGGCCAGAGCCAGGGGACTCTGAGGATCAGGCCATGCACCAAAAGGCCACACCCCAGCAGGGTACCCAGAATCACGCCGAGCGCCTCTAGGGACCCCGGCAGGTTCCAGGTGATCAGCAGGTAAGCCAGCGGCACAATGAGGCTCTGATGCAGGATGTACCAGGGATAGACCGCCCGATTGGCCAGCGGCAGCCAGGACCAGGGCTTGTTCAGCCACACAGCTCCGAAGGCGAGGATGCTCATCAGCGCTGACCAGGCATAGATGGCATGGCCAGCATCCGAGATCGCCCGCCAGTTCCAGTTCGGTAGTTCGGCCACCGTTTCAGGCGTGATCACGCGACCCAGAATTCGCAGCCCGAAATACAGAACGAAGCCGAACGACGCGAGGGACAACACGCGAAAACGAGAAGCAATCAGGGTAGCCCAGAACGCCTCGTTTCTTGCAATCACGAACCCGAACAGGAACACCGGAAAGAACTTTGCGTGGTTTGCCCAATCACCGAACAGCGCCTTGCTATCACCGAAGATCGGCTCCAGCCAGTAGATCACGGCAAACCAGCCAAAGGTTGGGACCACAATCAGAAGCAGCGGCCAGAGCGCGCTGCCGATCCAGGGCCGCTTCAGATCAATTCCGATAACGTTTACTTGTCTTGCCAGCACCAGTAGCGGCACGAGAACCAGGCTGTAGGCCCAGAGATAGGCCAGATACCAGAGGTGGTTCCAGGTGATGCCGAATTCGGCGCCGGAAAAACCACCCTCCGGCCAGGGCTTGATCTGCCAGTAGCGCAGAATAAACGCACCGAACCCCGCATCGAATGCGCCATTCACCCGGGCTTCGACCCAGGCCTGAATCGGCACAATGGCCAGCATGCCGAAGATCAACGGAATCAGCAGCAAACCCGTGCGTCGCACAGCCATCCGCCAGGGTTGATCGAGAGCGCGACTGAGTCCCAGCGCAATGCCGGAAATCAGAAAGATCAGGTCCATGCGCCAGCGGTTGACTGCCACCATCGGCCACTGCAGCCATTCCCACTGATGGGGACTCTTGATATGGAAGCCCCAGTCATGGACGTAAACCATGCCAACGTGATAGAGAATCAACAGCGAAAAGGCAAGGACTCGAAGGGTGTCGATGTCATGGCGGCGAGTGGTCATGACGGGACCCATCCTAAGGCGCCTCGGAGGGGAAGTAGTAAACGCGTTGAATCAGGCCCTGAGAAAATTCATAGACGGAGATACTTCTCTGCGACCGCAAACCACTCTTTCCCTGCCAGCTTGCGATCTCTATCGCGCTGACCCTGTCGCGAGTCGACAGGATCCCGGACAATTCCGATTGGCATGTCGGGCAGGATTCGAAATAAGCATCCATGCTTGAAACCAGCGCACTCCTGCCCGTGACCTGAACAGCGATATCTTGACCCGTAACGCTCAACCAGGTGACATCATCGCTAACGAATTCAGCCATGGCATGACTGTCGTGCAGGTTGAATGCTTCGACAAATCGCTGAACTGTATGCTCATGGGACAACTCCGGCTCCTGTGCATGCATCAAGGAAGTCCAGAAAAAGGTGAGTGTGACCAACATGATTGAATGTCGCATTTCTTCTCCAGTGACGTTTGGCTGCTCCTCAGTTTTCTATCCCGACCGCCTGTTCGGCAAGGACTCAGGGACCAATGGGTCTACCTTGGGGACGAACAGCCCACCGCGAGTGAGGAGGACTGGCTACCATGATCCATCATGAGCACTGCAATCGACATTCTGAATCGCTACGAGCCGCGGCGTCGGCCTTTCGAGATCGGCTTCTGGTTGATCTACTACCTGGTCAATGCAGCCGCCAACAGCCTCACCGTCCTGCAGGATGTCCAACGCCGGTCACTTGACGTCGCTCCCTGGGAAGCGATCACCTGGGAAACGAGCAGCGCCCTCGCTGCGCTGACTCTGATCCTGCCGATCGTCTGGCTGACCGCTCGCTTTCCGCTGGATTGGCGTCGCTGGCGTTCATTGCTGTTGATCCACGTCGCGGGGACGGTGGTCTACACCCTGGTTCATGTTTGCCTGATGGTGGGATTGCGCGAAGCGGTGTACGCCACCATGGGCATGAACTACAACTTCGGCCCCTGGCCGAGGGAGCTGGCCTACGAATATCTGAAGGATGCGCGCAGCTATCTCGGCCTGGTGCTGATGATCGAGGGATATCGCTTCGTGCTGCGACGGCTGCGGGGCGAGGCTCGCTGGCCCGATCCGCCCGAGCCGGGCATCGAAGCGGCCAGTGGGCGCCCCGAGCGCTTTCTGGTCAAGATGCTGGGCCGCGAGTTCCTGGTGCCGGCCGACAGGATCGAAGCGGTATCGGCCGCCGGCAACTACGTCAATCTTCACGTGGGCGAAAAGGATTACCCGCTGCGCTCCACGATGAAAGAGCTGATGACCCGGCTCGATCCCGAGCGCTTCCTGCGGGTCCATCGCAGCCATGCGATTCGAATCGACGCCCTCGAGGAAATGCGCCACGGCGAGCACGGCGACGCCAGCCTGGTGCTGCACAGCGGCCGGACCTTGCCCTGCTCGAAGTCCTACAGGACCCGTCTCAACGAACGACTTCAGCTCACCACCACACCAGAGACCGACATCAATCGGCCAGCGGACTGAGGTTGCCGGGCGAGCGCTGCGGACAGCCCTCGCTCTCGACGCGCCGCTCTTCCTGGGCAAAGGTTGCCTGATCGGACAGCAGCTCGACGCCCAGGATCTCGAGCTTGTAGCCGCCTTGTACCACCAGACCGGCAATCCCCACTTTGCAGATCGGACCGAAGCGCAGGCTGGACTGCAGGGTAAAGCCGGTATGGACCCAGGCGACTTCGCTGGTCAGCACGTTGAGCGACACACGTGGAAAGGCAATGCCGAAACCGGCGTCGACGCTGACGAAACTGCTGGCTGAATCGAATTCGCCGATATCGATCGACATCGGGATCGGTCCAACGGTGTCGGGAATGCGGATGGCCGGGAAAGGCACCTCGAAATTCAGATCATTGGCGCCCGAACCGGCATCAGCTGATACGATCGTTGATTGACTATCGATCGCCTCCCTTCAACCGCTTTGAATCTGCCCATCACGCCAGTCCTGCCCGAACTGCTGACGCAGCTTAGCGAGGCGACCACCGCGCTGCTGCAGGCCCCACCTGGCGCGGGCAAGACCACCCAGGTCCCGCCCGCACTGCTGGACGCTGACTGGCGGGGTGACAAGAAGATCCTGATGCTGGAACCGCGTCGCATCGCGGCCCGCTCGGCGGCGAGTTACATGGCCGGCGCCATGGGCGAACCGGTCGGCGAGACCGTCGGCTACCGGGTCCGTCTGGACAGTCGGGTCTCGGCCGGGACCCGCATCGAAGTGGTCACCGAGGGCGTGCTGACCCGGCTGATCCAGTCCGATCCCGAACTGGCGGACTATGCTGTGGTGATTTTCGACGAATTCCATGAACGTTCGCTGCAGGCCGACCTCGGTCTTGCCCTCGTGCGCGAATCCCAGCAGGCCCTGCGCCCGGATCTGCGCATTCTGGTGATGTCGGCCACGCTCGATGTGGAGCCTCTCGCGACCCTGCTGGACCATGCACCGATTCTGCGCTCGGAGGGCCGCTCCCACCCGGTGCGCATCGAGCATCGACCGGGCCGTGAGTACCGCCCGGACTGGCGCGAACAGACTGCGCAGGTCGCTCGAACGATCACTCAGGCGCTGGACGAAGAGCCCGGTTCGCTGCTGGTCTTTCTGCCCGGGGTCGGCGAGATCAGGCGCGTGGTCGAGCAGCTTGATGGCCAGCTTGCCGCCAATACGCGCCTGGCGCCCCTGTACGGCGACCTGTCACCAGCCGATCAGGACGCGGCGATTGCACCGGCGCCCGAGGGGCAGCGCAAGGTGGTCCTGGCCACCGCCATCGCCGAGTCCAGTCTGACCATCGAGGGCATCCGGGTGGTCATCGACTCGGGCCTGCAGCGCCGCTCGACCTTCGACCCCAACAGCGGCATGAGCCGCCTGGTGACCGAGCGCGTCTCCAGGGCCAGCGCCGAACAGCGCGCGGGTCGCGCCGGTCGCCTCGAGCCCGGTGTCTGCTACCGTCTGTGGCCGGAGTCCGAACGCCTGCAGCCGTTCACCCCGCCGGAGATTCTGCAGGCCGATCTGGCCCCGCTGGTGCTGGAACTGGCGCGCTGGGGCGCGCGCTCGGCGGATGCGATGTGCTGGCTGGACGCACCACCTGCGGCGCACTGGGCCCAGGCGCGCGATCTGCTGCAGTGGTTGGACGCGCTGGACGAGGACGGTGCGCTGACCCGCCACGGCGAAGCCATTCTCGACATCGGCCTGCACCCCCGGCTGGCCCACCTGATCATTCGCGGTCGGGAATCGGGCTGGGGTCGGACCACCGCCGAGCTGGCCGCCCTGCTCAGCGAGCGCGACCTGCTCACCGACCGCCCCGGCTGCGATCTGAGCCTGCGCCTCCGGGCCCTGCGCGGCGGCCATCGGACTGGCATTCACCACGGCAGGAAGGCCCGGATCAAGGCGCTGGCAAAGTCCCTGAGCCGGGGAGCGGACCAGCACCGGGACACGGAAGCCCCCATCGGCGCACTCCTCGCCCTGGCCTACCCTGACCGAGTCGCCCAGGCACGTGATCGTCGCGGTCGATTTCGCTTGAGCAACGGACGCGGCGCGGTTCTGCCCGAGGATGACGCCCTGGCCGGCAGCCCCTATCTGGTTGCCGCCGAGCTGGACGGCCAGTCGCGAGAATCACGGATATTTCTGGCCGCCGAGATCCCGCTGAACGACATCGAGGCCGTTCTCGCCCATCACATCACCTCCCAGACCGCCGTCGATTGGGACGAAGCGCGCGGCAGAGTCGTCGGCAATCAGCAAAGAAGGCTCGGCGAACTGGTGCTGGACGAAACAGCGATCACCGACCTGGATCGAGCCACGCTTCAGGCCGGACTGCTTGCCGCCATCCGACGCCGCGGCCTGGAAGCACTCGACTGGTCGGACACGGTCAGACAGTGGCGCGCCCGCGCTCAGCTCGCCCACCGGCTGGATCCAGATCAATGGCCCGCCTTCGACGAGGCCACGCTGCAGGGCTCACTCGATGACTGGCTTGCCCCTTTTCTGACCGACCACAGCCGCTGGCAGGATCTGACCCGCATCGACTGGCTCAGCGCCCTCAAGGGCCGGCTGGACTATGCCCGCCAGCAGGATCTGGATCGCTGGTACCCGCCGCGCTTCGAACTCCCGACCGGCCAGCAGGCCCGGCTCGACTACACCGCCGACTCCGGCCCGGTACTGGCGACCAAGCTACAGACCCTGTTCGGCCAGACGGAAACGCCGACGGTCGGTCCCCAGCGACATCCCATCCTGATCCATCTTCTATCGCCAGCGGGTCGACCGCTGGCCGTGACCCGCGACCTGAAAAGCTTCTGGTCGAATGCCTATCCGGACGTGCGCAAGGACATGCGCGGTCGCTATCCGAAGCATCCCTGGCCGGAGGAGCCCCTGACCGCCGTCGCCAGCCACCGGGTCAAGCCACGCGGCTGACAAACCATGGAGCCCAGCAAATTCTCGGCAGTGCTGAAGTGACTACAGGCCGGTGGTCTTGATGGTGAATCCCGCCCAGTAATAGGGGTGAGCATTTCCGCGCTGCTGGCGCATCCAGTCTCTTGTCAGCGTGAGGGCTTGTTCGGATGGTTGCTCATCGATCAACAGATGCTGGTAGAACCGCGTCATGAACTGGGCGGTGCGGAAGTCATCGACTTTCCACAGCGAGGCCAGGACCTGCTCGGCACCGGCCAGCAGAAACGGGCGGGCCAGGCTGAAAGCAGCGCTCCCGGCGAAGACGCGCCCATAGCCGGTATCGCAGCCACTGAGCACGACGAGCGCGGCATCGAGATCCAGCCCGGCAATGTCACTCGGGCGCAGGAATGCCGGGCCGGCGCCGGTTTCACTGGCCAACAGCAGGGCAGAGAGCTCCGGATACTCCAGGTCGACCAGACCGTGGGTGGCAATATGCAGGTGCGTGTAGCCACTCAGACCTCCGCCCAGGACGAACTCGCGGCTGGCGAAGGGACCGAGTCTGAGCTGGGTTCGAATGGCATTGCCGTCCAGTGCGGCAATGGCTTCGGCTTCGTTTCTTGTTCCGGGCAGTCGGGCCAGCGCGCTGTCACGCATCAGACGGGTCAGCAGGCTGGGCTCCGGATACATCGAACGGCGCTCGTCGGATTCATTCCATCCTGGATCGGCCAGCACCAGAAGCGACCGATCCACTCCCGTTCCCGATGAAGCCGCCTGAGTCGTTGCCGAAAGGATGCGCCGAAAATCCGGTGTTGCGCCGCCCCTGCCGTCCTCGAGCCAGAGCAGCGAGAACGGCAGCGCATGCAGCTCACGGTCAGGCTGGATCAGAACGTCTTCGGCATTCGCTATTGCCCGGTGGACCGCCGCAGGCAAACGCCCCTGAATCGATTCGATCAATGCACTGATCCGACCGATGGCGTTACGCGGATTGCGCAGCTGGGCCAGGAGCGCCTCGATATCGTCGCGCAGACCGGCAACATCGTCGATCGCAACCACCTGATCGCTGGACCCACCGATGATCCAGACCCAGCCACGCGACTCGCCGAGAACAAAGCTCAGGAGGCGTTGACGGGGATCGAGCGCCGCCCGAACGTCCTCCAGTGCGGCTGGCTGGATCTTGACTTCCGGGCGCTGAAAATCGCCCTCCAGCCGATCCAGCTCGGAGCGGATTCGCTGGATCTCATCGGCATCACGCTCTGACGAGGCGGTCAGCGAGTGCAGATCGGCCAGCAGACTGGCGTGTCGATCCAGCGCCCGGGTCCGGGCCGGGCCTTGACGCTGGCGCGCCCGGTCGTGGCGCAGTGCGATCAGATCCCCGGTTCGCGCCCGCTCACCCACCACCCATGCCGCCTCGATCCGATCAGCGTCGAGCAGGAGGGCGATCTGCCGTTCGTAGAGCTTGCGGTAGCGCGCCCGGAAGCCGGCCCGGCGAACCTCCGGCAGACGCCGAAGGCGGGGATCATCGAGCAGGTCGAGCGCGCGGTCATGATTCGACCGGGCGGCGACCGGATCGGTCTGCTGCTGAACCCGACCCAGGCGCTCCAGCGTTTCCAGTTCAGCCAGGATGACGCCCAGCTCCTGCTGGACGGTCAAGGCCTGCTCCAGCATCGCGCGGGCGGCGGCCGTCTTACCTTGACGATGCAGTATCTCGCCCAGCAGGGACCGCGCCGCCGCCGTCAGGGCAGGGAGATCCGCTTGTTCAAGGGACTGAAGGTTTCTTTGCTGACGCGCTCCGGCCAGGTCCAGCCGTCCGAGCGCGAGCTCGGCACGGGCCAGGTCCGACTCGAGCGCCGATCGCTCCTGCAGGGGAGCAGAGCCGCCCAACGACTCAGAGGCGGCCTGAAAGGCTTCGACGGCAAGCTCGGCGCGATCAAGCTCCAGTGCAATGCGACCGGTCTGGCGCAGCACTCGATTACGGGCTCGAGGATCGTCGATTGGTAGCGCCATCGCCTGCTCGGCCAGAACCAAGGCTCCGTCCTGATCGCCCAGCTCCAGGTAAAGCAGGCTCAATGCCACGCGCGACTCGGCCTGCCAGCGGCCGGCACCGGCATTGTCGAAGCGCGTTCGGGCATCCAGCAGCAGGCGCAGGGCCTCGTCCAGACGTCCCTGGGCGTACAGCAGCAGACCGAGATTATGTCGCGCCTGCGCTGCGGCCATCGCTTCGGGAAGATAGGCCTCGAAGGCAAGGTAGTTGCGCCAGTAGCGCTCGGCGATCGCTGTCTGGCCAGTATCCCGATAGAGAAGCGCCAGGTTATTCAGGGTATTCAACGCCGAGCCCAGATCACCCTCGGGGGCCAGTTGACGGGCCGGCCCAGCGGCTTCGCCCGGGTCGATCGCGACGCGTAGCTCGATGCCGTTCTGGAAGACCGCCAGCGCCTGCTGATAATGTTCGAGGGCGGCGGTCTGATCGCCATGCTCGGCCGACATCAGGCCCAGATTGTTCAGGATCGCCGCCGAGGCGAATGCCTCCCCCAGCGATCGGCGGATGGTCAGCGCCTGCTCGTAGAACGTTCTGGCCGCGGCAGGACGACCCTGGCGCCAGGCCGTGAGACCCAGGGCATTCAGGGTGGCCGCCTCTCCGCGCGAGTTGCCAACCACCCGGTAGAGATCGAGCGCACTGGACCAGCTCTCTTCGGCCAGCTCGGGCCGGCCGGCGTCGCGATGCCATTCAGCGGCCTCGAACAGCAAATCGGCTCGCCAGTCCGGCAGCGACTCGGCGGGCAGGCCCGCCAGCGCTTCGTTGAACGCCGCCTCGATGCGCGCTGGATCTGCCTGGCCGCCGAAATAGCTGGCCAGGCGAAGATCACTGGCCTGTGCCATCGCGCGGGCGGTCATCAGGGAGAGCCCATCCGGGCAGGGAGCGATATCGATGTCGCTGGTTGAAATCGAGGCGCGACCCAGGGCCGTGATCCGAATCGCGGCAGTATTTGCGGGCGGTGCCACCACATAGCGTCCCTCGCGCCCACGCCAGGAGGCCATGCGCATGAGCCTGCTGTCGTCAGGAGCCAAGGCCTCTGCCATCGTATCGAGGCCCTGATTCGAAACGACAGCGCATTCAACAGGAGGGTCGATAAAAAGCCCGTCCGGCGACTCGCGCAGGACGGGCGTGGCGGCGAGATTGATGGAACCGGCAAGGAGCGCGCAAGCCCCGATCAGGCGCTGGGCCGTGTTCACGGTCGCCGCCAGGCCAACACTCAGTCGGAGCCCCCGCTGCCGGTGCCCTGGCCCGGCTCTGGCTTGTTCAAGGCACCGAGTTTGTCCTTGTCTTTTGTCGGGTCCTGGATGTACCAGACCATCAGGTTGTCGTGGCCGCAAGAGGACTGAATATCGGCATCATTCATGAATTTTGCGATATCGTTGATTCTTGTCCTGCACTCATCAAGTTGGTCTTTGTAGCCCGCTTTTTTGAACTTTGCTGCAAAAAGTTCAAGCGTCCGCTCCTGGTTTTTCCCGCCTACGGTATCTTTGAACTTGATCTTGGCGCGGCTCCAGATATCCCCGCCGTTGAGTTGATCATGGTCTTCTAGGGTCCCGTCGAGAACGTAGATCATTCCGTCTTGTTCAGCCCAAATGATGAGCTGGACCCGGTCAGCTCCTTCCTCTCGTACGATCTTGATTCGGTCGCCTGGCAGGAACTGTGTTTTCTTGGTCGCGTCGATGTTCTTTTCATCGCGGCTTATCTCGATTTTCCAGGTGTGATTCAGCAGCAGCTCCGGATGTTGGTTGTGTGTAAGAGGCATCTCGATATTCCCCAGGAGTAGTCGTTGATGACGGGTGCTCGCAGCCTTCGATAAATCCAATACTAACGAGATCAATGATCAGCAGACATTCAGCTTGTGAAGTCAGAGAAAAGTGAAAAGAGTCAGCACGAATCCCTTGCCGAAATAAATCATGTTACCTCCCTGCCTTTCCCGTCTAATCGGTTCCAAACCGTCTCACGACCTCTCCCTGCTCAGTCGACACAGCAACGCTGGTCGGGCCGTCGGGAAGGTAGACGGTCAGGTATCCACGCGCATCTGGAACAACGCGCTCATGGATAGTCGTGTCACGAGCGCTGCGAATCTCCACCCTGAATGCTTGTTCCTGATGCGCCGAGACGTCAATTTCCAGCAGCACAGGCCCATCGCGGGCTACGGAACTGTCGGCATCTCCCTGCATGCCGGGAAACAGGGCACGCTGGTCGTGCAGGGTGATGACCGGGATGCCGGTGCGAGGCGCCTGGGATTCTTCGAGTTGCTGGCGAAGACTGGTGTTTCCGATGCCCAGCGCCACTACAGCCAGCAGCAGCACAGCGCTCAGCGCTGGCTGCAGCCATTGCAGCAGCCAGGGCGCCTCACGCTGACCAATCGGCATGGCTGCACTCGGCGCTGGCTCCTTGAGTTGATCAGGCAGCCGAGCAAGGCCGGTGCGCAGCAGCTCCACGCGCTGAACTTCGGCGAACAGGCGATCGTCTTCGAGCATCCGCAGCTCGAACTGGCGCGTCTGGTCTTCGGACAGGCGGCCGCGCAGATAGTCGTCGATGCGGCGCGCCTCCGGATTTGAATCGACGTTTGTCACTACCGGACCTCCGTCCCCATCTTGTCAAGTGTCGCGATGCGGTCGAATCTCTCGCGCATCGGTGTCAGCTGAGCGCGGCTATTCATCGCAGCGCCTCGATGTGGTCAGACCCCAGCCGGCGTTGGAGCAGTTCACCGAAACGCTGGCGGGCTCGATAAAGCACCCGATCGAAATGCGCTGGAGAGATCCCGAATTCCCGGCACAGATCCGTCTTGTCCTCATCACCCAGGTAGAAGCGTCTGAGCAGCTGCCTGTCTCGTGACTGACCAAGCTCTGCGATCGACTCCCTGACCATCCGAGCCAATTCCTCGCGTTCGATCAAGTCCTCGATCAGAGGGGCTTTCGATGCGGCTTCCTCGACGTGTGAGGTATCGCTGTGGGTATTCCGGCGCTGGCGTCTGCGGCCACGGTTATTGGCCAGGTACTCGGCTGTCCTGTAGATGAAGGCGGCCAGCTTGTCGGCCTCGTCGATGCCCTTTCCGCGAAGGCGTTCGATCACGACGATGAGGGTGTCCTGGCATAGATCGGCGGCCAGCGCGGGATCGCGCAGGCGGCGACGCAGGATGAATTCGATCTTCGGCCCGAAATATCGGGCCAGCTCTGTTTCAGCCCCTGCATCGCCGGAGGCAATACGTTCGGGCCACGAGGACACATCGGTGGCCGGATCTTCCACGGATTGTCCTGGTTTCACCTGGTGCTCCCCTGTTTACTGCGGGCACAAGCGGAGTAGATTTCAGGCTCAGGAATCAGCCCGAATCGTTTTTCCCGCTGGCCGCCGTTCGATCGTAGCATGCTGAACCGATCGAATCAGCGGCAGAATCCCCGATCGTCAAAGCGGCTGGTGAAGATCGTCTCGGCCGAGGGCGCACCCTGCAGGATCCAGTCGTAGATGACGCGCAGCTCCGCACTGGCCAGCGGCGTGCCGAAGCGCGGCATCTTGAAGGCTGGATCGTCGATGTCATCGCAGGCGATGCGCAGGTAGAACCAGCTTTCATCCGGCGCGCCCGGAACGATGCGCTTTCCGGGCGGCTGCGGGACGCTGCCCTGGGTGTCGGCGCAGAACAGATTGGCGTGGGTGGCATTGCCCTGATCGAGTGCCAGCCCGCCGGAATCGCCGTGGCAGTTGGTGCAGCCCCAGAATTCGTCTTCGATGATGGGGCGGACGTCCTGCTCGAAACGCACGCCCGGGTTGGGCGTCACAGCGCTCACGTCCACACAGTTGAGATTCTGTGCGTTGACAGCACCTGTCATCGCGCCAAGCGCCACCGCGATGACCGATCGGAACCAGCGCTGCACGATCAGGTAGAGAAGCCGACCGGTGTATAGGTGAAGTCGGGATCGGCGAAGATCCCTTCGACATCGGGATGGCCAAGCAGACCCCCGGCGACCTCAGCAAGAACGTTGCGGAAATCGGTCTGCGGCACCAGGCTGTCGCCGATACGATCGGCCGGCGCAATGCCCTGGGAAGGCCCATAGACCTGTCGTCCTTTGACACCTGCACCGAGAACGAACATCGGATTACCCAGCCCGTGGTCGGTGCCGAAGCTGGCGTTTTCCTTGACCTGACGGCCGAACTCGCTTTGCACCACAATGGCTACATCGTCGATATAGCCCGCGCCCTCGAGATCGCGGTAGAAGGCAGTCAGGGCTTCGCTCAAGTCCCGCACGTTGTTGCCGAAGGGACCACCGAAGGCGTTCTGGTTGTTGTGCGTATCCCAGCCGCCGATGTCGACGGTGGCCGTGGCAATACCAAGGTTCTGACGGATCAGCTGGGCGATGAGCTGGAAATCGCGCCCCTCATTAGAGTCGGGATAGGTCACGCCACCGCCTGGCGTGTAGTTGTCGAGATCCAGGCTGTTGATCAGATCGATGGCATCAAGGGCCGCGCCAGCGGCGATATCCAGTTCTCCCGCCCCGCCGTAGAGCGAATTCAGGGTCGCCAGATGGGTCGAGCCGAAAGTGCCGGTGTTGGGCGAGAAATTGTCCGGCGAGTCGAGGGTGGCCACATCCGACCAGCCGCCCAGACTGACAGGGGGCGTACTGCCCGAGACCATCGCGGTAAAGATCGCGCCCGGAGCCGGCACGCCGGGAGAGGTGGCGAGATAGCGGGTCAACCAGCCGTTGCCCGGCAGACCCTGACCGGTGCCGTCGACAACCAGAGGCTGACCGAGTTCGATCTGTTCCTGGGCATCGAAGTGGCTGCGAGTGAAGGTGCCGGGCGGGTGGCCGACGGCCTGCACGATGGCCATGCCACCGTCGGTGCTGCCACCGTTGAAATAAACGCTCCGTAATCCGCCGTTCCCGAGATAGGGATGAAAGCCGAGGCCCTGGCCATCGGGCATGGTCAAGGGCCGCCGGCTCGGATCAGAGTCATTGATATCGACCCGAGTCCGGCCCTCCCTACGGGCATCTACAAGATGGCCATAGTCAGGTCCGTCGATCGGCGGCAGCAGCGCGAGCCCGTCGATACCGCCACGCAAAAACACATAGACCAGGACTTTCTGAGTGCTGCCGCCGGCAAACACTCTGGGAACAAAACTGAGGTTCATGGTTGCAGCGCCGGCGGCCGCGCCGGATACCTGCAGGAACTGGCGGCGAGTCAGGACGCGCTTGAGGTCTTCGAGCGTTCTTCTTTTCATCGTTCTCTCCTCAGCGCTGCATGAAGTTGGGCGACCACAGAATCAGCTGGACCATGCCGCGCAGACGGCGGTGCCAACGATCCGGAAAGTCGTCTTCGGTGAACTGATTGCGAGGAATCTGCTGGTCGGCAGGGAACGG
The DNA here is from genome assembly GCA_964439915.1 of uncultured Wenzhouxiangella sp. Lineage (GTDB taxonomy): Bacteria > Pseudomonadota > Gammaproteobacteria > Xanthomonadales > Wenzhouxiangellaceae > Wenzhouxiangella. The sequence goes on along the minus strand of CAYTQT010000002.1, from coordinate 126,728 downwards.
GGGGGCGTCCTCCTCGCCAACCGGAAAGCCCTGCTGGGTGATGAACTGCATCAGGGCCCGGCCCAAGGCGGTCGGCTCATTTGCCCAGAATGTGCCGACCGGACCGATCCAGCCGCCTTCAGGGGTAAAACCAAGAATCCAGTCGCACCAGAATGCAACAAGTTCACGCGGCGTGGGGTTACCGGGAAAATTCTCCAGCGTCGTGTCGACGATTCGCATCACCCGATTGGCATCGTCGTCGACGTTTTCGTCGACCAACCAGTCGATGATGCGCCAGTTCTGGACCAGGGTGTTCGAGCCCATCCAGGCTGCGCGTTCATCGGGATAGCCATCCGGCGTACGCCACCAGTACAGTCGTTGACCGGCATCATCGAACTGACCGAGAAAACGATCGGTATCGCTGTCGTCGAAGCGCCAGGTGTAGTCACAGCGCGCCGCGCGCATCGCCGAGACGATGTATTCGAATGGGCGTTTGATTTTCCTGCCCCAGGTCGCCGGGTCCTTGAACTCGTCGGAGAGCAGGATCGTGCGCAGGGTCAGGGCAATCTGGCGCGGATGTGTCCGGTTGGCATAGAAGGTACCCGCTGCTGCCTGGACGAGCGTTTCGGGCGGGTCGTCAGCGATCAGGCGCTGGCAGAGCTTCAGGGCGATGTAGCGCGCGGTCCCGGGGTGATAGGCGGCCAGTTTGATGGCGACTTCACCGTCATGGACCGCGCCACCGTCGGCCGGGAGCAGGACCGAACCCTTCGACAGGATCGCCTTTCCGCCCCCATCGTGCTCGCCCTCATTGACGAAGAACGCGCCGCTTCCGCCGTCAACGCACTGACCACCCTGATTGACGTTCTCGTCATCGTAGCGCCAGCCGGTCAGGGCTCTCGCCGCCTCATAGACGTCGTCATCGGTGTACTCGCTCTGGATCTCGCGCGTCGGATTGCTGAACTGGAGGGCATCGAGCAGAGGATCACCCAGGCCGGCGTAGGGATTGGTCGGCAGCGTCGGTGCATCCAGCGGCGAGGTGTTGCCGAGATAGTTGATGGCACCAAGCGTGTGCAGCTCGTAGAGTTCGCGCGCATAGTTCTCGTTGAAACCGCCGGCCTCGTTGGCGTAGTTGTCCAGGTACTGGAGCATGGCCGGGTGCTTGGCGCTGGCCTGGACCATGTCATGGAAATTTCCGAACACGTGTCCGCGGATCACCGACTTGTCCCAGTCTGCCCAGGAGACGTAGGTGTCCTCGTCCGCGCCACTGAAGATATTGAAATGGTTGTGCCAGAAATCGACCATCAGCTCGCGCAGCTGTCGACGGCTGTAGCAGGCTCGGGTAAACGCTGCGCGCTCGACCTGACGCTGCGGCTCGGCATAGGCGGTAAACCCCTGGCATTCTCGCTGCGAAAAGGTGGTCGCCAGGTCCTCGTCGAGGATATCGAAACTGTTCGGATAGGCTGCCTTGCGCTGCTCCCATTCCGGATCGGGCAGATCATCGCGAAGCTGCTCGTCGACATAGCGCTCGAGCCGCAGATCGTCTGTCGGACCGAGCGACTGGAAGTAGGCCACATCGTCCCGACCCAGTAGATCAGAACCGAAGGAAAAGCGATCGGAAAAGATCCGCTCCGGGTCGGGTGCCTCCACGGGCACCAGCTCGGTGCGGCGCAGACCGAATCCCATGCGAGTGAGGACGCGCACCGGGAACGGCGGAACGACGGCCGAGTCGGACAGGTTGTCAGTCTGATTCTCGCCCTGTTTCGCTACGGCCTGGCGAAGACTCGTTCGATTCCTGGATTTCGGCTGGAACAGCTTCCGGAGAGAAGGGTTCTCGAGGGCAGTGTCTTGATCGGCCATACGGTTTTTGCCTTTCTGACTTGATCCAACCCCCTTGTACCGATTGATCTTAGCGGAGCGTCATGACCAATGGAAGTCAGAGCGAAAAGGTCTTTGAAAGCAGACTCGGATCTCAGTCACGCAACCGGGTCAGTAGTGTGACGAGCTTCACTATCAACTTGTGACTCTGGAGCGCTGAACCTTCCTGGCCCGCAATATTCATGAATCGCCGCGAAGGTTGCGCAGGGAATTGTTCGCACAGGGGATTTTCCGACCGAACGGAATACCATGCCGCATCTCCGAGGGAGGAAAATCCGCTGTGCGGACAAGGAGCAAGCAAGGGCGCGAGTGAATTCATGAATAATGCGGGCTAGGTCAGCCGAGCCGGGTTCAATCACCCTCGGCCATCCAGCGATCAGCAAATACACCATCGAGCTGGAAGCGAAGTCTGGCCAGCAGGGCGGTTTCAGCCTGAGGTGTTGTCCCGCCCCAGTCGGGCGCCGGGCCGGCATTCGGGATGGGTTCACCTTGAGGCGTCCCGGCTTCGGCCTCATGATGGCCAAGGGTCAGCAGCCCATCGGCGAGTGGCAGTACCGATTGCAGATGGGTATTACCGCCGCCCTGTCCCGTTGTCCGATCCCAATCCCCGGTGACTAGCGAGCTGTAGACCAGGCCGGACAGATCGGGTTTGTAGACGCGCACGAATTCATTCCACGTCCCCACCCCCTGGCCCGGTAGCGGCATACGCTGATAAGCATTCACGGTAGTGACCGTCCTGCGACCCGTGCAGGCAATCAGCACGCTGCCATCGGCGAAGACTTCGATATCGGAGCGACAGCGGGTCGTATTGAGATTCGGCCAGCCGGCATTGGGATCGGGCCAGCCACCGAGATTCGGATCGGGGTGCGGTGCACCGCCGCTCTCGCCCTCATTGAACTCGGCGACCCAAGTGGCCGCATCGATGCGGCCGCTGTCGAGTCCATAGCTTCCGAGCCAGGAGATGTGGATATTACCGTTGGTGCCGGTGAAGCGGTTCTGGAATCCACTGCCGCCCGGGTTCAGGGCAATCTGATTACCGGACCAGAAATTGATCACGTTGTTGCCGTGTGATCGACCCAGAACGACCAGGCGATCATTGCCATAGTCGATCGCCAGGCCGTCGACGTATTGATCGGGCGAGCTGTTCTGATCCGTTTCCTCATACAGCCTTGCCCACCACTTCAATGCGCCGGTCGAGGTCATCGCGACCACGGCCGGCTCGAAATCCGGGTTTCCGCCGGGCAGTCGCGACTGAGTGCTGTAGCCGAAATAGAAATCGTTGCTGCGCCGATCGACGACGATGCTGCCAACACGCTGGGTGTCATTGGCGCCAACGCGATAACCGGTATAGCCCGGATGCGTCGTGTCGCAGTTGCTCTGTGCAAGCTGGCAATGGCCGGAGAAATAGTAATCATCCGGCCAGCGGCCCTGGCGCGTTGCGTTGCCGTTTTCATCGACAGCGATGGCGGCATGGTCTGCGGCGGTGGCCGATCGCAGCTGTCCGATTCGCCGGCTCTTCATCACGATGGCACTGTGCGAGAGCGCTTGCGGGGCATTCGAGGCCGGCGTGCCGCGCCATTCGCCGCCGGCCTGCTGCCAGTGAATTCGCCAGTCCTCGACAACCTCTGGCTGACCATTCACGTCCAGACGCTGAATGGCTGCCCAACCGGAGCGAAAGGCCTCGCCCAGGGCGTAGACGACCTTGCCGTCCGAGCCCACGTCCCAGGGCTGCAGACCCTTGTGGGAATTGCTGCCGTCGTCGGAATCACCGCGCGTATCGATGTTCGCGACCCAGTCCATTGCCGTCGGCACCTGATCGACGAAATTGCCGTCGAGGCGAGCGATGAAATAGCCGTTGCTGCTGCCGCCGTCGCGATGACCCGATATGAACAGCTCGCCCGTGGCCTGCCCGGGGACTTCGGTACTTCGAACCCTGAACACGCTGCGCGCGGTGCCTGTCGGGAAGTGAACGACGGACAGAATCTGCTCGAGGTCCGGGGTGACCTGCAGGACAAAACCCGCTGCACTGGACGCTGAATCGATGGCCTCGGCATTCAGCACCTCAACGGTGACGCCAGGGGGCAGCCAGTCGAAGTCATCGGCCTGCCCGGATAGCAGCATGGTGCCATCGGACAGCTGATGCGCATCGTGAAATCGGGTCGATGCCGGCGCATCGAGATAGAAGGCCTGATTCTGGGCGCTCGCATCGGCACCGCCGAGGGCGAGAAGGAAAAGAGCTAAGGCGGGCGGTCTCAAATCAGAATCCTTTGCACGGAATCGTGTTCAGTATAAGGAACCTCTGAAGCGCTGAATGTCTGCTGATCATTGATCTCGTTAGTAATCCGCCGGGTTGAAGATCCGCTGCGCCAGCGTGACCATGGCCAGACAGACTATACCCAGAACGATTCCCACCAGCGCTGTCCAGCCCATGCCGGTCATGGTCGCCCACGGCTGGACCATACCTTCGACGAGCGCCTCATTGATGTGGTGCAGCGCGGGCACGCCGTGGGATACGATGCCGCCACCGACCAGGAACATGGCGGCCGTGCCGGCAATGGATAGAAAGCGCATCAGCCAGGGCGCAAACGCGAGCATGCCACGGCCGAAGGCGCGCGCGACGCGATGTGCCCTCCGCGAAAGCGCCTGGCCGACGTCATCGAGCTTGACGATCCCGGCCACCAGCCCATAGACGCCGATGGTCACGAGAGTGGCGATCGCCACCAGCACGCCGAGCTGGGTGGCAAAGGGCTTGTCGGCCACGGTCCCAAGCGAGATCACGATGATCTCGGCCGAAAGGATGAAGTCGGTCCGGATCGCGCCCTTGATCTTGTCCTTTTCGATGGCGACGAAATCGGCCCTGGGATCGACCAGCGCGTCCTTGAGTTTCTGCTTGTTGGCTTCGGCGTCCTTGCGGTGAAGAAACCTGTGGGTCAGCTTTTCCACGCCTTCATAGCACAGATACGCGCCGCCCAGCATCAGCAAGGGCGTGATGGCCCAGGAGGCAAAAGCGCTGATCGCCAGGGCGGCTGGCACCAGAATGATCTTGTTCAGCGCCGAGCCCTTGGCCACCTGCCAGACCACGGGCAGCTCTCGACTGGCCCGGACGCCCGAGACCTGCTCGGCGTTCAGCGCCAGATCATCGCCGAGCACACCGGCGGTCTTCTTCGCCGCCACCTTGGTCATCACGGACACGTCGTCGAGCACGGTCGCGATGTCGTCGAGAAGAAGAAACAGGCTGCTGGCCATGGCTGCACTCGGTCGATACGGGGTTGCATGAAGTCTCCCACTCATGGGACAACAAATAAAGCAGGGAGACGAATCGATTGTCGGCGATTGCCGCCCGACTGCCGCCGGGGATCAAGGGGTATCGATCGGAGTAAACTTCAGTCTTTCCGACTCGGTGAATAGCTGACCATGCGCTGCCTTTCAGATTCTTGTTGTTTCGCGCGGATTGTTCAGGCACTGGTACTGGTTCTGCCACTTGGGATCGGCCAGGCACACGCACAGGCCGAGCCACGGCTCGATCAGGCTGAAAACCCGAATCAAACCCTGCTCGCGGATTCCGAGGCCATGTCGTCGATCGGCCCGGAGAGCGTCGAGCAGGCAACGGGGGGCGCTCGACCAGACTCGCAGCGCGCAGCAGATCGCGAGCTGGAAGCCTACGTCGATGGCCTGATCGCGACCTGGAAAGTGGTCCACGGAGCGCCGGGCTATACGGTCGCCGTGGTCCGACCCGACGGCAATGTATTCACCAAGGGCTACGGTCTGGCCGATGTCGAGGCCGGCGTTGCCGTGGATCCCGCAGCCACTCGCTTCCACGTCGCCTCGATCTCCAAGACCTTCGTCTGGACTGCGACCATGATGCTGGTCGAGCGCGGCGTGCTGGACCTGGATGCGGACGTGAACACCTACCTCGAACGCTACACCGTACCTGAGGGTGAGCGCCCCTTGACGCTGCGCGATCTGATGTCACACCGCGCCGGGGTGGAAGAAAACCTCGACCTCTGGTCTGTCGAAGTGGCTGCGATGGAACGCGCCGAAGCCATCGCTGCATCCGAACCGCGACAGGTCTTTCCCCGCGGCGAACGTGCCGCCTACTCGAATTGGGGATCGAACTTGACCACGTTGATCATCGAGGACGCCACTGGTCGGGACTACGCGGACTTTCTGTTCGAGGAAATTCTGGATCCGCTGGACATGACGGCCACCACCCTGACCGACGCCAGCCCGGCAGCGGCCAACCCGACCACGCCGGTGGCTGTGAATTATCGCGTTGGCTCGAAAGGACCCGAGGCGCTCGAGCAGCTCGACATCGGATCCTTCGCCCCCATCGGCGGCATGACCACCACCGCCAACGATATGGCTCGCTGGATGCGGTTTCATCTGAATCGTGGCGAGCTGGATGGCGTGCGTCTGCTATCGGAGGCCGGATATGCCGCGCTTCGGACGCGTCATTTCGACCCGGTCCCCGGCGCTTCGGGCAGAACAAGCGGCTTTGCCGACATTCCCTACCGCTCGACCCACTATTACGGCCATACCGGCTCGATCAACGCCTTCTACTCGAAATTCGCGATGTCTTCTGAGCTGGGCCTGGGCGTGTTCATCGCCCAGAACACTTCCGATGATTTCGACCCCCTGGCCCGCGTGCCGACGCTGGTCTTCGATCGAGCGCTGACCCTGCGCGGTGAGCAGCCGTCGACGATCAGCAGATCGAACCCGACCGAAGAAGACATCCTGGCCGCCGAAGCCGTCGCGGGCCGCTACATCACCAGCCGCCGGATCTTTCATGGCCCGCTGAAGTTCTTCGCCGTTCTGGACGGTACGATCAGAATTTCGGCCGATGAGGGCCGTCTGATCGGAGCTGCATCGAACACACCCTTCCTACGGATCGGCGATGGCCTTTGGGAGAACCGGCTTGGCGACCGACTGGCCTTCGCCCGCAACGACGAGGGCATCATCACCCACATGGTCACACCCAGCGGCGCGACGGATGCTGTCCCGGTCACCTGGCAGAACGATCCGCTGATTCTCGGCGGCGCGCTGGCGGCCACGGTGCTGTTCTCACTGACCACCTGGCTCGGCTTCTGGCGCCGTTTCCGACAGCAGCCGGAGACGCGAGGCACCGGCACCGTGTTGTCGATCGTCGCCTTGCTCGCGACGCTACCCGTGGCTGGCCTGGGCCTGCTGGCAGCCAACATGCCGGACACCGGAAATCTCGATTTTGCGACCGTGTTTTCCGACTGGCCCATCCCCTTCATCGCCAATCTCTCACTGGCCGCGACGGTGGTGGCCGGCACGGGCGCGCTGTTGCTGATCTGCCTGATCCCCGTCTGGGCCCGCTCGGGCTGGAACCGGATTCGCCAGATCCACTTCAGCCTCTTCGCCCTGGCCTACGCCGCGCTAGGCCTGAGCTTCATCAACTGGGGACTGGTAACGATTCCGGGATGATCGGATGAATCGATGAAACGGCTACCGATGGCCTCAGCGGCCCGGGATGGAAATCAGAACCGGTACTGGGCGCTCACCAGCGCCGTATTCAACCAGGCAAAGCTGTAGACATCATCCGTGTCGGCGCCACCTTCCAGTCCACGATAGCCGGCCGTGATGCGCCAGTTCTCATCCAGCGTATAGCCCAGCTTCAGACTCAGATCGATAGCACGTCCCGGACCACCGGCCAGACCGTCGAAGTCGAACTCGAAATGCCACCGGTCCGCCAGTCGATATTCGCCGGCCAGATGCAGCAGCGGCACGAAGCCGAGATCATCATCGCTGGCCCGGGTCTCGCCCTGCCTCAGGGTGATTTCCGCATCACGGATCTTGGCCGTGGCGCCGACCCAGAGCCGCCACCCGTTCGCATCATAGTACTGATAGCGATAGCCCAGGCGCCAGGAGTTGAAGCGATAACGAGCATCGAGTGGACTGTCGGCCAGGAAGGTCTCGCCGTCGAATCGAACGTCGCTGTCGAATCGGCCGCGCTCCTCGATTTCGAGCGGCGCCAGCACCACGCGCAGCCCGTGGCGCTCGTTGATGTTCCAGATGCCGTTGAGTCGAACCGAGGCCCAGGGCCCGGACCCCAGGATATCGGTCAGATCGAAGCGGTCTGCCGTTTGGTCATTGGGGATCTGGACATCGTTCTTGGATTGCCAGGTCGACCCGGCTTCGATTTCGAGAACAAAACTATCCTTCTGGGCAAAGGCGGCATGCGGCACGAGGGTCAGGAATGCCGCTATGCAGAGAAGTCTGAATGGGCTCATGGTCTGCTCCGAACAATGTGTATCGAGAGGATCGTCAGGACGTTTCAGCGAACGCCGTCCGACCTGTCCTCCTCATCATCCTAACTCATGGCCTGCATGATCGAATCCCTGGGGGGCTGAACAATACTGATCAGAGCCCGAAACAAGGCACAATTCTGGCGATGAGCCCGGTTGTCCCGAGCGGCTCCGCAGTCACTCGCCATCCTTGTCCCTGAGCCGCCATAGCTCCCAGACCGCAAGCCCGAGCGGGATCGCGAACCAGATGAGTGCCTTGCCGGCGATCAGAATACCTTCAGCGCTCAAGCGACAGTACCGTCGAAATGCACTGTGATTTTCGATAAGCCGATGTGAACGAATTGGCGTGGCGTAGAAGCGCACCGCTGGGTCAGACCACGAAACCGTTCATGGGCGGAAGCAGCAGCAGATACCCGCCGTCGGCAAGGCCACTTGGCTGCAAAATCCGAACAGGGTTGAAGGATGCTTGACCGAGGGATCCGGTGATTACCGCCAGAACACGTTCTGAGGCACCGGTTCTCCAAGCAGGGACGACAGATACAGATGGAGCGCGTGGACGTCCTGGTCGGTCAGCACCGAATAGCGATCAGGGGCGACGAGAGACATCAAGCCGAGATGACGCTCGCCCAACCCGCGTCCCGTGCGAATGATGCGCTCGAATTCCGTAAGTTCGATGGCCCCGACGATTGCCAGATCGGGTGCCAGCGATCCATTGAAGTCGTAGCCGCGCAGGTCCAGACCATGACACTCGTTGCACATCGTCATGGCCAGATACTCACCGTGCGCTCGTTCGGACTCGGACACCAAGCGCCGCTCCGGGACGTGCTGGACCCAGTGCGCATAGCTGGTCTCCCGGCCCAGCGCCAGATCGAGCCGGGCGATCCAGCCCAACTCCGGTCCGGGCAGTTCTGAATCCACCACCGGAGTCGAGCGCAGAAAGGCAATCAGCGCAGCGGTGTCGGCATTGGACAAGCGAGTGAAGTTGTAAGACGGCATCGAGACCAGGCCCTTGCCGCTGGCACCGATACCCTGACGAATGGCGGCCGCGATGGTCGCTGCATCGTGCTCACGCGCATAGCGCGACAGATTCGGCGCCACAGCCCGTGCCGGCCAGTCCCACTGCTCGCTGAAATCCTTGCCCTCAAGCCGCTGACCGTGACATCCGAAACAGCCGCGGGTGCGCGCGATGTAGCGTCCGCGCTCGATGCTTCCTGAATCGGTCGGAATCGTATGCTCAAAGGGCCGGGGCTCGGCCACATCGCGCAGATGAATCTCGCTCATGGCATACACGGCGCCAAAGCCGGCTAGCGCGAGCAGCATCAGACCTCCAGCAACTTGCTTCAAGACTCGGGGCCCCCGGCTTCCCGAGGGGCGTTTCGCTTGCTTAGTCATCGCTGGATTCTGCGCTGAACTCATCTGAGAACACAACGTCCAGCGGTGCGCTGTGCGCGATGACTTGGACCAGTGCAGGCGCCCCGCTAAGCACCAGCTTCAGCGGCAGGTAGCCCGGCGCATCAGGATCCGGCAGCCTGGTGGGCTCGACGAACAACGCGCTCACCGCCGAGCCCGTCAAGGCGACCAAATCGACGGTTTCGCCCGCATTGAACAGGCCGAGATCGGTCTGGTTTCTTGCCGCCACAACCCGAAGTCGGTAGGGCTGACCGCGATTGATGTTGGCCGGCGGCAAGGTGACCGATTCCAGTTCGATCGGTGTCTGCGGCAGCACAACTGCACCCTCGACCACCGGGGGTGCCAGCCAGCCTTCTTCGGTTTCCGTGGTGAAAACCAGGGTGATCGGTTCGTCCTCCGACAGCAGGCCGATAGGCGCGATGCCGAAATAGGGGGTCAGACCCGGCGTCGTTGAAACGTCCGCCGATGCGACCAGATGCCAGAGACTGGGATCGTCCAGTACAAACTCCCATTCCGTAAACAGCACATTGACACCGGATGCACGCGGCGGTGTACCGGTGAAGTTATCGGCGACGTTGACGTGAGCATCAAACCCCATTTCAAAGCCCGACCCACCGGGCCCAATACCGGTCGAGCGCGAGTATCCCCGGCCGCGTGTGACCGCAGACTGTGCGGTATTGATTCGATGATCCTCGAAGGCCGCACCGAAAATCGAGAACGGCCGGGTCGTTACTGAAAAAGCCAGGACCGTCGTCATCGCGAACGGTCGATCGAAAGTTCAGGTAGCGGGTCTGGGCGATCGTCTGCGGCGTTCGATCGAGTGAAAAGCTCAGCTCGCCGCCGATCAATGCGCAGCCACGCTGCGGTAGGCCCGACAGACTGCTTGCGGCAGAACTGAACTGGGCGGTGACCCGATAGCTGCCCGGATCGAGCGGCGTCTTGAAAAATGGACTCGAGTCGAAATCGACCCCGGACAACCAGAAACCGCGATAGATCTGATCCGACGTATCGGTCCGGTAGAGAATGAACTCGACACCGTGACAGTAGTTCGGCAAGCTCAGCACCGTCGAGTGCATGCCCAGAACGAACAGGCCGAGGAGGGGGCGAACAATAGGCATCTTCAATTCCCGAATGACTCAGTATTGGTAGAGGCCGGTCAGGGCAGCAAGCGCACAAGGCCCGGGAATGCGACACTGCTCGGTCTGTTGCCGACGCCCGGAGCGCAAGGTAATGTGGCCGAACGGCCTTTGGCCCCTAAAGCGACAGGTGATTCCATGCCCGAGACCGATGACGGATCTGATCTGGCGAGCACACGAGAGCTCATCACCCGCGGCGCCGATGGCGAACATTCAGCGCGGGATGAACTGGCCCGACGCTGCCTGCCCGTGCTCCGTCGCTGGGCGCGTGGTCGCCTGCCACGCTACGGCCGCGACCTGTCCGAAACCGACGATCTTGTGCAGATCACACTGGTTCGGGCCTTTAACAATCTGAAGGAGTTCGATGCGCAGGGTCAGGGCGCCTTTCTTGCCTATCTGCGCACGGTGCTCCTGTCCTGCGCCAAGGACGAGATTCGCCGCACCTACCGCGCCCGTCAGCGTCTGGTGCTGGCCGACAGCATTCGTTTCAACCAGGCGCAGGGCACCGACACGATTGCCGAACTGGAAGATCTGGAGGTGTTCGAGAACGCCGTGAACCGACTCCCCGAACCCAAGCGATCGGCCGTGATTCTGCGCGTCGAACTCGGACTCGACTACGCGGCCATCGCCGAGGAGCTGGACTGCCCGTCGGCCAATGCCGCGCGCATGATGGTGCAGCGCGCCCTGGCCGATCTGGCCGAGCATCTACCGACGCCATGAGCAAGGACGATCACGACGATGGGCAGGATGACGCTCGTCATGACCAGCGTCGCATCGACTGGGCCGCGATCGCGGCCGACAGCGGCGGCAATAACGCCAACCTGAATCGGCTGCGTCGCGTCGTCGATCTGTTCGATCGATTGCACCTGCCGCAGGCAGAGATCGGCGTCGAGACCTTCAGCTGGGGCTCGCTGGAGGTGTTCGAGCCGCTGGGTGCCGGTTCCTTCGGCACTGTCTATCGGGCCTGGGACGGCCATCTCAAGCGGGAAGTGGCACTCAAGCTGCTGCCCGCCGACGCTCCTGGCGCCGCCGGCTGGCTCGAAGAGGCTCGGCGCCTGGCCCGTGTTCGCCATCCGAACGTCGTCGCCATCCTCGGGGCGGAGGTTGAAGGCGATTTCGCCGGCATCTGGATGGAGCTCAGCGACGGTCGGTCGATCGACTCCGTATTGAACGATGAGGCCACCCTGCCCGAACCGGCCGTGCAGGCGCTGGCTCGGGCGCTGGTCTCGGCACTGCTGGCCATTCACGAGCAGGGGCTGGTTCACGGTGATCTGAAGGCCAGCAACGTGCTGGTCGAACCCAACGGCCGGGCGCTGTTGCTGGACTTCGGCTCCGCCACCGAAGCCGCCGCCAGGGGCCCGGCGCAGACAGGGTCTCCGCTCAGCACCGCGCCGGAGGTGCTGGCCGGTGGGGCGCTGACACCGGCCGCCGATCTGTACGCGCTCGGCGTACTGCTCTATCGCTGCCTGAGCGGCTGCTTTCCTTTCACCGGCGAGGATGTCGCAAGGCTCAGGCAGTCGCAGGAAACGCCGCCCGACCTCTCAGGCCTGCCGCGCGACTATCGGCCATTGCTCGCCTCGCTGCTGGCCAGCGACCCGGCCGATCGACCCGATCCCGATGAGGTTCTGGCTCGATTGACAACCATCTCGACGGCCCCCGAGCGACGGCGCAAACGATTCGCAGCGGGCGCAGTGTCCACAAGCCTGGCCATCGGCCTGCTGATCGCCGCGCTCGGCTGGTGGCAGACCGGCACTGCGCGCGACGCCGAGCAACACGCGGCCGAGCAGGCGCGCGCCTCTCTGCAGCTCTTTCAGGACGTGGTGGGCGCGGCCTTCGAGGGCACCCACGGCCAGGATGCGCGGGTGATCGACGTGCTCGAGCAGGCCGAGCGTCAGGTCTCTCTGGACAAGAACCAACCCGCCTATGTCCGCGCCATGGTGCACTACGTGGTCGGTGCGTCCTATCTTGGCCTTGGACGGGAGACCGACGGACTGGCCCTGCTCGATGAAAGTCGCGCGCTGCTGGCCAGCGATCAGGAATCCCAGCCGGAAGCCCTGGCCCGGATTCACGTCCAGCAAGGACTGCACTGGTGCGATGCTGACGCTGTCCGGGCCGACACCATTGCTCAGGAGATCCGTCGAATTGCAGCTGATCAACTACCGCCGGATCATTCGGTGTTCGCCGCTGCGCTGAAGATCGAGGCCTGCGCAGCGCAGCGACGGGGTGATGATGCGCTGGCCGAGCAGAAACTGCGCGAGGCCCTGGCGCTGCGACCGCTGGACCGCTTTCCGGCCGACCAATCAGCGATCGGAACGACCGCTCGACTGGCCACCGTATTGCTGGACCAGCGCCGCGTTGCCGAAGCCCTGCCGCTGATGGAACAAGCCCGAAGCCGGGCGCTCGAGCTGTTCGGTCCAGAGCACGACTTCCCGATCAGCTCGGCAGCGCCCATGGCGCAGATGCTGATCGAGACCAGCCGGTTCGATGAAGCCGTTTCGATGCTTGAACAGACCCTGATTGCGGTCGACGCCAGGAGCGGCCCGCAAAGTTCTCAATGGATCGCGACCGCATCGACGCTGGCCACCGCATTGGCACGGGCAGGCGACAGCGCCCGGGCGCTGAGTCTGAACGATCGCGTGCTCGAAGCAGCCAATCAGCAGCTCGGCGCATCGCATCGCTTTACCCTGACGGTGATGTCCAATCGTGGCATCCGGCTCAAGGAACTCGGCCGGCTCGACGAGGCCGAGAGCGCCATGGCCGAGGCCGCGAACGCCGTTGAATCGGCCGTCGGCACCACGCACCCATTGGCCCTGATAAACCACGTCAATCGGGTCGAAGTGCTGTTGATGCTGAATCGAACGGCGGAGGCAGTGGCCCTGGGCCGACGCGCGTTATCAACGAGCTTGGACGCCCTGGGTGCAGAGCACGGTATTTCGGCGGGCGCTCAGGCCTACCTGGCCCGCGCGCTTGCTGCAGCTGGCAAGATCGCCGAAGCCGAATTCCTTTTCCACCAGGCCCTGGCCTTCCAGGTAAAACACAATCGAGACTCGATCCAGACTTTCGAGACCCGCTATTTCTATGCCGAAATTCTCGCCAATCACGGTCGAGTCGAAGACGCTCAGATTCAGCTCGAAGCCCTTGAATCAGCGCTCGAGCGCCTGCCCGCCGACCACCCCTTGCTCGACAGGATCGCGGCGCTGAAGCAGAGCCTGCCCTGACCGCACCACCCGACCGCGCAAACGTGGTCGCGCAACGGACCCTGACTCGTTCTGGATCGAACGCGTTCAGCATCTTTCTCCAACGTGCATGTTCTGATTCGCACGCAGCCGGCCTTTAAACAGGGTAAGTCCTCAAGCGAAATTGCCCTATGAATACATACTCCACGCACCACCTTTCTCGACTTCTACCGGGTCGCCATCCAGGACTGAGCAGTCGTGACATCACCACGCGCAGGCGTGGGCCTGTTCAAGCATTTCTCAGGATCGGAGGACTGATCATGGCTCGTGGCTCTGCGCTGACACTTCTGCTTGTATCGATCGTGTCGACCGCCGCCGCCGAAGACTTCTGCGTCAGCACAGCACTTGAGTTACAGAATGCGCTTACGCAAGCCCAGGGCAATGCCCAGAATAACCATATCAGGATTGAAAAGGGCACCTACCATACGGCCGATAATGGCAACCCTGATCTGGGATTCAACTACGCCAACAGCATGCCTGGAAGCCTTACGATCACCGGCGGCTGGCTCACCAATTGCACACCCAGCCGCTTTCGCTCCAGTGCACTCGAGACCGTCCTTGACGGCGGCAACGCAGATCGAGTCCTCGCCATTTCAGCGGGCGATGCCAATGTCAACATCGCCATTGAGACCCTGACCATCCAGTCAGGCATGGCCCCTGTGCTTGATAATGAGGGGGGAGGTTTGCTGATCAAGGGCTTCCAATCAAGCGCAGAAGCGGGCACGGTTTCCATCGATCGGGTCGTGTTTACCGGCAACCAGGCGAACTACCGTTCCGCCCTGTCCATTGAAAGCTATGGCCGAGTCGACGTCACCAACAGCCTTTTCCATGAAAACATCGCAACCATCTCGGGTACCGTGCAAGTTCGCAGAATTAACGATAACGGCGAGGCCACTTACTTCATCAACAATACCCTCGTCAACAATGCGATAGAAAATAGCGGGAATATCGTCAGTTTGTGGAAATCAGGCCCGGGCGGCAACGTGGCGGCAAACAATATCCTGTGGAACAACATCGCATTGTGGGATATCCAGTTTTCAGGGAACAGCGCGAATCAGCACCTTCTCTACAATACGGTGCAAAACGTGATTGGCAATGCAGGCGTCGAAATGGGCAACAGCAGTACCGACCCATTGCTTGAATCCGACTTCAGTCTGGGGCCTGAGTCTCCCGCGATCGATGCCGGGTTTGAACCGCCTCCAGGACTCCCCAATCCACCCCCGGAACTCGACTGGCAACTGGGTGAATTCGATGTGCTCGGTTTCCTGCGGGTCGCCGGGGTAGCCGTCGACTTGGGCGCCGTTGAAACTCCTGACGAGATATTCAACGACAATTTCGAGTAGACCGGGCCCGAATCGGCTGCCGCGGTCGGGCCGAGTTCGAATTCTCGGCCTGCCTTGGGGTCGATTCGAATGCGACCTTCTCCGAAGTGTTGTGGACGCTCTTCGATTGGCTGCTTGCCGCGGAGCTGCTTGTGTTGTTCGGCGTCAGCTGGTTGCATCGCCGCCAGCTGCGGACTGGCGATCAGGGAGCCCCTGATGCCCGCAGATGCCTGTGCGTAATCACGCTCGACCGGCCTTCAATAAGACAAGGCCATCGAGAAAGCATGTTCATGACACGCACACGAACAGATTCGATTGAGGGCAAACCGCACATCAAGCGGCGACTTGCCTTCGAGGTTGCCAGTCTGGCGGGCAGATCGGTCAGCGCGGCCGGAGATATCAACGGCGACGAGCTGGACGATCCGATCATCGGCGCACCTTGTGCCGATCGCGGGCCCTGGCAGGCCTTTTCATGAAAACGGCCAGGATCGTATTGCTCGGTCTTCTCTTCGTGACCGCCATACTCTACGTGGCGGCAGAGCTGGTGTATGCAGCGACTCGGGATCGTAGCGAGTTCGGTGCCTTCGAAGAGGCGATGCGCCTGGCGCATCTGGTCTTCACTCTGCCGCTGCTGTTCCTTCCCATCCTGCAGTTCTCCAGGCGGCTCAGGTCGAAGCGGCCCGGGCTTCATCGCGCCCTGGGGCGAATCTACCTGGGCGCCACGATGCTTGCAGCCATCGGGGCGCTCTACCTCGGCCTGGGCTTCGACGAACCGGGTCGGAGAGTACCGCTGGTGATCTTCGCCCTTCTCTGGTTCTATTTCGCCGCCGCGGCCTGGCTGGCGGCCTATCGCCGGGCCTTCGAGGTCCACGCGCGCTTTGTCGTTCGAACCTATGGCATCGCATTGGCCTTTGTCCTGGTCCGCGTTCTCGGTCAGCTCGATCCCATCCTGCTGGGTTTTATTGCCAACGATGAAGTCCGGAACCTCACGCGCGAATGGCTGGCCTTTCTGCTGCCGCTGCTGCTCATCGAAGCCGGCTTCCACCTGCGGGCATCGAGACAGGCCAAGCGCAAGCGTCATTCACTCAGTGAAGGCTCGGCCCGGCCGCTCGATCCGATCCACGATGAACTCCAATCCACGCAACCCACGGGGCCCAGGTCATGATCCGATCCCTGACGTTCTTTCAATTACTCACCTCGCTGGTCCTGGCCGTGCTCGGCCTGGACACTGCAAGCGCCGAGACGTTCTGCGTCGGCAACGCCATGGAGTTGCAGTCCGCCCTGTGGCAGGCCCAGGGCAACGGCGAGCACGACGAAATCCGAATCATGCCTGGCCACTACCCGACCCAGGACAACGGCAGTCTCGGGCTTGGCTTCCACTACGCGGCGACCGAGGCCAGACATCTGACGATCAGCGGCGGCTGGAACGATGTCTGCGTCGGGACTCATGGAACCGTCAATGCGTTCGGTACCGTTCTGGACGGGGGTGGCATCGACCAGGTAATGCTGATCGCGGCAGGCGATAGCAACGTGATCATTGCTTTGGCCAATCTGACCATCCGGTCCGGCAATCAGCCCAGCGACACCCTGCCGGCAGGTGGCCTGCACATCAAGGGTTTCGGCCAGGACAATCAAGCTGCATTGGTCGTCATCGACCGCGTGGCTTTCATCGGTAATGAAGCCGTAGTCGGCTCGGCACTGTTGATCGAAAGCAGGGGCCGAGTGGAGATCGCGAACAGTCTGTTCCGCGACAACACGACCAACTCCTTTTTCACTGCATACATCTCTCGCGATCCGAGCGGTTCCGGTGCGAGCTACTTCATCAACAATACCGTCGTGAACAATGTGGCTCTGACCGCTGATGGCGCGGCCGGCATAGCGATGTTCAACGACAACGGGAGTGGTAACGTTGCGGCCAACAATGTGTTCTGGAATAACAGCAATCTCGATCTGGGCATGTCGAGCGTCAGCATCAGCAACAATCACCTGCTGTACAACATCGTTCAGAACGCCCTGGGCTTCGGCGGCACCAATATCGGCAACAGCAAGGGCGATCCCATGCTCGATGCGGATTTCTCCCTGCGACAGGGCTCGCCCGGCATCGATGCGGGCTACACCCCGCCGGGCACCGCCAATCCTCCCGTGGAGCTGGATTGGATGCTACGCGAGTTCGATATTTCGAGGCTGAAAAGGAAAATCGGGCCTGGCGTCGATATCGGGGCCTTTGAATCCGCTCGGCTTTTCAGCGATCGTTTCGAATGATCGGTCGGATCGCATCGACCATCCCGGGAGCGACTGGTCGAGCAATCCCCGGACGGTCGACGGCTCACAAGCCGTTCACCGCGGCGGGTGCATTGTTCAGGGCCATTTTTGATGATGTTTTTGCCGGAGGCTGAGTTGAAATACACCATTCGACAGTTTCTCGACAACAAGGGCCGCGATGTGTGGAGTGTTCGCACAGACTCGCCCGTTTTCGACGCGCTCGAGCTGATGGCAGAGAAGAACTGCGGCGCGCTGGTGGTCCTCGACGACCAGGATCGGCTGGCCGGCGTGATCTCCGAGCGCGATTACGCGCGCAAGGTCGCCCTGCTGCGCAAGACTTCGGTCGATACTCCGGTTTCGGAAATCATGACCGCCGATGTCGTGACGGTGACCGAGAACGATTCGCTCGATCATTGCCTGGCACTGATGTCGACCCACAATATCCGACATCTACCGGTCGTCGACGGTCGCAAGCTGGTCGGCGTCCTCGGCATCGGTGAGATTGTCCAGCACAAGATCGAGGACAAGGAGCAGGAGGTTCAGCATCTGACGCAGTATGTTTCCGGGTCACTGGCTTATCGCTGATCGCAGCCGCAGGGCCTTTCCTGTCTGAAATACTCACGAGATCAATGGTCGGCAGAGTCCGGAAGCGTCATTGTTTTCGGAGAGCAAATGCGGGGTTTCCCACTGCGTGTCCGTATGGGTAGATACATCCCATCGAATACCCAGCGTGAGATTCCCGATGAAAAGACTCCTGATGTTGATCCTGTGCTGCACGTTCAGCGCCGCAGCCTATGCCCAGCCCGAAATGGTCGTTCGAATCGAAGCGAACGGCGAGCTGATTACCGAGGGCGAAGGCCCCTTGACCGTCGGCGGCGTCGCCACCGAGGACTATGCGTCTGCCCTGAGCTACGGCTGGATCGGGCAGCTGGCGATCGATCCGGATTCCGGCATCGCGACTTCGCGGGAGGATTACGGGCCACTGCGGATCGTCAAGCCACTGGCACGCTCGAGCGTCCTGCTGCGCAAGGCACTGGATCAGAATCAGCAGATCGATCTGGTACTGCGGCTGTTTGCCCCTGACGGAGCCGGGTCCGAGGAAGAGGTCTACCGCATCGACCTGACGGGCGGCCGCGTTGCCGGCATCCGGCCCTTCAGCGAAGGCAGCACGGGGCAGCTTCTGGAAGAGGTCCGATTTGTCTGGCAGGCCATCGAGTTCACCGATGTCCAGACCGGCACGAGCCATCTCGTTCAGTTTCCGATCAATCCCTGAGCGCTGGTGATGAAGCGCGCTGTTGTGATGGTCATTGCCCTTCTGCTTGTTGATTCGGCAAGCAGCGCGGACTATCTCTTGCTGCTCGATACGACGCGTCTGGATCGCGCTCTGGCCGTTCGCGGCGTCGGACCCGACGGTCGTCTGGTTCGCCCCGGCGCAGTGGCTGCGGTCTGCCGCAGTCATCGCGTCTTCGGTCCCGCCGCCTTCTCGCCGCAGCGCAATACCTGCCAGGCAGCCGCCGCCGTGCCAGGCCTGAGCGAGGCGATCCGCGGGCTCCGACTGGCAGACGGCGCGACCGACAGCCGTGTTCTCGATCGAGTCGACGCCGGAGGCATCGTGGCCGTGCTTCCGAGCCGGGGTCTGGCCTGCACTCCAGGCGACTGCAGTCGTGAACTCTTCGAGAGTGCCGGCTATCCGACGAGGCTCGTCGGCCGTCCCGACCCAGACCCATTGCCGGTTCCATCAATCGCTGACTTCGGGGTTCAGCCGACCGGCATCGTGGCCGGTCAGACTGCGACCCTGTCGTGGGATGCTGCCGGCATCGCCGTCTGCGGGCTCGAGTCCAGCGAAGTTGCCGGGATCTTGACCGTTCCCCCATCCGGCCAGCTCCAGGTCAGTCCCGGCGACGATACCGTCTGGACCCTCACTTGTGCCGGCCCGGGTGGTACAGCGATCGAGCAGGTCACTGCCACAGTGACACCTGCCCCGGGGGCGCCAGAAATCATTCTGTTCGCAGCGAGCCGGGACGATGTGCCCATCGGCGCTCGGACGCGGTTGATCTGGGAAACTCGCAGCGCCAGCGCCTGTGCAATCAGCAACGGTGAGCAGTCCCTGGCCGTGCCGATCAGGGGTCATATCCGCGTCACGGTTGCACGCGACACGCTGTTCGAGCTGCGCTGCCAGAACGCTGCCGGGTCGAACACATCGAGCACCGAAGTTCTTGTCACGATAGCCCAGCAAGCACCGGTCATTTCTGCTTTCAGCATCGATCGAAACACGATCGCGCGCGGTAACAATGCCTTTCTGAGCTGGCAGGCCCCGGGGGCCACGCGCTGCCGCCTGCGTGAAACGAACCAGAACGTCGTCTGGCGTCTGCCGCCGTCAGGCCAGTTCAAACTCATCCCGGCGTCCAGCACCACCTATACGCTCGAATGCCGGAACGCACTCGGAAGCGCTCTGGCTCAATCCTCCATCACGGTAGAGGACAGCGACGAGCCCTTGCGCATCATGAGCTTCAGCCTCGAGGCGCTCGGCGCGGCACCAGCCCAGGGGGGCGGCAGCAATATACCGCGCCTGAACAGTGCCGGTTTGGTCCAGGTGAGCTGGGTTACCGAGGGCGCGCGGGCCTGCCGCATTTCTGACGACCGCGGTCGCGTCCTGGGAATCCCGCCCAGCGGTAGCCGCATCATTCACATCGAGGAGACGACCGCCCTGCAAATCATCTGTGCCGCGCGCGGCGCTGAGGCCCAGGCCCTCGGGCAAGTAGAAGTCATCGAGGAGTTCCTGTTCGCTGACGATTTCGAGGATTAGAGAGCCTCTGGATAACTCCGTACGGGCGCCACCTCAGGTGTTCGAACGCCGGGCTGACTCGCTTTCGGCATAGCGCGAGTAGGCATCAAGAAGCAGGCGTCGGAACTGGTCGCTGTAGCCGGCGGCAATCCCCAGGGCAAGCGTAGCCATCGCGGCCTTGTCGGGATTGCCGCGGATCCAGTCGGTCAGCACGGGATCGGCGTGGTCACGAAGATAGCCTTCAAGCTCATCGCCGATCTCGAAGCCGGCTTTCGTATCGACATCCCTCGAAGGCTTGCTGCGAATATTGAACTGGCTAAATTTGGCAAGGAGCAGCGTCACGGCGATCAATATGATTCCGCAGGCCGAGGTGACCAGGGCCGCCAGGTTCGGTGGCAGGGACTGGCGGAAAGTGAAATAGCCCGCCAGGCCGAGAAACCCGAAAACGCAAAGCGCGAGAGGGATCACCAGGGCCAGGGTCAGCAGGCCGGTTTCTGCGCGTTGCTTGATCCTCTTGATCATCAACTACTCCTTGCCGTAGTGCGATGCATCCGATTCGTGACTGGATCAGCGGTCAAGCAATCGGCCCAGTATGAAACCGATACCGAGCGCCGCGGCGATGCTGGTCATCGGGCGCTCTTCGACTTCGTGCTCGAACGCGCTCCAGCTCTCCCGAGCCTGGTGGCGCGTGCGGTCTGCCGCCGATCGGACCCGTTGCTGACCCTCCTCGGTTGCACTCGAGGCAATGCGCCCAACGGTTTCGCCGATGCTCGCCAGCTCGTCCTTCAAGGTCGAGAATTCTGCTTTGAGTTGCTGAAGTTCCTTGTCTGTTGAAGTTGCCATACAGTCTCCTTTGAAAGTATCTGGTTGATGAAGTGATCAGGGGTTTGCTCGCCACGGCCCAAGCGCTAAAACCCCGAGCTGCCTGAAGTTCAGGGCATTGGTCGTACAGGCTCGGTAGACGTGGATGATTCCCTGAGTCTCGATTGGTGATGTTGTTCATCCGACCCCCTTTCCGGAGTCGGATGCACGGTCTGCAGAAGGCTCCAGGGCAGTTCCAGCAGCGCAGCCCAGCTCAGCCCGATGCCGATGCCCAGGGCGATGCCCGACGGGGCCGACCAGCCCGCCACGATGACAGCCAGCGCGATCGTCAAGACGCCGAAAAGCGCAAAGCCGGCACAGGCCACGGCGCTCGACCAGTCGCGAAGCCGCATCGTCAGGGCGACAGCATGGACAGCCAGGGCGGCAGCAGCCGAGAGCGAAATGGAAGGAAATTCAGCGTTGGCGACATGGCCCTCAAGGACAAACCGATCCAGCAGAGTGGCACCAGCGACCGCACCGATCACTCCTACACCGATGCGCAGGGCCGCAAGGCTGCCGGCAAGCCAGACGGTCAAGACTGCGACTGGAAGTGCCAGGGCAAGAATGCCGGGCCACTGAAAGAACCACAGGGCCTGGCGTGCGACCTCGACGGCCTGATCGGTGCGCGTTGCGACCATCCAGTCGAGCACGGGATAGTCGAATCGTGCCAATCCCCAAAGCGATTGGGTTTGACTGACCACCAGTCCGATGCAGGCTACGGCTGAAATCAGCACAAGAAAGCAGATCGACAGGCTCAGGCCACGAGCGATTCTTGGATCGAGTCTGTGACTGAGCCACTGGAATCCCGGCCGAAGGGCACGGGCCAGTCCGCGAGTCCCGGTCGCTCTCAGGGCCAACCTGATGGCCGCCCGGAAGCGAAGTTGATGACGAATGATGCGCACCGCTGCCCAGCGAATCACCAGCGCGGCAATGAAAAGTCCCAGGACAAGAATCGCTGCAGCGCCACTGATCTCGCGTATCAGTGTCCAGGACTCGCCCAGCAAGTATCCCAGGGAAAGGAAACAGACTGCCCAGAGCAGACTGGCAAAGACATCGAAAACGACGAAGCGCCGATAGCTCATGCCCGCCATCCCGGCCAGGAAGGGTGTGATGACACGGGTCGGGGTGGAAACACGACCCAGAATGATGGCCCACTCGCCGCGCAGTCGCATGAATTCTCGCGCCTTGCCGATCGCGATACCGAGATAGCGCTGAACTGGCGACCACGCCAGAGCACGATTACCGTAGCGCCGTCCGATCAGGAACCCGGTGGCATTACCGAGCAGCGTGGCGCAGGTCACGACAATCAGGAGAATGTCGTATCTGACGACTTGCCTTGACGAGAGGATCCCGCCGGTGACGACGGCCAGTTCGCCCGGCGTGATGAAACCCAGAAAGAAAGCGGCCTCGGTCCAGCAGAACGCCCCGATCAGCAGATAGATGGTCAATGGCTGCATCTCGAGCAGAGGATCGATCAACTTGTCCATCTTCTTCGACCCCGCTGGATTGCGCTGTGGCGTTCAGATGCATTGCGGGGCTTTCCGAATCCTGTCGATTCAGCTGGATTGAGCAAAGACCCCACCGTCCGTCGCCCATCGACGAACTGCATCGTCGAGACTAGATGGCGACGAAGCCTGCGTCATTAACCTGGATCAAGGGCAGGCTTCATACACAGAGGCAACAGGTAGACTTGCGCGGGTCCTGATGCCATCCGGATCAGATGGGAGTTCGGCGCAGCTTTCGTGGCTGACCGGGTGGCGGGCCCGGGTCGGTTTCTGCGCGCTGATTGATCCTCCTGGTAATCACAGGCCTTATCCGTTGTCGTCCTTTTCAAGCCAGCGGTAAAGTGTTCTTCTGCCGACACCGAGCAAGGCGGCGGCTCGACGCTTGTTGCCGTCGACTCTGTCGATGACATGGCGCACGTAGCGCTGTCTGATTTCATTCAGGCTGGGAAGCACATCGCCTTCGAGCAGAGTTTCCGGGAGGGCCTGCGATCGCGGGGCCGGCTTTGCGCCCTGGCTGCGACGAACGCGTTCCGGCAGATGCTCTGGCTCGATCTTTTCGGTTTCACAGAACGTGACCGCGCGTTCCATCGCATTGCGCAGCTCGCGCACGTTTCCTGGCCAGGAATAACGATGCAGCGCTGCCTGGGCGCGCTCGGAAAGGAGTCGGGCCGGCCGTTGCCTGGCGGCAGCGAATCGCGCCAGAAAACGCATTGCGAGAAGATCCAGATCCTCTCCTCGCTGGCGCAGAGGAGGCAACTCGAGCTGAAAGGTTTCCAGGCGAAAGTACAGATCTTCGCGGAATTGGCCCGCCGCTACTTTCTCATGAAGGTCGATGTTGGTTGCGGCCAGCAGCCGCACATCGACCTGATGCTCATGATCGCTACCGACTGGCCGAATGCGACCGTCCTGCAGTGCCCGCAACAGCTTGGCCTGCAGCGCCAGCGGCATTTCACCGATTTCATCAAGAAACAGGCTGCCGCCATCGGCCTGGCGAAAGAGCCCCGGTCGGGACGATGCCGCTCCCGAAAACGCTCCTTCGGCGTGCCCGAAGAACTCGCTTTCCAGCAGCTCGGCCGGTACACCAGCGCAATTGACGGCAAGGAACGGCCCGTTGGAACGCGCGCTCTCCGCGTGTAGTGCCTGCGCGACCAGATCCTTGCCGGTACCGGACTCACCGCTCACAAGAACGGGCCCATCGGCACGTGCGATCTGCTTGATGCGATCGAACAACACGCGCATTGGGCGACTGCTTCCTTCCATGCTGTGGAAAGAGGTCTGATCCAGAGCTTTTCGGAAGCGCTGCACCTCATGGCGCAGGCGTCGAGTGCTCAGCAGGCGCTCGACGCTCAGAATGAAATGATCCATATCCAGCGGTTTGGTCAGAAAATTTTCTGCTCCGGCCTTGAGCGCTGCCACGGCCCGGTCGATTGTTCCATAGGCACTGATCATCAGCACCGAAGGCGCAGCATGGCGGTTGCGCAAGTGCTCGACCAAAGACAGACCATCGGCCCCGGGAAGCTGCAGGTCGCTGACGACGACATCCGGCTCGAAGCCGTCCAGCGCTTCCATCGCAGCCTCGGCCGATTCAAAGCTTCGAGCCTGATGTCCTTCCGCTTCCAGTTCCTCGACAAGAAGCTCGGCGAGGCTCGCATCGTCCTCGACGACCATGATGCGATAGCGGCGATCAGTCATCACTTTCATCTCGCGGGAGAATGAGGATAAAGCGGCTCCCCCCGAGATCACGACTCCGCTCCACGATCACCCGCCCGGCGTGCTCATCGAGTACGGAACGCACTATCGCTAGGCCGAGCCCAGTGCCCTGGCCGTCCGGCCGGACACTGAAAAACGGCTCGAAGATCTGTCTGCTCTGATGTTCTGGAACCCCCGGGCCATCGTCTTCGACGCTGACTTCAACGCCGACATCAACCAGTCGCGCTCGCAGAACAACCTGCGACACTGCAGCCTGGATGGCGTTACGCAACAGATTGATCAGCGCATGCTCAAGGCGAATATCGAATCCCGGCACGATCAGGCCATCGGTGAGCGTATCGAGTTCGACCCGGATATCGTGAGCCTCGGCCTGCGGACGAGTGGCGACGACCACCTTGCGCAACAGCCTCGCCAGATCGACCGGCATCTTGTCGATGCGGTCGCTGCGCACGAACTCCATCAGTTGACGGATCAGCAGCCGGGTTCGCTCGACCTGTTGTCGCATGCGCTGAAGGCGGCGTCGACCATCGTCTGAGAGTGACTGCTCGTCGATCAAGCGGCGGGCATCACCGTCGATGACGGTCAAAGGCGCGCCCAGCTCATGCGCCACGCCCGATGAAAAGCGCCCCAGAGCGGCCAGGCTTTCCTGCCTGCGCATCCGTTCGGCCATGGCCAGATGTTCGCTGCGCTTGCGCTCGAGCTCCGCCTGCATTGCCGCAATGCCATCGAGCATTCGATTCAGCCCTCTGGCCAGATTCGACAGCTCCCGCGGGCCCTTGACGCGCGCACGATGCTCCTTACGCCCGAATTCGATGCGCCGCATGCTGTCGAGAAGACGCTCGACAGGCTGAACCACCGCGACTCGGTGACCAATAAGAAGAATCAGAAACATCAGGCTGATCACCCCGCCCAGCAACCACCAGCCGCGCGCTCGAATGACCTCGAGGCGCTCGGCGATCTCACTTTCCTGGCGGACCACCTGTAGCAGCCCTTCGATGCGGCCGGTGGCTGCGGTGAGTGGGACAAAATAGGAATAAACCGCTTCACCGCCAAGATTTTCGTAGGTTCCCAGCTCCTCACCCAGAGCGACTACTTCAGCGGCCTGAATCTGCTCGCGCCATCCGGGCCGTGATTCACCCGCCGCAGCCACGCGAACGCCGTCAGCGCCATACACGAAGGCTCCGTAGACGCGTCCGATCTCTGAAACCACCCCAAGCGACTGGCGAATTCGAACGCGATCATTGTCAAGCAGGGCCTGTTCGACCGGCCCCCGCATGGCCCGGGCGACCAACTCGATCTCCTTTTCCAAGCGGTATTCCACAGCATCCTCGACCGCATTGAAGGTCATCCAAACCAACGCGGCAGCAATCAGGCTCAGGGGAAGAAAAATCTGCAGAATCAACTGCACTCGAAGGCTGTTCATCGCAGTACCAAAAAAGACGCATGCGTCATTGTGACACATCAAGAGAGATGGCTTGAGCCCTCACCCAACACTAACTATCTGAATTCATTGGATTGCAGTTAGTTGGCGCAAAAAATGCTTACTGATTTCCGCAACATTCATCCACCCACAGGAGTCACCTGATGAAAATTCGTAATACACTCGCCCTTGTTATTGCCGCTGTTGCATTGTCCTTTTCAGCTGCCATTAGCGCCCAGAGCTACGAGATGCAGCAGCAACCGCCCGGCACGACCACGGAAGTCACCGACCAGGAGCTCGGCCAGTTCGTGGAGGCACAGGGTCAGATCTCTGCGATCCAGCAGGATTTCTCTGGTCGGCTTCAGCAGGTTGAAGACCCCGAAAGGGCTCATGAACTACAGGTTCAGGCCAACGAGAAGATGACCGAGGCGGTCGAAGAGGTCGGCCTTGATGTCAATTCCTACAACAGCATCGCCACCGCAGTTCAGAGCGATCCGGAACTGCAGAAGCGTCTGAATGCAATGATGCAGGACGATTCCCGCTGATCAGCCGGACCTGAATATCAGCGCCTTCCTGAGGCGCTGATTCAGAAGACCGGGCCCGCATTCGCGAGCCCGGCTTTTTTCCAATCAGAGTCGGGTCCCGCCACTGGACGACGGCCGATAGCCGGCGTCAGCCCACCGACATCCAGCTTCCGCCCGGCATGATCAGAGCAGCTGATCAACGGGCCTGTCGGCGCTGGCCGCGGCGGCGCTCCTTGCGCTCTTCTGTCATCTGCACGAATTCTTCAGCCTGCTCGGCATCGAGGACGGCAAGAATCTCCGCATGAAAGGCATCGCGGGCCTCTTTCATGCGAACCCGGGTCTCGCTGTCGGGACGACCACGCTCGGAACGTTCGCCGAACTCGCTGCGCATCGTCTCGCGGTGAACATCGAAAAGTGCCGTGATCGTCGTGATCTGCGATCCGGAAAGATCAAGCCGGTCGGCAAGGCGGTCGACCGGCCCACCCGCCAGCGTGATGGAGGACAGGCTGAGCAGGCCCAGGGCGGCGATTGATGCGAAGAGTCTGTTGGTTTTCATATTCGGAGTACTCCTTGGTTCGAGTTTGGGGTTTGGGCGGTGGCCTTCTGCCACGACTGCAGTCTGACCCAGCACCAGAACAAGCGGGGTCACACAGAGAATCGAAGTGTGAAGAAGTGTGCTTCGGGCAATCCGGGCACGGGTTGGATGACGGCGCGTGCCAGGCGTATGATCGGACCCTACCCATCGTGATCTCTGGCCGGGCACGTCATGTTCTGGATCGGACTTCTGAGCACAGTCGCGCTATCGTTGATCGGTCTATCCGGCCTGTGGCGATTGTCCGATGTACGCGCAGAGCGGCGCGCCCGACAGGCGTTGATCCAGCGCGGATCGACTGCACCCTCGGTGTACGATCCCGTCCTGGTCGACGGACTGCCAGAACCGGCGCAGCGCTTCTTCAACTTCACCATCCAGCCCGGCACCCCGCTGCACCCGGTCGTCGAGATCGAGATGGAAGGCGAATTGAGCCTGGGCACCAGGGAGCGGCCGAACTACCGCCCGATGCGGGCCCGTCAGCTCCTGGCCGCACCCCATGGATTCATCTGGTCGCTGCGCTGGAACGGCGTGCGTGGCTCCGACGGCGCGCTGCCCGATCGGTCATGGACCCGCTTCTGGCTGTTCGGTCTGCTGCCCGTAGTCCGCGCCAGCGGCCCGGATCATCAACGATCCTCCTTCGGTCGCCTGATCGCCGACAGCACCTTCTGGGCACCGGCCAGCATGCTGCCGGGCAGATATGTCTCATGGCAGACGCTGGGCGAGAACAGCGCAAGGGCCGTCGCGCAATACGGTGACTTAGAGCAGGCCATCGACCTGCACGTTGCCGAGACAGGCCAGCCCGAGCGTATCGTCTTCCAGCGCTGGAGCAACGCGAATCCGGAAGGCAGGCATCGGCTTCAGGCCTTCGGTGGCGATTTCTCGGACTTCGAGTCCTTCGAGGGCTATCGGCTTCCGACCACGGTCATTGCCGGGAATCACTACGGCAGCGACGATTACTTTCCGTTCTTCAAGGCACAGGTCACACGGGTTCGGTTTCCGGGTTAGGAGTCGCTAGAATTCGATTGCGCCCAGGTTCATCACCCGACCATAAGGGCAGGCCAACAGGAAAACCACCGCCATGCCATTCCAACAACGATTCAGGCACACCCCCTTCGGACTTTTGATTCTGCTCCTTCTGACCGCTCAGGCCTGGGCCTCGCAGACCGAGTCCGTCGCCACCGAACCAACGGCGCCCTCCCATCCTCGAATCGGCCTGGCCCTGGGTTCGGGCGGTGCGGCAGGGCTGGCCCATATCGCCATCCTCAAGGCCTTTGATGAGGCCGGGCAGCGCCCGACAAGGATCGCCGGCAGCAGTATCGGGGCTATCATCGGCGCACTCTACGCAGCCGGGATGAGCGGTTCGGAAATCGAAGCCCTGTTCGCAGAGTTCGGCGGCTCGGGCTTCGAGCTCCTGGGCAATCTGGCCAGCGGCGAGAATGGCATCAGCCTGACCGGTCTGATCGACCTGGATCTCGACGATGGCGGTGTGATCGACCCCGAACCCTTCTTCGATCATCTCAGATCGCGCATCGAGGCACGGAGCTTCAGCGATCTCGACATTCCTCTGGTGGTCGTTGCCACGAACTATTTCAGCGGCGAGAGCGTCACCCTGGAACAGGGCGATCTGTTCCAGGCGCTCAGCGCGAGCATGGCCGTCCCCGGGCTGTTCCTGCCGGTCGAGCGCGACGGTGCCCTACTGGTCGACGGCGGCGTGTCCAATCCCCTGCCCTGGGACCTGCTTGGCGAGGAGGTCGACTACGTCATTGCCGTGGACGTCTCGGGCCAGCGCGAGCGCCCCGTTGACGGCACCCTGCCGGCCAGCGAGATGCTGTTCAAGGCTTTCGAGCTGATGCAGCAGTCGATCGTGCGCGAAAAGCTGCGAACCAACGAACCTGATCTCTATCTGCGTCCCGAGGTGGAGGGCATTCGCCTGCTGCACTTTCATCGGGTTGAAACGATCATTGAACAGACGGGAGCGACGGCCGAGCGCCTTCGGCAATACCTCGATGACGCAAGCAAGCAGCCAGTGCACAACAAGGACTGAGCAGTCAGAGAGCCTCTGAATGAAACGTTGCGGAGCGTTTCAGAAGCTTCTTGATGTGGGTTAATGCTGCTCGGAGCAGGATCGTTAGTGTAGTGGACGACCGATGGCGAAAAGCCACGAACCGATCACTTCCAAACGGAGGATTTATGAACAAGAAGCTACTTTCAATGACGATCGCCACTCTGGTCGCGGCAGGCTCCGCCTCCAGCGCAGCCCTGGCCCAATCAGAAAACCACATGCTCAAGAGCTATGAAGACGACACGTCGATCACCCTGTCAGGCACCGTGATTGAAGCGCGTTCAGATGAATTCGACATGTTGGTCAATGACGACACGATCACCGTCGAAGTGGACGAGCAGTTTCGTGACGGTCAGGCCTATTCCTTGCTGGCCGGCGATTCAGTGACTGTATCGGGCCGAGTCGATGATGATCTGTTCGAGGGCAGAGAACTGGATGCAGATGCTCTGTACATCGAGAAGCTCGGAGCAAGCTTTGTCCTTGATGACGACTACGTCGAGAAATACGGCATGGTTTCCGGTCGGGATCTCACCGGCTTCATCGAGGTGGCTGGAAACGTCACAAGCGTCTCTGACGATGCTGACGAATTCCGGATTCATACCGGGGTCGGTGACTTCACCGTCGAGGTCGACGAGTTGGATATCAACCCGATCGACGATGAAGGCCTGACCCGGATTCGCGCCGGCGACTGGGTCAGCGTTCTCGGAGAAGTCGACAGTGACTGGCTCGAGGGACGAGAAATCGTTGCCAGTAATGTGCATCTCGTCCGTCTGGATCTGGTCATCGACTGATCCATGGCAACTGCCTGATTCAGCTGTCAAATGATCATGAGAAACAACAACGCCGGGCGCACTGCCCGGCGTTTTTTTATCAAGCCTCCTCGGTCAGCCCGATAACTCGCGCAGCAATGCATCCATCGAGGCCTTTGCATCGCCATAGAACATGCGCGTATTGTCCTTGAAGAACAGCGGGTTTTCGATACCGGAGTAGCCGGTGCCCCTGCCGCGTTTACAGACGAAGACCTGTCGCGATTTCCACACCTCGAGCACGGGCATGCCGGCGATCGGGCTGCCCGGATCGTCCTGGGCGGCGGGGTTCACGATGTCGTTGGCGCCGATGATGATGACGACATCGGTGCTTGGGAAATCATCATTGATCTCTTCCATTTCCAGCACGATGTCGTAGGGCACCTTGGCTTCGGCCAGCAGGACGTTCATGTGGCCGGGCAGGCGGCCCGCGACCGGGTGGATGGCGAAGCGAACGGTCTTGCCCTGGCCGCGCAGCTTCTTCGTCAATTCAGACACGGCACCCTGCGCCTGGGCCACGGCCATGCCGTAGCCGGGCACGATGACGATGCTGTCGGCATCCTGAACGGCCTGCGCTACGGCGTCGGCCTGGGCCTCGATCATCTCGCCATCGACCGCAGCGGCCGAGGCGGTTTCACCGCCCCAGCCACCGAGGATGACCGAGATGAAACTGCGGTTCATGCCCTTGCACATGATGTAGCTCAGGATCGCACCCGAGGAACCGACCAGCGCACCGGTGACGATCAGCAGGTCATTGCCCAGGGTGAAGCCGATCGCCGCCGCGGCCCAGCCCGAGTAGGAGTTCAGCATCGAGACCACGACCGGCATGTCGGCGCCGCCGATGGCCAGAATCAGGTGACACCCGATCGCACCGGCGATGATCGCGACCAGCAGCATGGTCCACAGGCCCGCGCCATCGAGATAGAGGTAACCGAGGGCCAGGCAGGCTAGCAACGCGAAGAGATTGAGCGCGTGCCGACCCGGTAGGGTCAGCGCCGCCGAGCTGAGCTTTCCGGCCAGCTTGCCGTAGGCGATGATCGAGCCGGTGAAGGTGATGGCGCCAATCAGGATGCCGAGGAACAGCTCGACCTTGAGAATCGAGATCTCCACCGGCGTCTTGTTGGCAATGGTGGCGGCAAAGCCGGCCAGCTCGCCCACGGTTCCGGCGGCCTTCGCGGCCAGGGCTCGCGTCATTTCCAGGTGTGCATTGATGCCGATGAACACCGCTGCCAGGCCGACCAGGCTGTGAAAGCCGGCCACCAGCTCAGGCATCTGGGTCATCTGGACACGTTTGGCGATGATCCAGCCACCGATACCGCCTGCGATCACCATCAGGCCGATCAGGATGTACTGACCGATGCCGGCTGCCGCGCTGGCTGCAGCGATCGTGGCGACGACGGCCAGCGCCATCCCGACGATGCCGTACCAGATGGCCCGCTTGGCCTTTTCCTGGTTGGACAGACCGCCGAGCGCGAGGATGAACAGAACCGCAGCGACCACATAGGCCGCACCGATCATTCCTTCATTGATCAAACCTTCGTTCATCATCGATCCCTCAAGAGCGTTGGAACATCGCAAGCATGCGACGCGTGACGAGGAAGCCCCCGAAGATATTCACCGAGGCCATCAGCACCGAGGCCGCGGCCAGCAGCATGACCAGGAAGGAGCCCGAAACGATCTGCAGCAGGGCCCCGACGATGATGATCGACGAGATCGCATTGGTGATCGCCATCAGTGGCGTATGCAGGGAATGGGCGACGCCCCAGATCACATGGAAGCCGACGAACACGGCCAGCACGAAGACGATGAAGTGCTGCATGAAACTGGGCGGTGCGACGGTGCCCAGGGCCAGGATCAGCAGGCTGCCGATCCCCAGCATGACACCGGTACGGTTGAGCGACTTCTTCATCTCAGCCATCTCGCGTGCGGCCTTTTCTTCCCGGCTTTCTTCCGGTTCCTTTTTCTTCGGTGCCGCTGCCGCAATCGCCTTGACCTTCGGCTGAGGCGGCGGCCAGGTGATTTCACCCTCGTGGGTCACCAGCGCGCCGCGGATCACATCGTCTTCCATGTCGATGACCGGCTTGCCGTCTTTCTCCGGCGTCAGATCATCCATCATGTGGCGGATGTTGGTTGCGTACAGGTTCGATGACTGGGTCGCCATGCGACTGGGGAAATCGGTGTAGCCGATGATGGTGACGCCGTTGTCGGTGACGACCTTCTCATCGGCCTTCGACAGGGTCACGTTGCCACCCCGCTCGGCGGCCAGGTCGATGATCACCGAGCCGGGCTTCATCGCCTCAACCATGTCCTCGGTCCACAGCTCGGGCGCCGGGCGATTGGGAATCAGCGCGGTGGTGATGACGATATCGACCTCGGGCGCCAGCTCGCGGAATTTTTCGAGCTGCTTCGCGCGAAACTCGGGGCTTGACGGGGCCGCGTAGCCGCCGGTTTCGGCACCGTCCTGCGATGCTTCCTCGAAGTCCAGATAAACGAACTCCGCGCCCATGGATTCGATCTGCTCGGCCACCTCCGGGCGCACATCGAAGGCCATGGTGATCGCACCCAGGGAAACCGAGGTGCCGATCGCGGCCAGGCCGGCGACGCCGGCACCGACCACCAGCACCTTCGCCGGCGGGACCTTGCCGGCGGCGGTCATCTGGCCCATGAAGAAGCGGCCGAAGTGGTTGCCCGCCTCGACCACTGCACGGTAACCGGCAATATTGGCCATCGAAGACAGCGCATCCATCTTCTGCGCCCGGCTGATGCGCGGGACCATGTCCATGGCCAACACAGTCATGTGCTTCGACTTCATCCTGTCGAGCAGATCCTCGTTGGCCGCCGGCCAGATGAAGCCGATCAGCGTCTTGCCGTCGGGTGCGGCCTCGATCTCCTCGACCGAAGGCTCCCGGACCTTGATGATCACATCGGCCTGGCTCCAGAGCTCTGCGACCGATTCGACCACTTGCACGCCGGCATCGGCGTAGGCGGCATCGGTGATCGAGGCCGCGGCACCGGCTCCCGCCTCGACGAGGCAGTCATAGCCCAGTTTCTGCAGCCGACCGGCACTCTCCGGCGTCAACGCAACGCGCGCCTCTCCCGGCGCGGTCTCCTTGGGTGCACCTATCTTCATTCTCTCGCTCCTGAAATCCCTGCTTGCCGAGCGGCTGGATGCCTGCTCTGCCCGACCTGGTGACCGGAATCGGTGCGCCCCCGTCCGGAAAAACCGCGGGTCGGAGGCTGACATCGACCATCAACTCTAGAACCAAAGCTTAGTAATAGCAATTTCATCGTGAATGGGATTGAACAGAGGGTTTGCAGGCTTGGGCGCTTTCTGTGATTCTTGCCCCTGAACAGACTTCTCATGATTCGGAATCAAACGTTACCTTGGACAGACTGCTGACACAAGATTCAAGGGTTTGCACCGCTGCACTTCGCGCGGTTGCCCATATGCCCACGGTCGGCCTGGGGGCGCTGATGGATGACGCCTTTGCGCAGAAACTGGGCGACGCCGAACTGATGCGGATTGCCGGCCTGCTTGCAGCCAAGAGCTATGACGAGGGCGGCTGCCCGATTGGTGCGGTGATCGTCGACCAGGGCAGCGGCCGGATCGTCGGCAAGGGCCACAACACGCTGGTTCAGGAGAATCACCCCTACAACCACGGCGAAACGGCCGCGATCAGGGATGCCGGCCGGATCGATTTCAGCCGCACGACCCTCTATACCTCTCTGAGTCCCTGCGATGTCTGTACTGCCTTGATCGTCATGCGCGGCTTCCCGCGAGTGGTGGTCGGTGATGTGACCAACGCCTCCGGTAACGAGGCAGTGCTGAGGGACCGTGGCATTCAAGTGGACATCCTCGAGGATCGACACAGCATCGAGCTGTATGCCCGCTACCGGGCCGAAAAACCCGAGCTGGATACCGAGGACTGGGGGGGACTCGCAGCGATGGATCCGAAATCCGCAGACGAGCGGTCACACGATCAGGAAATCTCCGAGTAACTCTGGTCGGGAAAAGCAGCAAACCGACCGTTCGTTGCGCCACCGCCCAACCAGCGATCAATCGTTCCCGCCGGCACTGCAGCGCTAAACAGAAAACCCTGCCCAAAACCGCAGCCGTGCTCGCACAAGGCCCGGACCTGCTCTTCTGTTTCGACGCCCTCGGCAACGACGTCGATGTTCAGCGCATCACACATTCCGAGGATCGACTCGACCAGCTGCAGTGCCCTGGGGTCAATGCCCACATCGCGAACGAATCGCTGATCGATCTTGACCGTGGTAAAGGGATAGTCCCGCAGGTAGCTCAGGGAGGAATAGCCGGTGCCGAAATCATCCATTGCGATTCCCACGCCCCGCTCGAGCAGCTCACGAAGGATGTCGGGGACGCTTTCGATTCCGGACAGGAGAACCCCTTCGGTAATTTCGATCTTGACTGACGAAGGCGGCAGATTCGCCCGCTCCAGCGACCGGATCAGGTCGCGGGCAAACTGCTGATTGCGAAACTGGCGCGGCGATACATTCATCGACACGGTCAAGGGAAGCGGTGTGAGCGCCCGCCACCTCGGCAGATCGTCGGACACGCAATCGAGCATGAAATCGTACAGCGCATCGATCAGCCCGATCTGTTCTGCCAGCGGGATGAATTCAGCCGGACTGACATCACCGAGCTGCGGGTGATGCCAGCGCATCAGCGCTTCCACACCGATCATCTGCCGATCGCACAGTCTGATGACCGGCTGATATTTCACGGCGATCTCTCCGCGACCCAGAGCGCCGCGCAGGGCTTCTTCAAGTCGCAGCTGACGACTGATCACCTCGACCATTGAATGGTCGAAAGCAACAAAGCCGTCTCGACCCAGCGCCTTGGCCCGATACATTGCGGTATCGGCATTGCGGATCAGATCGCGGGCCTCGATGCCATCATCCGGATAGATGACCAGACCAACGCTTGCGGTCAGAACCAGATTCCGACCATCGACCTGAAATGGCCTGCGAAATGCCTCTGTGATCCGATCGGCAATGATTTCGGGATAATCACTCCGACCGTAACCGTCCAGCAATACGAGGAACTCATCGCCACCGGAGCGAGCGACCGTATCCCGATGACTCACCAGCCGTTCGAGACGTTGAGCGGCGTCAATCAGGATGCCGTCGCCCACATCGTGGCCAAGAGATTCATTTACCTTCTTGAAGTGATCGAGGTCCAGAACCAGCACGGACAATCTACCGCTTTCTTCTTCGACTCGAGCCAGCGCACGCTCCAGACGCTCGGTCAGAAGTATCCAGTTGGGCAGATGCGTCAATCGATCGTAATGGGCCTGTCGATAGAGACTGTCTTCGGCCTGCTTCCTCTTCGTGATGTCCTGCAGATAACCTTTGAACATCGCCTCGGTACTGTCCTCGAGGGATGGTTCTGCATGCACTCGCACCCAGACCGTATCGAGGCTGTCCGGACGTACCAGGCGACATTCAAACTCCAGGGGTGCCTGTGTTCGAGCGGCTGATTCGAACTTGCGGTCGACCTTCATCCGGTCGTCGATGTGCACCCACTGGAGTGTCTCGGAGCGTGGATGCCAACCCTTGGGCACACCCAGTATCCGGGCGGATTCGGACGTCAGCTCGATCGTTCCATCTGCCGTGTTCCAGCGCCAGACGCCCATATGAGCGAGCGCTTCGGCACTCCGGCGCTGTTCCTCGATTTCTCTCAGGTCACGATTGACGCGTGCCCGAGCCATCGTCTCGCCGAGCAGGTCACCAAGAATTCTGAGGAGAGAAATCTCTTCGCGCAGGAAGGTGCGATGCTTGCGAACAGAGTCGAAACCCACCAGACCAATCAGCTGATTACCAGAAAAGACCGGCAGGGTGACCAGCGACTTGATGCTCTGCGCCTGGAAGATGTCGCGTTCGGCGCACCAGTCCGTCGGCAGCGCATCGACGTCGGGAATGGCGATATCTTCATGCGCGATAAGACTCTTTATCAGTCTGGGCATGCTCGAGGATGGAAAATCGATCAGATTATCCATTTCAGAGCTGATGCCGACGGCCGTCCACTCATGGGTGTTGGTCAAGTGCGACAGGTCGTCGGTGAAGCGAATGAAGTAGGAGCGATCAACCTGGCACCAGTGACCGATACGCTCCAGAATCTCGTTCAGCAACCGATCGGGCTCCCCATCGGCCTGGCGGATCAGTCCACGCGAAATATCGACCATCAGACCCTGCAGTCCGTAGACATACTCCAGATTCTCGGTCGTCTCCTTCAACTCGGTAATGTCGATCATCACCCCGCCGACCTTGACCGCGCGGCCATGCTCGATAACGACATTGACGACGTCGCGGACCCAGACCACCCGATCATCCGCCGCGATCATGCGGTAGTCGAAGCTATGCTCCTCGAGCGCTCGGGTCTTTTCCATGCAATAGCTCACGGCCCATTGGCGGTCGTCCGGATGAAGATGGTCGGCCCAGAAGGTCGGAGAGCGGAGCCACTCCTCCGCCGAGTAGCCCAGCAGTTGCTCCACCTCAGGGCTGATATAGGTGAATCTGAAGTCCTCGGGGTTCGCTTCCCAGAGCACGGCCCGCGTCGATTCGATCAGTCGCTTGAACTGGGTCTGCTGACGGTGCTCGGATTCGGCCCTTGCTTCCTGTTCGAACTGGAGCAGAACATGGGCGTCGAACATGGACGACAGGCGACGGCTGAAGCCCATCATCGCGATCAGGAAAAAGGCGAGCAGCAGGGCAATGTAGTTCGAAGCCTCGGACTCGGCCTGATAGAACCTCAGGATCAGGGGCAGCATCAGGGCAGTGCAATAGGACCAGACGATCGGCCAGACCGACAGATTCTGAATCAGGGCGCCGGTGGCCAGTCCGACCATCGCCACGGCAAGCAGTGTCTGCAGCGCGGGCGAGTCGAATACGAAAAACGCCCAGGCACCCGTACCCCAGACCAGGGCGCCCAGTCCTGTCAGCAGGGCATACAGGCTTCGCCAACGACGTCCCTCCGAGACTTCTGCGGGACCGGGGCCCCACCACCAGAGCGTCATGCGCAGCAAGGACACGGCGATCAACACGATCAGCCAGGTCATCAGAACGCGCGTCTCGACCTGACCGTAATGGGCGGCGATCAGCACGGCGGCCAGGACAAGGTTGAGGGCGACCGTCGAGCGCAGACCATAGTTCAGGCGCCGGTCCTGCTCGAGCGCGAGCGAGCGCCCTGATGGTCCGATGTCGTCCTGCGCTGTCACCATGAACGGTTGCAACCCCCGCTTCTAGAGTCGATGCCGCATGCTGCCGATTCCCCATCGGATTGCATTTTCAAGGATGCATCGAGCTGTTGGATACCGGGGGCTCGCCCTCCGGCTCAAAGCCTAAGATTGCATAATTTACGCTTTTGCGCAATCAAGCCTAAATTCTTGACGATGATATTTTTGAATTCAGACAATAATTCGCGTCCTCATCTTGGAGCTTACTCGGCGATCGCCTCGAGCTCGAACCACAGCTCGACCTCATCACCGACCAGCGCGTTGGAGACACCATAGTCCATGCCCCAGTCACTGCGCCTGATCGTGGTGCGGGCCGACAGGCCAAGGGTATATTCGCCGTGGCCAAAGGGGTAGTCGGCGGCCTTGTTCAGGGTCACATCAAGACTGACCGGACGGGTCTGCCCTAGCAGGCTGAGCTCGCCGTTGACCTGGTGACGATTCCCCTCGCCGGCATGATGGTCGGTGACCACGAAGCGGATCTCGGGGTATTCGTCGACATTGAGGAAATCTTCATTGCGCAGATGGCGATCGCGGCGGTCGTGGTTGGTGAATACACTATCTGCAGACAGGATCACCTCGCCGCTGCTGAGCCGATTGGCTTCGGGATCATAGACAAAGGACCCACCGGCCTCGAGAAACTGACCGAACTGGCGCTGGTAGCCGATGTGATCGACGAGAAACACGATCGACAGATGGTCCTCGTCGATGGTGAAGGTCTGCGGCTCGGCCAGGACCCGGGGGCCGGATCCCAGCAGCGCAAGAACAACAAGCAGTCGAATGATCGGTGTCATGGGGTACTCCTTTCGATAGTCGATGCGCCTGGATGACGCCGCAGGAGCCAGCGCACATCCAGCGCAAATGAAAAGATCAGCAGGCCGAGTGCCAGCGCCAGGGTCGATACGATCAGCCAGGCAGAAATCCCGGGAACAAAGGCGAGAATGAGGCTGGCAATCTGCCAGACGCAGATGATCTTGCGGCGGCGACTGTCGGGCAGGGCCCGGCTCAGGCGCGGCACAAGGACAGCGGCCAGAACGAAGCCATACCGCAGCAGGCCGATCAGCAGCACCCAGGGGCCGGCAAGTTCGGCCTGAACGATCAACACGCAGAGCAGCATGATGAGCGCGGCATCGACCTCCATATCGAAACGGGCACCGAAGCCTGTGGACTGATCCAGGCGCCGGGCGAGGAAGCCGTCGATGCCATCCAGGATCAGAATTCCGAAGACGACGATGACAATTGTCCAGGCGCCCGCACTCAGCCAGTTCGGAAACGTCACCCAGCTCACCAGCCAGGCCAGAAGCAGGCCGCGCAGCAGCGTGACGCGATTGGGCCAGCCGAACGCACCCTGCCCTGGTCGCCATGCGCGCCAGATGAGGAACGCCATCAGGCCATAGAGCGCCAGACTGAGGCCGACGCCGGATTCGTTCAGAGGAACCAGGGCAGCGGTGACCGCCAGGCCGGCGCCGAGCAACATCAGGCCCAGCAGGAGCTCGACGGCAATCGGAATGATGGCTCGGCTCACGATGTTCCTCGTTACACTCGGATGACAGACACCATTGATAATGCCGTGGCCATGTCAACGCAAGCCGAACACGCCATTCAAGCGCAGGCCTTCTGGGTGATCGAACCCGGATACGGCGAGCTGCGCGAGGAGATCGTCAAGCCACCCTCGGGCGGTGCGGTGCGCGTCAAGGCAAGCTACAGCGGAATCTCTCGCGGTACCGAAGCACTGGTGTTTCGCGGTCAGGTACCTGAAAGTGAGTACCGGCGCATGCGGGCCCCGTTTCAGGATGGCGATTTTCCCGGGCCGCTGAAATACGGTTACGCCAGCGTCGGGCAGGTGATCGATGGCGATTCATCGATGATCGGTCAACGCGTGTTCTGCCTTTTTCCCCACCAGACCCATTACACCGTGCCGGACAGCGCGGTCATTGCGCTGCCGGATACAGTGCCGAGCGCGCGCGCGGTCCTTGCTGCCAATATGGAAACGGCGCTGAACGGTCTGTGGGACAGCGGGGCCAGCGCCGGCGACCGGATCAGTATCGTCGGCGGCGGCGTGGTCGGGGCCCTGCTGGCCTGGCTGGCCGGCCAGCTGCCCGGTGCCGAGGTCACCCTGATCGACATCAACCCCGGCCGCCGCGCCCTGGCCGATGCCCTCGGGGTGCAGTTTGCCCTGCCCGGGGAGGCGCAGGGCGAGCAGGATGTGGTCGTGCATACCAGCGCAAGCGCAAGCGGCCTGAACACCGCGCTTGGCCTGGCCGGCGATGAGGCGCGCCTGGTCGAGATGAGCTGGTACGGCACGGACCGGCCGGCGATTGCCCTGGGTCAGGCCTTCCATGCCCGACGCCTGAGGCTGGTCTCCAGCCAGGTGGGCGGGCTGCCGGCAGACCGATGCGCGCGCTGGGACTATCGGCGACGACTGGCCAAGGCGATCGCCCTGCTGGCCGACCCCGCCCTGGATGCGCTGATTTCGGGCGAAAGCCCGCTCGCCGACCTGCCCGCCGTGATGCAGCTGATCAGCGAGGGCAGCACCGACACTCTCTGCCATCGGATCCGCTATTCCGACTGATGGCCCTGGAATGCTTCGACACCCTCCTGACAATCCAAGGATGTTTGATGTACACACTGACCGTCCGCGATCAGATGATGATCGCCCACAGCTTTCGCGGTGAAATCTTCGGCCCGGCACAGGGCCTGCACGGTGCCACCTATCTGGTCGACGCCCAGTTCCAGCGCAGCGAGCTGGACCCCGATGGGCTGGTTGTCGATATCGGCAGGGCCGGTAACGTGCTGAACGACATTCTGGCCGACTACAACTACAAGAATCTGGACGACCTCGAGCAGTTCGAAGGGCACAACACCACCACCGAGTTCATGGCCCGCGTCGTCGCCGATCGACTAGCCGATGCGATCCAGGCTGGCCAGCTCGGCGAGCACGCTCGAGGCATCGACCGACTGCAGGTGGAGCTGTGGGAGTCCGACCGTGCCCGGGCCAGCTATCAGCGCGCGCTCTGAGACCGAATCCGACCGGTGAACCCGTTCCCAGTCCCAGCGACTCGACTGACCCTGATCGTCCCCGGCAAACCCGATCAGCGCACCGGCGGCTATCTTTACGACGCCCGGATCGTGGAAGGGCTACGGGCGCTGGGCCGTACGGTCGAGGTGGTCGGCCTCGACGGTCGGTTTCCGAGGGCGGATGAGACCGCCCGCCGGGCCATGCGCGAGGCGCTTGCTGCCATGGACGAGGGCGGGGTTGCCGTCATCGACGGCCTGGCCCTGGGCGGCGTGCCCGAGAGCGTCGCCCCGTATGCCCACCACCGGGTCCTGATCGGGCTTGTGCATCATCCCCTGGCTGATGAAACCGGGCTGGCCGAGAGCCAACAGCGGCGACTGCTGGCGTCCGAACGCGCAGCGCTGTCGCACTGTCGATCGGTGATCGTGACCAGCCCTTTCACCCGGCGTCGGCTGCGCGAACTGCATCTGATCAATCAGCAGCCGGTCCATGTCGTCGAACCGGGCGTGGACCCGGCACCGCTGGCCTGCCGGGTCGAGGAGCGACTGAACGGACGGGCACCGGAAGATCCCTCCCGCCTTCTGTGTGTGGCCAGCCTGAGTCCGCGCAAGGGCCAGGATGTCCTGCTCGAGGCGCTGTCTCGACTGAGCAACAGGCCATGGACACTGCAGCTGGTCGGCAGTCCCGATCGGGCGCCGGATTTCGCCCGGACGATCAGGGACCGCATCAGGACAGCGGGTCTCGGCGCACACGTGAGCCTGGTCGGCGAAGTCGACGCGCGGCGGCTCGCCGAGCTCTACGATCAGGCCGACGTCTGTCTTCTGCCCTCCTGGTACGAGGGCTACGGCATGGTGGTGACCGAAGCCCTGGCCCGCGGCCTGCCGCTGATCGCAACGACCGGGGGTGCGCTGCAGGA
Source organism: uncultured Wenzhouxiangella sp. (assembly GCA_964439915.1). Lineage (GTDB taxonomy): Bacteria > Pseudomonadota > Gammaproteobacteria > Xanthomonadales > Wenzhouxiangellaceae > Wenzhouxiangella. Next base: position 85,789 of record CAYTQT010000002.1, on the reverse strand, counting down.
CACCCTCCCCGACACGGCCGCCCTGCGGGTCGAGCCCGGTCGCGTCGATGCGCTCTGCCAGGCCATCGAGCGATGGCTGGACGACCCGGGCCTTCGCCTGAAATTGACCCGGGCGGCGTTGAACGAGCGCGCGGGGCTCTCGGACTGGCCGACGGCTGCCCAACGCTTCGCCAACGTCCTGGCAACGAGCATGGACCCGGCCGAATGAGTGATCCATCCCGATTTGCCGCCGACTGGCTGAGCCTGCGCGAGGCCATCGACCATCGCTCGCGCGCCGCAGCGCTGGATCGACATCTGCAGGATTCGCTGTCTGCTTTCCACGACGCCGCATCGACCCTCAGGGTGATGGATCTCGGCAGCGGCGCCGGCAGCAATCTGCGCTATCTGGCAGCCCGCCTGCCCTGGCCACAGCACTGGACGCTCATCGATCACGATCGCGATCTGCTCGATCGTGCCCGGACCACGGTCGTCGAATCAGCCGATCTTCACCTGATCACCCGCTGTCTGGACCTGGCCCGATTGGCCGAGATCGACCTGCCCCGACCCGACCTGGTGACCGCATCGGCCTGGCTGGACCTGGTCTCGGCGGACTGGATCGAACATCTCGCCGAGCGGTTGGAGGCCTGGCGGGTGCCGGTCCTGATCACCCTGAGCGTGGACGGGCGCCGGGGCTTTCTCGATGTCTCGGGCGGGACCGTCGACGATGACGACGATGCCGTGCTGGAGGCAGCCTTCAACCACCATCAGCGCCAGCCCAAGGGCCTGGGCGAGCAGGCGGCCCTCGGACCCGCTGCGGTGCAGGCCCTGGCCGATCGGCTGTCGAACCGTTTCCACGTCGAGATACTGCCGAGCGACTGGCTGCTTTCGGCAGGCAGTGAGGAGGCAGACTCACTGGGCATCGAGGTTCTGGCTGGCTGGGCGGCTGCGGCAAGGGAGGTGAGTTCAGGACTGCGGCTCCCGGACATCGAGCGCTGGGAGGCCGACCGGCTGCAGCGGATCAAGCGCGGCGAGCTGGGTCTCTGCGTCGGCCATCAGGACCTGCTGGCACTGCCGCGATGATGCGTCGATTGAAATGGCCGTTCAGCCTGACGGTCCTGGGCCTGGTGCTGGTCCTGTTCGAGCCTGCCCGGATCCTGGCCGAGGTGCAGGCCCTGCATCCGGGCTGGCTGGCGACCGCACTGGCCGTGACAGCACTGCAGACCCTTTTGTCGGCCTGGCGCTGGCGCTTTACTGCGGCACGCCTGGGGCTGGAGCTGCCGTGGCGGCGGGCTCTGGGCGATTACTATCTGGCCGGCTTCGCCAATCAGACCCTGCCGGGCGGCGTACTGGGTGATGCCTGGCGGGCCCAGCGCCATGCCGGCTGGCAGGAGGCTGTGCCGCAGAAGCGCCCGGAGGCCCACCGCGGCGCTGCCTGGCGTGCGGTCCTGATCGAGCGCGGATCCGGTCAGATCCTGGTGGTGGCTCTGAGTCTGTTCAGCCTGCTGATGCTCTCGCCCTGGCACGGCGCGCCCCCGAGGCTGTTCGCTACCCCGGCGCCGGATTCAATGGCCGGGATGCTGACGGTCGCAGCCTGCCTGGGCATTCTGTTCTGCGGTCTGACCGTTCTGACCCAAGGCTACTGGCAGCGCCACTGGATCCGGTTCAGGGCCGATGTCCAGCGCGCCCTGCTCTCGCGCGGAGCCCTTGTGCCGCAGCTGGCCAGCTCCCTGCTGATCGTTCTGAGCTACGCCGCTGTCTTCGCGCTGGCCGCACGCGCCATCGGCGTCGACCTGCCCATCGCCATCCTCCTCAGCCTGGCCCTGCCGGTTCTGCTGGCGATGCTGATTCCCCTCTCGATTGCCGGCTGGGGCTGGCGCGAGGCAATGGCCGGCGGGCTCTGGCTGGGCCTGGGCCTGCCGCCCGAGCAGGGAGTGGCCGTCAGCATGGCTTACGGGGGGATCGTATTTCTCGGGGCCACGCCCGGTCTGCTGGTCTGGCTGAGCCAGCCCGACCACCCGTCGAGAGTGATCGACTCGCAGACAGATCAGCCGGCCACGCCCATGTCGACATCGACCACCAGCTCATCGCCGAGGGGATAGCAGCGCATCAGATGACGACCCGCTTCGCTCAAGCGGTCGATCGGTCGCAGATTGAGCCCGCTCGGGCCGGAGCCGATCAGCAGCGGGGCGATGAGCAGGTGCAGTCGATCAAGCGCCCGCTCATCGATGAATCGCGAGACCGTCACCCCGCCGCCCTCGATCAGCACCCGCCCGAGGCCGCGTTCGGCCAGGGCATCGAGAAGCGTCGATGGGGACAGTCCGACACCTGAGGCGGTCGGTTCGGGCGCCAGAAGAAGAGGCTCGACGTGGGCCGGCCAGTCGCGTCGGGCCGATCGGGTGGCGTGAACGATGATCAGTTGCGGGGTCTGGATCGGATCGAACAGCGGCCCGCTGGCAGGAACCCGAGCCGAGGGGTCGATGATGACCGGCACCGGATCCACGCCCGGGCAGTGACGAACGGTCAGCGCCGGCTGATCGGTCGCGGCCGTCCCGGCACCGACAACAACGGCGTCGACCAGGGCGCGCAGGCGGTGGAGATGTGCCCGCATCGGATGCGCGTTGATGTAGTAGGAATCCCCTGAAGTAGTCGCGATCCGACCGTCCAGGCTCTGGCCGAGCTGGGCGATCGCCAGTCGCTCCGTGTCCAGCAGCGGAGCAAACAGCCGGAAAGCCCGCTGGTCCTGATCACTCCAGCCGGTGCCGAGCGTCGCGCGACCGCCTGCCGGGCGGGACAGGCTTGCCTTTCCGCAGCTCGACCGCCATCTGAAGTCCATCTCGGCAGGGCTCGAGACCAGTTCGAGAATGGCCTGCCATAATGATCGTCCGGGTTCGGCCATCAATCCTGATCGTCGGGTTGCGAGGACGCGTCGATCAGAGGCTGCAGGCGCGGAACCCTGGCGCTCGATCGCTTACTGCGCCGCGACACATTCACAAGATTCAGCCTGGGTTCCATTAATTTCATGATGACACAAGACAACAACAAACCCATGCACCAAGTGGCACGAGCCCTGTTCGACCTGCGGCGCGGCGTTCCCGTCATCGTCTCCGACGCGTCGGCTTCCGCGCTGGTCTTCCCGATCGAGTCGATCGCCGAGCAGCGGCTCGGCGAGCTGGCCGTCATGGCCGGCAATCCGGCGGTCCTGACCGTGACCGGCCACCGCCTTCGCGCGATGGGTCACGAATCAGGACTCGATTCGGCCAGCTTCGAGCTCGAAAAGGGCCCGGCGACCGACGTCGAGGCGCTTTACAGCGCTTCTGCATCGACCGAGGCCGACACCCGGAAACTGCTGGGCCCGCCGCGAGCGGCCGACCGTCTGGAATACGCCGGCCTGGCCCTGCTCCGGCGCGCTCTGCTGGTGCCGAGTGCACTGACCGCCAGGATTCACCCCGACCGTCAGTCAGAGATCGACGCGGCCGTCGAGGATGGAAGCCTGCTGCGTATTCCCGTCGCCGATGCCGAGCAATGCTTCGAGCTGGGCGACGGCATGCTGAAGCGCATCAGCGAAGCCGACGTACCGTTGAGCGACGCCGAGCAGGCGCGTTTTGTCCTGTTCCGCGAGCCCGACGGACTGCGCGAGCATCTTGCCGTCCTCATCGGCGCAGCCGAGGACTGGCCGGCAGCCGTACCGGTTCGGCTGCATTCGGCCTGCCTGACCGGCGATCTGTTTGCCAGCCTGCGCTGCGACTGCGGCGAACAATTGACCGGGGGCGTGGCCCGGATCCGGGAGCTCGGCGGCGGCATCCTGCTCTATCTCGCCCAGGAAGGCCGCGGCATCGGCCTGGCCAACAAGCTGCGCGCCTATGCCCTGCAGGATGAAGGACTGGACACCGTCGAAGCCGACCAGACTCTGGGCTTCAGCGAGGACGAGCGCCGCTATGGGGTGGCAGTCGACATGCTGCGCGCGCTGGATATCGATCGCATCCGGCTGCTGACCAACAATCCGACCAAGCTGGAGGCGCTGGCCAACGGCGGGATCGAGGTCCACGGCAACGACCGCCTCTACGGCCAGGTCACCCCGCAGAATCGCCGCTACCTCAGCGCCAAGGCTCAGCGCTCGGGCCACCTGCTCGCGGAACTGCTCAACGAGACCTGAAAATCCTCGGACGAGGGTTCACCTTGAAGTTTCTCCGGTTGGGGCCTCTGTGCTGATGGCTTTACGAGCCGCTGTGCTCGCTCAGGTATCGATCGGCCAGGGCATGCGCGCGCTGTGTTCGATGATCCGGGCCAGCTGCTCGCCGTAGTGGGCGATCAGCTTTTCGCCATCGACGGCAGTGGCCCGGTCAGCCCGACCAACCACACCCTCGGCGTTGAGATCCTCGGCCATCCAGGCCCAGGCAGCCCGACCGGCCGGCCCGAACAGGCCGTGCTCATCGGCTGCACCCGGGCGCAGAGAGAAATCGGTCAGGCGGTCCTGGCGGACCAGCTCGGGGGCCAGATGCAGCATCATGGCCGTTTCGGCCTGCCCGCCGTGCAGGCCCTCGCGCAGCTCGCGCGCGCTCAGAATGCCCTCCGGTGAAGGCAGCCGCATATAGTTGGCCTTGACCACCAGCATCCCGCAGGCCTGTCGCAGGTTCAGTGCCGCGCTGTCAATCGCGGCGTGGTTGCCGCCGTGCGCATTGAGCAGGACGAGGCGCTGCAGGCCGGCTGAGGCCAGCGACCCCCCGACCGACTCGATCACACGCCCGACCAGCTCGGGCGGCAGGCTCAGGGTGCCCGGCATCGTACTGTGCTCCTGGCTGGCGCCAAGTGTCAGCGACGGCAGAACGAAGACGGACACATCCTCCCCGACCCGCTGAACAGCGGCATCACGCAAACCCTCGCCGATGATCAGGTCGGTGGCCAGCGGCAGATGCGGCCCGTGCTGCTCGATCGCACCGAGGACCACCAGCGCAAGGCTGTTGGCATCGATATGCTGGCCCAGTTCCGGGCTGGTGAGATGCGACCAGTCAATCATTCTGTTTCCATCCTCGCATAGATATCACCGGAGGCCAGGCCATCGGCACCCGCTGCCAGCCAGGCACGAAGCGTAGCCGACGACTGCCACTCGGGCCAGCGCCAGACACGTTGCTCTCCGGCCACCGCGTTGTAGACAGCCGGTCCAAGGCTATCGATCCGGTCGAGACAGGCGAACGCGCGGTCGAGCGCGCCGCGAACGAACTCGAACGACAGACCGGCCACCGGCCGACTCAATGCCGCCAGAGCCTCGGCCTCATGGCCTTCGATGTCGAGCTTGATGAAATCGGGTCGACCGTGTCTTTCGATCAGGGCATCGAGGGTCGTGACCTCGACGCCGACGCGCTCGCTCCAGCGCACATGATCGAAGCCACCATGACCGGCCTGAACTTCGTCGATCCAGTCAGCGCTCAGCGTGGCGACACTGGGGTGACCGGGGCTGACGGCCAGATCGGCCTGCCCAGGTCGGCGTCCGATCGCCAGAGCTTCGATGGTCACGCCCGAATCCCGGCCGTGGAGCCGCCGCAGCCAGCTCAGCGGGCCATGCTGCGGCTCGACGGCCACGACGCGAGCACCCAGACGGCGAAAGGCACGTGTCCGGTCCCCCAGATGCGCGCCGATGTCGAAGACCAGGCCGCCCTGGGGCACCAGGGGGCGGTATAGCGACATCAGACCGGACAGGCGCCCGGGTCGCCGATAGATCCAGAGGGATTTGAGCAGACCCCACTGCTGCTGCAGATTCGCCTGCCGCTTCACCGGGTCTGTGGCATCGTTGACATTGTTCCAGTGTGCCTCAAGCCCGTGCCCCCCAGGTCATCGATCAGCGCGACAATATCCCGGGCATGGAATGTCCGACGCCTGCCGGGCCCAGCGCTGGCGCTGCTGGCCCTGTTGACGATGAACGCGCTGTTTCTGCTGCCCCTGTGGTGGCGGGACGGCGCCCTTTCGACCTGGTTGGTTCCCGAGCTCCTGCTCCTGCCCCTGCTGTTGAGCGTCCTTGCCGGGCGCTGGTGGCCCGGCACCCTGGCGACAGTGCTGTGCTTTGCCCTGCTGGCCCTGGCCGGCGATGCGCTGGTGCGCGAGGTGTTGGACCGGCCGCTGAACCTGCTCCTCGATCCGCTGCTGCTGCGCGCCGGCTATCACTTCCTGTCCGGCAGTCTGGGCCTCGGGGTGGCCGTGCTGATCGCGATCACCGCCGTACTGGTGGTCGTTCTGGTCGTCTGGGGTCTGAGCGGTCTGATCCGCAGGACGACGGCGCTCAAGTCCGGCCGGGTCGGCTTGACGCTTGCGATCAGCGCTGTCGTGCTGATCATCATTGGCCTTCGTGGCAACTCGGCGCCGGCGCTGCGAACCGCACTGATCGATCTGACCATCGCTCAGACCGAGCAGATTCAAGGCTCGCTTCAGGCACGGGCGCGTCTGCTCGAGCGCGCGGAATCCCCACAGCTCAGGGCGCAGGCCATTCCAGCACTGGCCGGACGCGACCTGGTCGTGATCTTCGTGGAGTCCTACGGCATCAGCGCCTGGGGCCAGGAAGCCTACCGGGACGTGATCGAACCGGTCGCCTCCAATGGCCAGGAGGCGCTGCGGGCGCGCGGACTGGAGATCATGAGCACGCGTCTTCGCTCACCGATCCGCGGCGGTCAATCCTGGCTGGCGCATGCCAGCCTGCTCAGTGGCCAGCGGATCGACAACGATCTCGCCTACCGTGAGGTACTGGCCTCGAACCAGGATTTTCTCAGCAACGATCTTGCAGCCACCGGCCACGCCACACTGGTGCTCGCCCCGGCCATCGTCCGGCCCTGGCCCGAAGGGCAGGTCCTGGGGTTCGAACAGCGCTACCCCGCGGCCGCGCTGGGCTACCGGGGACCGGACGCCGGCTGGGTCGGAATTCCCGATCAGTTCACCCTGCACCGCTTCAGCCAGATCAGGGCGACCCATCCAGGACCTGCCTTCAGCCTGCTGCTGTTGATCAGCTCTCACGCCCCGTGGTTGCCGGGACCCCCCTTGCTCGAGGACTGGAGCCTGCTGGATCATGACCCGCCCTGGCCGGACTGGACCCCGCCGCCGCGCGATCGCCTGGTCTACCTTCGCGACAGCGAGCGACTGCGAGCCCGCTACCCTGAGTCTCTGGCCTACAGCCTGGCGGCGGTGTTCGCCTGGGCTGCACAGAATCTGCCGCCCGATGCGGTTTTACTGGTGCTCGGCGATCACCAGCCTGCAGCCATGATCACGGGCAATGAAACAAGTGCCGACGTGCCGGTTCATCTGATCAGCACCGATGCCGCAAGCTTCAGCGCCGCGACGAGCGAACTCGGCTTCAGTCCGGGTTTTGCGCCGACCATGGAGCCGAGTGAGTTCGGCCTGGAGGATCTGCGCGAATGGTTTCGCTCGCACAACCGCACGGCGGCCCCTGCCGCGCGCTGAATCGGCCCGATCTTGATCTAGGTTATTTCAATTTCACTGCCGATGCGTAGGGTAGAGGGTGTGGTTTGCGGGCAGCGCGAACCTCTCACTCGAAGCAAAACGGAGTAATTTATGAGTTTGACGACCCTGAAGGATGTCTACATCGATCAGCTGAAGGATCTTTATAGCGCCAATAATCAGGCGGTCCGGGTGTCAGAGGATCTGTTGACTGTGGCCAGCGACTCGGAGCTGAAATCAGCGCTTGCCGACAGCATCGAAGGAACACGCGAAGGCATGAAGATCCTGGAAACGATTCTGACCGAACACGAATCGTCCACACGCGGCGAATTCTGCAAGGGGATGGAAGGCCTGGTCAAGGAGGCACACGATCACGCCATCGGTGCCGACTTTACCGACAATTCGGTCCGTGACGCGATGATCATCACCCAGTACCAGCGTCTGGCGCATTATGCCATTGCCGGTTACGGCTGCCTGGCCGCTTTTGCCCGCCGGCTCGGACTGGATCAGGATCACGAGCGCATCCAGACCTGTCTCGACAGCACCTATGGCGGCGATCGCCGCTTCACCGGCCTGGCCACCCAGGGCATCAATGCGGATGCGAAGGCCGCCTGAGAACAGGGCCTGCTCTCAGCCTCTCCATCGTCGAATGAATGACGAGTTCGAAAAGCCCGCGCTGCGGGCTTTTCTTTTGCCCGGATCTTCCCTGAAATGTGCGACCGGCACCGGGTAGGATGTATCGGCGGGACTGTCAGGAAAGGCATCAATGAAGAAACCGACATCGGGGCTGTTCGGCCAGATCGAGAAGCTGCAGGATGAGCGGACGTGGGGAGATGTCCTCGACGCCGGAACCGGTGACCATTCCGCGCGCTGGATCAGCCGCCTCGACTGCCGCTCATGGACTGCCGTGACAGCCTCATCGCCCATGGCCGATGAGGTGCGCCAGGCGACGGCCGGCTTCATGCGTGGCGGCGATCGGATCGTGGTCGGCAACTGGGTCGATCCGGAACTGCTCAAAGGCGAATCCTTCGATACCCTGCTGGTCGACTATCTGATCGGCGCCATCGACGGCTATGCGCCCTACTGGCAAAGTCAGGTATTCGCCCGCCTTCGTCCGCTGGTCAAGGGCCGAATCTATGTCACGGGTGTCGAGCCCTATGTGCCGTTTCCGGCCACGACCGAGGCCGGAGGACTGGTGCGTGAAATCGGCTGTCTGCGCGATGCCTGCCTGCTGCTGGCCGGTGAGCGCCCCTACCGGGAATTCCCTCTGGACTGGGTGCTGCACGAACTTCGACAGGCCGGGCTTCGAGTGGTCCACGCCCGGCATCATCCCATCATCTATCGGCGCCGCTTCGTCGACAGCCAGCTGGACATGTGCCGCCAACGGGTCCGGCGATTCCACACCGAGGCCCCGGCCGAATCCATGCTGCACTACATCGACGACCTGCAGGCTCGCGCGCTGAGCGTGCTCGAGCGCGAGGACGGCCTTCGCCACGGCGCAGACTATCTGATCGCAGCCGAACCAATGGATTGAAAACCGTCGAAATCCTTTACGTCGCCGGGGACGGGTTGTTATGATATAACGTTCCTATCCCACTCGTGCCCTCTGCTTATCTATGCGTCATTCAATTCTTGCTCTTTCGATTTCCGTCGCGCTCGGCAGTCTGCCGTCCGCCGCCCTGGCCCAGGATCAGTCCTCGTCCGAGCCCCTTGATCTGGAAAAGATTTCGGTCCGCGCCCTGCCGATCGAGCGCAGCGAACTCGATTCCGCCGAGCCGATCGAGGTGCTGGCCGGCCAGTCGCTCGACGACCGGCGTGGCATGACCCTTGGCGAGACCCTGGCCAATCAGCCCGGCGTCCACTCCTCTTTCTATGGTCAGGGCGCAGGGCGGCCGATCATTCGCGGCCTGGGGGGTCCCCGGGTCCGCATCCTCGAAGATGGTCTCTCGACCGGCGACGCCTCGGCCCCGAGCGATGACCATGCCGTGACCATCGATCCCTTCCTGGCCGACCAGATCGAGATCCTGCGCGGTCCGGCAACCCTGCTCTACGGGTCCGACGCCTCGGGCGGTGTGATCAACGTGATCGACAACCGGATTCCCGAACGCGTCCCCGACGCGCCGCTGACGGGTCGTTTCGAGGCCCGCGGAGATACCGTGGCCGACGAGCGCTCGGGCGCGCTGCGCCTGGACGGTGGCGGCGGGTCGTTTGCCTGGCATCTGGACGGCAGCTGGCGGGACGCGAACGACTACGAGATTCCGGGTCCGGCCGAACGCGAGTTCGGGCATGACGACGATCATCATGACGATCACGACCACGATGACCACGATGACCACGATGACCATGAGGGTGAGGGCTCCGGAACGCTCGACAACAGCTTTGTGGAGTCGCTGTCGGGCACCGTGGGTGCCAGCTGGATCGGGTCACGCGGTTTCCTCGGCGCATCGGTTCGCCGCTATGAAACCGAATACGGCATTCCGGCACCGCACAGCCATGGTGGTCACGATCACGGTCATGATGACGAGCACGACCATGACGACCACGACGACCACGACGACCACGATGAGCATGACGAGGAAGAAGGCATGGCCTTCATCGATATGGAGCAGACCAGCTGGGATATCGCTGGCCAGCTCGATGATCCGCTGCCCGGCTTCACCCGCGCACGCCTGCGTCTTGGCTACAACGACTATCGCCATCGCGAGATCGAGATGGAAGAAGAGGGTCATGACGACGATCACGACGACCATGATCACGACGAAGAGCACGATCACGAACCGACCCAGTTCGACGTCGAGACCTACCAGGCGCGTCTCGAACTCCGCACCCAGCCGCTGGCCGGGTGGGAAGGCGCACTGGGCTTCCAGTACGATCAGGAAGACTTCGTTGCCGCCGGTGAGGAGGCCTTCGTACCGCCCAATGAAACCGAATCGATCGCCCTGTTCCTGCTGCAGGAGCAGCGCTTCGGCAGCGTCAATCTGAGCTTTGGCGCGCGCATCGAGCAGACCGAAATCTCAGCTGATCTGCACGGCCACGACGAGCATGACGATCACGATCACGAGCATGATCACGACGAGCATGACGATCACGGCCACGACGAGCATGATTTCGATTTCGACTTCGACCGCGATCGGCGCAAGTTCACCAACTGGTCAGCCAGCCTGGGCGCGGTCTGGCAGATGAGCGAGATGTGGCAGTCTTCGGTCAGCCTTGCGCGTTCGCAGCGGGCTCCTTCGGCCTCCGAGCTGTTTTCCAACGGGCCTCATCTGGCCACCTTCAGCTTCGAGGTCGGCAACCCGGACCTCGACCGCGAAACCACGCTGTCCTGGGATCTGGGCCTGCATCGCCACGGGACAAACTTCGACTTCGACCTCGATCTGTTCTACAAGCAGGTCGATGATTTCATCTATCTCGGCGACACCGGCCAGGAGATCGACGGCTTCGCGCTGCGCCTGGCCAATCAGGAAGATGCCGAGATCTACGGCCTGGAGGCCCAGGGCACCTGGAAGCTCCGAGATACCGCCGTGGGCAATTTCGACCTCACTGCCGGCTACGACATGGTGCGCGGTGAGCTGGATGCCGGCGGGAACCTGCCGCGAATCTCACCCCAGCGACTGAGCACCGGCATCAGCTGGTTCAATGGTCCGTGGCGTGCCGGCCTGGACTGGCAGCGAGTCTTCCGCCAGGACGAGGTGGCCGAGTTCGAAACAGAAACACCGGGATACAACCTGCTCAATGCCCGCCTGGCCTATGCATTCAATCTCGGTGCCGTGCCGATGGAGGCCTATGTCTCCGGTCACAACCTGGGCGACAACGAAGCGCGCGTTCATACTTCCTTCCTGCGCGATTTCTCGCCCCTTCCCGGACGCAACTTCCGCTTCGGCCTGCGCGGAGAGTTCTGAGGCCAGTGCAACTTCCCAACGGGTCGACCGCGTAGCCGCGGCCACTCTAGATTTCGTCAGCGGCCGGTCCACTAAGTACCGGCCGCTGACGGTTTGACACCGGCTGACGGCCTCGCTAGTCTTGGTGACCTAACGTACGAATTTTCTCGTGCTTTCCATCCGACACCCGGGAGATCAGGCCTTTGAGTCCCTTACCCGCACCGACACCATCCGAGCTGAGGATTCTCAAATCCTTGTGGAACGACGGCCCGTCCACCGTGCGGGAGGTCCACGAACGCACCGCCAGTGAGCAAGGCCTGAGCTACACCACCACCCTTAAACAGATGCAGATCATGCACGGCAAGGGCCTGCTGGAGCGCGATGATTCCCAGCGCGCCCATGTCTTCAGGGCCGTGATCGGCGAGGACGAGACCCAACGGGTCATGCTCGATGACTTCATGTCGCGCGTCTACGAGGGGTCGGCGTCACGCCTGGTGATGCAGGCCCTCGGAATGTCGCGGGCCGCCAATCCCGACGAGCTGGCCGAAATCGACAGCCTGATTCGCAAGCTCAGAGCGCAGGCCGATACAACCATCGATACGATCGGCAATAAAACCAGCGGGGAGGTCTGAGCCATGGTGGGAGTCAACCACAATATCATCGAACAACTCGGTCTGACGCTGCTGCACTTCCTGTGGCAGGGTGCGCTGATTGGTGCACTTTACTGCCTCGCCCTGCTGATCGGTCGCCCGGCCAGCGCCCGGACCCGCTACAACCTGGCCGTCGGCACCCTGCTGGTGCTGGGCCTGACCCCTTTCCTGACCTTCTTCTACCTCGGATCGGCCAGCGCGATACCGGGCTCGGCGATGGCTGCCGAAGGCGTTGCGGTGATGCAGCTGGTCATCAGCGCGACCAGTGCGGGGCAGGCCACGAGCCTGCTGGCCTGGACCGTTGCCGGGTGGCTGGCCGGCGTGGTTGTGCTGTCGCTGCGACTGATCCTGGGCTGGCACTACATCACCCGGCTGAAGCGCTCGGCAAAGCGGGAAACACTGGCCCACCTGGCTCCTGTCCTCGATCGTCTGCGGTCGACCATGGCGATCCGCAAGTCAGTGGTGCTCGCGGTTTCCGATCGTATTCCATCGCCGGTGGTCGTGGGCTGGCTCAAGCCCCTGATCCTGTTCCCGCCGGCCCTGGTCACTCGCCTGTCTACAGCCCAGATCGAGATGGTCCTGGCCCACGAGCTGGCCCATATCCGCCGCAACGACCATCTGATCAATCTGTTCCAGATCGTCATCGAGACCCTGCTGTTCTACCATCCGGTGGTCGCCCTGGTCTCGCGCCGGATTCGAATCGAACGCGAGAATGCCTGCGATGACCTGGCAGTTCGCGCGACTCGGGATCGCCTGGCCTATGTCGAGATGCTGGCTTCCCTCGAGCGATTTCGTCAGCCCGGACCGAGCCTGACCCTGGGCCTTCATGACGGCCAGATTCTTGGACGGATCCGCCGTCTGGTCGAACAGTCGCGCCCGCGTCGCCAGCTCGGCATCACCCTGCCGGCCCTGCTCGGACTGATGCTGCTGGCCGGTTCGGCCGGTGTCTGGCTGATGCCGGACCCCGATAGTGAGATCATGACCAACGAGCCGACCGCACTGCCAGACACCCTGGCAGACACTCCATTCAGGCCTGCGCAATCGCTACCCTCGACACCGCTGTTTTCCCTGCCACAGGCGACCGCGGCGGCGCCCCCCTCGGAGCGCTCGTCGGTCCAGGAACCCGAGACAGGCCGGAGCCGACACGATGGGGGGGGACAAGGCTCGGACTCCGTGACGACGAGCGATCCGATCGCGGACCGAGTCAACAATCTCGAGCAAGCCACCGCATCGCTGGACCCGCTGCCACGGGCTCGTTCGAGCAGCAGCACCGAACAAGCGACGATGCCAGGCGCCGTTGATCGCGCTGCGCCCGTCCCCGCCGACACGCAGGCCGCAACAACGGATAATCCGACTGCCGGCCAGCTGGCCGGCGTCGAGCCGACGATGCGGCAGCTCGCCATGGCACCGACTGCCCCGTTGAACATCGAGGATGCCATCCCGAACGCGGTCGAGCGCGACCGGATTCCTGCCCTCAGCGGCGGCGATCTACTCCGCCAGGTCGAACCGGATTTTCCGCGCAAGGCACGACGACGCGGGGTCAACGGCATCGTCGAGCTTGAGTTCACGGTCGATCAGCGGGGCCAGGTGCAGAGCGTCGGCGTGATCGAGGAAAGACCGGGCGGCTGGCAGTTCGGTGAGGCGGCCCGGGCAGCGATCGAGCAATGGCGTTTCGAGCCCTACCGCCGCGGCGAGGAGGCGGTCGAACGCCAGGTCCGACTCGAAGTCGAATTCGACCTGGCCGAGATCTGCCCGGTCAGCACCGGCTCACGCCTGCCGCGCTGCTGAAGCCGATCCGGAGCCATCATGACGGCAGTTTGGTGCTCCTCGCATGCGCCGGGTACAATCGCCGGCGTGGAGTGGATTGTCTGCGCTGATGTTGCCGCAATGTCGCGACTCGATCTGACACGCTAGACCAGCCGTGAGGCCTGACCGCACGGGTGGTTCTTCAACGACCCAAAAGCTATGGAGATCCAAGCATGATCATACGAATTGCAGTCGCCGCCCTGAGTGCGAGTCTGGCGCTGTCCGCCGCGGCTGAAACGCCGAACATCGAGCCGGGTGAATGGGAAAACACCAGCACTATTACCTTCACCTCCGAAATGCCCATCCCCGATCAGTCCGACACCTCGACCAACTGCATCACCGCAGAGGACATCAACAGCGGTGATTTCATGCAGGACATGGAAGGCTGCACGGTCACCGAGCGCGATCTGCGCGCTGACGGCATGGATTACGCCATGGAATGCAACAATGGCGGCATGGCCATGACCATGACCGCCAGCATGCAGTTCAATGGCGACACCATGGAAGGAACCGTCAGAGGCGAAATGGAAAGCCCGATGGGACCGATGGAAATGAACGTGACCATGAGCGGGCGACGCCTGGGCGACTGCCCGGACTGATCCCTGCTGCACTCTGACTGCTGTCCCACTGCGGACAGCAGTCCCTCCCCCCTTCTCGAAAAACTCTCAGCCCACCGCCAGGTCCCACTGCGTGGCCAGTGCACCGCGGTGCACCTCGGGGTTGTAATAACGCGTCACAATGCCGCTGGCAGTGAATCGTGCAGGATCGCTCGCCTCGAGCGTGCCACCTTTTCTGGCATGGGTCGCTGACCACCAGCCCGATGGATAGCAGGGCTGGGGAAAACCGAGGGTCCGGATGTCGCTGAATCCCGCCTGCGTCATATTGGCGCGGATTCCCCTGATCAGTTCACCGTGCAGCAGGGGTGACTCGCTCTGCTGGACCAGAATGCCGCCATCGGCCAGGGCGCGAAAGCAGTCGACCACGAAGCCCGGCCCGAACAGACCCTCGGCCGGACCGATCGGATCGGTGGAATCGACAATGATGATATCGACGCTGCCGGCCGCCAGGTTCTGGATGTGTGCCAGGCCGTCGTCGAACAGCAGCTCCGCCCGCTCGTCGCCGTTGCGCCGGCAGAGCTCTGGAAAGTGCTTTTCGGCCAGACGGGTCACCATCTCGTCGATCTCGACCTGTGTGCACTGCTCGACCCCGCCATGGCGCAGGACTTCAGACAGGGTGCCGCAATCACCACCGCCGATGATCAGCACGCGCTTCGGGTCGGGATGGGAGAACAGGGCCGGGTGGGTCAGCATTTCGTGGTACAGAAAGTTGTCGCGGCTGGTCAGCATGACAAAACCGTCGATCACCATCAGATTGCCCCAGTTTCTGGTCTTGTAGACCTCGATGGTCTGATAGTCGGTGACTTCATGGGCCAGTCGGGTCTCGACGGCCAGGGACCAGGCCGAGCCCGCGTCCTGATGCAGTTCGGTAAACCACTTTTCGTTTTCGGGAAGCATGGCGTGACCTGAATGAATGACAATGCACAGTAGAGTAGCGCAACTGCCACGTTACAATCGAGAAACGGCCGATCCAGGCCCGCCGACAGCAAGGAACTCAAAGGCCACGATGAGCCAGAACATCACCGAACAGAACTGCAAGCGCTACGCCATCGAACGCTGGTCCGAAGGCTATTTCGGCATTGATGAACAGGGCCGAATGAGCGTGCATCCGACCGGATCGGAGGGGCCCGGACAGGCGCTTATCGAGATTGCCGAACGGGCTCATCGCCAGGGCCTTCGCCTGCCCCTGCTGCTGCGCTTCCCGCAGATCCTTCAGGGCCGTGCCGGGCAGCTGATTTCCGCCTTTCGCGACGCGATCGATGAGACCGGATATGCGGGCCGCTACACAGCGGTCTATCCGATCAAGGTCAATCAGCAGGCGACCGTCGTGCGTACCCTGGCCGGCGTCGACGGCATGGGCCTGGAGGTCGGCAGCAAGCCGGAGCTGATCGCGGCCCTGGCCGAGGCCCGTCCCGGCACGACGCTGATCTGCAACGGCTACAAGGACGCCGCCTTCATCCGCTTGAGCCTGAGCGCCATCGCGCTCGGCCTGAAGCCGATCATCGTGATCGAGAAGCCCGGTGAATGGGCCCTGATCGAGCGCGAGGCCCATCGTCTCGGGGTGTCGCCGACCATCGGCGTTCGCCTGCGCCTGTCCTCGCTCGGGGCCGGCAACTGGCAGAACACCGGCGGCGAGCGCGCCAAGTTCGGGCTGTCGGCCGCCCAGGTCCTCGAGCTGATCGAGTCGCTGCGCGACAGCGACTGCCTGGACTGGCTGGGCCTGCTGCATTTCCACATGGGCTCGCAGCTGTCCAACCTGCGCGATATCCAGCACGGTGTGCGCGAGGCCGGACGCTATCTGGTCGAACTGGTGCGGGCCGGTGTGCCGATCCGCCTGCTCGATATCGGCGGCGGTCTGGGGGTCGACTACGAGGGCGGCGGAACGCGCAGCTTCTGCTCGATGAACTACTCCCTCAGGCAGTATGCCTACACCATCGTCTCGGGACTGGCCGAGCTGTGCCGCGAGCACGACATCACCATGCCCGACCTGATCTCGGAATCCGGCCGGGCCCTGACCGCCCACCACGCCGTGCTGATCACCAACGTCACCGAGTCGGAAAAGCCATCGGCCCGGGTCGGCGCGCGCCAGGACGACGACCACGCACTGATCCGGAGCCTTCACGAAGTGCTCGACCAGGCCGGTGAGCGCGAGCCGGAAGAATCCTATCTGGAGGCCGAACATCTGGTCGAGGAAGGCCGCAATCTGTTCCTTTACGGTGATCTGTCGCTGGCCGACCGGGCGCGGCTGGAACCGCTGCTCCACGCGATTCTCGAACGCCTGGCCGGACAGCTCGACCCCGAACACCGCCGCCACCGCGAGCTGGCCGAGCGGATCCGCTATCAGCGCTCCTCGAAATACTTCATCAATCTTTCGATCTTCCAGTCCCTGCCCGACATCTGGGCCATCGACCAGGTCTTTCCCATTGTGCCGCTGGACCGCCTGGGGGAGGTGCCGACCGAGCGCGCCGTCCTCGAAGATCTGACCTGTGATTCCGACGGCCGCATCGATCAGTACGTCGATCGCGGCCTGCTCGAGCCGACCCTGCCGGTCCACGCCATCAGGCCGGGTGAGACCTATCTGCTGGGCCTGTTCATGACCGGGGCCTATCAGGAAACGCTGGGCGATATCCACAACCTGTTCGGCGACACCGACAGCGTCGATGTCTGGCTGGAGGACGAGAGTCCGCGCCTGACCAATGCCCGCTCCGGTGATACCGCCGACGTCGTCCTGGGCCTGGTGGGATTCAATGCCCGCGACCTGATGACCGCCTGCCGGGCCCGCGTTGCCGCCGCCGGTCTGGACGGCGAGCAGCGCGAGAGCCTGGAACGCCTCCTGAACGAGGGCCTGTCGGCTTATACCTATCTGGAGGCCTGATCATGAAGGCGACCCCTGAAACCATCGGCTGGATCGGACTTGGCGCCATGGGCTGGCCCATGGCCGGCCATCTGCACGCCCAGGGACAGCTGACGGCAGTCTGGAATCGAAGCCAGGCCAAGGCATCGGCCTTTGTCGAACAGCACCCGGGCGTGGCGAGCGCCGATTCGGCCGAAGCCCTGGGACAGGCCGTCGACGCGGTGGCGATCTGCGTGTCGGCCGACGCTGACCTGAATGCCGTCATCGACGCCCTGCTCCCTGGCCTGCGCCGGGGACAGACGGTCATTGACCACTCGACCGTCAGCCCCGAGGAAGCGCGCAGACAGGCCGTACGGCTGGCCGACATCGGCGTCGGCTTTGTCGATGCGCCGGTCACCGGCGGCGTCGAAGGCGCGATCAAGGGCCGGCTCGCGGTCATGGCCGGTGGCGAGTGGGACCACTACCACGCCATGACCCCCTTTCTCGATGCCTACTCACGCATCCACCACCACCTCGGCCCCAGCGGCGCCGGACAATCGGCCAAGGCCGTCAATCAGCTCATGGTCGCGGGCATCGCCGAGGCGGTCTGCGAATCCCTGGCGCTGATGGACCGACTCGACCTGCCGCGCGAGATGATGCTCGAACTTCTCGGCGGCGGTGCGGCCGGCAACTGGTTCCTGGACAAGCGTGGCCGCAGCATGCTGGCCGACGAGTTCGATGTCGGCTTCTCCCCAACCCTGCTGCTCAAGGACCTGAAGATCTGCCGGACCATCTGCGAGCAGTTCGATTTCGAATCCGGCGTTCTCGATCTGGCCATCCCCGACTATCAGCAGCTGGTCGACGAGCAAGAATCAGGGCGCGATATTTCGGCCCTGATTCGCTACAAGAAACCCCCCACTTGAGCGCTCTGCGCGCAGGAATGCCGTCATCTATCCGTAATACCCCTGAAATAAATGTGACAAATATCTCGGTTTTCAGCATTTACATCCGATACTCTCGTGACACTGCGACTGGTCGGGGGGCGCGATGGAAGTGCGGGCGGTCGACCACACACAGTGCCTCGGGTTGCCAAGACCCGGCAGGGAGACCAGAAGATGAAAAGACTTTTTTCCGCGCTCGTGATCGTAGCGGTATCTGTCGCGGCAATCGCCAACGACCGTGCAAGGCCTGCCAGCTTCGGCCTGGATCGCGAAGCATTGACGCCGCTGCCTCAGGTAGAACAGCTCCGCTTCGGGGCACTTGATCTCGAAGCCATTGCAGCCCAGGACGGGCTTCGGGAATCAGGCGGTGGCCTGCTAAGATTTGCGTTCCCCCACGCCATCGACCTGGACACCAATCGCGTCGGTCAATGGGACGAAGTGGGCGACCTGAGCATCTGGCGCCTGCGAGCCCACGCCGAAGCAGCCACCCTGATCAACTTCGGCTTCAAGGACGTGCGCCTGCCGTCCGGAGCCCAGCTGTTCATCTACAGCCCCAAGGCCGCCAGCAGCAGACAAGGCGATACCTACTCGGTGATCGGGCCCTACGGCGAGGAAATCAATCAGCCCCACGGGATCTTCTGGACGCCGAACCTGCTCGGTGAGGACGCCATCATCGAAGTCAGCCTGCCGACCGCGCAGCGCGATCAGTTCAGCCTTGTTCTACAGCAGGTCAGTCACGGCTACAGGGGCTTCGGCCGCACCGCTCGCGATTATCAACAGCCCGCGATCGAAAGCGCGGACAACGCAAAAGCCTCCTGTGAAACGCTCGGCGGTACACGCTCCGGATCCTGCAATCAGGACGTGGCCTGCCTGAGCGAAGAGGACCCCTGGAATGATCCCCGGCGCTCGGTCGGCGCCTATCAGGTCAGCGGCATCGACTTCTGTACCGGCTCGCTGGTCAACAACACCAACAATGACCAGCGCATGCTGTTCATGACCGCACGCCACTGCATCGGTCCCTCCGATGCGCCCAATGTGGTGATCTTCTGGAACTACGAATGGCCGACCTGCCGACGGCCGGGGGATGCTTCCGGCACCCAGGTCAATCCTCCCGATCCGAACCAGAGCAGCTCGGGAACGAGCTTTGTCGCGGCCACCCGTGATCCGTTCAGCGGCGCCTCCTGCCCCGGCGGCGTGGGCGATGAATGCTCGGACATGATGCTGGTCGAGGTCAACGACACGCCCGATGAGGCCTGGAACCTGTACTGGTCGGGCTGGGATCGTCGACCACCACCGACCGCCTGCGCCGACGGTCCGGGCGGCGACCCGACCAACGGACTCTGTGCGACCATTCATCATCCCGGCGTGGATGAAAAGCGCATCACCTGGGTCGACACCAACATCCAGATCGGCAGCATTGCCGGCTCCGATAACGTTCATTGGCACCCTTTCTGGCACCCGACCCCGCCGGAACTGCCGAACATGCCGCCGGCCCCGCCGGCAACCATTCCGCCGGCCGTCACCGAGGGTGGCTCTTCGGGATCGCCGCTGTACTCGTCCGATCGCCGTCTGATCGGCGTGTTGAGCGGCGGCCCGGCCTTCTGCGGGGCCACCGGCAGCCAGCTCTCCGACTTCTACGGCGGCCTGTTCCACGGCTGGGAAGGCCTGGACCCGCTGGATGACACCACGCGCATGCGCCCCCATCTCGACCCCGCCGGCAGCAACCCCGAGTTCATCGACGGTACCGCAGGCGTCGGATTTGGCCTGACCGCCGATCCCACCGACATCAGCCAATGCGGCTTTGCCGACATCTCGATTCAGATCGACAGCAGCTCCAGTGGCGGGTTCACAGATCCAATTACCCTGTCGGCGGTCAACCTGCCGGCCGCATTGACCACCGCCTTCGACAGTAACCCGATCACGCCGGGCAACAGCACTTCAATGACGCTCGGGAACCTGAGCGCTCAGGGTACAGGAGACTTCAGCTTCGACATCGAGGGCTTGTCCGGGACCATCACCCGAATCGTTCCGGTCAGCGTCAACCTGGCTGACGGTGCGCCGGGTGCGGCTGCCCTGAGTGTTCCCGTCGAAGGGGCCGTTGATGTCGGCACCAGCCCGACCCTGGAATGGGCCGCCGTGGCTACGGCGAGCAGCTATGACGTCGAGATCGCGACGGATGCTGCCTTTATGAATGTGATCTACTCCAATACGGAAACCGACACGGCGCACACAGTCGAGGTTGCGCTGAATCCGAGCACCGAGTACTTCCTGCGGGTGCGGGCTGTCAACGACTGCGACGCCGGTCCCTGGTCAGCCACGGTGTCCTTCACCACGGCGAACCTGATCTGCAGCGCACCCGGCCTTCCGATTCCGGATAACAGCGCGGCGGGCATTGCGACCGACATCGCCGTCAGCGAAGGCGGGCCGCTGGCATCAATGGAAATGCAGCTCGACATCAGCCACACCTGGGTCGGTGATCTGATCATCACCCTCGAGCACGTGGAATCGGCGACCACCGTCGAGCTGGTCAACCGCGCGAACGGTTCCAACGTCACCTTCGGCTGCAGCGCGAACAACGTCAACACCCGCGTGGCCGATGGGGCCCCGGTCAGTCTGCAGGCCGACTGTAATGATGGCACGGACAACGAAGCCTACCCGGACCCTGTCTACAGCCCGAACCAGCCGATGAGCAGCTTTGCAGGTGTTCCGCTGGCCGGCACCTGGCGCCTGGTCGTCAGCGACAATGCCGGATTCGACACGGGCACCATCAACCAATGGTGCCTGCTGCCGACCGGCCAGTCGCCGCTGATCTTCGAGGATCGCTTCGAGGACGAGATGCCGTAAGCCCAGGCGGCAATCCAGCCATTGAACGAGGCCGGGCCAGTCCCGGCCTCTTTTTTCCTGACTTTCATCAATACAGGGCGCGCCCCCGATTGAACCTCTGCGGCACCTCGCGGTCTGTGCGTGGACAGTGAAATCCGCTGCACCACCCATCACGTCGATGCCAAGGGTGCATCGGCCGAAGAACCAGAAAAGGAAAGGGGTATGCCGAAGGCATCTTCGCGCTGGCCGTTTGGCATCGGAATTGTGTGGCTGACCTGCACCGCTCTGTCCGGCCAGCTGCAGGCCCAGGATTATCTTGATAGCGATCTGCCGGTGGCCGAGTGCACCGACGCTCACTGCCAGACCAGCTACGAATCCGACTTCTTCGCCCCCTACGCGCCGGTCACCGCGCTGGACATGATCAATAATCTGCCTGGCTTCAACCTGGACAACGGTAACAGCGGCTCCAGAGGCTTCGGGGGTGCGGCCGGTAATATTCTGATCAACGGCGAGCGGGTATCGGCCAAGAGCGGAACACCCTCGGACCTGCTCTCCAGGATTCCCGCCGCCGACGTCGAACGCATCATCGTCCTCCGCGGCCAGGTCGGCGGTACCGACCTGCGAGGACAGAGCGTGATCGCCGATGTGATTCGTCGCCAGGGAGGGGGTGCCACCGGCACCTGGGCGCTGACCGCGGCCACGCCGCACCCGGACACCCGCTTTCTACCCTCGGGCTCGGCCAGCTTCTCCGATCGCATCGGCGATCTGGACTACACCCTGGGTGCCGGGGCATCGCGATCGCGCTTCGTTCTCGATGCCGACGAACGCGTCCTCGATGGCAGCGGTGAGCTGACCGAAGTTCGCGACGAGGTCTACGCGGAAACCGATGACCGCTTCGACCTCAGCGCCAATGCCACCTACCAGCACGGGGCGGCAAGTTACGGCTTCAACATTCAGTACGATCACGAGGACGAGCGCGGAGTCGAGGATTCACTACGCCTGCCCACCGGCCAGCAGGCCTTTCTGCTGGCCCAGGGCAATGACAGTAAAGACCGTGCGCTCGAGCTGGGTATGGATATCGAGCGCAGCCTGGGTGAGCATCTCCACGCCAAGCTGATCGGCCTGTACCGGCGCGATGATCAGACCAGCCAGCGCAACCTGATCCTCGGACCGCCCGGTCAGCCTGGTGATATCACCACCGAAACCCGCAGTGATCAGCTCGAGACCGAGAGAATCCTGCGTCTGGAGCTGGATTACGCCGGCATCCGGGGCCAGCTGATCGAAGCCTCGATCGAAGCCGCGATCAATCGGCTCGACAGTGACTTCCTGTTGCTCAGGCTCGGTCCAAACGGACTGGAACCGGTGGACGTGCCCGGGGCCCGGACCGATGTGGAAGAAGAGCGCCTGGATTTCTCGATCGCCAATTCGTTCTCGCTGGGCCCGGTGTCGGTCGATCTGGAGCTGGCCGGTGAGGCCTCCGAACTCAGCCAGACCGGGGGTTTCGCCAAGGAACGCTCGTTCTTTTTCTGGAAGCCCAGCCTGACCCTGAGCCATGCGCCACGCGATGACGCGCTCTGGCGCGCCCGCCTGCTGCGCGAAGTCAGTCAGCTTGATTTCTCCGACTTTGTCAGCGCCGCCGACCTTGGCGATGATGAACTCGAGCTGGGCAATCCGAATCTGAGCCCGGAAAGCACCACCACTCTTGATGTCAGCTACGAGAAGCGCTTCGAGGCGATCGGCCTGCTCAGCTTGACGGCCTTCTACAACTGGATTGAGGACGTCGAAGACATCCTGCCGCTTGAGGGCGGCCTGGAAGTCCCTGGCAACATCGGCAAGGGCTTTCGCTACGGTCTGCGCGGAGAGCTCACCCTTCCGCTCGAGGGTCTGGGCATCACCGGCGGCCGACTCGACCTGACCGGTCGCTGGCAGCAGTCCGGCGTCGATGATCCCCTCACCCGGTCACAGCGCGATCTTTCGAACGAACGGCATTGGACTGCGCAAATCGATTTTCGCCAGGACCTGGCCGCGGCCAAGCTGGGTTGGGGCATGAACGCCGGCTTCTTCGGCCCCTACAACAACTTCGGCCTCGATGAGCTGGACCAGTTCTCCCGCGTCTGGGACTTCGGTGCCTTTGTCGAATCGCGAGCGATCGACCAGCTGCGTATCCGGCTCGGCGTCAACGACCTGTTCCGCGACACCACCGACCGAGACCGGTTGGTTTTCGACGGCCCCCGCGACAGCGCGTCACTGGATTTTCGCGAAGTTCGCGATCGGACCCGCAACCGCCAGTTCTTCCTTCAGGTGCGTGGCGTGTTCTGATCCTCAAAACCGCATCACCACCGAGGCACAGAGTCCACAGAGAAAACCCTCGTTGATTCTCTGTGATCTCCGTGTCTGTGGTTAAAACCGTTAGTCAAGCGGCTTGCTCTGATCGCGGAGCTGATTGAAGTAATCGAGTTTTTCCTTGGCCATGACCCCGCCGAGCAGGACCAGGGCAATCAGGTTCGGCGCGGCCATCAGGCCGTTGAGCGTGTCGGCCACGTCCCAGACCAGCTCCAGCGCGCCGACCGAGCCGAGAAACACGAAGACCAGAAACAGCAGGCGAAAGGGCATCACGACCCGTCGGCCGAACAGGTATTCCCAGCTCTTCTCGCCGTAGAAATTCCAGGTCAGCATGGTGGTGTAGGCGAAAAAGGCGATCGCGACAATGATCACGTAGCCGCCCGGCCCCGGCAGACCCTTGGAGAAGGCCGCGCTGGTCAGGTCCGCGCCGTTCGCGCCGGTCTCCAGGACACCCGTGACCAGGATCACCAGCGCAGTCATCGTGCACACGACCAGGGTGTCGATGAAGACTTCCCAGACGCCCCAGAAGCCCTGGCGGAAGGGTTGATTGCGCGCCTGGGCGTGGACGATGGAAGCCGAGCCCAGGCCAGCCTCGTTGGAAAAGATGCCGCGCGCGATGCCGTAGCGGATCGCGATTGCCACGCTGGCGCCGGCAAAGCCACCGACCGCCGGGGCCGGTGCAAAGGCGTGGGTGACGATCATGGCCAGCGCACCCGGCACCTCTGAGGCGTTCATGATGAGAATGATCACGGCACCGATCAGATAGGCCACGGCCATGATCGGCACTACCTTGTCGGCGGTGTTGGCGATCCGGCTGATACCGCCCAGGGTGACAATCCCGACCAGCACCACCAGCGAAAAGCCGGTCGCCCAGGGCGGGATGCCGAAGCCGGTCTCGAGCGCGGAGGCCATCGTATTCGACTGCACCATGTTGCCGATACCGAACGACGCCAGTCCGGCAAACAGGGCATAGACCACGGCCAGCCATTTCCACTGCGAGCCCAGACCCTTTTCGATGTAGTAGAAGACACCGCCGGAAACATGCCCGTCTTCATCGACGTGGCGATACTTCAGTCCCAGGGTGGCCTCGGCCATCTTCGTAGCCATCCCAACCAGGGCGACCATCCACATCCAGAAGATCGCGCCGGGTCCGCCCAGGGCCAGCGCCGTGGCCACACCGGCGATATTGCCGACACCGATGGTCGCAGCCATCGCGGAGGTGACTGCCTGGAAGGGCGTGATAGCGCCCTCCTCCACCTTGATCGACTTGTCGAAGAGCTGGCCAAAGCTGTGCTTCCAGGCATGACCCAGATAGCGGAACTGGAAAAAGCCGAGACGAATCGTCAGATAGATGCCGGTGCCGACCAGCAGAATCATGAACGGCGGTCCCCAGACAATGCCGTTGACGAAGCTGTTGGCGGTGGTGATCAGATCGAGCATGGGTTGTCCCTCATTGAACGGTCGCTGCATGATGAAGGACAGTCGCCTGAAAACGAGCCCATCATCGGCCCTGTCCCGAAACCTTCCGCCAAGCCTAGCTGATTTGGCTCGGGCTGTCGCCATGCGTTACCATAAGTCCCCTTGGGGGAGCGGCACAAACCCAACCAACCCGAGACCACCATGACCCGACGAATTCCCCTGATCCTTGCGTCCTTGCTGGCGAGTACGCTGTCTTTGGCGCAAATCCCCGCCGACATCACCCTCGAACCCGCCTTCGGCGGTGCCACCTTCGATCGCCCGGTGGCCGTTCGACACGCTGACGATGGCAGCGGGCGAAGATTTATCGTCCAGCTCAATGGTTTTGTCCGAATCGTCGATGCCTCGAATAACGTGCTCTCCACGCCCTTTCTCGACATCTCTTCGCTGACATCCGCGGGAGGCGAACGCGGGCTGCTCGGTCTGGCCTTTCATCCGGAGTACGCCAGCAATGGTCGCATCTACGTCAACTACACCGACGCTGAACCGGGCAACGGCATTTCGACTGGCGATACAGTGATTGCCGAGTTCGAGGTGTCGGCTGGCAATTCTGATGTCATCGACTTCAACAGCCGCCGCCAGATCATGGTGATTCCGCAGGATTTCTCGAATCACAACGGAGGCGACATCCATTTCGGACCCGATGGTTATCTGTATATCGGCATGGGTGATGGCGGAAGCGGGAATGATCCCTGCCTGCGTGGGCAAGGTCTCGACTCTTCGGCAGCGCCCCCGTCTGGCCCAGGTTGCGTGACCGGACCCGCGGGCTGGCTTCTGGGAAAAATGCTTCGCATTGATGTCGACAATACGACGCCACCTGGTAGCAACAATCTGTGTGCCGCAGAAAGCGATGGATCGGCACCTTTCGCCGTTCCCGCCGACAATCCCTTCGTTGGTCAAAGCGATCGCTGCGGCGAAGTCTGGGCCTATGGCCTGCGAAATCCCTACCGGTTCAGCTTCGACCGCGAAACCGGCGACCTGTGGATCGGGGACGTCGGCCAGAGCAGCTGGGAAGAAATCAATCTGCTGCCCGCTGCCAGTCCGACTGGTGCGAACTTCGGCTGGAAGACCTGCGAAGGCACCTTCCAGCGCGGTTCCAGCAGCACCCCCTGCTCGCTCCTCGACAGCGTTCTGCCGGTGGTCCAGTATGCGAACTATGGCAATACCTCTGTCCCTGCCCCCAGTAGGGAAGGCTGCTCCGTGACCGGAGGATTCCGCTATCGTGGCCCGGTGCTCTCGATGCAGGGTTACTACGTCTATGCTGATTACTGCGAACGCGACATCTATTTTGTCAGCGAGTCCGGTGTAGGCAACTGGGGTCGAGAGTTCTTTGAGGAAGTTTTCCAGAACGTTCTAGGGTTTGGCGAAGACCAAGTGGGTAATCTCTACATCAGCGTTGGCCAGGCATCCGGCACTGGACAGTTCTTTGTTTTCTCGGGCGACACCGCCCCCGGCGACCCGATCTTCATCGACCGCTTCGAGGACACGACACCCTGAAGACGGGACGGAATACGAATTGGTTCGACAAGGCCGGGGTTCGCTCCGGCCTTTGTCGATGAGGAAATACGCGGGATCTTCAATCACCGAGCATCAAGTTTCGCACTTCAGCTTTTGCCGCTAATCCATCCTTGTAGCCCAACGCCATCAGCTCACGGCAGAACTCGGCTTCGAACAGGACGAAGCTCGCCATGCGGCCGCTGCCCCAGGCGCCGATGCCGCGCAGCAGGGTTCTGACGCTGGCCGGGATGCGGTGGGCGTGGCGCTCGGCCACGGCGCGCAGATCTTCGGACGGACGGATGACCAGCGAGTCGATCCGGCGCAGCCCCTCCGGCCTGACGGTTTCGGCAGGCCAGGCGTCGACGATCCGGTTGGTGCGTTCCAGATGGTCGAGATCGGCATTGAGGTGGTCCATGAAGATGATATCGAGCAGGTAGCTGCCGATATCGCCCAGGCCCGGGTAATCCTGCGGTGTCGTCGGTTCCGGGTCCTGGACCTCATCGCGGGTACCGATCACGATCAGCTTGTCGGTGCCCAGCTTGACCGCCGGGCCCAGCGGCGAGGTATGCCGCATGCCGCCGTCGCCGTAGAACTCGTTGCCGATGCGGCGCGCCGGGAAGAACAGCGGCAGCGCCGTGCTGGCCAGCAGGTGGTTGTGATCGATCCGGGTCGGGCGTCCAATGCGACGGGGGGCTTCCCAGGCGGTGATATCGGCCTGCCCCTGAACGAAAGTCACGGCGCGGTTGGTGGCGTAGCCCGAGGCGGTGATGGTCAAGGCCCTGAGCGCCCCGGATGCGATGCAGCGCTCGATCGCCTCCGGCCGCAGTTCGCGCGCCAGCAGCTCGGCCAGCGGTTCGTTATCGAACAGGGCGCGGGGATTGGCCACGCCCAGGCCACCCAGGGTCATCGACGCCAGCCAGTGCAGGCCGGTGGTGAGATTATGGATCCAGCCGGTCCGGTAGACCTGATCGCAGCGCAGATTGCCCCAGAAATGGGCGAGCCGCTGGGCGCCGGTCTGGAAGCTGTCGGCGTAGCTGGCTATCACACCGGCATTGATCGCGCCGGCCGAGATGCCGGAAATGATCGGGAAGGGTGTCGTCCGGTCGGCCAGCAACTCGCCGAGGGCGCGCATCACACCGACCTGGTAGGCGCCGCGCGCGCCGCCACCGGGGAGCACCAGTGCCGGCAACGACTCAGGCGGGCGTGGTTCCATCCTATTCGCCGGTCAGCACCATGGCTTCGAAACCGTTTTCGACCAGGCGGCGACGGGCACCGTCGGCCTCTCTTGCACCCTCGTAGGGCCCGACGCGCACTCGATGCCAGGTCGAGTCGTTGACGGTGACGCTTTGAATGGTGGCATCCAGACCCAGCAGGGTCAGTCGGGCACGCAGCCCCTCCGCATCCTCGCTGGAACGGAACGAGCCGACCTGCAGCATGTAGGGCCCGCTGCTGCCGCTCGTCTCGCGCTCTCGGGCGCGCTCTTCGATCTCGCGCTGAGGGACGACCACCTCGATCTCGGGCAGAACGGTAAAGAAATCGTACTGCCGCGAGCGCGAACTCTCGCTGCTCTGGGCGATGGGTGGCTCGTCATGGCCTACCGGCATGCCGGGCGGGGTGTCATCGCCGCTGGGTAGATAGCCGCCGAGCCAGGCCACGGTCGCAATCACCAGGCCGGTCACCAGTCCGGCCCCGAAGGTGAGGAAGCCGTGGCTGGAGGCGGTAGTGTTCTTGCTTCTGCGCGCCTGCTTACGGGCCACTACATCTTCTCCGGGGCCGAGACGCCGATCAGAGCAAGGCCATTGCGCAGAACCTGGCCCGTCGCTGCGACGAGATTGAGGCGTGCATTGCGCAGGTCGTCGTCATCCTCGACCAGAAAGGTCGACTGGTTGTACCAGGAATGGAATTCCGAGGCGACGTCATGGAGATAATGGGCGAGCACGTGCGGACAGCGGCGACGGGCGGCACCCTCGATCATCTCCGGGTAGCGGCCCAGGGTGCGCATCAGGGCCTGCTCATGGTCGCTGTCGAGACGATCATTCGCGGCCTCACCGATCGCCTGGTTGTGGCGCAGGCCTCGCTCCTCGAGCTGGCGAAATACGCTGTGGATGCGGGCATGGGCGTACTGGATGTAGTACACGGGGTTGTCGTTGGCCCGCGACTTGGCCAGGTCAAGGTCAAAATCCAGGTGCTGCTCGTGCGAGCGCATGACATAGAAGTAGCGCGCGGCATCCGTGCCGACCTCCTCGCGCAGTTCACGCAGGGTGACGAAGCTGCCGGAACGGGTCGACATCTGCACTTTCTTTCCGCCGCGGAAGAGAACGGCAAACTGAACGAGCTGGAACTCCAGTCGATCGGGATCCTCACCCAGCCCGCGTGCGGCCGCCTTGAGGCGAGGGACGTAACCGTGATGGTCGGCGCCGAAGATATACAGCGCGGTGCCGGAGCAGCGCTCCAGCTTGTCGAGCAGATAGGCCAGGTCAGAGGCGAAGTAGGTGGTTCGGCCGTTTTCGCGCACCACCACTCGATCCTTGTCGTCCCCCAACTCGGAGGCCCTGAACCACTTCGCGCCGTCCTTTTCATACAACCAGCCGGCCGAGTCCAGGCGCTCGATGGCGCGCTCGAGCGCGCCTGAGGTCTCCAGGGAGCGCTCGGAGTACCAGCGCTCGAAGCTCACGCCGAATTCACCGAGATCGTCCTGGATGTCTTCGACCATGGTCTCGAGTGCAGCGTTGAAGCAGGCCTCGTAGCCCTCTTCGCCCAGCAGGTCACGGGCGCGCTGGATCAAGGCATCGATATGCTTTTCGGCCGCATCGTCGGACCCGTCGGATGGCAGACCGTCGCTGACCTGATGGCCGGTATGACGCAGGGCATCGCCATGGCGGCTTCGCACTTCGCGTGCAATGTCATAGATGTAGTCACCGCGATAACCGTTGGTGGGAAAGCTGACTCGTTCTCCGGCCAGCTCCAGGTAGCGCAGCCAGACCGATACCGCCAGGATGTCCATCTGTCGGCCGTAGTCGTTGACGTAGTACTCGCGATGCACGCGATGTCCGGCCGCCTGCAGAATGGCCGACAGGCTGGCCCCATAGGCGGCACCACGTCCATGGCCGACGTGGAGGGGCCCGGTCGGGTTGGCGCTGACGTACTCGGCCAGAATATCGGGCTCGCTGCCGGCTGCCTGCAGACCGTACCCCTCGCCCTGGGCCAGGATTTCCCGGATGATCACGCGCAGGTAGTGCGGGCTGGCAAAGAAATTCAGGAAGCCGGGACCGGCGATTTCGACCGCCTGCACGCGCTTGGATTTCGGCAGGCGGGCCTTGATGCTCTCGGCTATCTCGCGGGGTGCACGACCCAGCGGCTTGGCCAGAATCAGGGCGATGTTGCAGGCATAATCCCCGTGCGACGGATCGCGGGTCTGCTCGACCTGAATGTCGAGCGATGGATCGATCTCCAGTTGACCGTCCCGCTTCAGATAACCCAGCGCCTGGGAAACCAGTTCAATGATATGCGCACGCATTCGATGCCAATCCGTCGAGCAAACCGCTATTGTAACGGGGACGGCAGTTTACTAGCGGTCTCATTATTGAGAAGACAGTCAGAGCGACGGACGCGACAGCCGTTTTCCACAACGCCTGTGGATAAGCTTGTGAAAGACTTGCGCATGGTCGCTCTCAGTAGCTGCTGTCACGCGTATGTCACCAGATTGAACAAAAACCGACCAGGTGAATGATTCTATATTTTTCATATAGTTACATTGTTTTCCGGACCCGTGCTAGATGAAACGGAATATAAGCCCCTGTTTCAACGTGACGCAGCTCACATGTGAATAACCTCGACACAAAAGGATCAGATTGGCAATGCGAATTTTCGATGATCAAACCCCGGAAATTGGCGCCCGAGTCTGGGTCGACCCGGGTGCCACCGTTATCGGACGGGTAACGCTCGGTGACGATGCCTCGGTCTGGCCGGGGGCGGTGCTGCGCGGCGACGTCAACCATATCACTGTCGGTGCACGCAGCAATATCCAGGACGGAACGATCTGCCACGTCACCCACGACGGCCCCTATTCACCCGGCGGCCTGCCGCTGGTTCTGGGTGCAGACATCACGGTCGGCCACGCCGCCGTCCTGCATGCCTGCACGATCGGCGATCGCTGTCTGATCGGTATGGGAGCGCTGGTCATGGACGGGGCGCGGATCGAATCCGACGTCATGCTCGCTGCCGGCAGCCTGGTCAGCCCGGGAAAGCGGCTGGAATCCGGCTGGCTGTATCGCGGCCGCCCGGCCAAACCGGTACGCAAGCTCAGCGATCGAGAGCTGGAAATGCTGCGCTATTCGGCTGCCCATTACGTGCGCTTGAAGAACCGCTATCTGGAAGAAGCAGGGACATCGAACGCCTGATCTGATCCTCGCGTGCGGTCCAACGCACTTTACTGGTGTATCTGAGCTCCGCACGCGCACTTTTTTGTCCAATGACTCTCTGTCATTGTGTCCTGCGACCGCCAGGCAATCCGCTGCGTCGGGCTTCAATAAACACGGGTCACAGCTCACAGCGTAAATCTTGATCAAAAAAAAGCCCGGCCATTGCTGGCCGGGCTTGAAAGGTCTAGCTGTTTGTTGTCGTGATCAGCCTTCGAAACGATCCTGATAGATACCGTCTCCCAGCACTTCGATGCTGAACGGAATCTGGATCAGTTCTTCCTGCTCGTCATTGGTGCTGACGCAGATATAGGCCTGATAGTCACCAGCATCAAGACCGCTGGCATCCACGCTCACATCCACCGTGTCGGTTTCGCCGATACCGGCGGCACCGAAGAACGGTGTGAACGACAGCCATGGAATATCCGCCGGAGCGTCGCAGAAGTTCGGCTGACGCACGCTGACCGTATC
>CAYTQT010000002.1:39427-54517 GCA_964439915.1 uncultured Wenzhouxiangella sp. | reverse complement strand
CACTTCACCACCACCCGGCAGGCCATAGGTGTAGTCGACACCCGAGGTGCCGGCTTCCTGTACGCCCCACTCTAGTAGCGCGCCGCCCAGCGAGTTATCGATGGACATCGAGTAACTGCCGGTGGTCGGACCACCTGGTACGAACACGTCACTGAACGAAGCAGGCGTGACATCGGCACAGGGCACTTCAAGCACCAGACCGAAGTCGACCGTGGTCGAACCCGCACCCACCAGCGCAATACCCGTCTGGGTTTCGCTGATGTGACTCGGGGCCGTTGCGGTCACATCGACCGGACCGTTGGCCTCATCCAGGAAGGCGAAGTATTCACCGTTGGCGTCAGCCGTCACATTGACCGTCTCGAGCGACCCGACAATCTCGATGCCGGCACCGGCGGCGAGGATCGGATCAGCCTGACAGTAGCCAAGACCCTGGACGGTACCCGTGACTTCAGCCGCGTTGGCCGGGACGGTCAGGTCCATGGACACCGGCACTTCAACCAGCGGGGTCGCGGGGTCGTTGCTGTTGACGCACAGCACCGCCTCGTAGAGCCCGGGCATCAGGCCGGTGGCGTCGAAGTTGACCGTCACCGAATCGGTGCCGCCTGCAGCGGTGGTTCCACTGCTCGGCGTGACCGACAACCAGTCGATTTCGGAGGGATCGTCGCAAGCTGACGGCCCTGGGCCACCACCCGGAATAGTGATCGGGGCACCGGAGCTGTCAAATGCCCAGCTGCGGAAGATGACAGGGAAACCGGTCGGACCCGTCGTCTCGATCAATGCATAGCCATAGTTGGTGGTGCCCGCATTATCGAACTGGAATCCAAGATAGCCGGTAACACCAGGCTGCCAGTTGGCCAGAGCGGCCGCACCGGTCGGGCTGATGAAATTGGAGCCTGGCCCAATCTCGGCACCCGGCTGCAGAACATCATGCAGCGTTCCGTCTGATGCAACAGCACCGCCACCGTCAGCCACGCCTTCGAACCAGAACAACGCGAAGGTGCCTCCTGAAGAATAGGGGTTCAGGTTGGCACCTGTACCAGGCAGGAAGCCTGGCACTGCATCACCGGTTGCCCAGGTAATGGTGCTGCCGTCAAAGTCATCCACTACGGAATGGTCGATGTTGTTGAACTCGACGATGCTTCCGCCGCGTGCAACGCCAACAGCCTCCGCGGTCTCGATCGACCACTCGAGGTCCAGAGCGCTACCCGTGTTGGAGATGTCAATGCTCTCGGACCCGGTCGGGTTGAGGACATCGACGGTGGTATCGACCGTACCCGGCGCCACGTCGATGGTCGGCAGACCACCTGCTTCGGTGACTTCCACGCTGACCGGCAGAACGAAGACCGGATTGTTCGGATCGTTCGTGCTGACGCAGACGCGGGCTTCATAGCTGCCCTGGGCCAGGCCGGTTGAATCGACATCGATCACGACTTCTTCGCTGTCACCGGCGGCAATCGAACCGCTCGACGGGGTGACCGTCAGCCATGGCACATCAGCCGGCGTCAGGCAGGCAGAACCACCCGTGCCAAACCCGCGGATCACCCAGTTGCGAGCAAGCGCCGGATTGAGGCTGGCAATCGTGCCGAAGGTCGCCGCGTTACCGAATACCGGCGGATCAGCAGGCTCTCCACCCGGGAAATTGAAGGCGATGTAGGCACGGTCCTGGTAAGGACTGCCGCTTTCGCCACGCGCCGGGAAGGTGTTTGCTCTACGGGTCCGATTGACGACACCAATCAGAACATCACCGGTCTCTTCGGTGATCGGCACGGGAGCCGGCAATGGCAGACCGATGAAGGCAAGCGCGGTACCGAAGGTCTGGTCCTGAATCTCGCTCAGCAGGACCTCGTCTCCGCTACCGGGGATACGATCCGGGTCGCTCCAGACGTAGACATCGTAGACATCTCCGGCGACAACTCCGCTGGCTTCTCCGTCAATCAAAGCAACCCCTTCGAGATCGAACGGAATGTCCGTCGGACCCGGTGTGAGCTGATTGAACCAGAGGAAGCTTTGATCAGCGACACCAATGCCATTGAACGAGCCTGTAAATCCATCGGCTGCGATTTCGATCGGCTGCGGCGGGCTGGCTTCTCGGCTGGCGCTCAGCACGACCGTTGTCGGAGAAGCTTCATCGATGCTGTAGGTCAGATCTTCAACAGTATCGCCTGCGGCGACGTTGCTGATGTTGAAACTGGCCGAACCGGAGGTGCCTTCTTCGAGCAGGATCGTGAATTCGGTCTCATCGATCGCCGCTTCGGCGGGCTCAGCCAGATTACCGGCAATCGCCGTCGTGAAGTGGGCCTGAGGTGCCTGGCCGCCGTCTTCGTCGAACAGGATCACACCGAACTCGATTTCGCCGTTCATGTTGGCCAGCGGCGCGACGTCGATGGTGATTTCCTGCGTTTCCTCGAGACCACCCGAGAAGCTGAAGGTGCTCGGCGTGACCTGGATGTCGACATTGGAGCCGAAGCTGTCGACTGTGACGGTCCAGTCGGTGGCCACATCATAGGTGTTGCGGATGGTCCGGGTGAACGAGCAGCTCGGTGAGCAGTCGACGTTGCGGACATCGGGGGTGTTCAGGGTCTTGACGTCACCGCCAGCGCCAGGATTGGCCGCCAGATAGTTGGCAAAGGTTTCGTCCATGACGAAGCCGGCGAGTGCGGCATCGTTCAGGTCAACGCGGCCGTGGCCCACATCATCCCAATCCCAAGCTGTGGTTCCGTCTTCCTTGAACCCGTCGCGGGATGCGGTCATCTGCATCGCGGACTTGGTCTCGGATACGGTCCAATCCGGGTTGGCCTGACGGACCAGAACGGCAGATCCGGCCACATGCGGGCTGGACATGGATGTTCCAGACTTGAAGCCGAATCCGAAGGCGCCGCCGGCAACAACGTCAGCGGCAAAGATGTTGACGCCCGGTGCCGTGATGTTCGGCTTCTGCAGGTCCTGAAGCGGCGAAGGCGTTGGTCCGCGCAGGCTGAAGCCTGCCAGGATATCGCCTGTGGCTGGGTCGATGACGCCAACGGTTTCCGGAACGACAGTCACTTCAGCCGTGCCGCCCGCCAGAGCCGCTGCCATGTCGAGGCCCGGCTGGCGCTGAATCATGAAGGCCGAGACCGTGGAGGCTTCCAGGCCGGCCATATTGACCGGGGTCCGATCATCGGTGAAGACGATCACGAAGTTTGCGCCCGCGTTGGTCGCATTCGTGACTTTGTCCACGAACGGGCATACGCCACGCTCGATCAGTGCGGCTTCGCCATCGAAGGAACCGGCCGCGAAAGGATCACAACCCAGGTTGTTGGCGGCATCGACATCGCCAGCCCAGCGCAGCTGTCCGGTGTAGGTGGCGCCGAGGGTCGGACCAGAGCCTTCCAGTGCGGCAACATCCTGCGGTCCGCCAGCCAGGGACACATTGCCATCGAAGATCGCACCATCGTGGGTGCTGGCAGCAACGCTCATGACCCAGGGGCCACGGTGGCTGACCAGTCCGACGGGATCGGGCTCACCAGCGCTGGTGTTACCGGCGGATGCGGCGACGAAAACGCCGGCATCAACCAGATCCAGCTTGGTGCGGTCGAAATCACCCCAGGGCGAGCGACCGCCCGAGATGGAGTAGTTCATGACCGAAACGGGCGGAATCGCACCAATGACGGCCTCGTCGGTATGGATCAGAACGCTGGCCAGACCAGCCGTCAGATCGGCACCGCCGCAGCTGTTGCCGCCTGCCGCGCTACAGACATCATAAGAGCGGATGTGCGCGCAGTAAGCCACGCCTGAAATCGAGTCGAATTCGGGCGGCAGCTCCGGTGAAGGGGTGTCCGCGTTGGTCACCCGGTTTCCGGCCGTGGTGCTGGCCGTGTGCGAACCATGGCCATTTTCATCGAAAGGGTTGACCGTGCCGTTGCACAGACCATCCACATCCGACGAAGAGCAATCGAGGTTGCTGATGACCTTGTCCGGCACACCGTCGACACCGTGACCACAGGCCGGGTCATTGTCGAAGGACGGGTGGATGCTCGGGTCACCGATACCTGAGTCCAGGATCGCAGCGACCATCAGCTCACCGCGCAGAGGCGAGCCGTCAGGGGTAGCTGAACCATCCCAGATCGCCGGCGCGCCGATGAAATCAGGGCCGCGGAAGGTCTCGATGCTGTAGAGACGCTCGCGCTCGACCGACTTCACGCCGTCCAGCGACGCGACTCGCTGGGCCTCACCCGGGGTCAGTTTCAGCGCGATCCCGTTGCGAAGGTCGAGAAAGTAGTGAGAGGGCGATACCGACCGTCCCAGGGACTGCGACATCTGATCGATGCGCTGCGCCTGCAGGGACTGCAGCTGCGAACGCCAGGCCGTGTTGGCCGGTGCGCTGCGCTGGAATTCGCCGACAGATCGTGAGCGATGTTGATCGATCACGCTGGGTTCGACAAAGTCGATCATGTAGGTGAAACGACCCTGTTCGTCAGCCGGGGAATATTCCGCCTGCGGGTCGAAGGTGACAGTCTGAGAACTGACTAGCGTATTGGCCATCAGGCCGCTAGCCAGCATCAGCAGGCCAAGAACAACGCTTGCGCGCTGAACCATGGTCCAAGGTGATGCGTTAGCACTCATTGTGATGTTGCCCTCTCTATGGGGTTTATGGGTGGTTATCGTCTTGCCAAAAGCGGCGATCCCTCGTCCGCCCGAACTGCTCAATCGACCACGCGGGAAGCGGGTCTGCAGACCAGTCCGACCCCGGAGTGTAATGGCAGGGTAGCGTGAAGGTCAAATACCTGAACGATATTTGAAAAATCCTGCAGTTACAGGCCCTAGTGGAACATGTTCGGCAAACCCCGAGTGTCATCACCGCTCAGCGAAGCCGCTGCACAACACTGCGATCAACGAAGTAAGCCCGCCATGACCCGAGCCAATCGAGCTCCGGATCCGTACATCCTGACCAGCAGGCAAGTTGCCTGTCCACTCCTTTCAGCTGCGCAGCCCGACCCCGCGTTTGAGCAGGGTCATGCAGATCAGGAACAGCACCGCGCCGAAAGCCAGCACCAGCCCGTAGGCGATCCACAGCGGAATGTCACTGACGCCAAGCAGACCGTAGCGAAAGGCCGAGACCATGTAGACGATGGGGTTGATCATCGAGATGCTCTGCCAGACTCCCGGCAGCAGCGAGACCGAGAAGAACACCCCGCCCAGATAGGTCAGCGGCTGCAGCACGAAGGTCGGGATGATCGAAATATCATCGAATTTCTGGGCAAAGATCGCATTGATGAAGCCGCCGAGGGCGAAGACCACCGAGGTCAGAATCAGGATCGACAGCGTGACCCAGATATTGTGCATGTGGAACCCGGAGAAGATTCCGGCGATCAGCCAGACCAGCAGACCCACCATCACGGCACGGAATACGGCACCGGAGACGTAGCCGGCAAGGATGATCCACGGTGGCAGCGGCGAGACCAGCAGCTCCTCGACGTGCTTGCCGAACTTGGCGCCGAAGAACGAACTGGTGATATTGCCGTAGGAATTGGTGATCACGCTGAGCATGATCAGGCCGGGCACGATGAAATCCATATAGGGCATGCCGCCCATCTCACCAACGCGGCGGCCGATGATCGCCCCGAAGATCACGAAGTACAGGCTCATGGTGATGACCGGGGGAATCAGGGTCTGGGCCCAGATTCGCAGGATTCGAGTCAGCTCCTTGATCAGGATGGTCTGGTAGCCGATCCAGTAGCTGCGCGCAGAGACCTTCTCGCTCATGCCGCGTCCTCCCGATCATCGAGATTGACCAGGCGGACGAACAATTCCTCGAGCCGATTGGCCTTGTTGCGCATCGACACGACCTCGGCGCCATGCTCCTCGAGGGCCTTGAACAGGGTGGTGAGGCTTCTCGACTTGGGCAGGCTGACTTCCAGCGAGGTCGGATCACGCTGGATGATATCGATACCCTCAAGGCGCGGCAGGGACGTCACGGGCTCGCGCAGATCCAGCACGAAGGTTTCCACATCGAGCTTGCCGAGCAGGGTCTTGATGCTGGTGTTCTCGACAATCCGGCCCTGATCGATGATGGCGATGTTGCGGCAGAGGTTCTCCGCCTCTTCCAGATAATGCGTGGTCAGAATGACCGTCGTCCCGGCCTGGTTGATCTCCTCGATGAACTTCCACATCGCACGGCGGATCTCGATATCCACCCCGGCCGTGGGTTCGTCGAGAATCAGCAGACGCGGTTCGTGCACCATCGCGCGAGCGATCAGCAGCCGTCGTTTCATGCCGCCGGACAGGCTACGTGACATCCTGTGGGCCTTGTCCCAGAGGCTGAGCTTCTTGAGATAGAACTCGGCCCGCTCCCTGGCGATTCGCCGGGGAACGCCGTAGTACCCGGCCTGGTTGACGACGATATCGAACGGCTTTTCGAATTGATTGAAATTGACTTCCTGCGGCACCAGCCCGATCTCGGCCATGGCCTGGGATCGATTGTGCTGAACGCTGGTACCGAATACCTTCGTCTCTCCCGCGCTGGCGTTGACCAGGGAGCTGATGATGCCGATCAGGGTCGACTTGCCGGCACCGTTCGGACCGAGCAGGGCGAAGAAGTCACCCTCCTCGACGATCAGATCGATACCGCGCAGCGCTTCCACGCCATTGCTGTAGGTTTTCCTCAGATCCTTGACTTCAAGGGCATGCATGACGTTTGGCCTGTTGGAATTGATGCGGCAGACGGGCAGAATGGTGCAAGTCCAAGCAGCTTATCTTTGGGGTATGTACCTTGCTAATCAATCGTAGCGCGTTGGCGCTGGGTCTGCTGGCCTGCCTGGCCGCTCCCGGTCTGGCCGCGCAGGATTTCGCTGATCTGAGGGCCTGTGAGCTGTCCGGCCCCGGCCCTTTGAGTGTGGCGGCACGCTGCGGCACGCTCGATGTGCCCCAGGATCGAGACCAGCCCGATGGGCGCCAGCTCAGCCTGTCCTACGCCGTCGTCCCGGCTCGCACCGGCAATCCGGCGCCTGACCCGGTCTTTTTTCTCGCCGGTGGCCCGGGCCAGTCGGCCATCGATGTGGCTCCCCTGATCAGCATGGCCCTGCGCGACGTCAATCGTGACCGGCATCTGGTCTTTCTCGAGCAGCGCGGTACAGGCGCTTCGCATGCCCTGCACTGCGAACCCGAGGATCTGGACGACATGATCGAGATGGACTTCGAGCGTATCAATCAGGCAGTACGGGACTGCATGGCCGAATGGGATATCGATGTCCGTCATTTCACCAGTACCGATTATGCGCTTGATCTGGAGGCCCTGCGCGCGGCCTACGGGTTTGACGCGATCAACCTGATCGGCGGCTCCTACGGCACACGCATGGCCCAGGTCTACCTGCGAAACTACCCCGGGCGGGTTCGAAGCGTGGTCCTGGACGCGGTCGTTCCGACCCGCCTGCGACTGGGTTCCGAACACAGCCTGATGCTGGACCAGGCGCTCGAACTGCTGTTCGATCGTTGCACAGCCGACGAGGCCTGCAGCGAGCGTTTTCCCGGTGTCGAAGCGGCCTTCCGCGATCTGATTGAGCAATATCGGAACAACGGGCAGTCGATCACGATCAGTCACCCCCGCACCGGTGAGGGCACGCCGATCGAGTTCAATGATCAGACGCTGGGGGGGGCGCTGCGTTTTCTGGCCTACAGCCCGCAGACCCAGATGATCATTCCCTATCTGGTCCACGAGGCATCGGCCACCGGTCAGCCCGATCGGATCGCGGCCCAGGCCCTGATCATGACCGACCAGATCGCCGGCCAGCTGGCCTTCGGCCTGAATTTTTCGGTCGGATGCAGCGAGGACTGGCCGAGCTGGCCGCAGGACATCGACAACAGCGATACGCTGCTCGGCGACAGCATGGTCGAGCTCTATGCCAGCATCTGCGAGTGGTGGCCTGCCGGGAATGTACCCACTGACTTCCATGCACCGTTCGACAGCGAAGTGCCGGTCCTCATCCTGTCCGGCGAGCTCGACCCGGTGACTCCGCCGGCCTACGGTGATGAAGCCGCGGTCCAGTTCAGCAACAGTCTGCACCTGATCGGACGCGGGCTCGGCCACACCGTCACCAGCCACCCCTGCTTCAGCGGCATTATCGATGAGTTCTTCGATTCGGCCAGCATCGAGTCCCTGGACACCGAATGCCTGAGTACGCTGGACCATGCCCCTTTCTTCGTTGACCTGCTGGGACCGGAGCCCTGACTCTTCATGATTGAAACACAGCAACTCCGAAAGACCTTCAACAAGGGCAAGGTCGTGGCCGTCGACGATGTGACCTTCCAGGCCCTGGACGGTCAGATCACCGGCCTGCTCGGCCCCAACGGTGCCGGCAAGACCACGACCATGCGCATGCTCTACACCCTGCTCGAACCCGACTCGGGGCAGATGCGCATCGACGGTGTGGACCCGCAGGCCGACCCGATCCGGATCAAGCGGGCGCTCGGCGTCGTGCCCGATTCGCGCGGGCTCTACGACCGCCTGACTGCGCGTGAAAATATTCGCTACTACGGCAAGCTCCAGGGTCTGGACGAGGCCACGATTTCGCAACGGATCGATCACTTCACCGACGTGCTCGATATGGGCAGTTTCATCGACCGCAAGACCGACGGATTCTCCCAGGGCCAGCGGGTCAAGGTTGCAATCACCCGCGCGCTGATCCACGATCCGCGCACCGTGCTGCTCGATGAGCCTTCCAACGGTCTCGACGTCATGACCACCCGGGCACTGCGGCTGTTTCTCGAACAGCTCAAGCGCGAGGGTCGCTGCGTGGTGCTGTCGACCCACATCATGCAGGAGGTCGCGGCCCTGTGCGATCGAATCGTGATCATCGCCAAGGGCCGCGTCGCCGCCCAGGGCACGGCCGCGGAACTGCTCGAGCAATCGGGTCAGACAAACCTTGAGGATGCCTTCGTGCACCTGATCGGTAGCGACGAGGGACTGCTGGCATGATGGCGGTATATCTTAAGGAATTGCTCGATAACTTCCGCGATCGGCGGGTGGTCATCAATACCCTGATCATCGGGCCGCTGATCGGTCCGGTGATCTTCGTCGCCCTGATCGGTTTCATGGCCAGTCAGACCGCCGAGCGGCTGCAGTCGACACTCGAGCTGCCGATCATCGGTCCGGAGCACGCGCCCGAACTGGTTGGCTTCCTCGAACGTCAGGGGGTGGTCATCAAGGAACCACCCGCCGATCCGGAAGCGGCGATCCTGTCCGAAGAAGAAGAGGTCATCGTACGAATAGGCCCGGAATTCGGTGAAGCCTGGCGCGCCGGCCAGCCGGCACCGGTCGAGCTGATGGTCGACCAGTCCCTGCGCTATGCCGGCACCACGGTCAGTCGAGTTCGCAACTACCTTGATGCCTATGGGCGGCAGATCAGCCATCTGCGACTGCAGCTCCGGGGTGTCCATCCGGAACTGACCCGACCGATCCAGATCCAGATCGACGATCTGTCGACGCCGGAATCGCGCGGCGGCATGGTGCTGGCCTTCCTTCCCTACTTCATCCTGATCACGGTATTCGTCGGCTCCATGCACATGGCCATCGACACCACCGCCGGCGAGCGCGAGCGCAAGTCGCTCGAACCCCTGCTGATCAATCCAATGCCGCGCTGGAAGATCATGGCCGGCAAGCTGATGGCGACCACCAGCTTCGCCTTGCTGACCCTGGCGCTGGGTCTGATCGCCTTCGTCTTTGCCATGGGTTATCTTCCGGTCGAGGAGATGGACATGGCGCTGAGCCTGGATTTACGCCTGGCCGCGCTGGCCTTCCTTCTGGTTGCCCCTGCCGCGCTGCTGGCCGCCGCCCTGCTGACCATTCTTGCCGCCTTTGCCAAGAGTTTCCGCGAAGCCCAGAGCTACATGGGCATGGTGATCATCATTCCGATGATCCCGAGTCTGTGGATCCTGGTCGACCCGACCCGCACCGAGACCTGGATGACGCTGGTTCCGCTGCTCAGCCAGAACGTCCTGATCCTTGAACTGGTCCGTGGCGAACCGGTCAACTGGCTGTGGTTCGGCCTGTCGATAGGAACGACCAGTCTGCTGGCGCTGATCCTGGCCGCCATCGCAGGCACACTGTACAACCGGCCAAGATTCATCTTCACGTCGGCCTGACTGCTCTGATCCGAGGCGCCGCCTAGGTGGCGCTTCGGATATCAAGGCACGGTCCGGCGCGTTACACTAGCCTGCTTTCAATCGGACCTCGAAGAGGCGCCAATCACCATGTGCGGTATCGTCGCGGCCAACGCCGAGCGCAACATCCTTCCGATCCTGATCGACGGGCTCCGGCGCCTCGAATATCGAGGCTATGATTCGGCCGGCATCGCCTGCCTGAACGAGCGCGGGCAGTTGATCAAGCATGCCGAAGTCGGCAAGGTCGCCTCCATGGTGGAGGGTCTGCCCGCGGGCCTTGTCGGTCACATCGGTATCGCCCATACACGCTGGGCAACGCACGGCGCACCCTCGCGAGAAAACGCGCATCCTCACCTGTCCGCGCAGCGAGTCGCCGTTGTTCACAACGGCATCATCGAAAACCACCTCGAGCTCAAGCAGTCTCTGCTCGATCAGGGCTACGCCTTCGATTCCGAAACAGACACCGAAGTCGTCGCTCACCTGATCGAAAGCGAGCTGGATCGACACGACGATTCGCTGGAGGCCGTTCGTGCCGCGATGTCGCAGCTGCAGGGAGCCTATGCTCTGGCCATCTTCATCAAGGACGACCCGGATCGGATCTACGGGGCGCGCCTGGGCAGCCCGCTGGTGATCGGAGTCGGGGTAGGGGAGCATTTTCTGGCCTCCGATGCGGCCGCACTGGTTCCCGTGACCCAGCAGATGGTCTTTCTTGAAGACGGCGACCTGGTCGAACTCGAGCGCGATGCCTATCGGATCAGTCGTCTGGACGGAACGACGGTCGAGCGCCCGATCCGGATCTCCAGCCTGCCGGCAGACAGCGCAGACCGTGGCCATTACCGGCATTTCATGGAAAAGGAAATCCACGAGCAGCCGGAGGCCATTGCGGCCACCCTTGAAGCCCACCTCGACGGCACCCGAGTGTGTCCCAGTCTGGACCGGACGCTCCTGAAGCAGGTCAAGGCGATCCACATCATTGCCTGCGGCACCAGTTACCACGCCGGGCTGGTCGCGCGTTACTGGATCGAGAAGCTGGCGCGCATTCCGGTCAGTGTTGAAATCGCCAGCGAGTACCGGAACCGCCGGCCGGCGATCCCTGACAATACCCTGCTGGTCGCGATTTCACAGTCCGGCGAGACCGCCGATACGCTGGCGGCCATCGAACACACCAGAGAATCTGGATACCTGGCGACCGTGGGCATCTGCAATGTCCCGGAAAGCGCCCTGACCCGAACCTGTGATCATATATTGATGACTCGGGCCGGGCTCGAGATCGGCGTTGCTTCAACCAAGGCTTTCACCACCCAGCTCACGGTCCTGCTGCTGCTGGCCACGGCCCTTGCCGAAGCCCATGGCGCGCCTGTCGAGCAGAATCGCGGGGTCCTCGAGGCGCTTGGACAGGCCGCACAGCAGGCACGTGAAGTGCTGGCGATGGATCAGGCCGTGCTGGAGGTCGCAGAAGAAATCGCCAACAAACCGCACGCGCTGTTCCTGGGGCGTGGCGAGGAATACCCGATCGCGATGGAGGGCGCGCTGAAGCTCAAGGAGATTTCATATATCCACGCCGAAGCCTATGCTGCCGGCGAACTCAAGCACGGCCCGCTGGCGCTGGTCGACGAAAGCCTGCCGGTGATTGTCACCGCCTCGAGCAATGCCCTGCTGACCAAGCTGATCTCGAATCTGCAGGAAGTCCGGGCGCGCGGGGGCATGCTGTACGTCTTCGCCGATCAAGGCGTCACGATGGCCGATGACCCCAGCGTTCGCCTCATTCGGGTGCCCGCACCGCATTCGGTGATCTCGCCGCTGCTGCAGGTTCTGCCGCTCCAGTTTCTCGCCTACCACGTCGGTGTTCTCAAGGGTACGGACGTCGACCAGCCCCGTAATCTCGCCAAATCCGTGACCGTCGAGTAACCGTCAGCCAGTGTCTGCCAACAGCATGGGCTGAGACGAGGCGCAGGCCAGCGATATCGACGCATTGAGAAAGCGAGAAGAAAAGTGGACTCTCAAGCAAGAAAATGCCCGCCGTCGCAGTACGAGGCGGGCATTGATTTCAGGTCTCCCTTCAGGCCAGAAGTCAGGCCCCGGGCGGGTGCTCTTTCACCTGAAGGCACCGTCTTTCAGGGTTCCCCTTCCCATTCCTTTGTCCAGGCGATCGGCTCGATCTGCCCGGCGAGCGAACCTGAAATCAGGCGTGCAGGTCGCGCTCTTCGTTGAGCGCCTCTTCGGCGCGGTCGGATTCTTCCAGGTCCATCAGCCACTGCATGACGACTTCGTCTGACAGGAGTGCGTTGAACTGGCTGTCGTTGTTGTATGCAATCTGGTCCATGGTCATTCCCTTTGTTTTGAATGTCGGTTGGTGCTGCGCCGGGGTTGCGGGCGCTGTTGGGAAGATTAATGCATGATTTATGCCAGAAATTGCTTGATGTATACAAATCAATCACTTATCAAGTCATAAGCCGCCTCATGAGACGGGTTCTTGACGGATTTTGTCCAGTCTCGACAAGTCCTTGTGCCGTTGAGCGAGCCAGCCCGGACGGCCCGATTGCCGATCCGGCGGGCGCTGAAAAAGCAAAACGCGCCCACTGCTGGCAGTGGACGCGCTCTGCTGTCTGACTCCCGGGATGACCCCGGGTCGGATGGCGGTTCAGACGGCCATCCTCTTGGGTTCCCCTTCCCTAGAATTCCTGTATCGAATCAGGCGTGCATTCTTCGCACGGTAAATTCGCTATCGATGTCCGCCGTAGCGGTAGACGAATGCCCGTCGAGGTCCATCAGCCACTGCATGACGACTTCGTCGGAAAGCAGGCTGTTGAGATTGGCGTCCTCGCTCGTCGCCAGAAGGACTTGATCCTGGTCTTCATCAAAGTTCGCATTGAAGTCAGACATCGTTTTCACCTGTTTGCGTTGATTTCGATTCAGGAAAATCAATGCAGGAAACGTGCCAGCCTGATCGAGGCCGAACGCTCCGATCTGTCGAAAACCGCTGGTCGGTCAGAGATCGGCATGATGAAAGCTGTCGTCCAAAAACGGTCGAAAACGCCAAAATGCCGCCTGCGAACCGGAAACACAGAACACCGGAATGGCTAATGAAAAACCACTGAGGAACAGCTTAGAAACACTTCCATATCCTTGTTTTGTATGGTTTAGCAGGCCGCCTTCACGCTCGATCTGATCGAGCGATGCTGGGCATCTGCCACCGACCGAGCAATCTTGAACCGGGCGCGGGTTCCGGGCCTGGGCGGAACGACCCGAAATTCTGCTGCGCTGCCAAGCCCCTGGTCACGGATTCGGGAAGAAAAGTGACAGATATGGTCATGAATTCATGGCATTCAGGTCAAAATGCGTCATGCTTCACGCTTTTCGGGCACCTCCCGAACCTTGATGCCGCTACCTCACGCGCTTTTGCT
Source organism: uncultured Wenzhouxiangella sp. (assembly GCA_964439915.1). Lineage (GTDB taxonomy): Bacteria > Pseudomonadota > Gammaproteobacteria > Xanthomonadales > Wenzhouxiangellaceae > Wenzhouxiangella. Next base: position 40,979 of record CAYTQT010000002.1, on the reverse strand, counting down.
GCTGCTGATCTGCCTGCTCTGGGCCGGAAATTTTCTGGCGGCAGCCTATGCCGTGCGGTTTTTCGAGCCGATGACCTTCACTGTCCTTCGCTTCGGGCTGGTCCTGCTGCTGCTGCTGCCGTGGCTGCGGCGTCCCGCTCAGGATCAGTGGCTCAGACTGATCTGCTGCTGCTGGACCATGGGTGCGATCCATTTCGGTCTGGTGTTCTTCGCGCTCGAACGCTCGGCTGATCTGTCCTCCATCGCCCTGCTGATGCAGGTCTACATCCCGCTGTCGACACTGCTGGCCGTGCTGTTCCTGGGCGAGCGGATCGGCTGGCGGACGACCTCCGGGATCGTGATCGCGTTCGGCGGCGTCATGCTGATGGGACTCGACCCGCTGGTGCTCGCCCAGCTCGATGTGTTGGTCCTGGTGCTGGCGTCGGCACTCAGCCTGGCCGTCGGGACGGTTCTGATGCGTAACCTGAAGGGTATCGGCGTCTTCAGTTTCCAGGCCTGGAACGCCGTCTTGTCGCTGCCGCTCCTCCTGATCGCTGCCTTCCTGCTCGAATCGCCGCTGTCGGGGCTGACCGCACCGATTCAGACGCCGATGGCCTGGGTGGCCGTCTCGTACTCGGCCATCGCTGCATCAATCATCGGCCATGGCGGCTTCTACTGGCTGATCCAGCGCCACGAAGTCAACCGGATCACGCCTTTCCTGCTTCTGGTTCCTTTGCTCTCCGTGCTCCTGGGCATCGCGGTCTGGGGAGACCGGCCCGGGCCGCGCCTGCTGATCGGCGGCGGCCTGATCCTGCTCGGTGTGCTGTGGATCACCCTCAGGGCACGCTGGCGGCGGGCCCCTCGACCCGCGTGAGCTGAACCGCCCCTGAAGACTCGATTCAGATCCGATTTAGCGCCCTGCATGCACGATGGCCCTGCGATCAATCAAACCAGGAGACATCGCCATGACCCTTTCAAGACATCAAGCATCGACCCCCGTTTCCACCGGCAAGACAGGCCCTGCAGGAATCCTGGCCCTTGTCGGCGCAGCGCTGCTGGCGGCAGCGCTTCTTGGCGCTCCCTCGGTGGCCGACGCCTCGCCCCATGACAGCCATCGCGGGGGTGTCATCGTCACTTCAGTGGGGCACCACCGCCAAGGTGATTACTATCGTTCTGGTCACGGACACAGCGCACATCGACACTACTACGCTCGCGGAGAGTCCCACCGCCGAGTAGAACGTGCGCGTCGCTACGCCAGCCAGGCCACGGCACAGGCCAGTACGGCCTGGCGCCTGGGCTGCGCAAGCTCCAGCCCGCGCTGGTCGACGGATTGGGATGATCACTATTTCTGGGCGCTGGACGCACGCCCGCGAGAGCTCCGCCGGGAACTCGATCGACGAGAAGATCAGCTGCGGGAATGTCGCGTCGTCCGGCGTCATCACTATCGCCACAGCAGCCACTATCGCCCCCACTGATTCCGCATAGCGCCAGAGCCCGGCGGGCCAACCGCCCGCCGGTCCCTTCTCCCCTTCTCCCCTTCTCCCCTTCTCCCCTTCTCCCTGTTCCTTGTTCC
>CAYTQT010000002.1:0-39327 GCA_964439915.1 uncultured Wenzhouxiangella sp. | reverse complement strand
CCCTTCTCCCCTTCTCCCCTTCTCCCCTTCTCCCCTTCTCCCTGTTCCTTGTTCCTTTCTTCTTGCCCCCTTCACGCACCCATGGTAATGTAATAACACGCTATTACATTGAAACGCCATGAAACAGCACGATCCACAGCATGCGCAGGCCAACCGGGCCGCCCGATCCAGTCTGGCCGAGGCCTTTCTGGCGATGCAGACCGCCGATGAATGCCGGGCCCTGCTCAAGGACCTGACCACACCGGCCGAGCTCGAAGCCCTGGTCGATCGCTGGCGCGTCGTCCGCCTGCTCGACCAGGGTCTTCCTTACCGGGAGATCCACGAACAGACCGGAGTCAGTGTGACCACCATCGGACGCGTCGCCCGATTCCTGGAACAGGGCAATGGCGGCTATCAACTCGCACTCGAGCGACTCAACAAATGAACAGACTCAAGATCGCCATTCAGAAATCAGGTCGCCTGGCCGACAAATCCCTGTCGCTGCTCGAGCGCTCGGGCCTGAGCTTCGCGCGCTCGAAGGACAAACTGTTCTGGTACGGCCGCAACCTGCCGGTCGATCTGCTGCTGGTCCGCGATGACGATATTCCCCGACTGCTGCTCGAGGGTGTCTGTCAGCTCGGCATCGTCGGTGAGAATGTCGCCCTGGAAAAGCTGCTCGAAAGCCGCCAGCGCAAGCCCGATGCCGAACTCGAACCGCTGTTGAAACTGGAGTTCGGCGACTGCCGGCTGATGCTGGCCATTCCCGAAGGCCAGGAATTCACTGGCGTCGATATGCTCGACGGCAAACGCCTGGCGACCAGCTATCCCTACCTGACCCGTCAGTACCTGGACCGCCACGGCGTCGAAGCCGACATCGTGACCCTCAGCGGCGCGGTCGAAATCGCCCCCAGCCTGGGCACGGCCGAAGCCATCGTCGATCTGGTCTCGACCGGAACCACGCTGCGCGCCAACCATCTCAAAGCCGTTGACATGGTGCTCGAATCGCAGGCCGCGCTCTATCGCAGCCCACAGCAACTCGGTGAGGACAGCGAGCAACTGCTGGACAAGCTCCTGACCCGAATCCGTGGTGTGCAGCTGGCCGCCGAGACCAAGTATGTGATGCTGCACGCCCCGCGCGACCGACTCGACGAAATCAGCGAGATCCTGCCCGGCGCAGAATCACCGACCATCCTGAGCCTGGAGGGCCAGCCCGATCGTGTCGCCGTCCATGCGGTCTGCACCGAGCAGGTCTTCTGGGGTCATCTCGAAGCGCTCAAGGCCGCCGGTGCCTCGGCGGTGCTGGTGCTGCCGGTGGAGAAGATGCTGGCATGAAAACGCTCCTCGCAAACCAGTTGACCCCCGCCGACCTGGCCGCGGTACTGGCCCGGCCGGCGATGGAGTCCGACGCCGAGCTGCGCCGGATCGTGGCCGATATCATTGCCGGCGTGCGGCAGGGCGGCGATCGGGCGCTGATCGAGTATGGACGGAAATTCGACGGCCAGGCCCCGGCCAGCCTGATGGTTTCAGCCGAAGAGCTCGAGGCCGCCGAAGCCTCGCTCGCGCCCGATCTGATCGAGGCGATCGACACCGCGATCGCTACCGTGCGGCGTTTCCACGAGGCCGGCCGGCCTACGGATCTGGAGGTCGAGACAGCCCCCGGCGTGACCTGCCAGGCCCGCTGGCGGGCGCTCGACTCGGTCGGCCTGTACGTGCCCGCCGGCACCGCACCGCTGCCCTCGACCGCCATCATGCTGGGCGTGCCCGCCACCCTGGCAGGCTGCCGGGAGATCGTCATCGCCACCCCGCCGGGCGCCAATGGCCGGGCCGATTCGGCCGTGCTGACCATTGCCAGGCGCCTGGGCATCGGCAAGGTGCTGGTGGCCGGCGGTGCCCAGGCCGTGGCGGCGATGGCCTATGGCACCGACTCCGTGCCCAAGGCCGACAAGATCTTCGGGCCCGGCAACCGATTCGTCGCCGAGGCCAAACGCCAGGTCGCCGAGCACGCCGACGGCGCGGCCCAGGACCTGCCCGCCGGGCCCTCCGAGGTGCTGGTGATCGCCGACGACAGCGCGACGCCAGAATTCGTCGCCATCGATCTGCTCTCCCAGGCCGAGCACGGACCGGATTCGCAGGCCTTCCTGATCACCAACAGCGAAGCCCTGGCCCGCGCCACCGAGCGAGAGCTCGGGCGACTGCTTGAACAGCTGCCCCGCGCCGACACCGCCCGGGTCGCAATCGATCACAGCGCCGCGCTGGTGGTCGATACCCTGGACCAGGCGGTGGCGATCAGCAACCAGTACGCACCTGAGCACCTGATTATCGCCACGCGCGATCCGGAGGCGCTGTGTCAGCAGATCACCAGCGCAGGATCGGTCTTTCTCGGCCACTACACGCCGGAGTCGCTCGGCGACTACATCTCGGGCACCAACCACGTCCTGCCCACCGCCGGCTGGGCGCGGTCGCACGCCGGCCTGAGTCTGAGCGATTTCATGCGCCGCATGACCGTGCAGCGAGCCAGCCGCGAGGGCCTGCAGAACCTCGGACCTCCGGGCGCACGCCTGGCCGAACACGAGGGCCTGGACGCGCATCGTCTCGCCATCCAGCTGCGTCTCGACGCTCTGACGGCAGAGGACTCGTCATGACCGACCCGAAAACCCCCGATAACGACTGGCTCTCGGCCCTGGCGCGGCCGGAGGTTCGGGCACTGACGCCGTATGCCTCGGCCCGCGCCCTGGCCGACAGCGCCGGAATGCTGCTGAACGCGAACGAAAACCCCTGGCCGCCGGCCGGCGACAGCGGTCTGATGCTCAATCGCTACCCGGATCCTCAGCCCGACGACCTGCGCGCCGAGCTGGCCAGTCGCTTCAGCGTCGCCAACGACCAGATTCTCATTACCCGCGGCAGCGACGAAGGCATCGATCTGTTGATCCGCGCCTTCTGCCGTCCGGGCGAGGATCGTGTCCTGATCTGCCCGCCCTGTTTCGGCATGTACGCACTCAGCGCCCGCATCCAGGGCGCCCGGCTCATTGAGGTGCCGCTGCTCGATCAGGGCGAGCAGTGGGCCCTGGATGTCGACGGCATCGACTCGGTCGGCGCGGTCAGGATCAGCTTTCTCTGTTCACCGAACAACCCGACCGGCAACGAGATTCCGGCCAGGACCATCGCCCGCCTCTGCCGGGATCGGGAGGGGCAGGGCCTGGTGGTGGTCGACGAGGCCTACATCGAGTTCAGCGAGGCCGACTCCATGACCGCCCTGATCGAAACCCACGCCAACCTGGTCATCCTGCGCACCCTGTCCAAGGCGTACGCTCTGGCCGGTTGCCGGATCGGCGTGCTGATCGCCAACCCCGTCGTGATCGGCCTGCTGCGCCGGATCATCGCGCCCTATCCGCTGCCGACCCCCTCGGTCGAGGCGGCCCGCCGCGCCCTGGCCGAACCGGTTCGATTGACCGGACAGCTCGCTGTCCTGAACGAGCAGAAGCAGCGGCTGGTCGCTGCCTTGACCTCCCTGCCGGGAGTCGAGAGACTCTGGAGCGGGGCCGCCAATTTCGTCCTGATCCGGGTTGCTGACGCAGACGGGCTGATCGAGGCGGCCAGCACAAACGGGATCCGCCTGCGCAACCAGTCCGCCCAGCATGGCCTGGCCGAGTGCGTGAGAATCAGCATCGGCACGCCCGATGAAACCAGCGCGCTGATCGAATTTCTTCAGCGCTATTTCAAGACCCCGGAATCCTGCTCATGAGTCTCAAGAAAATCCTCTTCATCGACCGCGACGGCTGCCTGATCGAAGAGCCCGAGGACGAACAGATCGACAGCTTCGAGAAATTCCGCCTGATGCCGGGCGTCATTCCGGCCCTGCTCGAGCTCAAGTCCGCCGGCTATCGCTTCGTCATGGTGTCCAATCAGGACGGCCTGGGCACAGACTCGTTCCCGGCCGAGGATTTTCAGGGCCCTCACGATCTGCTGCTGCAGATTCTTCAATCCCAGGGCCTGGGCTTCGATGCAGTGCTGATCGATCCGACCCGGCCGGAGGATCAGGCCGCGACCCGCAAGCCGGGCGTCGGCATGGTGCTGGATTATCTCAACGACCCCGCGCTCGACCGCGGTCAGTCAGCCGTCATCGGCGATCGGGACACCGACCTGCAGCTGGCCGCGAATATGGGCCTGCGCGGCTTTCGCGTCGGGCCGGAGGGTGAGTCCTGGGCGGTCATCGCTGCCCGCCTGCTCGACACCCCGCGAACCGCGCGGGTGCAGCGCGGTACCAACGAGACCCGGATCGAGGTCGAAGTCAATCTGGATGCCTCGAAGCCGATCTCGATCTCGACCGGCATCGGATTCTTCGATCACATGCTCGAGCAGATTGCCGCTCACGGCGGCTTCAGCCTGAAACTCGATTGCGCCGGTGACCTGCACGTCGACGAGCACCACACGGTCGAGGACTGCGCACTCGCCCTTGGTGAGGCCCTGCATCGTGCGCTTGGCGATCGCGCCGGCATCGGCCGCTATGGCTTCACCCTGCCGATGGACGAATCGCTGGCCCGGGTCGCCGTCGACCTCTCCGGCCGTCCGGCCTTTGTCCTCAACGGGGCCTTCCCGCGCGAGTCGGTCGGCGGCCTGCACACGGAAATGGTCTCGCATTTCTTCGCATCCCTGGCCCAGACGCTCAAATGCGCCCTGCACATCGATCTGAGCGGAGAGAATACCCACCACATGGTAGAGGCCTGCTTCAAGGGCGTCGGCCGCGCGCTTCGTCCTGCCCTGGGCCGCGGGGCCGGCGGCGGGATTCCTTCCACCAAGGGCTCCCTGTGAATCCGTCATGACGATTCTCGGAACCAGCGCTGAATCCATCGCCGTCATCGATTCCGGCGGGGCCAATCTGGGTTCGGTCCTGCACGCCCTGCGCCGCCTGGATGCACCGGCCTTTCTGACCTCGGACGCCGATCGAATCCGCGCCGCCGATCGCGTCCTGCTGCCCGGCGTGGGCTCGGCACGTTCGGCCATGCAGGCACTGGACCAGGCCGGCCTGATCGAGGTGATCCGCGGTCTGCAGCAGCCGGTGATGGGCATCTGCCTCGGGCTTCAGCTGCTCTACGAGCGATCCGAGGAGGGCGACTGCGACTGCCTCGGCCTGATCCCCGGCCAGGTCCGGCAGCTGGAGGCCGGCCCGGAGCTGCGCCTGCCGCACATGGGCTGGAACCAGCTCGAATGGCGCGATTTCGACGACCCGCTGGCGCACGGCATGGATCCGACCGACTGGTTCTACTTCGTGCACAGCTATGGTGCACCGATCGAGCATGCTGTAGCCGTCAGTCAACACGGGCAGACCTTTGCTGCGATCGTGCGCCGTGGCAATTTCTCGGCCTGCCAGTTTCACCCGGAAAAATCAGCATCAGCGGGCGAGCGCCTGCTGGCCAATTTCCTGCAGTCCCAACCGATTCCGACCCCGTCCTCTACGAGCAAGGAGCCCGCATGATCCTGATTCCCGCCATCGACCTGCGCGAAGGACGCGTGGTCCGCCTCTCGCAGGGCGACTACGACCGCGAAACACACTATCCCACCGATCCGGTGGAACTGGCCCGGCGCTACGCCGCTGCCGGTGCCAGGTGGATTCATATCGTCGACCTCGACGGCGCACGCTCGGGCAATGAGAACAACCTGGATTCGATCGCGCGGATCTGTGACGCGGTCGATGTACCCGTCCAGACCGGCGGCGGCGTGCGCTGCCTCGAGGACGTCGAGCTGCGCCTGGAGAGGGGCGCAAAGCGGGTCGTTCTGGGCAGCCTGTGCGTACGCCAGCCCGGCACGGTCTGCGCCTGGCTCGATACGCTGGGGGGCGAGACGATCGTGGCGGGACTGGATGTGGCGAGAACTCTCGATGGCCAGTGGATCCCGAGGGCGGCGGGCTGGACCGAGTCCGGCGACCTGGACCTGTTCAGCCTGCTCTCACTTCTCGGGGACGCCGGTCTCGAGCACCTGCTGTGCACCGACATCGAGCGCGACGGAATGTTGTCCGGTCCCTCGACGGCGCTCTATCGATCGATCACGGAGCGCTTCGCGCATATAAAGCTTCAGGCCTCCGGCGGAATCGCCGGGCCCTCGGACCTGGAAAAGGCCGCCGGCAGCGGGGCAAGTGGTGCCATCGTCGGGCGTGCCCTGCTCGAGGGCCGGATGGATTTCGACGAGATCGGCCGATGGTCGCGGTAAGGCTGATTCCCTGCCTTGATGTCCGCGAGGGACGCGTGGTCAAGGGCGTGCGCTTCCGCGACCATCGCGACATGGGCAATATCGTCGCCCTGGCCGAGCGCTACCGCGACGAGGGGGCCGATGAGCTGGTGTTCTACGACATCACGGCCAGCCCGCAGCGCCGCAGCGTCGACACCGGCTGGGTCGAGCGAGTGGCCGAAGCGATCGATATTCCGTTCTGCGTGGCCGGCGGCATCCGCGATGTCGCGACCGCTCGCGCCGTGCTCCATGCCGGTGCCGACAAGGTCTCGGTGAACTCACCGGCGCTGGAGCGCCCGGCCCTGATCAGTGAACTGGCCGATGCCTTCGGCTCGCAGTGCGTGGTCATCGGCATCGACTCGATTCGAGACGGCGACAAGCTGCGCGTGCGGCAGTACACCGGCGACCCGGACAACATGGTCGACCCGAGGCGCGACACGGCGCACTGGATCGACGAGGTTCAGCGCCTCGGCGCCGGCGAGATCGTGCTCAACTGCATGGACTCCGACGGCGTTCGCAGCGGCTACGACATCGAACAGTTGAAAGCAATGCGCCAGCGCTGCCGGGTGCCGCTGATCGCCTCGGGTGGGGCCGGCGCGAGGGAGCACTTTCGGCAGGTCTTTCTCGAAGCCGACGTGGACGGTGCGCTGGCCGCGACCGTGTTCCACTCCGGCCAGATCGCCATCCCCGAACTCAAACAATGGCTTGGCAGCGAAGACATCGTGGTTCGGGCATAGACAACCACTTTTTCACCACAGAGCCACAGAGGTCACTGAGAGAGAGAGAAACGTAATCGGTAAAGAGCTAAACAGTACCGTGGTCCTTGATCATCGAAAACTGATCACGCGCTGCGCCACCGTTGTTTCTCTGTTTTCTCAGCGCAGTTTGCAGGCCGGTGGCGGTTTGCCGAAGGCAAGAAGCCTCTGGACGGAAAACGACCGCGCGTGCCTCCGTGGTGAACCCGCGCTTCAGGAAATCCAATGACCATCGATCTAGACAGCATCAATTCACTCGACTGGGCCAAGGGCGACGGGCTGTTGCCGGCGGTGATTCAGCATGCAACCGAGGGCCGGGTGCTGATGCTGGGCTATATGAACGCCGAGGCCCTGCACAAGACCCTCGAGACCGCCCAGGTCACCTTCTTCTCGCGCAGCAAGCAGCGGCTGTGGACCAAGGGCGAAACATCGGGGAACGTGCTGAAGCTCGTCTCCATCCAGGTCGACTGCGACCGCGATACCCTGCTGGTACAGGCGCATCCCGTCGGTCCGACCTGTCATACGGGCACTCAGACCTGCTTCGGCGATGCCATGCAGCCGGCGCTGGGCCTGCTTGCCGAACTCGAAGCGGTGATCCAATCCCGGGCCAACGACGACCCCGACTCCAGCTACACCGCCCGCCTGCTGCGGGACGGGGTGGCTCGCTGCGCACAGAAAGTCGGGGAAGAAGGCGTGGAGGTGGCCCTGGCCGCGGTCCAGGGCAAGCGCGACGAGCTGCACAACGAAGCCGCCGATCTGCTCTATCACCTTCTGGTCTGTCTGAACGCTTCCGGGTCAAGCCTGGACGAGGTCCTGAACATCCTGGACGCGCGGCGGGGGCACTGAACCTCGATCGACCCCTTTCGGGTCCGTATTGAGGACCGCGGCCGGTCGCCCGATCAGGAAGCCCTGAAAGCACCGGATTCCGGCGCGCTCCTGCAGCCATGCCACTTCGGATTCATTCTCGACACCGTTGGCGATCACCTCGATCCCCAGTGCGCGGGCAGTTTCGCAAATACCCAGGACAACCGACTGGCTGAGTGGTCGAGCGCAGATGTTTCTGATCAGATCCTGGTCGAGCTTGAGATAGTCCGGTCGAAACACGGCCAGCTGCTTCAAACCAGCGACCCCTGAACCGAAACGGTCGGCGCAGACTCTGAATCCACAGGCGTGTGCTCGTTTGCGGGTATGGGCAAGCTGCCTGGCATTTCCGAGTGTGTTCAGGTCACAGATCTCCAGCACCACCTGCTCACGATCCAGGCCGCGGATTCGGGCCTGATCAGTCGTCGAGATCAGCGCAAGCTCCAGATTGCCCGGATTGATGTGCGTGCAGTTCAGAAACAGCCTTCCCCGCAGACCCTGACGGGCGGCTTCATCGATCGCACGGTTCCTGCAGGCCTGGTCGAAGAAGGGAAGATTCTCCGGCCGAACGCCCTTGATCAAGTGTCGGGCAGATTCTCCTTCGTGCCCACGAACCAGCGCTTCGTGACCGAAAACCTGTTGATTTGTGAGATTGAGCGCAGGCTGGAACTGGAATTTGAGACCGACACCGATGAGGGCCGTGTAGTCGTTCAGTTTTTCGCGCTGATCCATTTCGAATATCGAGATATCCATCGCTTCTTATCCCCCTGGGATCGAGAGTCATGATTGACAAGGAACAAGCCCTCTATGCAAACTCCGTGCCACGCAAGTCGGATTCCGGCAGCGGTCACAGTTGGTCCGTACCGGCGCGATCGTGTTGGATCATTTCATCGCGGAGCGATTGCTTGCCGACGACCTGGAAAGCAATCGGTGTCACTCATTGGCCCAACTTTGCCGATCGCCGCAGCCGTCTGAAAAATGGCTCTCGAGGCGAGAGGCAGCGCTACACGAGGGGTGAGGTCTGCAACCGGGTCCGACAGACTGGCGTGCAGGCTTACCTGCCGATGAACTGCGAATAGCTCTCGATGGCGTCGGCCACCGCTGCCTGATAGAAGCGCTGACCGTCGGCAGTGCTGGCAAGATGTGGCTCGGAGGCGCAGCGACCATCGGGGAAGCTGCGGCGGAAATCCCTGGCGTCGCGAATCACGCCACCCGGGCCACGGGTCGGAGTCAGCCGATCGCTGCGGGCACAGTCAGGGTAGGCGTGCCAGGTCAGCGAGATCTCCGAGGGTGTGGCGTGGAAGCCCTCGGCATCGCCGTAGAGCTCGGCGCTCAGGGCCTGCATGCGCTTGCCCATGAACCAGTTGGCCAGCGTCATGTCCAGTCCGCTGTCGGCACCGTGCAGGCTGGATTCGGCCCAGACCTCCGAGAAAGCCGCGGTCACGGTCGCGATATTGCCGCCGTGGCCGTTCAGGAAGTAGAACTTGCGAAACCCGGCGACCGCCATCGATTGAACGATATCCCGCACCAGCGCGAGCAGGGTCGACGGGCGCAGACTGGCCGAACCCGGAAAGGCCAGATGATGCTGCGCCATACCGTAGCTGATCGTCGGCGCGACCAGGATACCGGCCTCGCTCATGCCATCAGCGATGGTTTCAGGGCAGATCGCATCGGTCCCGATCAGGCCGGTCGGACCGTGCTGTTCGGTGGAACCGATCGGAATGACCAGACCCTGGCTCTGCTCGAGGTAGGCCTCGATCTCGGGCCAGGTGGAGAGCTGAAGTTTCATGTCGATCACGCCAGTGAAGAAACAGCGGACATCATCCCATTACTCACCGAGCTGTGCCAGCAATCGACTGCGACGCGCCAGACGTGCCCAGCCCCGACCGGTAAGGAACCAGATCAGGTAGACCGCCTCGAGCAAGGTGGCCCTGAGCTGCTGCGGGGAGAGCGATGCCCGCGGCTCGGCGGGGATCAGCGTCACCGCCAGGCCCGCCTGTCCCGTGAGTACGCTCAAACGTCCAAGGTGATAACGAGAAGACAGCAGCCCGGGATCCTGATAGGGCGCAACCAGCTCGCGGGCGTGGCAGAGATTCTCGAGACTGTCGACCGATTCCTCTTCGAGCCGGATTCGTGCTGCTGAAACGCCGGAGTGCTCCAGCAACCAGTCCCTGCCTGCCGCCGCTTCCGAGGGCTGCCCGCCGCCAAGCAACAGTAAATCAATCCCTGGATTGTCCTCGGCAAGCTCCGCGGCGGCACGCAGACGGCGACGATAGTCCGGGGAGGGCCGACCCTGCTCGAGGCGATGGCCGCAGACCATCAACACATCCCCCTGCCAGACCGGCACCTGACGGCAGGCCGCACGCCACACCCAGGCCCAGGCGGGCAATAGCACGAGCCCTGCGCTGAACAGGGTAAGAAGGAGTCCAGGCAGCATGGACTCGATCAGATCGAAGGTAGCAATCTCGCGCTGCGTTCGTGGCACGGCGTTGGCGACTGGAGGGCAAGAGGAATATACTAGCCTCATGCTGTTTTCTCTTTGCGAGTCCGCCGGGGCTAACCTGAGTGGGCGCGGTCCTTTCCGATGAAGACCCGGCTTCATGTTTCATCCATGTCCCTGAGCTGCGCCGCCGGAGCGGGCCTGACGGCTTTGCGCCAGGCCCTCGAGGCAAGGCGCACGGGCCTGCGCCCGAATGATTTCGAGCCTTGTGCCCTGACCACCTGGATCGGCCGTGTCGAGGGCGTGGAGCGTGTCGAACTGCCCGCCGACCTCGCCGAGTTCGACTGTCGCAACAATCGCCTGGCCGAACTGGGGCTGCAGGCCGATGACTTCATCGACCGCATCGAGGCCCTGAAAAGGCGCATTGCCCCCGAACGTATCGCCTGCGTGATCGGAACCAGCACCGCCGGCATCGGCTGTACCGAAGCGGCCTATCGCGAGCTCGGGGAGTCGCAGCACTTCGACACGCGCTTCCTGCTGCCTCGGGTACACACACCACATACCTCGAGCGCCTACGTGGCGCGACGGCTCGGTCTGCAGGGGCCGGTGATGACCATTTCCACCGCCTGCTCATCCAGCGCCAAGGTGTTCGCGGCCGCCGCCCGCCTGATCGAAGCCGGGCTGGCCGACGCCGCAGTGGTCGGCGGTGTCGACAGCCTGTGTCAGTCGGTTCTCTACGGCTTCCACTCGCTGGAACTGGTATCCGAGCGGCCCTGCCGCCCCTTCGATCGGGACCGCAATGGATTGAGCCTGGGAGAAGCCGCCGGCTTTGCCATTCTCGAATCGGACCCGGAACAATCGCTGGGCCGTCTGGCCGGCTGGGGCGAGAGCTCGGATGCCCACCACATGGCCTCGCCGCACCCGGAAGGTCGGGGCGCGGTGGCCGCCATGCGCCAGGCCCTCGGCGCGGCCGGCATCGACCCCTCGGGCATCGGCTACATCAACTGCCACGGCACCGCCACAGCGATGAATGATCAGGTCGAGGCAGGGGCCATCCACCGGGTCTTCGGCTCGCCGCCACCGGCTGCATCGACCAAGGGCTGGACCGGCCACACCCTGGGTGCCGCGGGCATCGTCGAGTCGGTGTTCAGCCTGCTGGCCCTGAGCGACTGTTTTCTGCCGGCAGGGCTGAATCTGGACGAGCCCGAGGACGGCTGGGCCGATTTCATTCTGACCGAGTCCCGCCATGAAAAGGTCGCGCACGTGCTCAGCAACTCCTTCGGCTTCGGCGGCAGCAACTGCAGCCTGATCTTCGCCCGCGCATGAGTTTTCGCATCGATATCCTTGGCGTCGGCCTGGCCGCCCCCGGCCTCCCCGACTGGCACCATTTCGAGCGCGTGCTCCGCGGTGCCGAGCTGGACCCAACCGCAAAGCCGGCACCCTCGAGCCTGCTCTCACCTCGGGAGCGCCGGCGCGCGCCGGCGGCCGTCAAGCTGACCTTTCCGGCCGCGGAGCAGGCCTGCACCATGGCCGGCATCGAGCCGGGCGAGCCGCTGGCCATCTTCAGCTCCGGCATGGGCGATCTGGACATCACCGATTACATGTGCCGCACCCTGGCCGACACACCCGACCTGCTCTCCCCCACCCGTTTCCACAACTCCGTGCACAACGCCGCTTCCGGCTACTGGTCGATCGGTGCCGGCGCGACCGGTGAGGTCACCGCCCTGTCGGCCTGGCGAGACAGCGCCGCCCTCGGTCTGCTCGAAGGCCTGACCCGAACGCTGACCGGCCGCGAGCCGGTGCTGGTGGTGATTTACGACGATCACGCCATCGGTCCGATGCAGGATCTGTGGCCGGGCGACCATGCCTTCTGCGCAGCGCTGCTGATGGCACGTCCGGGGCGGCCGAACGCGATCGCGCAGCTCGAGATGAGCACCTGCCGGGAAGCCAGCCGGCACCCGGACCTCCCCGCCGCCCTGCAGGCTCGCCTCGACGACAACCCGGCAGCGCGGCTGTTGCCCGTCCTCGCCCTGATCGCTGGTGGTATCGACGGCGAGGTGGTGTTGGCCCCCGAACGTGGGCCGGCGCTGAAGATTGGCCGCTCGAGATGACTGCCAGCGCGGCCGTCATCCCTGCCCGCAATGAGGCGAAGACCATCGCCGAAGTGGTGCAGGGCTGTCTCGGCCGCGTCGACCGGGTGATCGTGGTAGACGACGGCTCCGACGACGGCACCCTGGCCGAGCTCGAGGGCCTGGACATCGATCGCCTGCGACGGGGCCACTCGGGCGGCAAGGCAGCGGCCCTGGCCGATGGCTTCGAGCGTGCTCTGGCGCTGGGCTGCGACCGGATCGTGACCCTGGACGGCGACGGCCAGCACGACCCCAGCGACATCGATCGCCTGCTCGAAGCCGCCCACGCCCACCCCAAGCACCTCGTTCTCGGTGCCCGTCTGCGCCAGCGCCATCGCCAGCCCGGCATCCGGCGATTCGCCAACCGCTTTGCCGATTTCTTCATTTCCTGGGCCAGCGGTCAGCGCGTCCCCGACAGCCAGACCGGTTTTCGGGTCTACCCGGCTGCCCTGCTCGAACGAGTCCGGCCATCAACCGAGCGCCGTCACGGCTTCGTCTTCGAGGCCGCGATGCTGATCGACGGCGCCCGCGCCGGACATCCCTGCGTCGCCGTGACCATCGACAGCGTCTACCGAGACGACGCGCGCCCCAGCTATTTCCGACCGGGCAAGGATGTCTGGGAGATCTTCTGCTTCGTGGCCTGGCGACTCCTGCGCAAGGGTTTGTACCTGCCCGGCCTGTGGCGGGTGATCACCCGCCCGACGCGCTTCCACGATGCCGATCGAGCATGAAGATCGCCGCAAGGCGAGCGCGCTACACTATTCAAGGTTTTCCGGTTCTTTGCTCATGAATTCGCCTGATCACGACGTCCTCATCCTTGGCGGCGGCCTGGCCGGCCTGACCCTGAGCCTGCAGCTCCGCGACACCCTGCCCGACGCCCGCATCGGGGTGCTCGAACGGGCTTGCCACCCGGTACCCGAAGGCGCACACAAGGTCGGCGAATCGACCGTGGAAATCGGCGCCGAATACCTGTCGAAGACCCTCGGCCTGGAGGACCACCTCGATCAATGCCATCTGCGCAAATACGGTCTGCGCCTGTTCTTCGACGCCGATCGAAGCCATGACCTGGCCAAAGCAGGCGAGCTCGGCGCCAGCCACCTGCTGAGCCTGCCGAGCTATCAGATCGATCGCGGCGTTCTCGAGAACCATCTCGCCGAGCTTGCCCGCGCGCGTCAGATCGAATTGCTCGACGGGGCCCGCGTTCGCAACGTATCGCTCGGCCAGGATGCCCCGCACGAAGTCACCGCCGAGGTCGACGGCCAGCCTCGACGCTTCACCGCCCGTTGGGTCGTCGACGCGTTGGGCCGCGCCAGCCTGATCAAGCGCAAGCTCGATCTGGCCGAGCCCAACGACCATCACTGCGCCTCGGTCTGGTTCCGCATCCAGGATCGCATCGACGTCTCCGACTGGAGCGATGACCACAGCTGGCAGCAGCGCTGCAGCCAGCTGCCGCGCTGGCACTCGACCAACCATCTGATGGGACCGGGCTACTGGGTCTGGCTGATTCCGCTGGCTTCGGGGGCGACCAGCATCGGTATCGTTTTCGACCGACGGATGCATGATTTCGACACCCTCAAGAGCTACGACGGCGTCATGAACTGGCTGGCCCGACACCAGCCGCGCTGTCACCGCGCGCTGGACGCCTCGGACGGTGAGCTGATGGATTTTCTCTATCTGCGTCACATCTCGCACGGCTGCCGCCAGGTGTTCTCGGAGCAGCGCTGGGCCCTGACCGGTGAAGCCGGGGTATTCCTCGATCCCTTTTATTCCCCGGGCAGCGACTTCATCGCCATCAGCAACACCTTCATCACCGACTTGGTGCGGCGCGATCTGGCGGGGCAGTCCATCCGCCGCATCGTACGCCAGTTCGAGCGCAGCTATTTCTCCTTCTACCAGAGCTCGCTCAAGCTCTACCGCGACCAGTATGAATTCTTCGGTCACGCCCGGGCGATGAGCGCCAAGACGATCTGGGACTACGCCTACTACTGGGGCGTGCTGGCGGTGGTGTTCTTTTCCGGCCGGCTGACCGATCCGCGCCTGCTGCTGCGCAACGGCGGCGCGCTGGAATCGCTGGTGGCGCTGCACGCAGACATGCAGCAGATGTTCCTCGACTGGTCGCGCGCCGAACCCTCGGGAGCGCGCCCCGGCCTGTTCGTGAATCAGTCCGACATGAGCCTGCTGGTCCGCCTCAATCGGGAACTGACCGAAGTCGCCGACGATGCCGACGAGGCGCTGGACGCCCGTCTTGAGCGCAATGCGGAGATGCTCGAACAGCTGGCCGCAGAACTGGCAAGCCTCGCCCCGAGCGGCACCAGACCCGACGCCGTGTCCGCAGTCGAGCAACCACTCCCCGAAGCCTGTCTGGTCCTCCACGACCTGCCCGAAGCCTTCCTCGAGCCCCACCCCTAGATGTGATCTCTCAGTAGGTTGTCCTCACTTCATGCCAGACAATCGACCGGTGACTTGGCTGGCATCGAGCATCGGGGCGTGCCGGGCCGGGCGAGCGGGCCAGAACGATCGACGGGGTCGATCCTTTCCGTCAACGGGCGCTGGCTGCCCGCGAATTCCTTCGGTGGGCGTGGAACCCTGTCAGGCCTCAGGAAAGCGCTGATGCTTTTGTTGAGGATGCGTTAGACCTTGGCGCTTGATCCGCGTCCCGGCCCGCTCGCCCGGCCCGACACCCCCCGCTGCAGCAGGCTGAGAGCTGGGTTGAACCGCAGCAGACGCTGGCACTGAGAGATCAGCGGGGAGGGGTGCTGCCTGTGGGCTCGCCTTGGGTCGCGGCGGTTGGCGCAGTACCTTCAGCTTTTCCAAGCTGGCACCCAACCTGACTTAAGGCGCTTGATCGTTCAAGACTAAGGAGCGACGAGAGAAGCAGCCAAGCTCCTCATCAACAGAACGCTGTCGACGCCGTCGATCTGACCCGAGGCGCGTCCGCAGGCGGCACCCCTCGCCGCCAGGCAAGGCACTCTAATCTGAGGACAACCTATTGAGAGATCACACCTAGAGACGCTCGGCCCGCTAGCCTTGGGTCACCGCCTCGATCTCGACAAGCAGATCCGATCGACAGACATCCCCCCGAAAAGCCGCGATCCGGGCATCCGGCCAGGCCGCTCGCAGCAATGCCCCAACCGCCGGCCAATCACTGGCCCGACGCAGGTAGACCCGAATCAGGCTGTGCTCGCCAAAACGGGCAAGCCCGTCGCGACCACTGATCCGAGCGCTCTCGGCAAGCAGGCTGTCGAGGTTGGCCAGGATCTCCCGGGTCTGAGCCAGCACGTCTCCCTGGTGACGCGTCTCGTGACCGACCACACTGGCCGTACCGGAGATCATCAGCAGGGCCTGCTCACCAACTGACGGCAACACCGTCGCCCTCGCGAAGGAGGGGCTGCGCGGCCCATAGCGGCGCGGATACCGGTAAGCGCTGACCTGGCGTGGATTCTCGATATTCAGACCTGGCGACTGGCCGCAGAGCAGATAGATGCGCAGCTTGTGTTCGTCCCCGCCGATGGCAGTGCCGGCACACAGGGAAGCGTCGTCGACACCATCGTCTTCGAACGCCCGGGCCCGGCCGAGACAGAAGCGCCGATAGCGCTCCTGATCACCCATTCCTTCGTTGATTGCCGGGAAGTAGTTCCAGGCGCGCAGCAGGTGCGGACATTTCATCTCACGGGCCAGCTCGATCAGCGAGCGGTAAGCCTGGTAGACCGCCTGCTCGGGGTCCCGGTCGGGCGGATCGTCGAGCACCAGGCAGAGGGACACGCACCCACCGGAACGCGCCCAGTCGATCGCTCCATGCCGGCCCCGTTCGACCGCGCCGAGGCCCAGCCAGCGCTCGCCGGCCATATCGCCGGCCAGAAGTTCCAGGCCCAGCGGTACGGAAGGCGGCTGGCTTCCGTCCCGCCAGGCAAAACTCAGCAGGGCCGGGGCCGACTCGCCATTCGGCTGAACGCTCAAGGCGCAGGACGCATCCGGTTTAAATCTCACAGCGGTCTCAAACTGCCCCATCGAATTCCACGCTCGCGTTGTAGCGGCGCTGACGGCGGGCCCGCCAGGCCGCGCGGCCATCGCTCAGGCTCGTGACCAGGTAGATCAAGCGAAACAGGCGCAGGCGCCGGAGAATGCGCCGATTGTCGAACACATCGCCGGCCAGCACCGCAACGATCGCCTGCTTGAGGCCGAGGACGTTTCTCGGATTCAGGAACAGTCGCTTGAGGGCGGGCGCCGGAAAGCGGTAGATGAACCAGCTCAGCTCGCGCACGCCACGGCTGACGCGCTGCTGGTGGCGCCGCCGGGCGCGGGCAGCTTCTGCGCGATCTCCGACCAACTCGGCCAGCACCACATCCGCACCACATTCGGCCGAATGCATGCCGAAATAGACGCCCGAAGAGAACACCGGGTCGACGAAGACTCCGGCATCACCCACCATCAGCCAGCGTTTTCCCGCAAGGCGCCGGGCGCGGTAGGAATAGTTGCCGGTAGCGGTGATCGGTGAGATGCGCTCGGCTTGACGCATGCGCGCCCAGGCCTGCGGGTTACGTTTCAGCGTTGCGTCGAAGAATGCCTCGACCCGGTCGCTGCGCGAGCGCAGATAATCCGGATTGCAGACCGCGCCGACGCTCATGACATCGTCCGGCAGCGGGATCATCCACATCCAGCCCTGATCGAACCAGTAGATGCTGATGTTGCCGGCCGAATCGCCCGACCGCCGAGGTACACCCCGAAAATGGCCGTACAGCGCCGCAGTGCCGTGCTCGCGATTGCGCTCCTGCAGACGCAGCTGCCGCGCCAGCAAGGTGTCGCGCCCGCTGGCATCGACCACGAAACGTGCGCTCAACTGGCGCCGTGCATCGCCGCAGGCAAGCTGCAGGATCGGATCCGGGGCGGCGTCGAAATCCACCGAGTTCACGCGCACGCCGGTCGCCAACCCGGCGCCGCTGTGACCGGCATGCTCGAACAGCAGACGATCAAAATCCGAACGCCGCACCTGGAATGCCTGCTCACAGCCCGGCACCAGATCGAGTGCTTCGTCGAAGCGGATTTCCTGCGGCCTGGCGTCGGGTTCCTGACTGGTGAAATCGACCCCCAGCTTGTCCACGCCGATCGCGCGCACCTGCTCGAGCAGGCCAAGACGGCGGAAAATCTTCAGGTTATGCGGCAGCAGTGACTCCCCGATATGGAATCGAGGGTGGGCATCCTTTTCCAGCACCAGCACGGAGTGCCCCTCGCGGGCCACCAGCGAGGCCAGGGTCGAGCCGGCAGGGCCACCACCGATCACTGCCACGTCGACCCGATCGGGCAGTTCCTTCAGGGACTGGGCATTCAATGGCGGAACCTGTCGTAAGAACGTCTGAAGTGCAGGCTATATTATAATGCGGCGCGGTGCTGCGACCAGCGTCGGGGGTCTGTCCGGGGAATCATGCCAACGACCTGCCCACGCTGCTGGTTTTCGCAAAAGGATTTCTGGAGGAATACATGAGTTCAGAACAATCGCCGGCCGAGCGAAAGCTGGCCGTGCTGATCGTCGAATCGCTTAATCTCGAGGACCTCACGGCCGAGGAGATCGAGCCGGAAGCGCGCCTGTTCGGAGGTGAATACGGCCTGGATTCCATCGATGCCCTTGAGCTGGCCCTGGCCATCTCGCGCCAGTACGGCGTGCAGCTCAAGGCCGACGACGAGAAGAATCGGCAGGTCTTTGCCAACCTGCGTTCATTGAGCGCGCACGTCGAAACCCTTCGGGCCTGATCCGGTCTTGAGCGCTTCCGAATCGGCGCCCATGCCCGCCTGGCGGATCATTGCCCTGGCCGGATATCCGGTCATCATCGTGCTCGCCCTGGTGTTCTCGCAGCCTCAGATCCGCGCCCTGGCGATGCCATTGCTGGCGATCGCGATGGTCGGACCCTGGCCGCAGAACGGTGTTGGTCGCGGGCTGCTGGCCGCGTCCGTCGCGCTGGCCGGCGCGGTCATGATCTGGCCGCCGCTGGCGCTGTGGCCGCCGGGTCTGATCTGCCTGGGCTTCGCTGCCTGGTTCGCCATCTCGCTCCAATCCGGGCGGCCGCCCCGTATCCAGCAGTTTGCCGCCTTTGCGATGGCGCAACACGAACACTCACTGCCGCCTGACTCGGGGCCCTGGCTCCGGGGCTGGACCTGGGTCTGGACCCTGGCATTGACCGGCTTCGGGATGATTGCCCTGACTCTAGCCTGGCGGGATGCCGCCTCGCTCTGGCTCGTCTGGGTCGCTGCAGGCATGCCCCTGCTGATGCTGTGCCTGCTTCTTGGTGAACACTACCTGCGGCGCTGGCGCTTCCCCGAGCAGCCGCGCTGGTCGGCCTGGTACTTCCTGCGCACCATCGCAAGTATCCAGCCCGGGCATCTGGATCCATGAACACACTCCCGCTGATCGAACGCGGCCTCGACGAGCCGCTGGTCAGCCTCGAGGGGCGCGCGCTGAGCGTGGCCGAGTTCCTCGGGCTTGCCCAGTGCCTGGCCGAGCGTCTGCCACGCCGCGCTGCAGTCATCAATCTTTGCCAGAACCGGACCCGGTTCAGCATCGGCTTTGCCGCAGCGCTGTTGAACGGCGGGCACAACCTGTTGCCCGCCAATCGACTTCCCGCCACCGTTGATGGACTGCTCCGCGATCAACCCGATGCCTGTGTGCTGTCCGACTGCGCCATGGATCATCTTGACGCGCCGGTCTTTCACCCCGCCGATCTGCCGGATTGTCCGCCGGCGCATTCGATCCCGCGCATCCCGGCCGGGCAACTGGCCGCCGTGGTGTTCACCTCCGGTAGCACGGGCACTTCAGCAAGAATCATCAAGCCCTGGTCAACGCTCTATTACAGCTCTCGACTCAATCAGCGCTGTTTCGGGCCCGAACGGCTCATCCATACCCTGGCCACCGTGCCGCCACAGCACATGTGGGGCCTGGAAACCTCGGTGCTTCTGCCCTGGTTCGGGCCCCTGCTCATGGACGACAGCCAGCCCTTCTTCGCCAGCGACATCATCTCGGCCCTGGAACGCCTGCCCGGGCCTCGGGCATTGATCAGTGCGCCGGTTCATCTGCGCGTGCTGGACGAAGCCGATGTACCGCTGCCGGTCCTTGACACCATCTACTCGGCCACCGCGCCACTCGGCCCGGAACTGGCCAGCCGCCTGGAGTCCGCCACCAGCGCCCGGCTCACCGAGATCTACGGCTGCGCCGAAACCGGCTGCCTGGCCCAGCGGCGCTGCGCGGCAAAAGAAACCTGGCAGTTGTTCAGCGCCTTCGAGCTGGTTGGCGGTCCGCATCGGTTTCGCGTCGAGGCCGCGCATCTGCCGCAATCCGTCGAGCTGATGGATACCCTCCGACTCAATGCCGCGGGCGGCTTCGAGCTGGTCGGCCGCAGCAGTGACCTGATCAATATTGCCGGCAAACGTGCGTCGCTGGCCGAACTGACGCGAATCCTGCTCGATATTCCCGGCGTCATCGACGGCGTCATCTTTCAGCCGCAGGAGCAGAGCGAGGGGCGGGTCGGGCGACTGGCTGCGCTGGTGGTCGCACCGGGCTTGAACAAATCGGAGCTGCGCACCCGCCTGGCCGAACGCATCGATGGCGCTTTTCTACCGAGACCGTTGCGCCTGGTCGATGCCCTGCCCCGTGCCGAAACCGGCAAGCTGCCCCGACATGCGTTGATCGACTTCTTTCAGCAAGTCGCCCAGCCCGTCAGCGGATGAACCTGAAGTCGACCTGGTCCCTGTCGGCCGACCACCCCTGCCTGCCGGGTCATTTTCCCGGTCAGCCGATCGTTCCAGGCGTGGTATTGCTGGCCGAGGTCGCTCGCCTGGCCCGGCAGGAGTTCGGGCTGGGTGATGCACCTTTCAGCTGGCAGCGGATCAAGTTTCTGGCGCCGGTCGAACCGAATCAGGTCGTGACCATCGGTCTCGACGGCAACGCCGATCGCTTCGCCTTCCATATCGTCGATGCTCAGGGCGGCACGATCGCACGCGGACAGGCTCGCCATGACCCACTGGCGTGATCGCCCGGAAGGCGGGAACCGCTTCTGGCTGGTTCTGATCCGCTGGATCATCCTGAACATCGGGCGCGGCTTCGCCCAGTTCGGCATGTGGCCAACCAGCCTGTATTTCTATCTCGTCCGCGGCCAGGAGCGCCGGGCCTCCCGCGCCTGGCTGAAGCGCGTTCAGGCCCCGCGCCAGGGCACGCTGGGGGTGTTGATCCACATCTATACCTTCGCCATTACCATCGTCGACCGCGCCCTGTTCCTGTCCGGGCGTGATCAAGCGCTCGAGGTCAGCGAAGAGGGGGTCGAGGCACTCCATGACTCCCTGGCCGGGGGACGCGGAGCGATCCTGCTCGGATCCCACCTCGGCAGCTTCGAGTCGATCCGCGTGTTTTCCCGTCAGGCGCCAGCCGAGTTCCGCCACCTCAAGGTCGTCATGGATGCCGGCCAGAATTCCCTGATCACCCGCGCCCTGGAAGAGATCAGCCCGGATATTCGCGACACCGTCATCAACGCCCGCCAGCCCGGCACGCAGATCATGCTCGAAGCAGCCGAAGTCGTTACTGAAGGTGGCATGGTCGCCCTGCTGGCCGACCGTACCTACAGCGATGAAGCCGCCATCGACGTCCCCTTCTTCGGCGACCACATGCGGATGCCGCTGGCACCGCTGGCGATGGCCGCCAGCCTCGAGGTACCCGTCTTTCTGGTGTTCGGACTGTATGCCGGACGGCGGCGATATCGCCTGGTGTTCGAGCGCCTCCCGATGCCTGCCGGCAGCTCGGCTTCACGGCGCGAACGCAGAAGCCGATTGAACCAATGGGTGGCGGCCTATGCCCAACGTCTGGAACACTATGCACGCTTGTATCCCTACAACTGGTTCAATTTCTATGATGTCTGGTCCTCTGCTCGCGCTGAACCTGCTGCTTGGCCTCGCCAGTCAGGCTGAGGCCCTCGACCCGGTCACCGTGCTGGCCGGGCTCGAGCTGAACGACTCGCAGGTGGCGTTCACCGAAACCCGGTCCTCTGGCCTGCTCGCCGAGCCCCTGGTCGTGCGCGGAACGTTCTGGCGCGACGCCGATGGTCTGCTGATTCGCGAAACCGTCTCACCAAGAACGGAGACCCAGATCCTGGGCCCGGATTTCGTCGAATTGCGACGCGCTCGCGGTTCCCGACGTCGCTTCAGCCTTGATCGCGCACCCGAACTGGCCGCGCTGAGGACGGTGTTGCTGGCGCTGCTCGACGGTCAACCCCAGCGTCTGGGCGAGACCTTCGATCTGATGATCGAAGGTGAAGCGACCGATTGGCGTCTGACCCTGGTCCCGAAGACGGCGCGCCTGGCGGAACGGGTCGATCACATGACGCTCGCCGGCCAGCAGGACCGCCTCAACTCCCTGACCCTGCATCTGAGCGATGGAGATCAGGTCCTTACTCGCTTCGAAACCGGGCAAAGAGATCCAGAATCATGAAGACCCTCCTGCCGGCCCTGCTGCTTGCGGGCCTGGCTGGACTGGCGGCCCTGGCCGTAAGCGGCCTGGATCTGGACTATCGCATCGATGCCTTTCTGCCGGTACCGAGCAATCCCGACCAGGCTCTGGTGGTCGACCAGATCAGCGGCGGGCCGGGTGCCCGCCTGATCCTGGCCGCGGTTGAAGGCGAAGACACCGGAGATCTGGCCGAGCTCAGCCAACGGCTTGTTCAGCGCTGGCATGACATCGACGGTGTCGCCCGGGTCCGCAACAGCAGCGACCTGCCCGATCCGGAGACCGTCGAAGGCCTGATGCGGGCCCGCTTCCTGCTGGTCGAGGGCATCGAGGAGCGACTTGAGCCGGCTGCGCTGCAGGCCGCACTGGCCGATCGACTGTCTGACCTGGCCCTGGGCGGACGGCAGGTCGAGGCCCTGATCCGGCGGGATCCGCTGGGCCTGATCCCCGAACTGGCTGACGACCTGGCCTCGGCCAGCCCGCCGCTCAGCTTCGATGGCGTCTGGTTCGATGCCTCGCTGCAGCGCGCCCTGCTGATCGTCGAGTCGTCCTATCCGGCCTTCGACAGCGAGGCCCAACGCGCGCTCGTCGATGAGCTTCGAAGCAGCTTTACCGAAACCGCCGGCGAATCCGTCGACCTGACCCTGGCCGGCCCTGTCCTGATCGGTCTCGACAGCGCCGAACAGTCTCGCAGCGAGGCCACTCGTCTGAGCCTGCTCGGCAGCGCGTTTCTGCTGCTGATCCTGATCCTGGCCTGGCGCTCTGTGTCGCTGCTGATCGCAGGCGCCCTGCCCCTGGCCGCCGGCGTGGTCGCCGGTCTGACCACGGTCGCACTGGCCTTCGACCAGGTCCATGGCCTGACCCTGGCCTTCGGTTTCACCCTGCTCGGCGTCGTGCTGGACTATCCGGTGCATCTTTTCGGCCACGCTGCCGGCCGGCGACTCGATCAGTCCGCCCGGGTCATCGCCGGGCCGCTGCTGCTCGGGGCCGCCAGCACCCTGATTGCCTATCTGGCCATCTGGTCCTCGACCAGCAGCGGCCTGGCCCAGCTCGGCGCCTTCTCTGCCGCCGGCCTGGCCGCCGCTGCCCTGACCACCCTGGCGTTGCCACTGCTGGGACTGAAGCCGCCCGATCGTCTGGCCCGGCAACCCGGTCGCCGCATCCACCAGCCGGGCGTGGTCTGGCTGGCTGCGGCACTGGCCCTGGGTTGGCTGATCTGGCAGGGCGACGCGCGCTGGTCCAGCGATCTGTCCCGACTCAGCCCGATCGACCATGAGCGCCTGGCCGAGGACATCGAGCTCCGCCAGGCCCTGGGCGCAGGCAACGTCGGTCAGCTGCTGGTGCTGCACGCCCCGGACCGTGCGCAGGTATTGGTCCGGACCGAAGCCACGATCGAGCTGCTGAATCAAGCCCGTGAAGCCGGCCTCATCGAGGCCTGGCAGTCGCCGACCGACCTGCTGCCCAGCCCGGCCAGACAGGCTGCCAGGCGGTCTGCCTGGCCAACGGCCGACGAGATGGCGCGGGCCCTGAGCGACGCCGATCCCCGCTTTCAGGCCGGCGCATTCGAACCCTTCCTCGACGATCTGCGCGCACTGGAGACACTGCCGGAGCTCACGCCTGAGTACTGGCAGGACACGGCTCTGGCCGGACGCCTGGATGGCCTGCTGTCACCGGTGGCCGATGGCTGGCGTGCACTGATCCTGCCGGTCGGCATCGACCACCCCGAAGCGCTGGGTGACTGGCTGAGCGAGCGCAACGCCAGCGCGCGTCTGGTCCAGCTGCGCGAGGTCTCCGAGGCGATGGTCGATCGCTACCGCAGCGAAGCCGGACAGCGTCTGCTGCTGGCGCTCGGGCTGATCATTGTGCTGCTGGGCCTGCGAATGCGCTCTGTGGGCGACACCCTGGCCGTCATCGCCCCTCCCCTGGCGGCCGCGCTGTGCACGGCCGCTATCATGAGCAGCTGGCAGCAGGGCCTGAGTCTGGTTCACCTGATCGGCCTGCTGCTGGCCACCGGGATCGGCCTGGACTTTGCCCTGTTCAACCGCATGATGGCCCGGCACGGGGATTGTGATCAGCGCACCCGCCGGGCGCTGGCCGTCTGCGCGATATCCAGCGGCGGGGTGTTCCTGATCCTGGGTCAATCCACCATTGGCATGCTCAACATGCTCGGGCTGACCGTGGCTCTGGGGGTTCTGCTATCTTGGGTCTTCGCCCGCCTGCTCAGTCCACAGACCCCGCTCAGATGACTCGATCCATTGCCGAACTCGTTCCTCACGCTGGTCGCATGGTGCTGCTTGAAGACATCGTCGAGCACGATGCCGAGCACATTCTCTGCCGGGCCCGCACCGGCCCGCCGGGCGAGCATCCGCTGGCGCTCGACGGGCGGCTGCCCGCCGAAGCCCTGGCCGAGTACGGCGCCCAGGCCATCGCCGTTCACGGTGGCCTGCTGAGCAGCCAGGACACCGCCCCCAGACCGGGGCGACTGGTCGCTCTCGGCCAACTCTCATTGTCTTGTTCGAGCCTGGACCGGGACTGCAGCCTGACGGTTCGCGCTCGACGCCTGGCGGGTGAGGCGAACGGCCAGATCTATGATTTCGAGGTCAGCGAAGCAGACCACGGACTGCTGGCCCAGGGCCGGGCAACCATCATGTTTGCCGACCGGGAACATCGGTCTTGAAGCGTCGGACCGCCTGCCGTCCCGAGCACTGCCGTGCCCTGGTCACCGGGGGCTCCGGGGATCTTGGCAGGGCGATCTGCCATCGCCTGGCTGCCGAGGGTCTGGAGGTGATCGTACATGCAGCCAGCCGCCTGAGCCGGGCCGAAGCCACCGCCGAAGCCATCCGAGCGGAAGGCGGCCGGGCCCGGGCCGTGCAGTTCGATCTCTGCAACGCCGAGGCCACCGCCGATGCAATGCAAGGGATCGCAAACGACGGGCCCCTCGGAATCGTAGTCCACAATGCCGGCCTGCATGAAGATGCGCCCATGGCCGGCATGACCGAATCAGCCTGGCGCCGGGTGATGGCCGTCAACCTCGACGGCTTCTTTCGCGTCGTCCAGCCCGTCCTGCTGGGTATGGCCCGGCTGCGCTTCGGCCGCGTCATCGCCGTCTCCAGCGTCGCCGCACGGGTCGGCAATCGAGGCCAGTCCAACTACGCCGCTGCCAAGGCCGGCCTGCACGGCGCGGTGCTCAGCCTGAGCCGGGAGATGGCCGCGCGTGGCCTGACCTTCAACACCATCGCCCCGGGCCTGATCGACACCGGCATGATCAGCCCGGAGCAGGTAGCAGCCAGCCTGCCGCTGATCCCGGCCGGACGTATCGGCCAGGCCGAAGAAGTCGCTGCCCTGGTGGCCTTTCTCTGCCGCGACGAGGCCGCTTATATCAATGCCCAGATGATCGGCGTGGATGGCGGCATGGCAGCGGGGCACTGAAGCGTTGATCGGGTCATGACCGGCGACACCTGACAAGCCGGCGCACCTCGGCCTATGATCGGGGCTTGTCAGATTCGGATCACTGCCCATGAGCACGCGCGTACTACAACCAGTCACCCTACGCCACGCCCACCTCGATATCCTGCGGGGCTTCGCCCTGCTGGGCATTCTGCTGGTCAACTTCGAGTGGTTCATCCGGCCGCTGCAGGCCATCATGCTGGGTACCGAACCCGGCCTCGCGCCGCTCGATGCCGGCGCCGACGCCCTGGTCACCATCTTTGGCGAGGGCAAGTTCTATCCGATCTTTTCTATCCTGTTCGGCGCCGGCTTCGCGCTCATGGCCGAGCGGGCGATGACCCGGGCCGCACCTTTCTGGCCGGTGTACCTCCGGCGTCTGCTCGTGCTGCTTGGCTTCGGACTGGTCCACAGCCTGCTGATCTGGTCAGGCGACATTCTGCTGATCTACGCGATCGCGGCCCTGGTGATGATCCTGTTCTTTCGCAACACGCCCGAACGCCGGCTGTGGAAATGGGCCCTGGCATTCATCTTCCTGCCGCTGGTCCTCATGTGGGCCGGAACGGCTGCGTTGACCGTAGCGAAGGGTGAGCCGGAAGTCTACGCCGAACTGGTCGCCGGCTTCGAGTCCGACGAAGGCAGACTGCGGGAGGATCTGGCCCGGGCCGAGGCGATTCACGCCAGCGGCAGCTTCGTCGACAACATCGGCCAGCGCATCGACGATACGCTGTTCAAGCTGACCTATTTTCTGTTCTGGGCGACGCCGATCATCGGGTATTTCCTGATCGGCCGCTGGTTGATCGTCTCGGGACGTCTGACCCAGCCGCGCGAACATCAACTCTATTTCCGACGCTGGCGAGCACGTGGCCTGTCCGTCGGCCTTGTGTGCGCCGTCGTCGCCTACGTCCTGATGCGTGATGTCAATGCCATGTTTCCCAGCCTGCCAGCATCACTGGGCACGACGCTGGCGACGCTGGCCGGGCTGCTGATGGCACTGGGGTATCTATCCGCCGTCACGCTGTCCGCCGAGCGGCTGCGGTTTCTGGCCCCGGTCGGACAGATGGCCCTGACCAACTACCTTGCCCAATCCCTGGTCTGGACCTGGGTGATCTATGGCCACGGTCTGGGTCTGTGGGGCGAGCTGCCGCGCTGGTCGAGCATCCCGCTGGCATTCGCCTTCTTCGGCCTGCAGATCGTCTTCAGCCAGTGGTGGATGGCGCGCTACCGCTTCGGGCCGGCCGAATGGCTGTGGCGGACATTGACCTACGGCCAACGTCAGGGCATGCGCCGATCCTCGACCTGAATCAGCGCATCGGCGGCGGTTCGTTCGCCTCGGTCGCCTCGTCACTGGCGGTATCGGCCGCCTCGTCGTCGCTGTCGCGTTCGAGCAGCCTTCGCAGCAGGGCCTGACTGGTCCGCTCGCGGGTTCTTGGTGGTGCCTCCTCGGTCCTGTCGGCGTCTGCACCCGCATCCCTGTCGGCCGAGGCCGCTTCGTCTTCCGAACCCTGGTCTTCCGAATCCTCTGATTCATCGCGGGGTGCGAGCAGGCGATCGGCGATCTGGCGCCGAATCGTGGATTCGAGAAGATTGCTGAAATCCAGGCTCACCACAGGCTGGGCCACGGGACCAGAGACGGCCAGCGGAATCTGCCCGCCGGTGGCATCACGCAGGCTGCCGGGCAGGCGTTGAGTCAGCTCGGGGCCGAGATCGAGCTGCAGGCGGTAATCGATCCGGTCAGCCGCAAAATCGATCCGCCCCTGCCCCTGAACGCCGTAACCAGCAGCAGCCAGATCGAGATCCGGCAATTCCACCACGCCATCGACGACATCGATCCGGGCCGAGAGCGAGTCGAACTCCGTGCGACCGCCGAAGGCCCGGCTGACGTTGCTCAGATTGCTCACCGTCAGCTCCTCGCTGATCAGACGGCGAAGGTCCACGCCCTCGAGCGCTCCGTTGGCGATCTCGAGCCGACCCGAACCGTTGAGGGTAGCGAGGATGCCGGCCAGATCCAGGCCCGAGAAATCGAGCGTCAACTGCATATCCGCCAGTCCGCTCAGGGGCGCCATGCTGCCGCTCAGTTCGGCAAGCTGATCGATGGCGATGCCCGACAGCTCCGGCTGCAGCGACACGCTCGGAGGGGTGGCGGTGAAATCGACTTCGACCCGCCCACTGAACTGACCGCCGAAAAGCAGCGCCTGCATCGGTGCCAGCACCAGGCGAGCGTCGCTCAGACGGGCTTCGGTGACCACATCGCTCAGACGCAGCTGATCGGACACGATCAATCGCTCCAGATCCAGGCGAAACTCCAGATTCAGCGCTTCGAGCGCACTGAAATCGGCCTCGGCCGGTGCCGATGCCTCGGGTGCTTCAGCTGTGGTCTCCGAGGTGAAGGGCCGCAGATCCAGCGCCGCGCCCGAGACCATCAGGTCAGCAACAATCCGATCGGTGAGTTGGACCCGACCGCTGGCCTGGAGGACCTGATCGTCGATACTCAGGCGGGCATCGGTGAGGGCCAGATCGAGCGCATCACCCAGAACGACCGTCAGCGGGTCGCTCAGACTCAGGCCCAGGGAATGACCGCCTGCCTCCAGCCCGGCCTGGAGATCCTGAACGACCAGCCGGGTCTGAGCACCGAGCTGCAGCTCCAGGTCCGCGCTGGCCTCACCCGCGATGTCGCCACCCGGCAGGCGATAGGCGGCCGAAAGCCCACTGATCTGAAGCGCTGAAAGGTCCCGGGCTACTCGCATCGACCCGTTCAGTTCATCGATGATCAGGAGATCGCCGCTGGCATCGGCCAGACGCGCCGCCAGTGAGAAGCCGAGCGGCTGTTCGGCGACGAAGGCATCGAGCCGCATCCGCTCGATCGCCAGAGTGGTTCGGGCGTCACTGATCAGGTCGAGCTGGACCAGATCGACCTGTTCCAGGGTGATGGCACCGAGGTTGATCCCGGTCAGATCCAGCGCCTGGGTATCGGCGGCCGGGTCCGACTCGGCCATCAGACCGTCCAGATTGGTCTGGCCATCGGCGCCGGTCACGATCGTCAGCTGGGCATTGCTGAGGGTCAGAGCACCGGTCTCCAGTTCACCGCGCAGCAGGGGCATGACCCGCACCGAGGCAACCGCGGTCCCGATCCGGGCCAGTGGGGGTGCCTCGGCCAGGGCCGCCGGATTGCCCACCTGCACGTCTTCGATCTCCAGCGCCAGCCAGGGAAACAGGCTCAGGGACATGGGGCCGTCCAGGCGCACCTCCCGGCCCAGCGTCTCGGACGCACGCTCGGCGATCTGATCGCGATAGTCGTCCGGATCGATGAACGCAACGACTGCGATCGCGATGACCACGAAGACGAGCACCAGAATCAGTGCTCCGAGCAGAAGTTTCTTGATCATGACCTTGTTCCCTGACGACACGTCAGGCTGCAGCTTAACAAAGCCGGATCCGTCCAAGCGCGATCATCGTCATGATCAGGACCAGAAGGGCCCAGGGGGAGAGGATTGGAACCGGAATCGTTTCAACAGCGCCGGCTGGTCGGAGATTCTCCAGCGACACCTGGAGCTGTTCGCCGCTCTGCGGGGCTTCGACCAGCAGCTCGAAGCGGCCCGCCACGGTATTGGCGGTCATCTGGAACAGGGCACGACCCTGATCATCGGTCGTGACCTCGATCTGGCCCTGGCCATTGACGAACACCACGCCGGCCGAATCGCCTGGCGAGCTCGCGCGAACGGGCTCATCGATGCGGGGTTGGCCCCACTGATCCCGGACTTCAATGATCAGCACCTGCTCATAGGGCTCGTTGACCGGGGATTCCTGGTCTGCACCGGCGACAATCCGAAGCTCGGCGGCCAGCGGACCGGCATAGCGGCGCGCGTAGATCCCGAAACCCGACTCGTCCTGGCCGGCCGACTCCCAGACGAACAGGTAGCCATCGTCCGGGAGAACGCTGACCGAAGGAAAGTCCTGAAAGGCTTCGATTTCCTGGCTGACCGGGAACTCTTCGCTGAGGAACTGACCATTGCGGCCGAGGCGGCGCGCGTAGATCCCCTGCAGCTCGAAGTCCTCCGGAAAGCTCTGCCAGGCCAGGACATAGTGACCGGCACTGTCAACTGCGATCGTGGGCTGGTCCTGGATGCCCTCGTCGAACTGATTGACCTGAACTTCAGGCCCAAGGGGTTGACAGCTGGCATCGAAGAGACGAGCCATGATGCGGCGGTAGACAAAGGAGCTCTGGCCCCTATTGTCCTGCCAGACCACGGCAAAGCGTCCGTCATCGGCCCGCGCAACCCGCGGCCGGGCCTGCTGCCCGGTCGTGAACTGGTTGACCTGGACCTCGGAGGGCCCCTGGCCTCTCGGATCGAGGCAGCGCACGAACACGCCCCAGTCCGAGCCGTCGAGCACGGCGTCCTGCCAGACCGCTACGACCGAACCGTCGCGAGCAACCGCCAGGTCGGCCCGACGCTGGGCACCTGCAGTAGAAGCGTTGAGTAACGCGATCGGCCCCAGTGCTCCGCCCCTGGCATCCGCGCGCCGGGACAGGATGTCGAAACCGCTGGCCTGGTTCGTAGCCTCCCAGCTCAGGATCAGCTGATCATCAGTGCTCAGACCCAGGCGCGGCAGCAGCTGGGCAGCACCCGTGGTATCACTGATGCGTTGATCGTCGGCCAGGGGCATACCATCAGGGCCGAAGCGTCGGAGCGAAATCACATCGGTCTGACTGAGCCTGTCCTGCCCGTTCCAGGCCACCGCAAAACCCCCGTCAGGCACCATCACCAGGCTCTGTCCATCCTGGGAACCGACATTGAAATCATTGATCCGGATTTCGGAGCCCAGAAGATCCAGATCCGCATCCAGGCGCTGGGCATAGATGGCCCAGCCCGGTGCGTCCTGATCACGGGACTGCCAGATCACGACCGAGCGGCCGGCCGGGTTGCTGGCGGCCAGCGGAATGCGCTGGTCACCCGGCTCGAAGCTATTGACCCTGAACTCCTGTCCGGAAATCGGCAGGTATTCGCCATGGGCCGATGTCAAGCCAGTGATCCCCGCCAGGGCGACAAGAATCCATAGTCCAGGCGACTTGCAGAACATCGACAGCGCGATCCTCGAACGAGCGAGGTCGAAGCATACCAAGTCGACGTGGCCGGAAGGCCGAGTATGATCAGAAACGATTCGACCTACAGGCCGAACCAGGCCATCACATAGCTCTGCATCAGCTCTTCACGATGGGGTTCGACCAGAGCCATGACCTCATCAGAAACCTGTCCGCTCAGGGCCGCTCGTCCCTGATCGCCCACCGCCGCGACCGCGACCTGTTCGCCCAGAGCGCGAAAGGTCTGGTTGCGCGTCCAGACGTATTCATCGAGGCTGAACTGGTAGCGATTGAGCACCTGCACCTGCGCGGTCTTGGCGGTAAGCAACAGCTCACCCAGATCACGATAGGCGGTGAACACTTCAAGCATATTGGCATCGCGGCCCTCGGCGGCCATCTCCTCCTTGATCTGATTCCATTTCTCATCGAGCGTGCTCAGCTCCCCCTCGAGCAGGCCGCGAAGGTCACGCTGGGCGACCAGGAAACGCTGAAAGCGTTCGGGATCGAGCTGACCATCGGCAGGCGCGACGAAGCCATCGGTCCGTTCGATCTGGCTGTTCAGGCTCTGGAATTCGGTGGTGAATTCACCGACCTCCGAAACGAATTCCCAGCCCGGCTTGATCACGAAGAAGTAGCCGGCTGTGCCACCCCCGACGACCAGCAGCAGGACAACGGCCGCGCATCCAATCACGAATTTCTGCATTCTTCAACTCCAACTCTGCGGTTCAAACGAGAGATCCTGATTCATTTACGCACTCGTGACGGGAATTCGGCCATGTCGTCATCGATTCGTGCGCGGTCTCGGCGCTACAATGCCAAAAGATCATTGATTACCTGTGGATATGCGTCCGATTCTTTTCGTCGGCCTCATCGGGCTGGCCTTGCTGGTCATCGCCTGCTCGAGCCCTTCACCACGCGATGGCGTAACCCCGCCGCTGCTGCTGATCTCCATCGATGGCTTCCGCCATGATTATCTGGATCTGACCGACACCCCGGCACTGGATCGCCTGGTCGCCGGTGGCTTCAAGGCCGACAGCCTGCATCATGTCTTTCCGACCAAGACCTTCCCGACTCATTACAGCATCGTCACCGGCCGCCATCCCGGGACCCACGGGGTGGTCGCCAACAGCATGTGGGATCCGATCCGCGATGCCCGCTTTTCCCTCGGCAATCGGGAGGCGGTCATGGATGGCTACTGGTACGAAGGGGGCGAACCGATCTGGGTCACTGCAGAAAAACAGGGCCTGACCGCAGCGGCCTTCTTCTGGCCGGGCACGGAAGCGCGGATCCATCGGGTCAGACCGAGCTACTGGAAGCCCTACAACGCCAGAACGCCCTACGAAGAGCGGGTCGAGCAAGTCCTCGAATGGATGGATCTGCCC
Organism: uncultured Wenzhouxiangella sp.; assembly: GCA_964439915.1. Classification (GTDB taxonomy): domain Bacteria; phylum Pseudomonadota; class Gammaproteobacteria; order Xanthomonadales; family Wenzhouxiangellaceae; genus Wenzhouxiangella. The sequence goes on along the minus strand of CAYTQT010000002.1, from coordinate 7,557 downwards.
GCCGACGAACGGCCGGATCTGATCACGATGTATTTCTCGTCAGTGGACTCTGCCGGCCATCGCGATGGTCCGCGCTCCGAGGCCGCCGCCGCGGCACTTGCCGATATCGACGGGCACCTGTTCGACCTGCTGAACGGCCTCGAGGAGCGCGGTCTGCTGGATGAAATGCATATCTTCGTGACATCGGATCACGGCATGTCCCGGGTCGATCTCGACCGCTACATCCTGCTCGATGACTACCTCGACCTGAGCAGGCTCCGGGTCTCGGACTGGGGTCCGGCTGCACAGATCTGGGCCGGGGAGATAAGCGCTGAGGCCATTCAGGCTGCCCTCGAAGATGCCCACCCGCAGATGCAGGTCTGGCAGCGCGAAGACATCCCGCCCCGCCTCCACTTCGGCACACATCATCGTGTCCCCGATGTCCTGGGGCTGGCAGATCTGGAGTGGATGGTTTCCAACACGCCCTACATGATCGGCCGTACCCGGTTCTCGCTGATGGGAATGCATGGCTGGGACCCGGCCTACTTCGAGATGCACGGCCTGTTCATTGCCCATGGCCCTGCATTCGCGCCGGGTACGCGTGCGCCGAGCCTGCGCTCGATCGATCTCTACGCGCTGATGGCGCATCTGCTGGAGATCGAACCAGCCTGGCACGAGGGCTCGCTGAAACCCTTCGAGGCCTATCTGGACCGGCAGACCGGCCAGCGCTACGACGCCTGGGACCTGCGCTGCCCCGGTCAGCCAGAGGCCCGGGTCCGGGTCGGGCCGGACCATCTGGCGCTGCACTGGGGTCCACGTGTCTTCGTCCTCCTGCGCCAGGCATCGGAATCGGGCGAAGTCTTCGCAGCCACCGGTCTGCGGCTGCATCGCAACAGCGAACTCGCCCGGCTGCGTATCGATGACCAGGACCACGAGGGCTGCATCCTATCCATGGTTAGGAAATGAAAGGGCGGGATGCGCTTCATCTCGAAGCGTCTGTTTCCACTCGACAGCGCCGTGCGGTCACTTCGATCTCGATCCGGATCGCGTCGTCGAGCAGACGCGCTTCGAACATGGTGGCGGCAGGTCGACACTCACCGAGCCAGCGATTCAGGACGGGCCAGCAGCGCTCGAAGTCATCTCTGTCCGGCAGGATGTAGATGACCCTGACAATGTCGGATACATCGCTCTCTACCGCCGCGAGCGCGGCCTGGATATTCCGAAAACACTGCTCTGTCTGAGCGAGGAGGTCAGGACTGATCGTCATGGTGGCGTAGTCGTAACCGGTCGTGCCGGAGACGAAAATGTAATCGCCATCGTCAACGACCCGGCTGTAGGCGGCCCGAGCCTCGAAGGTGGAGCCACTGCCGATGCGTCGTGGGCGCGATGCGGACCGCCCATTCGATGACGAGCTCATGGCTCAGTCCGTTCGACCGGGGGGTCCAGCCGATCGCGCGCGACGGTGTCGGAAAAAATGTGAATGACCAGCACACCGCCGACGATCATTGCAATGCCGACGACCGCCGGCAGGTCCAGCGTCTGCTTGAACGCGATCAGGCCGACCAGGGTGATCAGAGCCACGCCGGCACCGGCCCAGACCGCATAGGCCACGCCCACCGGCACGGTCTTGAGGGTCAGAGAGAGCATGTAGAAGGCCAGCATGTAGCACAGGATGACCCCGATCGACGGTCCGGTCCGGGTGAAGCCCTCGGACAGCTTCAAGAACGAGGTGCCGATGACTTCGGCGACAATGGCAACGGCAAGATAGATCCAGGCAGTCATGGGGGTTCCTTGCGGCTTGCGCCCTGTTGTGAATCCTGTTCGGGCTTTGTGATCAGCCGTCAACCCGAGACCTTACACTATCGGCATGGAACATCGAAAACGCACCCCTCGCGCGCGTCTGGCCTATCGCTGGCTGGCAATCAGCAGTGCTGGCCTCGGCACGGTCGGACTGGTCCTTCCGCTGGTCCCGACCACGCCGTTTCTGCTCGTCGCGCTCTGGGCGGCCAATCGCAGCTCACCGCGCCTGTCGCGCAAGATTCGTAGTAACCGGCATTTCGCCCCGGTGCTCGAAGCCTGGGAAAATGGCCGGGCGATACCGACCAGCGCCAAGTTAATGGGCGTCGGTCTGATGGGCCTGAGCTGGACCAAGCTGTGGTGGTTCGGCGCACCGAGCTGGTTGTTGATCGGCATCGGGGCGATGTTTGCCTGTGGCGCTGCATTCATTCTTTCCCGCCCCTCACCTGAGCGCATCAAACGGCGGGCGGAAAAAGAACCTGCTTCATGAAAGCCAGCTGGCTGCGCAGATAGCCGGTGTGTTTCGGAAGGCCGTCATCGATGTCTGCCACCCGACGCTCATAGAACACATCGAAGCTCACCCTCGGCAGCTCGGCGGGATCGATCAATGCTGCGGGGACGAATCTGAGCTTGGGAAACAGCGGCGATTCAAACCGCTCGAGCACCGGCTGGGCGCAGGAAGAACACACCCCGCGCTGAACGTTCGGAGGCGGTCTGTAGGCCGCGAACTCCACCGCCCCGGCTGGCGGCAGATCGACATCCCCGGCACGGAACACCACGATGTCGCCGAAGGGCGCCTGGTTGAATCGCTGGCAGATCGTGCAGTGGCAGCGCGCGCGAAAGCGGGGTCTGGCCCGAATATCGAAGTGGACGTGGCCGCAGGCACACTGGGCAGCCTTCATGAAATCGAACTCCGAAGTCGCGTCCAGGGAACATAGCATAACGGCGTTGGCGAGCGTGTTGCCCATGACCTCTGGCGCATGACATTTCGAGCCATTTGTGTATCTTGGAGGCTTCGATTTGACAACGGGTTCGAGCATGAAACGCTTTCTGAAATGGTCCGGCATGACGCTGGGTGTCCTGATCCTGATCGGCGGCCTGCTGTTCACCAATTTCTGGTTCTTCAAACCGCTGTCCATCGACTGGTTCTACACCCGCGTCTTTGCCCAGTTCGCGCTGAGCAACCCGGAAATGCTGACCTCGATGCGCATGCTCGAACCGATCGGCATTCGCGGACACAACGCGAAGCTGAGCGATTCCTCGCCAGAAGCCGCCGAGGAGCAGCTGGCCTTCTGGCGCGAACAGTACGAGATCTTCAGAAGCTACGATCGACAGGACTACCAGGGCCAGGATCGCCTGTCCTACGACATCTTCGATTTCTTCATGGGCAACACTCTGGCCGACGCCGATCGCTGGCAGCTGCACAATTTTCCGGTCAATCAGATGTTCGGCGTGCAGAGCTCGATCCCCAACTTCATGGCCCAGCAGCACGTCATCGAGGACGAGCTCGGGGCCGAACACTACATCGCCCGCCTGAATCTGATGGACACCAAGTTCGATCAGATCATTGATGGCCTGATGCTGCGCCGCGAGGCCGGCATTCATCCGCCAGCCTTCACCGTGGACAAGGTGATCGACCAGATCGAGGGCTTCATCGAACCGCCGGCCGGGGAGCACCTGCTGGTCACGAACTTCGATGACAAGATCGCCGGAATTCCCGAGGCCGAGCTGGGAGAGACCCGCCGTGCCGAGCTGCGCCAGCAGGTCGTTGACGCAGTCGACGGCGTGGTCTACCCGGCCTATCGCGAGCTGCACGCCTACCTGGCTGACCTTTCGAATGAGGCCACCAGCAACGGCGGGGTCTGGCGACTGCCGAACGGAGACGACTTCTATCAGGCGGCGATCACCCAGCACACCACAACAACCATGACCGCCGACGAAATTCACGCCATCGGCCTGGCCGAGGTCGAGCGCATCGGCACGGAAATGGATGCGATCCTGCGCGCCGAGGGCCTGACCGAGGGCAGCATCGGGGAGCGCGTACGCCAGATCGCCGAACGTCCGGATCAGCTCTATCCCGACAGCGACGAAGGCCGCGAACAGATCCTCGCCGAGTACCAGAGGATCATCGATGAAATCGACCCGGCCATGTCCGACTACTTCAATCTGCGTCCCTCGGTCGGTGTCGAAGTCAGGCGCGTGCCCGAGTTTTCCGAAGCCACAGCGCCCGGCGCCTATTATCAGCCACCCTCCCTCGACGGCTCACGTCCCGGGGTCTTCTTCGTCAATCTACGCGACGTCTCGGAAATTCCGCGCTTCGGCATGCGCACCCTGGCCTATCACGAGGCGGTGCCGGGCCACCATTTCCAGAATGCGATCACCCAGCAGCTCGACGGCCTGCCGATGTTCCGGCGCATGCTGCCCTTCACCGCCTATGGCGAGGGCTGGGCGCTGTACACCGAGCAGCTGGCCTGGGAGCTGGGCTTCCAGGATGATCCCCTCGACAATCTCGGGCGTTTGCAGGCGGAAATGTTCCGCGCTGTCCGCCTGGTCGTCGACACCGGCCTTCACGCCAAGCGCTGGACGCGCGAGCGCGCCATCGAGTACATGATGGAACACACCGGCATGGGCGGAGGCGAAGTGACCGCCGAGATCGAGCGCTACCTGGTCATGCCCGGCCAGGCCCTGGCCTACAAAGTCGGCATGATCAAGATCCTCGAGCTGCGCGAGCGCGCCCGAGACGCGCTGGGCGAGGACTTCGACATCAAGGCTTTCCACGACCAGGTTCTGGGCAACGGCGCCCTGCCGCTGACCCTGCTCGAACAGGTGGTTGACGACTGGATCGACGAGACCCGGGCCTGACCGGGCCCGAACATCCGGCGGGGTAGAATCCCGCCATGGTCGATTCCACGCCAGCCGCGATCGCCTTCCGGGTCCGGGCGATGCTTCGCCGCCCGATGCGCTTCGTCGATTCCTGGTGGCTGCCGCTGGGCATGGGCGCGGCCACCGGGGCGACCCTGGTCTTCATCCTGCTGTTCATCGAACCGATGGGCACGGACCGCTATCAGGCTTCTTTCAGAACGCTGCGCCTGGCCGGCTATGGCCTGTGCGTGCTGCTGCCGTTCCTGATCGTCCATGGCCTGAGCCGCTGGTGGGTGGAGCGGAATCAATCGGTCTGGCGGGCCTGGCACGAGCTGCTCGCCCTGGCGCTGCTGATCGTATTGATCTTCAATCTGGCCTACGTCTACAACGCGGTCGTCGTCAACGAGCGCGGACTGGCTGTCCGCGTCTGGCTGAATTTTGTCACCTGGGTCACCCTGCCCTACCTGCCGCTGCTGGTTCCGCCCGCCCTGCTGGTTCGGCGCGGGCTGATCGCAGCCCTGGGTGATCGCGCCGGTGAAGAGCGTCTCGTCCTGCGGGGACGCAATCGAGACGACCGCCTGCGCCTTGCAAAGTCCAACTTCCTCTTCGCCGAAGCCGAGCAGAACTACGTCACCCTGCACTACCTGCGGCGCGGTCAGGCCGAGCAGCGCCTGTTCCGCTCCACCCTGGCCGAAATCGAGTCCCAGCTGCCCAATGCGATCCGCGTTCATCGCTCCTTCCTGGTCAATTCGCAGCGCGTCGAGGCCGTGGAGGGCAATGCGCGCAAGCGCCTCGCCCGACTCCGGGGCAGCGATCAGGACGTTCCGGTTTCGACCCGCTTCGAACTCGATCGATTGCCGTTGGGACAGGCACCAGACTGATCCCGGGACGAATGAGAAGCGGCCAAAACCGCTGAAGACGAGCGCATCAGCTGTCATTTTCGTCAAAAAGGCGTCAATCTCGTCACTGAGCGCTGGACCCTCGACCGGCGCGATGGGAATCTGGACTTCAGCCCATGACATGCCAGTGAGCCCCACCATGTTTCACGTCATCTCCCGAGTTCATCCAATCGCTGCGGTTCTGCTCCTGATCACAGCCGGCCTGGCCGATTTCGCCGCTGCCGGGTCGGTGCAGGCGCCAAGGACGGCCCTGGTCGAACGCGCCATCGCCACCGCCGAGGCCGCCGTGCCCAACCCCGAATTCGTATCCGGCGAGCACTGGGAACAGTTCACCCGGACCCTCCGCGACCCCGAGGTCCAGTCCCTGAACGACGAAGAGTTCCGGAGAGCCTTCAACCGAGCAACCGACTCGCTTCCCTTCACTCACTTGCGCCTGCACTGGCAGCCGGGCATGCGCGGGGGCAATGAGAGCGATCGACTCGCCATCGAACTGAGCTGGCCCGGGGACCGCATCGCCATGGTGCAGGTCCGGATGTTCGAGGAGGATCCCGCCGTGTTCACCGAGACCATGAACGCGGTCATGGCCAGTGATGCGGAGGCTCTGATCATCGATCTGCGCAGCACGCCGGGCGGTTCCTTTCCGACGGCGGCAGCCCTGTCCCGCGCTCTGCGCCGCGAGGCGGTCGATGCCGGCGCCTTCCTGACCCGCGCCTGGTTCGCGCGGCACGGCGACTATCCCGACCTTGATCAGTACGCCGGGATTGCTGCCCTGGAAGAACTCGATCTCGCCGCCTTTGCCGCACAACTTCAGCGCGACGGGGCCGCCCGCCTGGTCCTGCCGGCCCACGATGATCCGATCTTCGAGGGGCGCCTGGTCATCCTGACCGACCGCGATACGGCCAGCACCTGCGAACCGCTGGTCTACCTGCTGCAGCAGCAAGGTGTGCCGGTGATCGGTGAGCGGACTGCAGGTGCGATGCTCAGCGCCGAGCACTTCCCGATGGACGAGACCTTCCGCCTGTTCGTTCCCGTTGCCGACTACCTCACGCCGGATCTCGTCCGCCTGGATCGCAACGGGATCCGGCCCGACATCGAGGTACCGGCAAGTCAGGCTCTGGAACGAGCGCTGGCAATGCTAGGGAGCCTCTGAACAGCTCTGTGCGGCGGCGAGAAAGCTTCATCGAGGGCCGGTTTCGTCAAGGCTCAGCCCCGGGCGTTCGTCATCCCAGGCCATGGCGATGATCTTCCAGCCCTCGTCGAAGCGATAGAACTGGATCACGTTGACGCCGCGCTTGAGTCGCTGCTGCCGCGCCTGATCGGCAAAGGCCTCGTAGGCGCTGAAAACCTGGGCAACCCGACCGAAGACCTGGATGGTGTTGCGAATCTCGACCTCGAAGAAGTCGCGTCCGCCCATCAGCTGCTCGTAGTTCGCGCCGTAGTCCTCCAGACGCAGGACTTCGGGTTCTGGACGGCCCTGTCCATCGATTCGCGTTCGGATCATGCGGGTGCCCGGCATGAACAGTTGCCGTTGCCGCTCCCAGTCCCGGACCCTGCCGCCGGGGCCGGAGATCAGGGCATACATCTCGTCGATCAGGGTCTGAATGTCGTCTCGCTCACTCATCTCATCACCACATCGCCGGATCATCCAGCGCCTCGACGCAGTGGATCCGAACCGGTCGCGCGGGCAGCGGCGGGTCGTCAGCCAGCGTCATGGCCTGCCAGCCAAAGGAATACTGCAACGGATACGGCGCGGTGAAGCGCTCGCCCAACCCGGCCTCGAAGCCGAAGCGGCCGTAGTATCGCGGGTCGCCATAGACCAGCACCACATCGATGCCCTGGGATTTCAAGCGCGCCAGACCGTGACGCACCAGCGCGGAGCCGACACCGCCACCCTGCGCCTCGGAGCTCACCCCCAATGGTGCAAGGATGTAGCCCTCCAGCCCGCCGGACTTCTCGATCCTCACCGGACTGAAGACCACGTGCCCGACGACCCGGTCGTCCCGTTCGGCCAGCAACGACA
>CAYTQT010000001.1:110892-175565 GCA_964439915.1 uncultured Wenzhouxiangella sp. | reverse complement strand
GCGATGCCGCTTACCTGAACACGATCCAGCCGACGGGTGAGGCGAGGTCTGGCCAGCCTTCCAGGATCACCCTGCCGGTTCCGCCGCTGAATTTCGACAAGGGTGGTTTCTTTTCGGTGACGACCTATGACGGTCAGGGCTGGATCGTGAAGGAGAATTTCGCGCTCAACAACCGTACGGCCGAGCCGAATGAGGATGGGACCTATACCTTCCATTTCAATGCACCCGGCCAGACGAACAACATCGACGTGGTGGACGGATGGACCATGCTGATCCGCCTTTACGCTCCGCAAAGCAGGGAGGCCATCGTCCAGTACATGAAGGATGCCGAGCGCACAATCCAGATTGAGTTGCTTGCCGATGACAGCCTGTCGGTGGCAATGGTCACGCCTGAGAACTATATTCGGGCCGAGACCGACTTTGCTTTTGCCGGGTTCCAGGAAAACGCGGGCAATCGAATCAATCAGTTCTACTACATTACCGAGCCCACGCCCCTGGATCAGCAGCCGGTCGTTCGGATGAACCGGGATACGCTGTATGCCGCAGCGGTCGTCGATACCCGCGGCGGCGCCACGGTGACCATCCCCGAATTCCCGGATGATCGCTATTTCTCGCTCCTGCTGATCGACAATGACCATTATGCGCCGGCAGTTTTTTACCAATCGGGCACCCACGAGATTCCCGACGATACCCGCTATGTCACGGTAGTCCAGCGCATTCAGCTGATGGACCCGGCCGATCCGGATGATCTGGCCGTGGTCAACCGTCTGCAGCAGGAATTCACTATCAATGCCGCCAGCAGTGAATTGTTTCCGGCGCCGAATTGGGACATGGAAAGCATGCTGGCGCTGCGATCCGAATATGAGCTCGAGTTCCAGAAGTTTGATCAGTATGAACCCGACTGGATGGGGCCGCGTGGGGAGGTCAATGAACAGACCCGGCATATCGCGGCTGCCGGGGCATGGGGCCTGTTCCCGGAAAAGGATGCGGTCTACATCAACTACAGCGGGCCGCCGGATGCCGAGCAATGCTATGTGGCAACCTACGAGATACCCGATAACGATGCTTTCTGGTCGATTACCGTCTACGGCGAAGACGGTTTCATGAAGTCCGACGACAATATCGTCAATGATCGCAACGTCGTTTTGAATGATGACGGCAATTTCACCGTCTACTTCGGGTCCCTGGAAAACTGCGGAGATCAGCCGAACCGTGTCGACATCACGACCGGCTGGAACTTCCTCATGCGCGTCTACCGTCCCGGGCCATCCGTTCTGAATCGGGAATACGTACTGCCAGCTGCAGGAGTCATGAACTGATGATCCTGGTCGGATTCCATCCGGTCAAAGGGACGGACCCGTCGCGAGAAAAAGCATCGGGTCCGGCTTGACAGGGGGATTGCTGTGCGAGTCGGTCTGCTGATCTGGATGCTGATGGTTGCTGCGGTTGATGCCGGTAACGGGGTGCCTGATTACGTCGGCTCGTCGGTCTGCTTCAGCTGCCACCAGTCCGAGGCCAGCGCCTGGCGCGAATCTCACCACGCGCTGGCCTGGACCCGGCCCTCGGCCGAGACCGTGGTGGCCGATTTCGACGGCACCGAATTCGTCCATGACGGCATGAGCTCTCGATTCCGGATCGAATCGGATGGCAGTTACCACATCACGGTTACAGAGAAAAACGGGGTCACGACCGACTACCGCGTCCATTCCGTGGCAGGCATTGAGCCGCTGCAGCAGTACCTGCTCGAGACCGAGCCTGGCCGGCTGCAGAGTTTCGACGTGGTCTGGGATACCGAGGACAAGCGCTGGTTCCATCTGTATCCGGATCAAGACCTGCCGCCGAGCGATGCCCTGCACTGGACCGGGCCTTACAAGAACTGGAACGCGCGATGCGCCGAGTGCCATGCCACCGGATTCGAGAAGGGCTATGACCAGTCCCTGCGCCGTTATGCCTCGATTTTCAGCGAGATCGGGGTGGGCTGCGAGGCCTGTCACGGGCCCGGTGCGGCGCACCTCGAATGGGCCGCTGCCCCTGACACCTGGGCTGCGCCCGAGGGAGTTGATGGTTATGGTTTCAGTCAATCCTTTGCCAGCGCCGAGGCAACGATCCAGCAGTGCGCGACCTGTCATTCCCGTCGCGAAGCGCATGCCGATACATCGCCATTGCCCGGGACTTCCTTTCATGATGCCTATGGGCTGGCTCTGCTGCAGCCGGGTCTGTATCACGCCGATGGTCAGATTCTCGAGGAAGTCTATGTCCATGGCTCGTTCTTGCAGAGCCGCAAGTATGCCATGGGGGTCGGCTGCCTCGAATGCCATGATGCGCACAGCGCCGACCTTCGCAGCGAAGGCAATACGCTGTGCATGCAGTGCCATTCGCCGGCCGGGAACTCCGATTTCCCGAGTGTTCGTAGAGCCGTCTATGATTCCGCCGAGCATCATTTTCACGCCCCGGGAAGTGCCGGCGCGCAGTGCATCAGCTGTCATGCCCCCGAGCAGGTGTACATGGGTAACGACTGGCGTGCCGATCATTCCTTTCGCGTTCCGCGACCGGATCTGGCCGCGCAGACGGGTGCCCCTGACGCCTGCACCAGCTGCCATGTCGGCCAATCTTCGGCCTGGGCGGCTGCAGAAATCGCGGCACGATATCCCGAAAGCCGTCACCGCCGGCCGCATTTCGGTTCGGTGCTGGCCGCTGGTCGGAGCGATGCCACAGCGGCCCGTTCGGACCTGGCGGCGTTGGCACAGGACAAGAGCCTGCCGGGCATCGCCCGCGCTACGGCGCTTTGGCTTCTGGAGAGCGAGAGTGACGCCGGGCTGGCCGCGCAGTTGGTCCCGTTGCTGAGTGATCGCGATCCGGTGGTGCGCTCCGCTGCGGTGCGTCTTCAGCGCAGCGCAGCGGCCGAGGCGCGCGTCCTGCGACTGCTCGAAGTGCTTGATGATCCTGTCCGCAGCGTGCGTATGAGCGCCGCACAAGCGCTGCTCGGAGCCCCGGTAGCCCGCCTGCCGATCGCCAGACAAGCAGAACTCGATGCCGCCATGAGCGAGTGGCGCGCCGCCATGGCAAGTCGGGTGGATTTCCCGGAAACGCATTTGCAGCTGGCCGGCGTGGCCCTGACCCTGCGCGCCTTTCCGCAGGCCGAGGCGGCGTTCCGTGAGGCCGTTCAGCTCGACCCGCAGCGCGTCGAGGCATGGATCATGCTGGTGCGTCTGGCGGCCGCAACCCGCGGCACCGAAGCCGCCATGACCGTGATCGAACAGGCACTGGCTGTCTTGCCGGATGACGATTCCCTTGTTCGTCTGCGCGAAGAGGTTCTTGCCCTTTCCGGGGATGAGCAGTGATCTTGGCGTTCGACACTCACGCTCCAATGGCGTATTGGCGTGGGCGGACCTGGTCGGGTACTTCCGGGGCACTCAGCCCTGGACCTTACCGTGTTTCCTTGATGATTGACTAACTGCGAGAGGAGTAACAGCTCATGATCGTTCGAACGATGCCTGCCATATTGATCTTGTCGTTGCTGGCAGCGTGTGCCGCTGGTCCGACGGTGTTTACCGCTACTGCACCAGGTTCCGACCTGACCCGCTATCAGCACTTTGCTTTCGTTGAGCCGCTGGGTACGGACCGGGCCGGCTATGCCTCGATCATTTCGCAGCAACTCATCATCTCGTCCAGACGCGAGCTGGAGCTTCGAGGGCTGGAATTCGTTGAAAACGCTGAGCAGGCCGATCTTCTGGTCAATTTCTTTGGCCATCTGGATGAGCAGATCCGGACCCGTCAGGTGGCCGATCCCTGGTATGGCTCCTCGTTCTATGATTTCCGCTACGGTTTCTACGACCCGTGGCCGACTTATTCCACCTCGACTGAGGTCCAGCAGTATTCCGAGGGCACCCTGGTCATTGATCTGATTGATGCGAGCACGAATCAATTGGTGTGGGAAGGCACCGCGCGCAACGAGGTCACCGAGAGAAGCCGTCGCGAGGCAGCGAGCCGGCTGGACGACGCGGTGAAGCGTATTTTCAAGGATTTCCCGATGACGATGAGCAGGAACTGAGTCATGGATGCGCCTGAACCAGACCTGCTTCCACTTGCTATTCGCGCCGATCGGTCGCGCCCATCCAGAAGGAAAACAACAGTGAAGACACATCCAATCGTTGCCCTCCTGCTCATTATTGCGGCTTTGCAAGCCGGATCCTTGTCCGCCCAGAGTAGCGGCGATGTCCATCCCTGGCTCGAGGACGACTTCATCATCAGCCTGGGCAGCTTCCTGCCGAGCAAGGAATTCAAGATTCGCGTCGACGGCCAGGTCCCCGGGCGTAATATCGATTTCGGTGAGAGCGCCGGGCTCAGCGAGGATGACGTCAGCGCCAGTCTGCTGTTCCGCTGGAAGTTCAGCGAGAAATGGTCCGTTACCGGGCAGTACTGGGGAACCGAAAATGACGGCGAAGCCGTGCTCACCGAAAATGTGACCTGGGGCGAAAACGTTCTCAGGGCTGGCAGCAATGTGGGCGCCGGCGTCAGCGCTGATGTGTTCCGTCTGTTCTTCGGGCGAGAGCTCTTCACCGACGCGGATCATCACGAGTTCGGCTTCGGCGCCGGCTTGCACTGGCTGCAGATCAAGGCCTATATGGATGGCGAGTTCTTCGTCAACGACCAGTCCACGGGCTTTCGCCGTGAGCAGGTCAACGCCGACTTGCCATTACCGAATATCGGTGCGTGGTACTGGTATTCCCTCTCGCCCCGCTGGTTGCTCACCACGCACCTGGACTGGTTCAGCGCCTCGATCGACGAATATTCCGGCAGTCTCTGGGATGCGGGCGCAGGCATCAATTTCCAGGCATTGGAGCACCTTGGCTTCGGATTGACCTACCGGTACTTCAAGATCGATGTCGACGTCGACAAGTCCAACTGGAACGGCAAAGCCGATCTGACCCACGAAGGGCCGTTCCTGTCTGCCACTTTTAACTGGTGAACAGGTGATGCGCATCATTGAATTTTGCGCTTTCGCTGACTTCGAATCGCCATTCTATCGATTAGTCGAGATCACTTGATTTAACAGCCACGGCATCTTCGGTGTCGGGTCATGGCTCCTGTGAGGACGTCTCGCAAGCGGCCAAGGTCAGATACAGCAGCCTGCCAGGATAAGCGTAGAAAAACACGTCCGGGTCGTTGTCAGGACCTTTGATCCTTCAGAACGCAAGTCAATGGATAGTCACAGACTTCAAGCAGGCGACTGAAGCAGAATGTCGATCCAAATGCGCGGAGCATTCCGAGACCCGGGAGCGGGAACCGGAAGCACTCGGTCGCCGGCCGCCCCTTCGCCTCCGGGTTTCAGCGCTCAGTGTCGGCATTTCTGCGGCTGTTGTTGGTCAATGCTGCATGGAGCACACTCAAGCCGCGATTGAAACAGCCATCGCCATGGAGTTCCCGAACGCCGGGGATGGCGGTCGCGGAGTGGGCAACGGGAACCACCCCGAACAGGGCCGAAGATACGGTGGCGGCCTGTTCGATCGGCCTGCTGTAAACTACTTCATCTTCCTTGATGGTCTGCACAATTCGGATGGCAGCAATGTCGTTTTCCGGAACGGTCATCGGATTGCCCGAAAGCACCGCAAAATCGGCCAGCTTGCCGACCGTGATACTCCCTTTGCGGTCTTCTTCGAAATGCTGCCATGCCGGCCACAGACTCAGAGCCTTGAGACCATCCTCTACCGTGACCCGGTGCTGCGGCCCGAGGATGTCGCCGGTGCGAGACCGACGAGTCACCGTCGACGACAGCACGCGCATGGAATCGGGTAGAGCGACCGGCGCGTCGGTATGACTGCCGAACATCATGCCTCGCTCGAGCACCCAGCCGGTCGGCGAAATATTGTCGGCGCGCTCCGGACCGAGCACCGACTCCCGGTGCCAGTCGCCCCAATAGAAGGTGTGCATGGGAAACAGCGAGGGAAAAATCCCCAGCTCGTCAAGTGCCTCAACCTGGTCCTTGCGGACGGTCTGGCCGTGAATCAGAACCGGCCGAATATCGGCGTTCGGATGATTTCCTCTCGCTTCCCGCACCGCCTCAATGAGCAGATCGATGGCTGCATCGCCATTCGCGTGGGTCAGGATCTGCCAACCGTTGGCAAAGGCCTTTTCGACTGCGTTCGTGACCGTCTCTTCGTCGATCGCAGCATAGCCGCGGTAGTCCTCGGGTTGACCGTCTGGCACGACGAAATACGGCTCGCTCAAGAACGCTGTCTTGCCCTGTGGTGAGCCGTCGATGGTCAGCTTGACGCCACCGACTCGAAAACGGTCGCTGTAGCTCAGAGTAGGTTGGACCTCATCGACCAAAAGCACATCCGGATAGGTCACGAGGTCGACCTTGAGTCCACCGTTCGCGGCGACCTGTCGCATGGCATTCACGGCTTCCTGGTTCGACCGTCCCTCCTGCAGCGTGGTGTAGCCGAAAGAAGTCGCCAGGCGCGCACCCTCGATGACCAGGGCTTCGTTGACCCCCTGATCGAAGTTGGCGGCCAGCTTGGAGAGCAGATAGAAGAACGCATATTCTTCCATCACGCCGTTGGGTTGATTTCCGTCAGCTTCGCGTCTGAACACGCCGCCGGGCGGATCGGGTGTTTCGGCGGTCACTTCCGCCAGCTCCAGGGCCATGCTGTTGGCGACTCCGAGATGGCCTGACTGGTGAATGATGATCACCGGGTAGTCGGTCGAGACCGCGTCCAGTTCCTGACGGGTCGGATGACGCTGCTCGGTCAGTTGGGAGTCGTCGTAGCCGAAACCTACAATCCATCCGATCCGCTCCACTAGCCTGGCATTCTCTTCCGTCCATGTCGTCATCAGTCGCTGGAGGGAAGCCACATCGGCGCCATCGCCGTCCGGCGGCGGCAGCAGGTTGGCGGTCGCTGCCTGGAGGCCCATCATGTAAGTATGGCCGTGGGACTCCACGAAACCGGGCACCAGCGTTCTGCCTTCAAGATCCATCAGCCGCGTGTCATCATCGGCCAGAGCGAGCATTTCCAACGCCTTACCCACGGCAAGGATGCGCCCGTCCTTGACTGCCACCGCTTCAGCCAGCGGCAGATCGTCTTCCAGGGTCACAATCGGGCCGTTGTGATAAATCGTATCGGCTGACTCGGCCACAGACAGGCCTGCCCAGCACAGCAGAAGAATAGCAATCTGTAGTATTGAAAAGGGAGTCTTCATGTTCTACCTCCTTCGCTGCATGAATGAGCCATCGATGTCGGCCCGGTCACTGGCCCCAGCGACCGAATCAATATGCCGGGTTGGTTGCTTGGCCAGGTCTTCGGCACTATCCTGAGTGATTGCCGTGCCGGAAAGCGATATCAGACCGCCCGCCAAAACCAATGGAAAACGAACCATTTCTGGTGACTTCTGATGAATTGCGCAACTTGTGCTGGTGGAATTCATCGGCTGCCGTGGCATATGAGTCCGATGGCCCCGTCTTCCGCCGCCCAGAAAACCGGCAATTCTAGCACCGCCGTTCAATAGAGAAAGCCTGATCTGGACATTTGAAATATGACTTCTCCGATTTCGGTATCGACCAATGAGGCCAGAGCGTTTCTCGCTGCCAGTCCCTGGCTGCAGGATTTTCCGGATGACTTGCGAGAAGCCCTCCTGGCGACTGCTCGATTACTGCCGCGGTTCGATCGTGGAGAACGGGTCTACAATATCGGTGATTGCCCCAATGGGATCTACGGTGTGGTCAGCGGTTCCTTTGGATTTGAAGTCGCCCCTCAGGAAGAAGGCCCACAACTGATTCATCAGCTTCGACCGGGCACCTGGTTCGGTGAGCTTGCGCATGTTCTGGAACGTCCGCGACTGGCGGCAATCTACGCCACCCGCCCGAGTCAGTGCATGTGGGTTCCTGCGCGAGCGCTCAACAAGCTGCTGCAGGACGATCCGCGTCTCTGGAAACACTTCGCGCTTGCTCTTGCCAATGCTACCGTATTCGCTTTCACCGCCATCAATGATCTGATCGGGCGCTCACCCAAGCGAAGAGTAGCCGCGGCCCTGTTACGTGTGGCCGGCTGTCGAGACGATCTTTCGCTGGAAGAAGAAGTCATTGAACTTGACCTGACCCACAATGATCTGGCTCTGCTGAGCGCCTGTTCGCGCAGTACTGTAGCGCTCTATCTCAAGGAGCTGGAAACTGACGGCCATGTCAAATTCCGTTACGGGAGAATCGCATTGACCGCGCCGACCGCTTTGCGCGAATGGCTCAGGGCCGGGCAAGAAGAATAGAAGCATCGATTCATGAGGCAAGTCGCCCGATGCAATGCAGGCCCTATCCGGCTTCCATCGAACCTGCGATCTTGAGCCCGTAGACGGGGTAGACTAGGAGTCTTGTTCTTGACCCTGTCCGGATTGGCTCGATGAAGAACGAGACATCGAAATATCGCGTCGATATGGGAAGGCCTGGCATTCTTTTCAGTATGGTCAGCAGATTCTGGCGCACGTTCGGCTTCATCGTCGCTTGGACCTTTTTCAGCCCGGCTGATCAGCCAGGGGACAGACGTCCTGAGTCGTCTCAGGCCACACTCTGTTCGCTGCTGTTCTCGATCCGATCTTCCAGGTCGGCGTAGATGTCCTGCAGTTGCTCGATCATGTCTGCGTCGGCCTCCCACAGGCCGCGGCCGCTGGCCTCCAGCATCCGCCCGACGATGTTCTTCATCGCCTGCGGGTTGAGCGCACTGAGACGCTCACGCATCTGCGCGTCGAGCGCGAAGGTCTCGGCCGTTCTGGCATAGACCCAGTTGTCCACGCTGCCGGTGACCGCACTCCAGCCGAGCATGTAGGTCACGCGGTTGCTGATCTCTGTGGCACCGCCGTGGCCGTGCTCCAGCATGCCCTCGTACCAGCGCGGATTGAGCAGCTTGCTGCGGTACTCCATGCGCAGCGTCTTGTCTGCATCGTCGATGCGGACATCGGCCGTCAGCGTCTCCACATAGTTCAGCTTGATGTTGCTGTTGCGGGTATTGCGTCGGCGCGCTGCCAGCTGCAGTGAGCCGGATGAGGAAAAGTAGTTATCGATATCCGACACGCCGAACTCGGTGGAATCGACCTGATGGACCACGCGGTCTACAGAGCCGAGCAGGTTCTGCAGCACGCCGTCGAGTTTCTCGCCCTGGCGCTTGCCGCCGTAGGCACTGCTGTTGCGACGAATGAACAACGCGTCGAGCTCATCCTCCGACTCCCAGGCCGAGTCGGAGATCATGTCGTCCACGTAGTTGCCGTAGGTGCCGGGCGACTGGGTGAACTGCCGCGCGGTCGCGTTTTCGAAGGTCTCGCCGGCGGCAATCATGGCATCGGCATGCTTCTTGACGAAGTTGAGCTCGTGCGGTTCATCGGCGGTTGCTGCGTCGCGCACCAGGCGGTCGAGCTGGTCCATCAGGATGCCGAAGGAGTCGCGGAAGATGGAACTGAGTTTGATCAGCACATCGATGCGCGGTCGTCCCAGCTCATCGAGCGCCAGCAGGCGATAGTGCGAGATCTTCCCGGACCCGTCATAAGCCGGCTCGGCACCGATCAGACGCACGATCACGGAGATCGCCTCGCCCTTGGTCTTGATCGTGTCCAGTCCCCACAGGACCTGGGCGATGGTCTCGGGCCAGGCGCCGTCGTGCTCTTCGCGGTGGCGCGCCACCAGGCTGTCGGCAATCGCCGCGCCGCGTCGAAAAGCAAGCTCGGAAGGAATGCGCCAGATGTCCACCGCGTGCAGGTTGCGGCCGGTCGGCAGGATCGCACTGCCGTCGCGCACCAGATCACCCCCGGGTCCTGACGGCAGATAGCCGCCGCTGAGGGCATGGATCAGCGCATCCATCTCGCCGCCGTTGTCGCGCAAGGCGGCGATCAATGCCTGACCCTCGGCCACCAGTTTCTTCAGAACCTGGTCCAGTTCGCCATCGGCGGGGAGTGTTTCGGCAGGTCGCTCGAACTGGTCGAGAAAGGCCGGCAGCGCTTGTTCGCGGCCGAGTACCGCACGAAGTACGAAGTCGGCGCAGGCCGCATCCAGCCATTCGCGGCGCGCGATGGCATCGGCCTGACCGCTCCGGGCGCGCGCCAGGAGTGCGGCGTGATCGTCGCCATCGGCGTCGAGTTCGTGGAGCAGCCAGTCGGCCAGACTACGCGCGCCGGCCGCGCGGTTTTTCAGCGTTTCACACAGCGTGATGAACTGCGCCTCCTCCGAGCCCTGCTGGCCGAAGACATGCAGCCCGCTGGAGATCAGCCGGTTCTCGAGTTCCGTGATGTAACTGTACAGGCAGCCCACCCAACTCTCGAGATCTTCGTCCTCCTTCCGCGGACAATCGTCAGTGAGATTGAGGACCTCGGCGCGCCGGGTCAGCGTTTCCTCCAGCGTATCGTCGTCCTCGACGCCGGCTTCATCCGCTTCGGCGCCGCGTTCGCGCACGTCCTTGAGCAGATCCTTGAAGGCAGGCAGTTCCTTGTACAGGCCGGCGCGCGCCAGCGGCGGCACCAGGTGGGAAACCACCGTCGCCAGGCCGCGACGGCGGGCGATGGCGGACTCGCTGGGGTTGTTGCAGGGATACAGGTAGAACTGCGGGGTTTCGCCGAGCAGTGCATCCGGCCAGCACTGTCCGGAGAGCCCGGTCTGCAGGCCGGGCATCCACTCGGCCGAGCCGTGCATGCCCACATGCACCATTGCGTGGGCATTGAACTCCCGGCTGATCCAGCGGTAGAAGGCCAGGTACTGATGGTGTGGCGTCTCCTCGCGGTCGAACAGCAGGCGCATGGGGTCCCCCTGCACGGCGATGCGCGGCTGGACGCCGATGAACACGTTGCCGAAGCGCAGTCCACCGATAAACACCGCTTCCGAGCCCACCGGCGCGATATCGCCCGGGAAACCACCCCAGCGTGCTTCAACGCGCTCGCGCTCACTGCCTGAGCTCAGCTGCTTGAACAGCTCGCGACTGACGGTCAGGGCCCCGGACTGGCCGTACTGGCGTTGCCCATCGGTGGCCGTGTCCAGCTGTCGATAGAGGTCCTCGGCGCTGTCCGGCAGATTGCCGGTGGTGTAGCCCTCTGCCTGGAGCCGCTGCAGTACCGAGAGCAGGGTGGAGGGGACATCGAGCAGCGCCGCGCTGGCCTTGCGACCGAGACCGGGCGGGTAATCGTAGACGATCAGGGCGACACGACGGTCGCGGTTGTTGACCGCTCGCAGCTCGAGCTGACGGCGAACGACCGTCACCAGCCGTTCGATGCGATCGGGTTCGGTCTGGATGCCTTGCTCGCTCAGGGCGCCCAGGGTGATCGGGCTGATCGCGCCGTCCATCTCCGGAATGGAGTAGGTGAAGCTGACCTGAATCGGCGCCATGCCCACCCGATGCCAGGAGTCGAAGTCCTGCACCAGCAGCGGCTGGGCCACCATGTAGGGCACGTCGAGCTCGCCCAGAATGGCATCGCGCGCGGTACTCTGGACGCCGGGCGTGGTCGAGCCGGCCGGCCCGCCGACCAGTCCGAAGCCCATCATGTTCACCAGCAGGTCGGGCCGCTCGCGCTGAAACCAGTCGCGTGCCATCACATGACCCTCGATACCCATGACGAATCCGGGCAGCAGCGCGATGCCGTCGGCCTCGAGCGCGCGGATGGTGGTGTCGATGTAGGCCTTGTCCTGCAGCAGGTGCTTACGGAAGAACAGCAGGGCGACCTTCTGGCGGCGATCCAGATCCACGCCGCGCTTCTTGCTCCAGCGCTTGTAGCGCTTCATGTCGGTGAAATAGCCAGGCGCATCCGGGTGATAGAGCCCCATGGTCGGAACGTCGACCAGCGCCCCGACCTTGACCGGCCGGGCACAGTGCTCGGCATAGTACTCGCGCAGGATGAGCCGGAACATATTGCAGATGTTCTCGGCCGTTGGCTGCGACCAGTAGGAGAACACCTGCAGCCAGTTCTTGAAGTCGCGCGCCTTGTTCGGCACCAGCGGCAGCACGCTGCGCATGATGCGCATCAGCTTGGTGTATCCGTAGAGCGCATCCTCGTCGCGCCCTCTGACCAGCAGCCGGGCCACTTTCTTCACCATGTTCGGCATGCCGTTGCCGCCGCCGGTGACGACATATTTACCGACCCGGGTCAGTGCCGTGGCTTCGGGCATGGACTCATAAACGAAGATGATCTTGTCTTCAGCATTGTCCGACGCCTTGATCTGCTCATCCAGCCACTCCACCTGCTCGGTGAACTGGATGCGGCTGATGAACAGACAGTCGGCCGCCGCGATGGCTGCGGCAGCATCCGGGTTGTGCTCCTCCAGATCCACATCGTTCCACTGGCTGAGGTCGATCTCGGACGCCATCTCCTCGATGATCTGCCGCCACAAGGCGCTGCTGTATTGCTCGAGGCCGATCACGGCGGCGAATCTGGGTCTTGCTGTTTCCATACTCGATCCTTAACTCAGTCTCGCAATGCCGTGCTGAAGTGGTTCAGAGCTTTCCTGTTTTTCCTCAGGCAGTGACGGCCTGGGCAATCTGCTCAGCCCGAGCATTGGGCAGATAAAAATAGCGTCCACCGAGCTGGCCGGCCAGGCGCTCGGCCTCCCCGCGCGAGAGGTGCCGCATCTGGGTATCGATCACCGTCGCGCTGATGCCGTCGGCAGCCACAGCCTGTGCCAGATACTTTACCTCCTCATCCAGGGCTTTGCGCGGAGGCGCTGTGGCGACTTCCATATGATCGGCTCGAGCCGTGCCGACCAGCGCCGCCTGAAGTCCGACGTTGGCGCGGCCGTCGGTAATCAGCACGAAGTGGATCTGATGAATGCCCCTGCTGCGCACCTGCGCCGCGAGCTGCAGGCCGGAATACAGCGCCGAGGCCAGTGGCGTACCGCCACCGGTAGGGAGGACATCCAGCTCTCGTTTGGCGCGGTCCACGCTCTGTGAGGGCGGCAGCAATACTTCGGCGCTCTGGCCGCGAAAGGCAATCAGGGCGACCTGATCGCGGTTGACGTAGGCGTTCTGCAGCAGGCTGGCCACGGCGCCCTTGGCCTGGCGCATCCGGTTGAGCGCCATCGAGCCCGATGCGTCGACCATGAACACGAAAAGGGTGCCCGACTTGTCGCGAAACCGCTTGACTCGGACATCGTCGCGGCGGATCTCGAGGGCGCGGGGAGTCGCCCCCGTCTGTTGCCTTGCCGCCTCTGCCCGCCGGCTCGCCTGCCAGGGGGCTGCCGCCAGCAGAGTCGGGATGAGCGCCACCTTGCCGCTGCGCAGGCTGCCGGGCTGGGCGCGCACGAAACGCCCGCGACGATCGTTGAGCGCCTCGCCGCGGCTGCCGGCGCGCGAGCGCTTGCCGGTGGCCAGCGAGACCTGGAGGATATCCTCCGGCATGGGCGTGGCTTCGGCTTCCAGCAGGATCTCGTCAAAGCCCGTCTCCTCGGGTGCCGCTGGCGATGACTCCTCGTCCGGCGGCTCCGCTGGATTGGTATCCGGCTCGGGCTCGGGCGTGGCTGGCTCGGACTCCGATTCTTCTGGCGCCGCCTCCAACTCTTCTTCTGATGCTGTGGCGTCGGCTTGCGGTGGCGATGGCTGTGCCGGGGGATCCGGCAACAGCTCCTCGAGTTCCTCGGGCTCTGGCTGCCGGGTGGCACGTGGCATCAGCACCAGCCGCACTGCGGTCTGCAGGTCTTCCTTGTCGACCTCGTTGCGCTGCTTGAGGGCAGCACTGGCCAGCGCCGCGCGCACCGCGAACCCGTCCGCGCGGTTGCCCTCCACATCGAAGGCCAGCGCTGCGCGAATCAGGGTCTGTATCTGTGCGGTGCTGATCTGCACCATCGGCAGCCTCGCTCGGGCCTGTGCGAGCAGATCGCGCAGCAGGCCCAGTGCCTCGTCGCGCGCTGCCGCTGTCTGCGCGTCGCCGACCGACTCCGAACTGCGCACGCAGCGCACGACCTGCTCACGCAGGGCGCTGTCACCCTCGGCCGCGAGCGGCACGATCAGGCCGATTCGGTCAAGCAGGCTCATTCGGACCTCGCCGTCGGTCGGGTCATAGGTGCCCAGCAGCATGAAGCGGGCCGGATGAACTTCGCTCAGTCCCTCGCGTTCCACCAGCACCTCACCGCGGGACAGGGCGTCCATGACATGGGCGACCGCGGCACTGTCGAGCAGGCTCAGCGAGTCGACATAAAGCACCCCGCCATGGGCGCGCGCCAGCACCCCGCGCTGTACGACCCGGCGACCGCTGGCCAGCGTTGCCTCCAGATCGACGCCGCCGAGCAATCGGTCCTCGGTCACGTTCAAGGGGAGTTCTACGAAGGGCGTCCGCTCTGGCAGTACTTCGGCAAAGGCACGCGCCAGGGTCGACTTGCCCGATCCCACGGGTGCCGGGATGACGGCGCCTCCGAGCTGCGGATCCACCGCCAGCAACAACAGAGCCTGCCTGGCCTGCGCCATACCGACGATGTCGGTGAAGGCGATCATGCCGTGTCCGGATCCTCACCGAAGACCCTGGCCAGCTCACGATCGATTTTCTCGCCCGGGTCGATGGTTTCCAGTGGATCCTTGCGCAGCCGATGACGCAGCGCCAGACCGACGATGGAGCGCACATGCTCACGACCGACCTCGCTGTCGCCCTGCAGTGCGGCAAAGGCGGTGGCTGCTCGGGTGATGGTCAGCTCGCCACGATGACCGTCGATGTCGAGGTTCATGCACAGACGGGCGATGTCGCTGAGAATGGCGTCGGGCAACTGCACTCCCGGAAGTCGTTCGGCGGCTGCGCCGAGGTCGCGCTGCAGCTTGTTCTGCGCTCGCGTCCAGCGCTTGAAGAAAGCCGCCGGATCATCGTCGAAGGCGCGGCGGCGGCGAACGATGTCGACGCGTGCATCCAGGTCGTTGATGGTGACAATGCGCGCATACAGGCCGAAGCGATCGAGGAGCTGCGGGCGCAGCTCGCCCTCCTCGGGATTGCCTGAACCCACCAGTACGAAGCGCGCGGCGTGGCGGATGCTGATGCCTTCTCGCTCCACCACGTTGCGCCCGCTCGCGGCGACATCGAGCAGGACGTCGACCAGGTGATCGTCGAGCAGATTGACTTCGTCGATATAGAGAAATCCGCGGTTGGCCTGGGCCAGCAGACCGGGTTCGAAGGCCTTGATGCCGCTACTCAGCGCCTTTTCGATATCGATGGTGCCGCAGACCCGGTCCTCGGTCGCCCCCAGGGGAAGATCGACCACCGGCACTGGAACCTGTTCGGTCTGCAGGCTGTCGGCGGCTGGCGCGCGCTTGCCGCTGGCCTTGATCTCGGCGACATACTGCTCGGGGCTGCGGTTATAGGGGTCAGCGCTGATCCGCTCGATCATCGGCAGGACCTCGGCCAGTGCGCGCACGGTGGTGCTCTTGCCGGTGCCGCGATGACCCATGACCAGCACGCCGCCGATGCGCGGATCGACGATGTTGAGAAGCAGGCTGAGCTTCATTTCTTCCTGTCCGACGATCGCCGTGAACGGGAAGGCCTGGGGCTTCGGGCGCTTTGCTTTCGGGGTGGCTCGGGCCTGGCCGGTTTTGGCCTTTGCAGGGGTCTTGCGGGCAGCTTTGGCGCCGGTCTTTCCGCGCTTCTTGCCTGTTTTGCGCGCGCTCATTCGAGCTCCTTGTCTCAGGTCGATAATTTCGGAGGATGTGTTCGCGGATTCGCCGCGCAGTCGGACAGCGCTCAATGCAGCGTCCCGCAGGCAGATTGTAGCGCGCCCCGCCGGCAGACAATTGATATGAAGCAAGCCGGAACCGGTATGTTCCTGACAGGCTTCGGATGCAGCGCTTATACTTTGCCGGGCAAGGGACACGGTTCGCTTTCAGGGAGAGATTGATGCGCTTGCGATCACTGTTTTTTCGCGGAGTGTTCGGCCTGCTTGGCCTGCTGATTGTGCTCGCTGGTCTTGCCTACTGGTCCGACCCCTGGTTCTGGGGCCGATATGCGACTTCACTGAAATCACTCGATCCCTCGGCCGTCGACTGGCGCCAGCCCCAGGTGCCGGTGCCCGGTGGCGACAGGTCGCTGGTGCAGGCGCCTCCCGAGGGGATCAGTCCCCCGGCGCTGCGCGCTGCCATCGACTACGCCGAGGCCATGGACAGCTTCGCCTTCCTCGTGCACCACCGCGGTGCGTTGGTGCACGAACAATACTGGCAGGGCCACGGTCCGGACAGCCGCTTCGACAGCAATTCCCTGCACAAGGGCGTGCTGGCAATGGTGCTGGGACTGGCCATCGCCGATGGCCATATCGACAGTCCGGATGATCCGGTGGGCCAATACATCCCGGAGTGGGCAGACGATGCGCGCGGTGAGATCACGCTGCGCGAACTGGCGTCCATGCGCAGCGGCCTTCGCGTCGAGGCCTTCAGCCCCTCGCCACTGTCCAAGGGTATGCGCCTGGTGCTTGGCAGTCGGATTGACGAACTGACCCTTGCACTGCCGTTGGCGAATGAGCCGGGCAGCGATTTTCAGTATCTCAATTTCAATTCCCAGGCGCTGGGTATTGCTGTCTCCCGCGCGCTTGACCGACCCTACGCCGATTATCTCAGCGAACGTCTGTGGCAGCCGCTTGGTGCCCCCGATGCTGCGCTCTGGCTGGACCGTGATGGAGGGTCGCCACGCCTGTTCTGCTGTCTTCTCACCACCGCCCGTGCCTGGATACAGGTCGGGAGACTACTGCTCGATGAGGGTCGAATCGATGGTGAGCAGATCCTGCCCGATGGCTGGACGGCACAGATGATGCAGCCATCAGCAGCCAACCCCAACTTCGGATTGCATTTGTGGTTGGGATCTCCGCCTGATGGGATCCGAGCCTACAACCGCGAAAGCAGCCTGGAAGCGACGCACAGCGAACCCTATCTCGCCCCCGATATCGTATTCCTTGATGGTGCCGGCGGGCAGCGTCTGTACGTAGTGCCGAGCGAAGAGCTGGTGATCCTGCGCATCGGAAAGGCGCGACTGGACTGGGATGATGCGGTGATCCCGAACGCGTTGCTTCAGAGTCCAGTGGGCCACGCGCTTCGAAAGGATCAAAGCAGATCCGGATTGATGCCATTGCTTCGCAACCAGCGCTCGTCGAGCTTCCAGGCGACACGGTTCACATCGGGATCTGACTCGATCGTTTCAGCAGCCAGGCTCTGTATTCGCGCCAGCTCCTCCTGCGCTTGGTAGAGAAGAGGAGAGTCATCGGGTTCGCTGGCCATTGCCGGGAAGATGATTCGCAGGGCCCGGAATGCATTGAAAGCGTGGGCGCGAGGCGAGCTGATCGTGGCGACACCATTGTCGAAGTTCAGCACGCGGAATGGATAAGGATATTCAGAAATCTCTGTCACGTTGCTCAGTCGGTCGTTCAGCGCACTGACCTTCGGACTCTCGTAGAAGACCATGATCAGAACGATCAGTGCAATGACACCGAGAACCATGAGGTAGTTGCGAGTGAATCTGTCCATCTTTCCGTGTGCGCGTCGGGCCTCGTCGAATCACTTCACGTGCTTCAGTGTAACGCGAAACCGCCATTGATGAGGGGCCCGAGCGGGCCCGTTCGAGTACTGGTATGTCGAGCGCGGCTCATCGGCAATCAGGACCGAGTCCAGGCAATGCCGAGTCACCAGTGACTCTCTCGCTCGATCCTCGATGCTCGTGTCGATAGAGCTCGGGTCGGAAGATCACGACCCGCCCGATGAGGTTCAGGATGCTTTTCTCACACCAGAGCACATCGCCGAGCCTCGGCTTGGCCAATACGCAGCTGAGTCTGTAGACGCGGCCGTCGGTGACCATGTCCAGATGAGGCATGATGGCATGGCCCGCCGGACCGCGCACGAGGTAGACGGCGAATCGCCTGGACGGATAGAGGGCTCGGTTCCAGACTTTCTGCTGCATCGCAGTGGGATGGGCTCCGATTCGGTGTTGGCACAGGACTGACTTCGGCGATTGGCTGGAGAGCCCGCGCGTCCCGAGTTGTCGGTATTTTCCTTCCTCAGTCTTAGTCGCTGGCGACTTGCTTTTCGAAATAGCCCAGAACAGTCACGATGGCCAATGCGATTGCTGTGACCAGACCGGCCAGGATGAAGTTTCCGACGCCGCAGGCGACACCGATTGCACCGGCTATCCAGATCGCGGCACCGGTGGTGATGCCGCGAACCGTGCCGCGCGACTGGATGATGCAGCCCGCGCCGAGGAATCCGATGCCGGTAATCACACCCTCGACGATGCGCGTGGGGTCGACCTGCGCTGAAGGATCGCCCGTTGCGGTGGAGAACAGTATCTCAAAGCCGACCAGCAGAAAGCTCGCCGCGCCGACACTGACCAGCATGTGGGTGCGCAGACCTGCCGGTCGATCACGGAATTCACGCTCGATCCCGATCAGTGAAGCCATACCGGCTGCCGCCAACAGTCTGAGTATCAGGTCGATGACAGGAATCTCACTCTCCATTTTCAGCCTCTTCGCGGATTGCCGATTGCCGGTATCAATACCATATCGCCTCCGCATTCCTGACTCAAACTCACCATGATCCAGCGTGATAACAGGGCAGGGAATCCAAGGGAGATCGCCGGCAAAGCTGGACACGGTCAAGGATCGAAGATAGCCTTGATGGAGCTTGTAAGCGGAGTGCGCCCATTAGTGGGTCGCTATGTGTCTTCGCAAGGGCTGTTCGACTGGACGAGACAGCGCAAAGGGGAAATTCGAAGGGGTGTGATTCTTCGAAAGGAGAAGGCGATGTTTGTCGAAAAAATCAAGAGTGACGGGCTTGCTCATCTGTCCTGGATGATCGGCAGCGAAGGCAAGGCGGCGGTGATCGATCCTCGTCGAGACTGTGATGTCTACGCCGGGCTTGCTGCCGAAAACGGTTGCCGCATTACGCATATCCTGGAAACCCACCGCAACGAGGATCTGCTTTCGGGTGCCAGGGTGCTCGCCGAGCGAACGGGCGCTGCGGTATTTCATGGACCGAACGCGGCCGGAAATGTGGTGTATGCAGAGACCGCGAGAGACGGTGACGAATTCCAAATCGGCAGCGTCCGGCTACGTGTTCTTGAGACACCTGGTCATACCGACGACAGCCTTTCCTTCGCCTTCCACGATCCGGACTTCGGCGAAGAAGCGGTTGGGGTGTTCACCGGTGATACCCTGTTCGTCGGCGACGTTGGCCGCACCGATTTCTATCCCGATCGAGCGCGCGAGGTTGCAGGTCTTCTTTACGACAGCCTGCAAAAACTCTGCGCTCTGGGCGACCAGGCAGTGATCTACCCGGCGCATGGCGCCGGATCGGTCTGCGGTACTGCAATGGCCGATCGCGAGATCTCGACCATCGGTTACGAGCGTCGAAACAATCAACGCCTACGGATTTCCGATCGTGATGCCTTCATCGACGCCAAGATTGCCGAACACCATCGCCAACCGCCCTATTTCCGAAACATGGAGGCTGGCAACCTGGAAGGTGCGTCTGACGTTGGTGGATCGCTCAGGCCGGCGGCGTTGAGTACCGCGGATTTTCTCGACTTGGTCGGCCGTGCCACGATGCTCGACGTTCGAAGCGCTTCGGCTTTCATGGGCGCGCATCTACCCGGAAGCATCGCCATTCCCGACCACATGATCGCCACCTTCGCCGGTTGGTTCCTGTCGTCGCAAGACGAGCTGGCGCTGGTGGCCGATGGGCCCGATCAGGCGGAGCGCGCGGCCACGGCACTGGCGCGTATCGGCTTTGACCGTATTGTTGGCTTCCTTGCCCCGTCACTCGCGGCCTGGGCATCGGCCGGACAGCCCTTCGGCAGCCTGCGGGTCGTGGATACGGACAAGGTGAAGCGGCGAGTCGAGTCCGACGGGGAGGACTGGATCCTGCTCGACGTTCGCGACGACGATGAAGTGAAAGCGGGTCGCGTGCCCGGTTCGCACCACGCCTACGTTGGTGAACTGCCCGGCAGGCTGAAGGAGCTCGACAGGGGCTTCCTCTATACGGTCATGTGTGGCAGCGGCAGTCGCGCGACCATCGCGGCCAGCCTGCTGCTTCGCAGTGGTTTCAAGCGTGTCGATCTCTATCTCGGCTCCTTCGCGGCCTGGTCTGGTGCGGGGCTTGCGCTGGAAAAGTGAACGGGCCCTGGTGTGGGAATTCGAAAAAGAAAAGTCGCAAACAGCGTCTGGATTTCAAGTGTTGGACTGGGTCTGATTCCGTTCATGAGATATTGACTGTCTGTTTTTCTGCCGGTCCCAGCCATTCTGGTAGCGATTCCGCAACGCAACGGCTGTCAGGGTAGGATGCAGCGATCGGGATATCGCGCGTGAGAGGGTGGCTGGCGAGGCTGTCTTTTGCTATCGGAGCGGGCATTTTCATCCTGCTTGCCTGGCTGTGGTTCAGCCTGCTCAGTCCCTGGGGCTATGATCCACCTGCTGATCTGCAGCCGATAGCGCAGGGGACCACGCATCATGTATTCGTCTACGGTACTCTGCGGCAACCAATCGTGCGCTGGCTGGTCATCGGGCGCTCGACGCCTGTACAGCAAGCGACGCTGCCCGACTTTCGCAAGGAAGGTCTCAACCTGATCCCCCAGGCAGGGGCACAGACTTCGGGGGAGGTCCTTGCCGTCGACGCCGAGGAGCTGCGGCGGCTCGATCGCTATGAACGCCTGGGTATACGCTATCAACGCAGCATGCTGACACTTGAAAACGGTGAGACAGCCTGGGTCTACACTCGACTACGCAACGAGGAACCATGACGGAGCCAGCCAACTGATGCCATCTCCCGATACCAAGCTGAAGAGCCCTCCCTGGCAGGACAACGCCAACGGCAGGATCCGACGCGTAGGCGTCGAGCTCGAGATGAGCGGGCTTGATCTCGACTCACTGGCCGGGCAGCTTGCAGACCTTTTTGAACTCGATATCACATCAGATGGCCGTTACGAGCGCCGGCTCAAGGGCGATCCTGCGGGCGACTGGGTGGTTGAACTCGACTATGAGCGGCTCAAGAAGCTCGGCCGTGAGGAGCGCTTGGACAAGACTCTGGCCGATCAGATGAACCGATCAGCAGAAGATATGCTTGCCTGGGCTGCAGAAACACTCGTCCCGATGGAGGTCGTCAGTCCCCCGTTGCCCCTGGATCGGCTGGAGGAAGTCGAGGTGCTGATCGCACACCTTCGCGAGGCTGGCGCAAAAGGTACCTCGGACAGCGCAGTCAATGCCTTCGGCATGCAACTCAATCCTGAGTTGCCGAGTCACGACGCCAGAATGATCGCCGCCTGCCTCAAGGCCTTCATGTGTCTGTATGACTGGCTGTTCATGCGCTCCGACATCGATTTTTCACGGCGGGTGACCAGCTATGTTGATCCATTTCCGGCTCGCTACGTCAGGAGACTGTTGGCTGCAGATTACTGGCCGGAGCTTGCGACGCTGATCGACGACTATCTTGCCGACAATCCAACCCGCAATCGTGCACTCGACATGTTGCCCCTGTTCATGTTCCTGGACGAGGACAGAGTCCGCACCACGACGGATGACTCGTTGATCAAGGCCAGGCCGACTTTCCATTATCGCCTGCCGGACTGCAGGATCGACAAGTCTGATTGGGGGCTGCATCTGGCATGGAACGACTGGGTCGAGGTCGAACGCCTGGCGGCAGACAAAAGCCGCCTGCAGGGTTGCTGCGAAGCCTATCTTGAATTTCTTGACAGTCCGATCAAGCGACTGTTCGGCCAATGGGCCGGGATCGTGGAGGAAGAATGGCTCGACCGATAATCGCCGTCACAGGGCCGAGACGCGGTGCCATTGGCCCTCGGGCGCTGGTGGCGCTGGCTGTTCGTCTGTATGGTGGGCAGCCTTTGCAGTTGCGCCCGGGCGACGAAGACAAGGGATACAGATACGATGGTGTCGTGGTCACCGGCGGGCACGATATCGAGCCGGTGCTTTATGCCGCGAAACCCGAGATCGAGCCCAACTACGACCCGGCGCGCGACGCGCTGGAGACGGCGGTGATCGCCGATGCGCTGGTGCGAAGATTGCCGCTGCTCGGCATTTGCCGAGGCGCACAGCTGATGAATGTCTGCCGGGGTGGGGCGTTGTTTCAGGAGCTCAATTCAAAGCGGAGGAAAACATCCAACCGGTGGACCGTGTTACCTCTCAAGACACTTTGCATCGTCGATGGGGAACGGACACAGAACAGCCTGCTGTCCAGGCTTCATCGTCGTGGGCGCTCTCGCATCAACAGCCTGCATAATCAGGGTATCGATCGCGTTGGCCAAGGTTTGATCGTTACCGGACGAGATCTGGACGATATCGTGCAGGCGATCGAAGATCCCGCACAGGAATTTCTGGTTGGCGTGCAGTGGCATCCGGAGTTCCTTCTCTACATGAAAAATCAGCGTGCACTGTTCCGTGAGCTGGTAGCTTGCGCGAAAAAGCAAATTACTGACAGGCAATAGGGACTAAAATCTTGTAGGTGACCAGTAGGCACAAGGCGGATTTTCAATCTGCTCGATCTTGTTTAAGAATCGACAGATCCTCTCCATCCCTGGTTGCCGTCTCCGGCGCACCCACACTTCAGTTAGGGAACCTCTGAACAACTATGCTCGGGCGCGATGGTTAGGGCGCTTCCGGGGCGCGGTGGACATAGTCACTTCGCCAATACTGGCGCCCCCGTTTGACGGTGAGCGCAACTGTGCGGAGATTGGCATCCGGGGCGAGCGGATCGGAAGAGAAGAAAGTGATATTGGCCAGCTTGCCTGGATCGATTCGACCCAATTCGTTCTCCTGTCCGATCGCCTCGGCTGCGATGACCGTTGCGGCGCGAAGGATCTCGATCGGCGCCATTGCCGCGCGATCGCGCAATAGTTCGAGTTCGCTGATCAACGCGGGCCATTCTTCCTCTGTCGGAGACCAGGCGTCGGTCCCGGTTGCAAAACGTACGCCGGCGCGATGGGCGTCAGCTGCGATATACGCCGCAAGATCAGTGCTGCAATAGATGGGAGGACCGTTGTCGCCAAGGCGGGCCCGCATCCTCTCGATGGTTGGATAGACGTAGAGTGTCGTATCGATGATCGTGCCTCTTTTGCGCAACACAGCGTAGAGAGCCTGCATCTGTTCATCGTAACGCCCGGCCATGAGACCCTCCTCGTCGAGGTCAGGCCGATCGATGTAGGCATAGCTTGCAGGCGCCGGCTGTTGGCTCTGATAGGCGAGCATGCAGATATGCGATAGCGTGTCAGCACCTGCCGCCGCACCATCGGCGGGCGTCGTTGGAAAGACCGCGCCATGCAGCCACGCCTGCAAGCCCTGCCGATGGGTCTCTGTGATGATTGCCGCCACAAGATCGGGGCCGAGGTTGCCGTAGACCTTGACGCCCGTCGCCCCGGTGCCGCGTGCCATTGCCACAGCCTGGGCGAGATCGGTCCCCCTGGTGATGCCCTGGATCCAGGGTGCGCGAGAGCGATCAATTCCGACGCGCGAGGCAGCCATGCGTCGGTCTTCCAGAAAGCTCGGGCCGGCCATCAGGGCAGCAAAATAGATGTCCGGCCCAGCGACCTCGCCGAGCCGCGTCTGGCGGGCGAGATAGGCGATGATCCGGGTATCACCGGCCATGTCGCGGGCCGTGGTCACACCTCCATGGATGGCGCGATTGGCGATCATCAATGCGAAATCGATCGGCGGACCAACAGCATAGTGCTGATGAACGTCGATCAGGCCAGGGACCGCAAAGTGGCCCGTCATGTCATTCACGCTGGCTTCGTCCGGGATGGTGCTGCCGGCCTCGAGGACCGCCTCGATTAGCTCGCCGCGTACAAGTATGATCGCACCCTCGCGCCAGTCACCGTTCTGGATATCGAGAACAGCGCCACCGAGATAGGCGGTCAGCTCCGGTTCTTCTGCTGGACCCGGCTGCGCCGCAACGCAGGCAGTGAACAACAGCGCATGAACTCCTGCCAGTAGCAGCAGGAATTGCTCCGGAACTGCATTCTTCCTCATCGCTTCCTCCCGCTGGATATGGAGCATCGCATTCATCGGTTCTGCCGCCTTGGTCTTGCCTATGAATCCTTCATGAAGCGCTTTCCGGTAGATCCGACAATTCCGGAAGCTGCGAGGTATGGCTTGAAATGTCAGCCCAGGGATCGCTTGTCTGCGCCAGACGCTTGAAGATGTTGTCCACGCGATAGCGCTGTGGATCGAGTCGCGAATCGACTTCCTCCCACCGAAGAGGCGTTGCGATCGGTGCGCCAGGCAAGGGCCTGACGGCATAGGGGGCAACGGCGGTCTGGCCATAGGCATTGCGCAGATAATCGAGAAAGACGCGGCTCCCGCGCTTGTTCTTTCGCGGCTCGACCGTCAGCAGGTCAGACGCTGAGCTGGCGGCGCGCTGACAAAGCCGGTGCGCGAAATCGCGCACGGTATCGAAGCCCGCGCTTCGGTCCAGGGGAACAACCAGGTGCAGGCCGCGAGACCCTGTGGTCTGGACGAAGGTGGTCAGTTCGATCTTGTCGAGGATTGTCTTGAGGCGCCCGGCAGCTTGCCTGACCTTTGAAAAATCATTATCGGAGGGGTCGAGATCGAAAATCATCCGGTCGGGATGATCGGGGCGATCGATTCTTGCCAGGGAAAGGTGCGGTGTAATGCAGCCCTGATCGGCAAGGTAAACAAGAGTGGCCTTGCTATCGACAACGACATAGGTGACCTCGCCGCCCTTTTTGGGCAGAGTCGCTCGGTCGATCCAGTTCGGAAAGTGATTGCCGATCTGTTTCTGGAAGAACCCTTCACCTTCGATGCCTTCGGGGAATCGGTGCATGGTCAACGCCCGATCTCTGTAATGACGAAGGGCGATCGGAGCAATCCGCGCGTAGTAGTTGGCCAGGTCGTACTTGTTCAGGCTGGCATTCGGAAACAGCGCCTTGTCGGCATGTGAAATCCCGATGTCGCGGTCGTCGATCTTGATAGTGCGTGCTTCGGACTCAGTCATCGCTGGCCTCGCGGGTTACCTCTACGGGTTTCTTGTCGCGGCGCAGGCCAAGAAAGCGCGGATGGCGCAGCTTGCCGTCGTCGTAGTAACCGACGAGAAGGGCCCCAAAGCCCTGTCGCTGGCCCTGTGGCTTGGTGAAGCCGGCGATCACCAGTTCCTGGCCTTGCTGACACTTGAACTTGAACCAATCGCGAGAACGACTTTGTCGATATCGAGACGCCGCGCACTTGGTGATTATCCCTTCCCAGCCCTTTTTGCAGGCTTCTTTGAAGAAGGCTTCTCCCTCCGTATTGCGGTGTGGGGTGAAGTGCAGCGGCGACTCGAAATCGAAGAGATCTCGAAGCAAGCGTTTTCGAGTTTGAAGGGGAAGTGCGTCGAGTCGATGCCTGTCGACATGGATCAGATCGAAAAGATAAAGGTGAACGGAGACATCACTGGTACAGGCCTTGTCGCAATCGCTGATTTTCATGCGCTGTTGTAAGCGCAAGAAACTGCTGATGCCGTTATCGAAGGCAACGACTTCACCAGCAACCACGAAGTCTGAAATCGACTGGCGCTTCAGACTCTCGATGAGCTCAGGATAGGTCTCGGCGGCACTGTTGCGGTTACGCGTCATAAGCCTTGTCTTGTCGCCGCTGCGGAACGCCAGCAGACGCTCGCCGTCGAGCTTGGGCTCGAACAACCAGTCGGAATCGGAGAACTGCTCATGGGTGAGGGTCGCGAGCATGGGCGAACACCATTCCGGATGCGGCGACGCTTCAAGCGCTTCGCGCGCATGGCAGGACAGCTCTCCGCGCCAGTCGTTCACGATTCGCTCGAGCTTTCGTCCTGCTCGATTTCTCTCATGGTACGCCCGGTCTTGGCCGACTCGTTCTCGGTCGATACGGGATTTTGGCGGGCATCGGCCGCTGCATCGTCCATCTTGATCAGCAGCCAATTATCCTTTTCTCCCGAGCCGGTTCGCTGCAGGGCATAGCCACCGTAAATCTTCTGTCCGTCCAGCTCGACGAGCAGGTGGCCGTTCTCCCACGCCCTGTCGAGGGGCTGCTTATCGCCGTCTTTCTCGGTGATGTTCCTGAACGAACCGCGATCCCAGATCATGACCGTGCCACCACCATACTCGTCTTCGGGAATGACGCCCTCGAAATCGGCATAGTCGAGCGGATGGTCTTCGGTCGGTATCGCCAGGCGCTTGTCGCGAGGATCGGTTGATGGACCCTTGGGCACGGCCCAGGATTTCAGGACACCATCTATTTCCAGTCGGAAATCGTAATGCAGACTGGAGGCATCGTGCTTCTGAATGACAAAGACGGGACTGGCGTCGGAGCCGGACCTGTCACTGTCGCCGCGCGGCTCGCGAGTCTGTCGGAAGTCTCGTTTCGATCGATATTCCCGCTCGGACACCTGCAGTCTCCAATGGAAAACCTGCCCTCAAGATAACAAATCACGGTCTGCGAAGGCACCTCATTCCCCGTGGGGGGAATGCGTATGTCCAGGATCCTCCAGGCTGAATCGTGTTGATCACTGCCTGTCTCGAGCGCAGGCGTGCGCTGGACAGCTGCCTCAGCGTCGAGGTGTGAGCTTCAACAGCCGACCTCGACTGTCACCGCGTTCGTCTTCGAGTACCCAGATGCTGCCGTCCGGTGCCTCTTCGATGCTGCGGATTCGCGCACCCATGTCGTAGCGCTCGAGCTCGGAGGCATCGTTGCCATCGAAGCCGATACGCACAATCGCCTGTGATGAGAGACCGGCTGCAAAGGCATCCCCGCGCCAGCCCTCGAAGAGCTCACCACGATAGATCATGAGATCGCCCGGCGAGATGACCGGCGTCCAGGTGATCACGGGTGCGGTGAACTCGGGCCGGGTGTCGTGATCGGGCATACTGCGCCCGTCGTAATGATTGCCATTGGAGACCTCTGGGTAGCCGTAGTTGGCGCCCCGCACGATGCGGTTCAATTCGTCACCGCCCGCCGGGCCCATCTCGATCACCCAGAGCTGTCCCTCGTCATCGAAGGACATCCCCAGAGGGTTGCGGTGACCCAGGGTCCAGATTTCGCCGTACGGGCCGACCCCATCGACCAGGGGCTCTTCGTCGATGTAGTTGACGAAGGGATTGTCCGCCGGAATCGAACCGTCTTCCTCGAGCCGCAGGATCTTGCCCATGTTGCTCTGCATGTCCTGGGCTGGCGTGAACTTCTGTCGGTCTCCGGAAGAGACCCAGAGATAGTTTTCGTCATCGAAAGCGAGGCGATGGCCGTAATGACCGTCGTCGAGAACCTTCGGATATTGACGCCAGATGACCTTCGTGTCGGACAGCCGGCCGCCCCGTTCACCGAGCTCGAGGACAGCGCGCATAACCGCGGCGCCGCGGGTATCGCCGATACCACTCTCGGCGTAGCTCAGATAAATGAGTCCGTTCTCGGCGTAGTTCGGATGAAGAATCACATCACCCAATCCACCCTGGCCGCGATAATCGACGTCCGGCAGGCCTTCGACCGGTCTTGATTGCTCACCGGCCTGGCTTACCACCCGCAGATTTCCTTTTTTTTCGGTCACCAGCATCCGGCCATCAGGTAGGAAGGTGAGTGCCCAGGGTTCGTCGAACGCGCTGATGGGCTCGATCGAAAAGGGCCTGTTGTTCTGGGCCTGGACGGTAAACGCGAGCAGGATTCCAAGCAGCGCGGAGAATGCGAAACGGTTGTGCATGGAGGGCCTTTCGATGATGAATTCCCTGATTACCTTAACGAATTCGCGTGGAGAAAGGCAAAAGTGATGGTTCGTCTGGATCGGAAAGCCGTTGACTCTCGAGGCAGAATATCCAAGGCCCGGGCTCAGGATGCACGGTCATGACGGGCCGCTGGGACTGATAACCACAGAATTCGTACCCGACCGCGGGCGATCCACCCTGGACGATGGCCGACGATCGAATCATTCCTCGTTCCGGGGGGCCAGGACCTGCGGGCGCACAGGCCGTTCATTGCGAGCGGCGCGCCGCCAGACCGACTGATTCAGAGGTGCTCAGGTCGTAGTCATGCAACAACGTCCCGAGGCGCCGGGGCCTCGAGGGCGCTGTTTGTCGACTGCGGGGTGTCGAAGTAGCTGCGAATTCGTCGCCCGAGATGTTTCGGCTTTTCGAACTGCAGCAGTGCGCCGAGCCGGAATGCGTCGACCCGAAGCTCGGCACGGCGTCGTTCAAGAAGACCGGAGAATGCCTGCAGCGTTTTCCGGTCGGCAAAGCGGTCTGGACCCTTGCGAAGCATCGTGTGGAGGACGGCCAAATCATGCTCGTCGCCGAGCATATCCGAGAGTCGATGCATTTCACTGGCCCATGGTTTGATGAGTGCCGGCCAGCAGCGTTGCAGCAACCGCGAATGGTACCAGTGATACTTGATGCGCTTGCGCCATTCGTGAAAGGCCTCTGTGGTCGGTGAGTCGGCGGCTTCGGCTCGAGCCTTGCCGGCACGCCTGTAGGTCTTCTTTACACCGCGACCCAGGATCAGGCCACCGTCTGCCTCGAGTGACCAGTATTCGATGTCGTTGCGACTGCTGCTTATTGTGTCTCGAACTCGGGCGATGCGGCGGTCGATCGCTTCGACTCCGGCATGGGCCTCATCTCGTCGAGCCACCAACTCGTTACGAATGGGCTGGAAGGCGCCAGGGTCGAGCTGCCTGTCGAAGTGATGGAGAAGATCATCGAATGTCTCGATCACTGCCTGGGCATCGCGAATGGATGACAGCTCGCGCGCCGCATCCCGGTAGAGCGTATTGAAGCGCTGGTATTCCGGGAAGGCCGACCTGACCAGTCTTGCCAGTGCGCGCAGCTTCTTGCAGCGCTTGCGTACCTGGTGAACGGTATCGTGGCGACTGAGCTTGCTGTCATCGATTTCTGCCAGCGCCTTGTCGATCTGCTCTTCTGCGACTCGGCGAAGGCCTTCCTCCAAGGACTCGTGTTGTTGCAGTTGATAACTCATACCGACGCTCACTCTTCGATTTCATCCCAAGCCTATCAAATGCTTGGTTCCGCGTTCGCCGACCATTGGTGAATTGAATGCAAACGCTACCTGTCCTTCGATAGCTGCCAACAATGTCCCAGCACGCCGCATGCCTGAAAAGTTTCGCAGGCTCGATCCATTCAGCCACGCAGCACCACCAGGGCAACGCCGCTTGCATAGAGCACAAGAAGCATCACGCTTTCAACTCCGATAAGACCGGGGCCACGCTTCTCTCGACGGATCAGGCCCAGCAGGAGCACGGCCGACATCAGGATGGTCAGGGTGGTCCAGACTTTCACCGAATCCGGCATCACGTGATAGATCGAGCCCTGCCGATAGGCAACATCGGATGCGGCAGTCAACAGCGTATCGAAGGCATTACCGCCGATGATGCCGCCCACTGCCAGGGTCAGCGCACCGCGACGAACCGCAGCGATCGAGGTGACGAGCTCCGGCAGAGAGGTTGCGGTTGCGGTGAACAGGAGGCCCACGGTGGTCTCGCTGAGCCGGGACTGTTGGGCGATATTGGACGCTGCCTGCTCCATCGTCCATCCAGCAAATCCAAGGACCAGCATCAGCACCAGAAAACGCGGCACGAGAACTCTGAAGCCGGGAACATCGTCCAGATCTTCAGGCTTGTCAGGTCGGGTCTGCGGTGTCTGCCTCGGGATCCACATCGGCCTGCTATGCACATCTCCGATGATTTTGATGCCGTAGATGTAGACGATGAACAGCAAAGGTGTCAGGGGATGAATACCCCACACAGTGAAGTCGGGCAGCGTGGGTCCCAGCAGGATCAGTGCGAGGAGCGCGATCAGCAGCGCGTTCTGCATCAGATTTGCCGCAGAGGCTGCTGCGTGTTCGAGATTGGCCTTGCGGTACACGATATCGGCGACAACGAGGAACGCGGTCTGAACTGCGATACCACCAAGGGCATTACCCAGCGCCATCTGCGGCAGGCCATTGCGCGCGGCGGTAACGGAAACAACGATGCCGGAAAGGGATGTTGCCGCGCCCAGCAGCACGGCACCGGAAACCGCTTCACCGAGGCCCGTTCGGTCTGCGAGCTGATCGACAACGCCGGTGATCCAGGTGCCACAAACGCCGATGACCAGAGTGCACGCGGCAAACACCAGCAGACTCTGGAGAAAACTCCAACTTTCGGGTGCGAGCAAAATCAGTATGCCTCCGCGCGATCATTCCTTCAGGCTCGCCAACCTACTGTCGACGACTCGACGGCATCAATGCCTGATCGGGATCCAGCAACGACTAGGCCACGGTAGCAAAGATGCGAGCGTCTTTCACAGTCTTGCTGAACCGGATCGGTCGGAACCTGGGCAGGTGAGTAGAGTCACACCGGGTGAACCGTCTGTTTCAAGACGGTTGGAATGAGATACGCAATGACATCATCAACCCTGAACGAGAGAGGAGTTTCCATGAAACCGATTTCACGCGACGAATTGAAAAGGATGAACGAAACGCGACACGAGGATTTCGTGCTGATCAATGTGCTTTCACGCGAGGCGTTCGAACAACGACATATTCGTACTTCGATCAACATTCCGGTGGGCAGCGATGACTTTGCACAGCGCGTCGAAGACGTTGCTGGTGGCAAGGACCGCAAGGTCGTGGTTTACTGCGCCAACTTCGATTGCGACGCCTCACCCAAGGCTGCGCGCAAACTCGAAGCCGATGGCTTCACTCGGGTGTTCGATTATGAGGGTGGCACGGAAGACTGGTTCGATCAGAAACAGGCCGCCTGAGTCAGTCGCAGTCGAATCGCGATCCGCTTACCATCCCATTAGCCTGAAGACAGCCCCGCCGCAGAGGTGGCGGGGCTGTCTGACAGAGAGCCTGCTTAGCTGCAACCGCCGAGGGTCCAGGTCTGGCCGTCACTTGATGACAGCGTAGTATTGCCATAGGTCGAACCGGGCAGGGGCGCGTTGCTGCCCTCGGCGAAGTAGTCGGGTGCCCAGAAGCTCCCGCTGCTGTAGGCGCGCCCGGCGAAGCGATGCAGGTAGTTCAACGTCGTGAACTGCTCACA
Source organism: uncultured Wenzhouxiangella sp. (assembly GCA_964439915.1). Lineage (GTDB taxonomy): Bacteria > Pseudomonadota > Gammaproteobacteria > Xanthomonadales > Wenzhouxiangellaceae > Wenzhouxiangella. The sequence goes on along the minus strand of CAYTQT010000001.1, from coordinate 144,609 downwards.
CTGAGGATCGGGCTCGGGTTCTGGGTCCGGGTCCGGATTGCCGCCTGGATCGTCATCGCCGGGTCCGGAGCAGGTTTGTGCGGGGCCCTGGCAGGCCGATGCACCATCCGCTGTCCAGACGCACTGACCCCCGCTGAGGGAGGATTCTCGCATCGTGAACTCGGCGGTTCCGAAGGCGAGATAGCAACTGGCATAGCCGCTGCCCCATGTGATGTGGCCCTCGGCAATATGGAAGTTGTAGTCGCCCGTCCGCCCTGCGTCGATCTGGAAGCTGATACTGTCGGTGCTGAACAGGCCGGCTGAATCGGTCGCGGTCACCGTGGCATCGACGCTGCCGCCAGGCAGGTCGCACTGGCTGGCGGCGTAGAGTTGTCCGTCCAGAGTGGCGGCTGCTGATCCGACTGGTGCCGATCCGCTGGCGAAGTCGACGACGACCGAATCGAGGTTCTGATTGGCATCGACCACTGAACCGGTAATGGTGGCACACTGGCCATCAGCACTGGCCTCGATATTGCTCAAGCTCGGAGCTTGTTCCGGCGGCGGATCGCCGATGCGTACGGTGGTCGTCACGGTGATCGAGCTTTCACCACTGTTGTCGGTCGCCACGGCGCTGACTTCATACAGCGCATCGGGAAGAATTGCGCTGCTGACGCTGAACTGACCCGAGGCGTCGACGCCGGTATCGATGACCTCGACCTCCACGGGAATGCCATCGATATCGCTGATGGCGATCTCGATGGTGCTGACCGAGCCGTCGTTGTCAGTGGCTGTCCCCGTGATGCTGAGGGCATCTCCGCCGTCGACAGTCGCTGTCAGCGCAGTGATCTCGGGCGCATCGTTGCGGTCGATACGGGGGTTGTTGGCGGCGAAGAACTCACCGAGATAGGTGGCGAAGTTGATGCTGACGCCGTTGACATAGCTGCCGCTGGCGCCAGCCCCGCCCGACCAGGAATGATCGAGCCCGTTGAGCCAGAGCATGGCAACCCGACCATCCTGCCACAGAGATATGTCTGCCGTGCCGCTGCCCTCACTGACAACGGTCGTACCTGGGAGTGGCGACACCCCATAAGTTCGCGCATAGCCGTTGGCATTCTGCTGGTTGTAGCAGGTACTGACGGTGGTGTCACTGGTTCCATGCGCCACCACGGCGACCTGGATATCCAGAAACGACTCGACGCTGGCACTGGCATAGCTGCGGCAGCGATTTTCGAACTGGGCCGGGGACACCGACTCGCAGGTGCCGATGGCGCCGCTGGAGCTGGTCCCGATGGTCGGGCCGGCACTGGGGGCCACGCCGGCGAAGATATCGGGTGCCACACAGCCGGTCTGCGCGGCAAAGGTCGCGCCGGAAGACAGTCCGGAGATGTAGACCTGGTCGGCATCAATGGATTTCGACACATCAGCGCTCAATGCCTGCGCCAGTCCGATCAGGTTGGCATAGTCACCGGAACTGCGTGAAATGGCGCCCTGCCAGTAGGACCAGCAGCTGAAGCCGGCCTTGTTCATGGCATCCGGGACGGCGATGACCATACCGTGTGCTTCAGCGGCATCCTCGAGATTGGCCGTCAGGAAGGCATTGATCGACTGGGTGCAGCCGTGCAGAACCAGCAGCAGCGCGCGACCGTTGCCGACCGGCGAGGTCGAGTCAGGGGTATAGACATGCACCCTGTTGAAGCCGCCGATGGACTGATTCTGCTGCCAGGCGCCGGCAACGGCCGCGGTCTGGATCGTGAGCAGCAGCACGCCGAGCAGCAGGGCTCCGGCAACGACCATTGATCGATCGCTGCTCTCCCTTGAAATCGCTTCCGGGTTGAGGGTCATGATTCGGGCTCCCGAGGTGGATGGTCCTTTCACCGTAGACGCAGAAGGCTCGGAGATGCCATTGGACCAAAGGTCAGGCTGTGGAAAGTCGCCGACGCTCGATATTGGAGACCTGCATGACGCAAGTGGGTGTCGAGAAGGTCTGATGGTGCTCAGATCAAACGCTGGCTCAATCGACGGACAACCCGCTCAGTCTTGTCAGGGTGCTTTGATCGCGTACTGGCTCGACGATTGGGGGGATCACCAGGGTGGTGTACTCGCGGTAATGGGCTCGGGGGAGGTCGTGTAGTTGAAGTCGATCGGCACGGTGGCGCTGGACGGGCAGTTGGGCCGCTTCATACAGGATGATCGGCGCATCGGACGGATACCAGATGGCGAGCTTGTCGACCAGAATCTCGAGTCGGGCCGGGTCGGGTTCGAAGCCGATGCAGTCGAGATTACCGGTCAGGGCAACCTGCCACAGGATCAGCAGGGCCGCTGGATTGACCGGATACTGACTGATCAGGAAGCCGGTAGCCTCATAGGACTGGACGCCGCATTCACCCGGGTCCAGGCCCAGATCGGCATACAGGCAGGCCTCGGCCGAAATCCCGGCTTCCATGCGCGCTGGATACCCCTCGTCACGCGCGATGCGGATAGCGTTGTGCGGCACCTGGGCAAACACGCCCGGATGGCCGTAGAACACCGCACAGACATGCTGGCCGGCGCGAACGGCAGCAAGGATTTCTGCTTCCATTTCGGCATAGGTCTGACGGCGATCCCTGGTGTCGGCGTAGAAACAGGCCAGGCTGTGACAGTCCGGTCGGATCGACAGCAACCATTGCTGGGCGAATGCGTCGGCCAGCATGAAGACAACATCGGCCGCATGAATCTCCGATAGTGCGCGTTCTGTGATGTGTCGGCCCAGCTCGATCCCGCAACCGACGACGACCAGTTGCCCGGCCACCATCAGGTTGCGAGATTCTCTGATCTATCGGCCTGAATGACCCGATCCCGTCCCTCGTTCTTGGCCCGGTAGAGCGCCGCATCGGCGCGGGCCCGCAGGCTATCGAACTGATCAGTTGGTCTCAGTTGAGCCAGCCCAAAGCTCATCGTGACGGTCTCCGGGATGTCGTCCAGGCGGCAGTCCAGCAAGGCGGCGCGAACGGCGGCCACCTTGGCCGCTGCTTGTTCGATGTCGAGCCCTTCGAGACAGGCTGCGAACTCTTCGCCACCGACGCGCCCAACCACGCCGTAGGGCGAGAGGATCTGCCTGAATCGACTGGCGGCCTTGCGCAGCACGTCGTCGCCGGCCTGATGACCGTGACGGTCATTGAATTGCTTGAAGTGATCGATGTCTGCCAGGATCAGGGTCAGCTTCTTGCCCGTTGGTATCGACTGCGCGACCCGGTTCTTGGCGGCATCGATGAAATGGGTGTGATTGAGCATCCTGGTCAGGCCATCGTGCGCTGACATATGGCGGAAATGGCGCCGATCGCGCAGTGTCCTGATCAGCAGGATCAGCAAGAGCACCAGGATGAATGCCGCCATGATGATCACGATCTGCTGGAACTGGCGTTGTTGCTGCATCGCGCCCTCCTGTAGCTCGGACACTCTGGCCTGTTCGCGCAGAAGCTCGATCTCCTGAGTTTGATTGTGCATGTCGAACTGGACCTCCTGGAACGCGATAATCCGGGCGCGTTCGATATCAAACACCCGTTCGCGTGTCTGGAGATAGGAATTCAGATGCTCAGAGGCCGAGCGATAATCCTGAGCCTGGTGACTGATTCGGGCCAGCATACGCTGGGCGTCTGCGCGATTGTTCGGACGGCCCCCGTTGCTTGTTCTGTCAAGAACATCAAGCAACAACCTCTGGGCTTCGTCATTCCGTCCAAGCTCCAGCAGCAGCTCTCCGTACTTGGTCATGGCATCGGTTACGCCATCTTCAAACCCCGATTCTGCGGTCAGCTCGATGCCTTGCTGCATCCAGTTCTCGGCCTCATCGTAACGACCCAGGCGAAACAACAAGCGGCCCATCAAGGTATGCATGACACCCACAAAGACCGGATCGTCCGCCTCCTCGCAAGCCTGCAGGCCGGCCTCGTAGCGGGTCAACGCTTGCTCGAAAAGGACGTTGATCTCTTCAGCCTGCCCAAGCTTTTCGTATGCGACGCAAAGCTCACGGATGTCACCTGTTGCCTGTGCCAGCTCCATGGTGCGCTGGGCATATTCCAGTCCCTTCACCTGATCACCCAGCTGGGTGTGCCAATAAGCCGCCAGCCCGAAAATTCCGCTCTTCAGGCCGGGGTCGTCAACTTGCTCCTGGAACTCCATCGCGCGATTGAGGTACTCGAAGCCAGCCTGGTAGCGATCGTTGATGAGCGCCAGATTGGCCGCCAGCTCGTAGGCTCTCAGGCGATGATTTGGCGTCAGATCGGTGGCGAGCAGATGATCGAGAATCTCCATCGCCTTGTCGTACTCGGTGACCAGCATATTGGCACGGGCTCGAATCAGATAGAGCTGGGCCCGTTGATGGGATGACGCCCTGTGCAGCTGATTGTCAAGCGAGTTCAGGAAATCCAGGGTTGCCCGTGCATCCTCAGTCACGTTCATCTCAACGGCTTGATCGACCAGCGATTGAAAGTCCGCTTCGGCCGCCGATGGATCAACAGCCGCTGCCTGGAAGGTCAACCCCAGACAGAGAGTTGCGGGCACGAGCTGCCTGATCATTCAGGCCGTCAGTAGCTCTTGATGGTGGCGTTGGTCATATGCAGCTCCTCAAGCCCGGAAGCCTCACGAATCTTGTCGACATCGCCGGCTTTCAGCGCTTCGACTTCGGCCTCAGTCAAATTGTATTCACTCAAGACCGCATCAGAGTCTTTGGCATAGGCATCGGCGAGCTTGGCATCTTTCCCCAGATCCTTCAGTAAACGAACCAGCTCTGACATCTTGTTCTCCCTAGTTTTGAGTCTGCAATACCTGATCCCCCATTCGGCGACCGACGAGACATTCTACACGCTGCGGTCTGCACTGAATATCCAGCGCTGGTTCTCAGCGGAATCGATATTGTCGGGCAGGATGACGATGACTGGCGGGCTTTCGCACTCCAGTGAGTCGGCTGGAATCCCGGGCCGGGTGACTTGAGTCCGGGGCCGACAGGATGGAGCTGGATCATCGGGTGGTTGACAAATACGAGATGCGTCGTATAGAGTCGTTGCGGAGTCTACGATGAATTTCGTGGATGACATTCCTTCACCCTTTCGAGGAGCGCGCAATGCACATCCGAACCCCCGTCATCGCGATTGGTCTGGCCCTGATCCTGGCAGCCTGCGCCACCAACAGTACCGCACCCCAGCGGCTGGCAACCCCCGAAGACCCTCTGGCCATGTCGATCCCCGAGTACAAGCGCGAGCAGGTCAGACTGGTCGACAATCTGTCTCAAGGCATTCCGCGCGAACTCGATGAGCAGGAATGGGATCGCCTGAATCGTATTCAGGACAATATCCTCGAGCTTCTCGGAGATGCTCGTGAGATCGAGGAGATCGACATGGAAACACGCTACACGCTGTTCCAGCTCAGACAGCAGCTTGTGGCGACGGTCATCGCCGGCACGGCCCTGGAAGTCGTGTGTGTACGTCAGCAGTTGACCGGCACTCGGCTGGGCCAGCGTCGCCGCTGCATGACAAGGGCGGAATGGGAGCAGTCGGAATATTACGCCGAGTACGTTGAAGAATTCGTTCGCAGCTTGAATACTCCGCTTATTTCCGAGGGACCTATTGGCCGAGGCGGCAGTGCCGGGCCCGGCTGATTATTTTGACTCAGCAGCAGCCTGAGGTGGCGACGCCCCTCAGTTGTGTTTGGCGTCGGGGCCAGAATGGAGTGCGGTTGGGCAATCGATCAGTTCGTCCACCTGTTGCAGCACTCTCTCGATTTCCTCGAGGGCATTCGGCCAGCTCGGTGACAGGCGCAGCCAGCCGTCCGGGCTGGACACGCTGACACCTTTGTCGGCGAGGGCGAGCGCCCAGCCCGGCGCACTCTGACCCTCGGGCGGACGGACGCAGAGTGACCCCGATCGCCCGCTGGGGTCGGCCATACGAGCCGAGCTGAAGCCCCGTTCGACCAGGCCGGATTCGATCCCATCATGCCAGCGCTGGACGTGGTCGAAGATCTTCGCCACACCGATCTGCTCGATCAGACCGATGCTGGCTTCCAGGCCGGCTGCCCCGAACGAGTTGAAGGTGCCGGCCTCGACCATGCGCGCGCCCGGCTGGAACCCGCGGTCATAGCGCAGATGGCCGGGTCCGTGCGTGAGAAACGCGAATGGGTCGTCGTGGCTCAACCAGCCGGCGACGTTGGGTTCGAGCCGGTCGGCTACCGCAGGATCCACCCATAGGGCGCCCAGGCCCTCAGGCCCCATCAACCACTTGTGGCTGCCGGCCGTGAAGTAATGAATGCCCAGGGCCGGAGCATCGATCGGCACGATGCCAAGGGCCTGGATGCCATCGACGAAGAATTCGGCGTGGTAGCGTCTGCACAGCTCGCCGACCGCCTCCAGGGGCATGCGTTGACCGGTGGTGAACTGAACGGCACTCATGGCGACCAGGCGTACGCCACGGCGAAGCTCGTCTTCCAGTTTCTCTAGGGCTGCGGCGCGGTCGAGGCGAAAATCGTCCGCCTTCTGCCAGACGATCTCCAGGCCCTCACGCCGCGCGGTCTGCTGCCAGGGCGTGATATTGGTCGGGAACTCACCGTCAAGGAGCACGATCCGATCACGGGGCTTCCAGTCCAGGCATAAGGCAATCGCCAGCACACCGGCCGAGGTGTTGGCGACCAGGCCCAGGTCTTCCGGCTGTCCGCCTATCAAACCTGCCAATTGGGCGCGCAGCCGCTCGCGGCAGGCCACTTCTTCTGTATACCAGGCCATACCCCGAGTCGCATAGCCGCGCAGGCTGCGCTCGACCGCACGCTGAACCGCAAGGCTGGGAGGCGACAGCGAGGCGTGGTTCAGGTAGACCTCGGTCTCCAGATCGGGAAACAGTGTGCGGCTGCCGAGAACAGCCGGGTATGAGGGCGTCGCGTCCTGAATTGCTTCCATTGCAATGGTCCGTGCTTGAAAAGGGGGCATTCCTATTGTGCCGTGTCAAGGATTGGAGCGTGACTGATTCGAAAGTCGCGAGCTGGCATACTTCCGGGCTAATGATTTCAGGAGAAGCGCCATGAAAACGATGGTCAATCTGGTTCTGATCGCCGCTCTGATTACCGTTCTGAGCCTGTCGATCACACCATGGGCCTTGGCTCAGGGCATGGAGGATGTCGAGATCGAGGTCACGGAGCTGCGCGAGTCGGTCTACATGCTGATGGGGAGGGGCGGCAACATCGGCCTGGTCGTGACCGACGACGGTGCCTTTCTGATCGACGATCAGTATGCGCCCCTGACCGACCGGATCGTGGCGGCAGTCGCCACGGTGACCGATCAGTCGATCCGCTTTGTCCTGAATACGCACTGGCACGGTGATCACACCGGCGGCAACGAGAATCTGGCCGAACGCGGAACCCTGGTGGTGGCCCATGACAACGTGCGCGAGCGCATGTCGACCGAACAGCTCAGCGAGTTCTTCGGCCGCACCACGCCGGCCTCGCCAGACGGTGCTCTGCCGGTGATCACCTTCAACGACGAGGTCACCTTCCATATGGGCGATCACACGGTCCATGCCTTTCATACACCGCATGCACATACCGATGGTGATTCGATCGTGCATCTGCCCGAGGCGAACGTGATCCACGCCGGCGATGTGATCTTCTACGGCCTCTATCCCTTTGTCGACGGCGAGTCCGGCGGTTCGCTGCCCGGTCTGATCGATGCGGTCGACCGCATCGCCGAGCACGTCGACGAGAACACCGTGATCATTCCCGGCCACGGCCCGCTGATGGGCCAGCGCCAACTTGGCCAGTACCGCGACATGCTGGCGACGGTACACCAGCGGCTGCGCACTCGCATCGATGCCGGTGAAGACCTGGAGACGATCCTGGCCGCTGGGATCACGGAGGAGTACGATGCCTTCTGGGGCAGCGGTTTCATCCCGCCGGAGCGCTGGGTCGAGCTGCTCTACAGCAACATGTCGCGCGATACCTCGCGCGATCACGGTCACGATCACGATCGCGCGAACTGAGCCTCACTCGCGTACTGGCGTGATCGATGCGTCCGATGTCGACCCCGACCTGGTTCGGGCCTATGGTCAGGCGATCTATCGCGTGCTCGCCGATCCGCCCTTCGACCTAAGGGTGGATGTACACAGTCGGCAGCTGAAGGCCTGGCAGCACGATTGCGGCGTCTCCTGCAGTGCGTTGATCACCGCAGCGAATCCCGGCAGCCAGCCCCTGCCCGATGGCGAGAATCGATCACGAACCCGCCGGCTCGAGCGCGATCTTCAGGGCTGGTCGATTCTGCCGACACAGAATATCGATCCTGACGGCGTCTGGCCCATCGAACAGGGGTTCCTCGTGGCCGGCATGACGCCCGAGGTGGCCGGATGCCTAGCCGAACGCTGGCAGCAGATCGCATGGCTTCAGATGGCAACGGATGCCGTACCAGAGCTCTTCTTCCGCCAGCACGATCGATAAATGCCTGGGTGTGCAATGTCAGCAGGTTGTCCCCATTCAAAGCTGGACGGCTTATGGGCGGCGATGCCGCCGTGGCGTCGGTACTTGATACTCCGCCGGCGACCGATGCGGTCGAGTCAGTGTCGTCTCGGCGCTGCGGGTTTCGTCTCGATCCGACGGGCCTGAAGATCGGCGGCCTGATGGAGCTGCTCACCGGTTCCGGTCTGGAGCGGGGCAAGAGGTCCGTCGCTGAGGCGACACTGCATCCATTCCTCTGCGCAGCCCTGCAGGCAGGCGAGGTCGGTCTGCAGGGCAGGCGTCATGGTGGCACTGGCGCCGCGGTCGAGTTCCGTTTCGAAGTCCATGATCCGTGCCTTGAAGCCGGTAAAGGCGGCGCAGCTGCAGGCGCAGTTCATCGCTTCGACGGGCTCAGCGTCGCCCAGGCTCAGGGCGAGTAACAGGGTCAGGGTCAGGGTGCGGCGGTGCATGGCGTCAATCCATCCTGGGCTCCCTTCTGATTACGTGATCCTCCTTAAGAATCGGTCACGTCGGGCCTGAAAGTGTCTCAGGGCAATTCCGCGGCGCAGTACTGATCCGGCGTCAGGCGGGCGAAGCGAATCCGGCCTGTGACCGGTTCGACTCCGACACTGTTCGGTCGCAGCGAGTAGTCCAGCAGGGCCGTTTCGCAGTCCTGGAACAGAATGCTCGCATCGCCGACGATCTCGTTGCTGACCCCCGCGTCGGCGGCAAAAGCGCCGTTGCGGGTGTTGAAGACGGCCAGCGTCGCCGTCGCGCCTTCGAGCTCGCCCTGCAGCGTGAACCAGCGCTGACCGGCGTCTCCGATTCCGGCCGCGTGCTCGTGATCAAGAATGTCCCAGGTCAGCCAGCCGGCAAAGACCTGATTGCGCTCGGGGATCAGGTCGACGAGAAGGCCCTGGCCATCGGCGGTCGGATCGAACCAGAAGCCGTTGAGCCCGGCGTTGGCGGTGAATCGATACGGCGTCCTGCACTCGGGCAGGTCCAGGCGGGCGTTGATCTGGTCGAACAGTTCGAAGACTTCATCGTTCAGGCTGGCCTCGAGGTTTTCGACATAGATCATGGCCCAGTCACCGGTTCCGGGCCGGAACCAGGGCAGGGCATCGAAGGCACCCTTGCTGCTTATCGCGATCACCTCGTTGCCGGAGGCATCGAAATGCAGCCAGCCGCCGAAGCCATATCCCAGATTCTGCACCTGGGCCACCGGCGGGCCGTAGATCACCGGCTTGTCGCGGGTCTGGTCCGCAAGCAGGGCGTCCATGGCTGACTCGCTGAGATAGCGCTGCCCGCGGTAGACCCCGTTGTTGGCCAGCATTTCAAGAACCCGCCGGTAGTCGCGCAGGCTCGCACGCGCTGCCCCGCCGATCCGGTAGTTGCGTGTTGTGCCCAGGCCCTGGAAGTTGATCGAGCTCAGGCCCAGCGGTCCGTTCAGTTCGCGCTCGACCAGGGCTTCCCAGTCGGCGTTGGCGACCACTTCAGCGACTCGTCCGGCCACCTGCATCGAAAAGCCGCCGTAGGAGAACTGCTCACCTGGCTCGCCGATCATATCGACGCAGCAGGCGATCTGATCGACCGACTCGGCCAGAGTCAGCGAGTCGTCGTTGAGGATCCACAGGTTCGGTTCCGGCTGGAGGCTGGCAGTGCGATTGCCCGGCAGCCCAGAGGTGTGCGAAAACAACTGGCGCATCGTCATCTCGGCCTTGGCGCCGGTAAAAGCCGGCAGGTAATCCGATATCGGCGCATCCAGAGCGATCAGTCCCTGATCGACCAGACGCAGGATGACCACTCCGGACAGCAGCTTGCTGGCCGAGGCCAGAGACACGACGGTGTCGTCGTCGAAATCGCCGAGATGCTGGAGCTGGCTGGTAAAGCCACGGGTGCCGGCGGCCATCGAGGCACCCTCCAGCGCCGGGCGAGCGGTCAACAGCTCGCTCAGGCCTGATTCGACCGATGCCCACTGACATTCCGAGGCCTGGGCAGCCATGCTGGCCGCCAGCAGACCAGCGATCGAGGCTGACCGGAATCGGAGGAGGTAAGGGGGCTTTCGTGACATGATTCAGTATCCGGATCGACTGCCGCCACTGTGCCTCAGAATCAGCGGTTCGTCTGTACCGGAGCCCGACGAAATGTGAAAAAAGGTGACGATGGCAGGCTGCGCGAGGCTCGGACACCCCAGTCTCGTTGCTGCTCGATGTCCTGTCGCCATGACCTTGGGCCTAGGCTTCGACGTCGGAGAGGTGCTAGTCTTGGGCCGGGGTGAGACGGGCTGCGTTCGATGAACGACTGAATGAGGGTTTCATGATGATCCAGCTTTCAACTCGCCAGATTCTGGGACTGGCCACTTTTCTATTCCTTTTGACGGCGTCTGCGCTGTGGGCTCAGGATGGTGAGGTCACGCTGGAGCAGCGTCTCGCCGGACTGGAGCTGCGCACCGTGGGACCGGCATTCATGTCCGGTCGGATCGCCGATATCGAGATCCATCCCGAGGATCCCAGCGTCTGGTACGTGGCGGTGGGTTCGGGCGGGGTCTGGAAGACCAGCAACTCAGGCACGACCTGGTCCAGCCTGTTCGATGGTCAGCCTTCCTATTCGGTCGGCTCGGTGCTGATCGATCATGCCAATCCGAACACGATCTGGGTCGGCACGGGCGAGGACGTCGGCGGCCGCCACGTCGGCTTCGGCGACGGTATCTATGTCTCGCATGACGGCGGGCAGAGCTGGCAGCAGAAAGGACTCGAGGACTCCGAGCATATCAGCACGATGATCATCCACCCGGAGGACTCGGACACGCTCTGGGTCGCGGTGCAAGGTCCGCTCTGGTCCTCAGGCGGGCAGCGCGGGCTCTACATGACCACCGACGGCGGCGAGAGCTGGGAGCGCACCCTGGTCGGTGATGAAGGCGACGATGTCTGGACCGGTGTCACCGATATCGTGATCGATCCGCGCAATCCCGATGTTCTCTACGCGGCGACCTGGCAGCGTCATCGCACGGTCGCGGCCTATGTCGGTGGCGGACCGAACTCCGGCGTCCACAAATCCACCGATGGTGGCAGGACCTGGACCCGCCTTGGCGGCGGCCTGCCGAGCGGGAATCTGGGCAAGATCGGACTGGCGATTTCGCCGCAGGATCCGGACGTGGTCTATGCCGCCATCGAAACCAATCGCCGCGAGGGCGGCATCTGGCGTTCGGCCGATCGCGGGGCGTCCTGGCGCAAGATGTCGGACCGGGTCGCGGGTGGTACCGGTCCGCACTACTACCAGGAACTCTACGCCAGTCCGCATGCTTTCGACCGGATCTATCTGATGGATGTCCAGGCGCGCGTCTCGCACGACGGTGGGGCCACCTGGATCAATATCGACGCCGAGTCCAAACACGTCGACAATCATGCCGTGGCTTTCCGGCCCGATGATCCGGACTATCTGCTGTTCGGTACCGACGGCGGTCTGTACGAGACCTTCGACCACGCCGAGACCTGGCGCTACATCGACAACCTGCCGGTGACCCAGTTCTACAAGCTGGCTGTCGACGACGCCGAGCCGTTCTACACGATCTATGGCGGCACCCAGGACAACAACACCCAGGGTGGCCCGTCGCGCACCGACAACGTCCATGGCATTCGCAATGCGGACTGGTTCGTGGTGCTGTTCGGTGATGGCCATCAGCCGGCGACCGAACCGGGCAACCCCGACATCATGTACGCGCACTGGCAGCAGGGCAATCTGGTCCGCGTCGACCGAACGACCGGAGAAATCGTCTACATCCAGCCGCAGCCCGAACCGGGTGACGCGCCCGAGCGCTGGAACTGGGATGCGCCGATCCTGGTCAGTCCGCACAGTCCGACCACGCTTTTCCATGCCTCGCAGCGGGTCTGGCGCTCGGACGACCGGGGCGACAGCTGGCGGCCGATTTCCGGCGACCTGACCCGGGACGAGACCCGGATCGAGCTCGATGTGATGGGGCGGCAGTGGAGCTGGGACTCGGGCTGGGATCTGTTCGCGATGTCGAAGTACAACACGATTACCTCCCTGGCCCAATCGCCGATCGATGAGAACATTCTCTATGCCGGCACCGACGACGGTCTGATTCAGGTCAGCAGCGATGGCGGTGACAGTTGGACGGAGATCGAGGCCGGGGATCTCCCCGGCGTCCCCGACACCGCCTTCGTCAACGACATCAAGGCGGACCTGTTCGATGCCGATACCGTCTACGTTGCCCTGGACAACCACAAGTACGGTGACTTTGCCCCTTACCTCCTGAAATCCACCGATCGGGGCCGACGCTGGCGCTCGATCGCCGACGACCTGCCTGAAAGGCATCTGGTCTGGCGCGTGGTCCAGGATCATGTCGATCCGGATCTGATGTTTGCCGGCACGGAGTTCGGTCTGTTCGTGACCCTCGATGGCGGTGAGCAGTGGGTCGAGCTGACCGGCAATGCGCCGAATATTTCCTATCGCGATCTGGCCATCCAGCGCCGCGAGAACGACCTGATCGGTGCGACCTTCGGGCGCGGCTTCTGGCTGCTGGATGACTACACGCCGCTGCGCAACCTCGATGAGGACACTCTGAGCGCCGAGGCGGCTCTGTTCGAACCGCGTGATGCCCTCTGGTACATCCAGCGCGGCGTGCTGGGCTTCAACGAGAAGGGCTCGCAGGGTGACAGCCTCTACACCGCCGACAACCCGCCCTTCGGTGCCGTGTTCACCTACCATCTCGCCGAGTCCTATCAGACCGACGAGCAGATCCGACAGGATCGAGAGAAGCCGCTGATCGAGGAGCGCGAGGATGTGCCCTTCCCGGGCTGGGAGGCGCTCGAGGACGAGATTCGCCAGCCCGATCCCACCATCCTGCTGACCGTGCGCGATAGCGACGGTAACGTGATGCGCAGGCTCGAGGGACCGGCCAGGCGCGGATTCCATCGCGTGGCCTGGGATCTGGCCATGCCTTCGCCCGTTGCCATCGGTGGCAGTGAGGGCTTCGGAGCGAACTCCGGATTCATGGTCGTGCCCGGCAGCTACACCGTCGAGATGGCAAAGCGGATCGACGGCGAGGTGACGCCGCTGGCCGGACCGCAGCGCTTCGACGTCGTGCGGATGCGCCGCGGTGCCCTGGACGGTGCCGAGCCCGAAGAGACGGTCGCATTCTGGAAGCAGCTGGCCTCGCTCCAGCGCCAGACCACGGCAGCCGGTCAGGTCATCAGCGAGGCCCGCGCCAAGATCGATGCCATGAGCCAGGCGCTGCAGCAGAGCCAGGCCTCAGCCGGCGATCTGGATCGACGCCTCTACCGCCTCGATCAGGCGCTCTACGAAATTGCCGAGCAGCTTCAGGGCAAGGCCTCGATGAACCAGGTCGGCGAGCTGCAGTCCCCGACCGTGGGTCAACGGATGTTCGTGGCCATGATCGGCACGGGCCGGTCGACCTACGGACCGACCCCGACACACCGGCGCTCTCTCGAAATCGCCGAGACCCAGTTCGCCACGATCCGGGATGAGCTCAATCGCCTGGTCGAGGAGCAGATCCCGGCACTCGAAACAGAGCTGCTGGATGCCGGCGCGCCGTGGACTCCCGGCGGTGCCATTCCGGGAGGCTGAGGAGCTCAACGGAGGCGGTCAGCGTGATGACGGGCCGGCTCGATATGCTCGAGTCGGCTCGATCAATACCCCCACGGCGTGGCGATTACTCATTGCCCGATGGGGCCGAATCGATCGACCGTCGGGGCAGCGCCGTGCGCTGTTCCGGGCTCAGCGACTCCATGCTCTTCAGATAAGCGAAGGTCAGTCCGCCAACCTGGCGTCGCGCAAGGGGAGCGCCGGCGTAGATGGGCGCTTCGAAGGGCTCAGCATCGGCCTCGGCATGCTCGCTGGCGATCAGGTGGTAGAAGGTCGGGTAGTTGGCATGGATGAAGCAGTGGTCGATCGCCTCCAGGTCTGGATAGAGCGCCTTGATCACCGAATCCATCGACACATAGATGCTCCACTCCGGTGGTGGCGTGATGTCATCGAGCACCAGGTGACAGGGTTCGGAACTTGGCCAGTCGATGGTCGCGGCGATCGCCATCGCCTGTCGGGCCAGGCCGGCGTTGCGGTGGCTGATCTCGGCAAAGGAGCGGGCCTGCTGATAGGAGCCTGCGGCGAACATCAAGACGGTGACCGCACTGCCAAGCAGCAGGGCCGACTGCCGCAGGCGCTGTTCTGAACTGAGGATCCGGTCGAGAAGCAGGGCGGCCAGCATGCACAGGCCCGCCAGGCTCATGAAATACAGGCGGGACTGCATGGCCGCCTCGACGGCCGAGATCTCGGCGGTCAGGGGCATTGCATTCAGGCGAACGACCGGTGCCTGGAGCAGGGCCGGCAGCAGGGCCAGGCAGAGTCCGGTCAGCGCGAGCGGCAAGGCGGAACCAATTTCACTCGTGTTTTTCCTGCGCGTCGGGTTCAGCGGCAACAGGGCCAGCGCGAAGAGAATCAGGAGTGCCACGACCAAAGCGATCGGCCAGCCGAGCTGAGGCTGGAATCCGAAATAGACCGGCGCCAGCTCGAACCATCGCAGCAGGCCTTCGACCAGGGGTTCCAGGAGCCCGTCATTGCCGACAATGCCCGATCCTCCTGTTCCAAGGATGGCCGTGCGCCAGGCCAGGAAACCCAGCACCACCAGGATGTACAGCAGACTGGCCCGCTGCGTTGGCCAGAACGCCGTGCGGTCGCTCCATGCCCGATGCTGAAACAGCAGGAAGGCTGCCGCCGCGCCGATCAGACCGATTTCCTTCGACAAGGCTGCCGCCAGCAGGGCCACGAGGCTCAGAGCGAGGTGGCGTCCCCGATCGGTCAGCAGGCGCATGCGGGCCTGGTGCAGGGCCAACAGTACGAACAGGACAGCCAGGATGTCGAATCGCGCCGACCACCACAGGGCGGTCCCGACGGTGACGGGATGCATGGCCAGTATCAGAGTGGCGACCAGCGCGGCCAGCGGTCTGATCCCGAAGCGCAGCAGCAGGGCGTGGAGCAGCAGCGCGGTCGCTGCAAACAGGGCGAGACTGATCGCCGCGTGGCCCTGGAAATCGGAACCGGCGATAGCTTGTCCCAGCCAGAAGCTGGCAAAGCCCATCGGCCGGAAGACGCTGTTGGGCAGCGGAAAGTGATCTGTGATGAAGAAGGCCCAGGGTGAGTCGACGAGTCTGGCCATGGCCAGCTGCATGTAGTCGTCGCGGCCCCAGTCGGCAAAAAATCCCGGCCAGAAGACGAACGCGCACAGGAGCAGGATCAACGGTGTTGACCACCACAAACGACGGGATTCCTGGCCCGGTGGGTTGATCGAAGGATCCATGCCGACAGAGTACTCGAAACTTCGCGCGCTCCGCGCCGCGTTGTTCAAAGCTTTCGCGGGTCTTCATCGCTGTTGGAGACAATAAGAAACCCGTTATTCCTGCAAACTCTGGAGAGCCCCTGATGAATCCTGTTCTATTGGCCGGTGCCTTGCTCGGTTTCCTGTCTGTGGTGATCGGTGCCTCGGTCGAGCACGTCGTCAAACCCAATGTCGAGCCCGAGATCTTTCGCTGGACAATGACCGCGATCCGATATCACCAGATCGGTGCCCTGGCCGTGTTTGCCATCGGCCTTGGCCTGGCCGCGGGAATCCGATCAGCGCTGGCCCGATGGCTGAAGATCGCGGCAAGCCTGTTTGTCATCGGTACTGTCCTGTT
The DNA here is from genome assembly GCA_964439915.1 of uncultured Wenzhouxiangella sp. Lineage (GTDB taxonomy): Bacteria > Pseudomonadota > Gammaproteobacteria > Xanthomonadales > Wenzhouxiangellaceae > Wenzhouxiangella. Next base: position 128,479 of record CAYTQT010000001.1, on the reverse strand, counting down.
CAGCTTCAGCATCTACCTGACCGCAATCACCGGAATCGAGAAGCTGACCTGGATCACCCCGGTTGGCGGCATCACCCTGATGGCGGCCTGGGTAAGTGCTGCCTGGGGCGCGCTGCGTCACGCTCGGAGTGAGACGCCCAGTGCCTGAGGGTCCGGAAATGTATCGGGTCGCCCGGCACATCCAGCAAGCCGTTGCCGATGCACCGCTCGAAGAGGTCTGGTTTGCCTTCGATCATCTGAAACCCTGGACGCGGAAGCTCGAGGGGAAGCGGCTGGCAGCGGTACGCACGCTGGGCAAGGCGTTGCTGCTGGAGTTTGCCGAGGGGCAGACCATCTACACGCATAACCAGCTCTACGGGCGCTGGATGTTCTGTGCGCCGGATCGCCGTCCCGACACCGGTCGGCAGCTGCGCCTGGCCCTGAGCACGGCAAGGAAATCCGCGCTGCTCTACAGTGCTTCGGAGATCGACGTCCTGGCCGCCGAGGATGTCGACAGTCATCCCTTCATCCGCCGCATCGGCCTGGACGTGTTGTCGAGCGGTGCCGATGTCGATCAGGTCGCGGACTGGATCGGCGGCCGGGCCTATGCTGGTCGGCAGCTCGGACATCTACTGCTGGATCAGAGCTTCCTCGCCGGCGTCGGCAATTACCTGCGCAGCGAGATCCTGTTCGTTGCCGGGCTTCACTGGAGCCTGCGACCGCGCGACCTCAGCCGCGGGCAGGTTCTGAGGCTGGCCGAAGCCATTCACCAGCTGATGTGGCGATCGGTGCGGACCGAGGGCATCACCAATACTTCCGAACGGGTGGTCGCGCTCAAGCGGGCCGGGTGGAAGCGCCGGGATTACCGCCACTTCGTGTTCGGGCGCGACGGGCAGGCCTGTTTCGACTGCGACAGCGAGATTATCAAGGTGACAGTCAGCAGCCGAAGACTGTATTCTTGTACATCATGTCAGCCGCCTCGGTCCTGAGCGCGGCAGTCTTGAGGGAGACACCGCATGAAGTTGCTCGAACGCTATGAATCGATGACCGAGGCCCAGGAGCGGGCGGCGTTTCTGCGCTCGCGCGGAATCGCGGCGCACGTGGAGTCGACCAGCGCACTGCGCCCGGCCGGAGCCCACAAATCACTCTACAGCGCCGCCCTCTGGTCGGTGCTGGAGCACCAGCACGAGGACGCCGCCGCCCTGCTCGAGAATCCGGACCACATCGTCAACGATCCCCTCGATTCCGGCGAGATGGACGTGCTCCAGGAAGAGGGCGGCCACCGGGCACGAGCGACCATCATCCGATGGTCATTGGGGTTGCTCGCCGCCTTGATTGCCCTGGCGGCCTCCCTGCCGGCCTTGCTGCGCTGATGGTTGTCGTTGCCGGGCCCGAGTGGATTCACCAAAGAGACACAGAGAGCACAGAGAAAATCAAAAGCAGCTTGCGTATTGAGGTGCAGAGTTCAAAAAATAACGAATTAAAAATATAAATTCTTTGCCTTTGCTTTTCCTCTGTGACCTCTGTGTCTTTGTGGTGAACCCGCCTAACTATCGCTGGCTAATTCGGCATCGGCTGACCCGGTACCCTTGCTCAGAACTCGCCGCCGGCCTTGAGGCGGCGGTACTGGCTAACCAGGGCGCCGGCCAGCCTCTCCGGCACGATGTCGAGGTAGATGATGCCCATCTGTTTCAGCTGCCGGGTTGCAGAACGTCGCTGGCTGCGATAGAGCTGATGGCCGGCCAGCAGCAGGGCTTCGTCCATGTTGCGCGGGGCATCGGGTGACTCATCTTGTCTGCTGTCGATGTCGCCGAGGCTCTCGCGCAGATCGGCGAGAACGACCAGGTGGCGCTGGCGAAGCAGGGCCAGCGCAGGGTCGAGTTCGTTGTGATCTTCGTCGCGCAGGTTGGTCAGCAGCACCACCAGGCTGCGACGCCGCTGTACCCGCATCAGCTCAGCGCAGGCGCGCAGATAGTCCGGATGGCCGAGGCCGGCCTCCAGGTCGTAGACGGCCTCCAGTAGCGAACCGAACTGCCGTTGCCCACGGCCCGCGGGCAACACGCGTTCGCGGCCGTCGGCCGAGGCCAGGGTCTGCAGCGCGATTTCATCGCCCTGTTTGAGGGCCACATGGGCCAGCAGGAGCAGGGCATTGAGGCACTGGTCGAAGTGACTGATTTCCCCGTCCATCGCGCGCATTCGTCGCGAGCAGTCGAGCAGAAAGACCACGCGCTGGTCGCGCTCTTCCTGGTAATCCTTGGCGATCAGCTTGCGGACCCGGGAGGTAGCGTGCCAGTCGATCTGGCGCAGGCTGTCTCCCTCGCGGTAGTCCCGTAGCTGATGGAAGTCGGAGCCTGATCCCCGACGCTGCTGCAGATGGATGCCCATCTCCTCGAGCCGGCGATCGCCGGACAATTGGCCATACTGTATGACCAGATTGAAATTGGGAAAGACTCGGATCGAGTCGGCCTGCTCGATGGTGACTCTGCGCCACCACAGCCGCCAGGGGCTCTGCCAGGCCAGGTGCGTGCCGGGAATGGTGAAGGGCCCGCGTTGAATGGCCCGGGCCTGCCAGTTCAGTTCATATCGACGACCGGGCATCAGCCGTTGCTGCAGAGGCAGGCTGGTCGAGCGAATCCGACTCGGAAGCAGGTCATGGATCATCACCCGGACAGGACGGTGGCCGACGTGCCGGACATCGGTGCGGAGATTGACCGGGGCGTTGACCGGCCATCGCTCGGGCGCCTGGCGCTGTAGTCGAATTCCGGGATCTTCGATCAATACTCGCAGCGCGTCGATCAGCATGACTCCGACCAGGGCGCTGCCGATGCCGAGCCAGATCGATTGATAGTCCTGGAGCCCCTCGACCAGCCAGGTCAACGCGCCCAGGGCCAGCCAGATCAGACCCGGCAGGAGCAGCTCCCGCGCGGGCAGAAGCACCCCCCTGAAGGCCTTGGGGGCTTGTGGCGGGGTGGGCGAATCCGTGTCGGTCACTGCCGCGGAGCATCCTGTTCATTGACCAGGCGCTGGAGCACCTCATCCGGTCTCTGGCCTTCCATCTGGAATTCTGCGGTCAGGGTGATGCGGTGGCGCAGGCAGGCTACGGCAAAACGTTTGACGTCATCGGGAATGACGAAGTCGCGGCCCTCGAACAGTGCGCTGGACTGGGCGACCCTGAGCAGGGCGATACTGGCCCGCGGGCCGGCCCCGATGGCAATGCCGGGCCAGTCGCGGGTGGCGCGAGCAATGGCGACCGCGTAGTCGGCGATGGCCTCATCGATCCTGATCGTTCGCGCCAGGGCGCGCAGGGCAATCGTGGCGTCAGGATCGAGAACGGTCTCGAGGGTCTGAGCGAGGCTGACCAGATCGTCTCGAATTCCGGCCAGGTTCAGGGCGATACGTTGTTCGACCTCGGCCTCGGGATAGTCGATCTGGACCTTCATCACGAAGCGATCGAGTTGGGCTTCGGGCAGGAGATAGGTGCCTTCGTGTTCGATCGGGTTCTGGGTAGCCAGCACCATGAACGGCTCCGGAACCCTGAGGGATTTGCCCTCGATGGTCACACGTTGCTCCTGCATGACCTCCAGCAGTGCCGCCTGCGTCTTTGCCGGGGCCCGATTGATCTCGTCGGCCAGCAGGATATTGCAGAAGACCGGGCCGCGGCGGAGGCGAAAGGTCTCGCTCTTCATGTCGTACATGGCATGGCCGGTGATGTCGGAGGGCATCAGATCCGGCGTGAACTGGATGCGCGAGAATTTTCCGCCGACGGTGGTCGCCAGGCACTGGGCAAGCAGGGTCTTTGCCAGTCCGGGCACGCCTTCGATCAGCACGTGACCGCCGGCAAGCAGGGCGGCGATGATCTGCTCGATCACCGCGCTTTGTCCCAGAACCACCGAATTCAGGGCGCGATGGAGGGTATCGAGTTGCTCGGAGGCCTGGTCGATGGTGGCAGGTGTGATGCGCGGATTGGCGTCGGTCATGGGTCGGATCCTTGAAGTGATTCTGGTCGCTGATTTCTGTCGATGATGCAGGGCGATGTGTGGTGGGGCGGATCAGAGCGCATGGAGCAGCCTGCGCTGAACCGTCAGGTGGTCGATCAGACGATCGGGGGGGTCGATGTTTTGTTCGGTCAGCAGCGCGTCGACCTGCTCCGGCGACAATGCCGGGCAGAGCTGGCAGAGTCGCTCCCGGCGCTGTGCCGGGGAGAGCTGGTGCCAGTCGGGATAACGGCGCTGGGCTCTCGCGCCCAGTTCGTCGCGCAGGGCTGCGAGCAGGGATTGGCCACCCGAATGTTTCGAATCGAAACGGGCGGTGGCCCGGAGGCGGTCGCGCATCTGATTCGGCAAGGGATCGGGATCGCCAAGAACCGGGCCGAGGCGCGGTAGCCGATGCCAGATCCACAGCGCAATCAGAGCGAGCAGGGCCAGCCAGAAGGCGGGTGCCTGTTGCCAGAGCCAGGGCAGCAGCCCGCCGGGAATGCTGTAGTGCTGCAGATAGACCGTGCCGCTTCGATCGTCGACCAGGATGGTGAGCAGGCGTGCATGGTCGGGCTCGATCATCTGCGCATTGTCGAGCCACGAATTGCTCGGCATGATCGTGATCTGACCGGCACCGAAGGCATAGCGCACCAGCATCGGCACGCCCTGAGCAGAGGACCATTGTTCGAGCTTGTCCGAGGGTCGCTCGATGTTCAGGGCGAACTGGCTCCACAGGCGCAGCGGCCGATCGCCCAGACCCTTGATGCTGACCCGAACCCCGCCGTCGCCATGAAAAGGGAAGGCGGCCTTGGCATCAGCCATTTCGTCCGAGTCCTCGGCCGGGTGCAGGCAGTCGAAGCAGCTGGTCACGCCGAAGGGGTTGAGATCGAAGGGCTGGTCCTCCGGGCCGAGTTGCATCGGCGCGACCGCGATCAAATGCCCGCCCCGCAGCACCCAGTTCTGAAGCTGGGAAGCATCCAGCAGGGGCATGTCGCCGAGCGCGGCCGGAATGATCAGCCGTTGGCCGGCAGCAGGCAGAGCCTCGAGAAACTGCAGGGTCTGGATCACTTCCACCGGCAGTGACTGCCGCTTCAGCCAGCGCTCGGCGATATGCATCCGCTCGAGCCTGAGCTGACGATTTTCCGGATCGAAGACCCGCACTTCCTCATACTCGCCATCGGTGAGCCAGAAATAGCCGGCAACGGCGATGGTTGCAATCGAAAGGATGATCAGCATCCGGGCCGAGGTGGACGTATTCATGGGCGCTGCAGCCCCCGGTCAACGAAGGTCTTCGCCCAGCGGTCGTGAATGGCCCGAAAGTCCTCGTCGCTGGGCATCCGATGGGCCCAGGCCGACTGTTGCCAGAGTCGGGTCAGCGAGCGCATCGTGGCCAGCAGTTGATCCGTATGGCGCTGCTGGCCGAGCGCGCTGAGCACCTCGCGTTCGGTCCGCGCGCGCTGATCGTGTTCGTCCGGCCAGATGCGAACGATGGCGCCGCGATAGAGCAGGCTGAATGCGCGTCGTTGATCGCCTGCCTGCCAGGCCTGCTCGGCTGCATCAAGGACCCGTTCCAGCTCGTCATGGGATGGATCGAGCAGGTTTTGTATCCGGTCTTCGGGGATCAGCTTGCCCGGCCGCTCGTCGTGACGCTTGAGCCAGCGCCCTGGCTGCAGCCGGATCAGCAGCCAGATCAACAGTCCGATCAGCACCGCAATCGCCAGCCACTGCAGCAGGCTGGCCAGGGTGGTGAGATCGGGCAGCCAGCCAGGCTCTGCCTGTTCCTCGGGCTTCAGGTCCGAGACCGGCATCAGCCGGGTCTGGCAGAAGCGCAGCTCGGGCTGCTGCAGCAACTCACCGAGCTGCTGCTCGACGGGGTCGGTCGAACTGGCCAGGGCGCGGGTCCGCGCTTCCCATTTGTCGCAGTCCTGGGGGGTAATGCGGGGGTCGATTGGCTGATCCTGGGCCGTGGCGATCAGGCACCAGGCCAGGGCCGAGCCGATCAGTGACACCACTCGGACCAGGCGCTGGATCCGGCCTGCTCGAGGCTGATGACTCATGGCGATACCCGCTGTTGCTGATGATGTTCAACGATCGATCTCAGCCGTGGTTCCAGGTCCCAGCCCTCCAGACGAGAGCGCTGGTTCAGGTAGATTCCGAACCCGCCGCCGACGTAGAAGGGTTCGACCAGAACGATCACCGGCAGGTAGGCCAGGGCAAGCAGCCGCCAGACCTGATCGCTGCTGACCGAGACTGTCAGCCAGTCGAAGAAATACAGGCCGCCCGTCCATTGTTCAGGCGCGAGCGTCCAGGCCAGGGTGCCGATCGAGGCCAGAAAGCCGAGTTCGACCATGGCGGCAAGGAAGGACAAGCTGGTGCCTGCTCCGCGGTCGTTGTGGGACAGCGCCCGAGCGCGCCGATTGCGGGCTGCACCTTTGAGCCGCTCCAGCTGCCAGATCGGCAGAACCGCGCTGCGGGCCGGATTGAAGCGATGCCAGAGCAGGGTCACCAGGTGTCCATCGCGCCACCAGCTCCGCCATTCGCGCAGTACCGTGGTCGTCCCTCCGGAGCGTCCGAGGAGATCGTCGCTGAGCTGGTGCAGCAGGGCGCGATCGAGGGTCGGCTTGAACCAGACCAGGGTGAGCAGCAGGGCAGGAGCAAACCACTTGCTCAGGACAAGGCCGACCAGGGCGATCGGAGTCAGCACGACCAACGACAGGCCGGCCTGCGCAGGCCAGTTGACGCGGGTCAGATGCATCCCGAGTTCGATGGCCTCGCCCGGGCTGCGCGGTCGAAGAACAATCCGGTCAGTCTGCATGGCGCCCGCGTCCGACCCAGCCGAAATAGACAACGACGAACAGCCAGAGCAGCCCGCCGACCAAATATTTATTGTCGACCGACGCCGGGCTGGCCGACCAGAAAGCCTCGAGACCGGCGGCGATCAGCAGCATGGCGATCACGCCGTAGAGCAGCCTGACAGCGCGGCGCGCTCCCATGCGCAGCGCGGCCATCCGACTCAAGCCGCCCGGAAACAGCAGGCTCAGGCCCATCCGTGCACCGGCCGCGCCGGCCAGCGCGATGGCCGGCAGCTCGAAGGCGCCATGGCCGATCACGAAGCTTGAAAAGTTTTCCTGGTAGCCGGCAAAACTCAGGTGAGCGCCGACGGCTCCGATCTGGACCCCGTTGAACAGCAGAATGAAGGCTGAGCCGATTCCGAAGATCAGTCCGGAACCGAAGGTACGCAGGGCGACTCCGATGTTGTTCATGATGTAGAAGGAAAACATCACCAGATTGCTCTCGGCGCCTCTCGTCAGCCCGCCCTTGCCCTCGTACATCTGCTCGTACTGCATGATCGTGTCCGGGCTGAGCACCCGATAGACGAACTCGGGTGAATGACCGATATACCAGAACAGCCAGATCATCGGCCCGAACAGCAAGGCCCCGGCGAGCAGGCACAGCCGCCACTCGGACCGGACCAGGACGGGAAAATCATGGGCGAAGAACCGGCCAAGGGCACGGCCCAGGTGGTTGCGCGGTTGGTACAGGAAGGCATGTCCCAGACGAACCTGCTGCTCGAGCTGGTCGACGAGAGTCAGGCTGTAGCCGCGGGTGCGGGCCAGGGCGAGATCGTTGCATAGTGCCCGGTAGTGTTTGGGAAAGCTGGCCAGGTCCTCCTCGTTGCCGCGCTGCCGGCGGAGTCGTTTGAGCTGCCGCGCGTAGGCCTCCCAACGGGCCAGGCGCTGGGCCATGAAGTGCTGTTGCTTCACGACATCTGCCCGCGCAGTGCTCGCGCCCAGGACTGGATTCGATCCACCGCCGGTCGGCCTTCGATGCCGGTTACAGGCTTCAGAATGCTGCTCAATTCAGCCGCCCGCTCCGGGTTGAGGCGCGGGCTGCGTTCGGCCAGCGCAAGGATCGTACGCTGTTCCTCGGCGATGAGCGGGATCGAAATCGGTTCTGCCGGCCCCTCGCCGAGATCGGCGTGCGCGATGAGATCAGTATGCGTCCGGACTACGACGGTCCCGGCGGCCAGATCTCCAAGGCGCTGGAAGCGGCCGTTGCAGAACATCGCGATCAGGCCCGTGCTGTAGAACAGCGGCAGGAAATCAACCTGGCGGACCAGATTCCGAACGATGGAGGCGCTCCAGTTGACCGGCGTACCGTCGTGCATCAGCACCTTGATTCTGGCGGCGCGCTTGCCCGGCGTCGCTCCATGCGCAAGGACTTCGAACAGCACCGGATACCACCAGTTGATCATGAACCAGGCAATCAGAAGGATGGCATAGCCGATCGCCTGCATCCAGGCCAGGGCCCAGGCCAGTCCGAACATCAGGCCGCCGCGAATCAACAGATCGAGCAGCCAGGCACCACCGCGCGGGATCGGGCCGGCCAGGCTCAGGCTCAGTTCGATGCCGTCCGGGGTCTCGACGGGATAGGTGCTGTCGATCTTCAATGGGCCATGCCCTTCATGGCTGCCGATCCCGGCGATTGTTTCAGGCCTGCTCTCCGATGTAGATATCGCGGTAGGCCGCATAATTGGAGCAGCCCAGCCAGGGCGAGACGAAAAGCAGTCCGATGACCAGCGCCAGCAGGCCCCCGATCAGAAGCGCGAAGGCGACCAGGCTGTAGACCAGGAACGGCAGGATATTCTTCAGGCAGCCGAAGAAGCTGCGCTTCATTGCCTCGACGGGTGCGACCTTGTGGAGCACGATCAGGGTCGGGGCAAACCAGATCAGCATGATCACCGGCAGCGTGATCGCAACGAAGATCAGGGCGCCGAGCAGAGTGCCGGCCAGAACGCCGCCTTCGATCATGCCGTCAGGTGCCCCACCCAGGCCCAGAGCGAAAACGCTGCCGACGAGCACGAAGGTGATGCCCATGGCAATCAAAAGGGCGACCATGTTGGCCGCGAAGTAGATCAGGGAGGCGATCGCCAGCGGCGCGAAATTTTCTCCGAAGCCACCGAACAGGTCCTCGAATCGGACCTCGCCCTCGGTGCGCATCCTTTCGCAGCCGATCGCCCAGCCGGCCATGATGAACGGCGTCAGGAAGGCGGCAACGAAGCCGACCAGCGGGACCAGGTTCAGGGCAAAGAAGATCAGGCCCGCGACCAGCGACATGCCGATCCAGGTGCCCATGGCGCCGGAAAACAGGGCCCAGCCTTCGCCGATCCAGCCGGCCCCCCGGCCTGCACTGACGCTGCGTGGGGGATCGAGCAGCTGGCCGGGCTGTCCGCCCGTCTCCGGGGGCTGGATATCCACTTCCGGTGGTTGATAGGGATTGGCGGATTCAGTCATGGCATGCCCTTTCTGGAGAAAAGATCATAGACCGCCAACGGTATCACAGGGACGTTCGGCCTAGAGCTCCATGACGATCTGATCACGGACCCCGCGGGCACGCTCTCGGGCCTGTTCGATATCCGCCCCCAGCGCCAGCGCCACCCCCATTCTCCGCCGTCCCTGAACCTGCGGCTTGCCGAACAGGCGCAGGTCCGTATCAGCCTCGGCGAGCGCCCGATCGAGATGGCTGAAGCGCACCCGATCCGAGTCGCCTTCGACCAGCAGAGCAGCCGAGGCCGCGGGGCCGGCCTGCCGGATGCATGGAATCGGCAGACCCAGAATGGCCCGGGCGTGCAGGTCGAACTGCGAGAGGCTCTGGGAGATCAGCGTGACCATGCCGGTATCGTGCGGGCGTGGCGAGACCTCGCTGAACCAGACCTGATCTCCCTTGATGAACAGCTCGACACCGAACACGCCGTATCCGCCGAGCGCTCCGGTGATCGCGCTGGCAATGCGGCGGGCCTCGGTGCGCGCGACGTCGCTCATGGCCTGGGGTTGCCAGGACTCGCGGTAGTCGCCGTCTCCCTGCACATGGCCGATGGGATCGCAGAACGAAGTCCCGTCGCGGTGGCGCACGGTCAGCAGGGTGATCTCGTAGTCGAAATCGACGAATCCCTCGACGATGACCCGTCCCTGGCCTGCGCGGCCGCCTTCCTGAGCATAGGCCCAGGCGGTCTTGATCTGACTTCTGTCCCGGATCAGACTCTGACCCTTGCCGGAGGAGGACATGATCGGCTTGACGACGCAGGGCAGGCCGATCTCGGCCACGGCTGCCTCGAAGCCCGACTGATCAGCGGCAAAGCGAAAGGCCGAGGTAGGGAGTCCCAGTTGTTCTGCCGCCAGGCGGCGGATGCCTTCGCGATTCATCGTCAGGTGAGCGGCCTGCGCGGTCGGGATGACCCGCTGACCTTCCGCTTCGAGCTCGCGAAGGGTCGCTGTGGCAATCGCTTCGATCTCGGGAACGATCAGGTGCGGCTCGTCGAGGGCAACCACCGCCCGGAGCATGTCGCCATCGAGCATGTCGATGACATGACTTCTGTGTGCGACCTGCATGGCCGGCGCATCGGGATAACGGTCGACTGCGATGACTTCGCAGCCGAGGCGCTGCAGCGCAATGGCGACTTCCTTGCCGAGCTCGCCGCTGCCGAGCAGCATCACGCGGGTAGCGGTTGCCGATAAGGGGGTTCCGATCCGAGTCATGGGTTCGATGTAGTGTTCGACGAAGCACCGAGTCTAGCGGTCAACGCGCCTCGAAACCAGAAGCCCCGACACCGAGGCGGTGCCGAGGCGGAAGATATTCACTGATTGGCGAGTCCGGGGTTGCCCCGCTGATCAGGCCAGATCGAAGCGATCCGAGTTCATCACCTGGGTCCAGGCGGCGACGAAGTCCCGCACGAACTTCTCCCCGGCGTCGTCCTGGGCATAGGCCTCGGTCAGCGCGCGCAGCTGTGAGTTGGAGCCGAAGACCAGATCCACGCTGGTGCCGGTATACCTGACCTCGCCGCTGCGTCGGTCGACGCCCTCATAGACGTCCTCGGCCTTGACCTTCCATGCGATGCTCATGTCGGTCAGGGCGCGGAAGAAATCGTTGCTGAGCGTGCCGGGACGGTGGGTGAACACGCCATGCTGTGAGCCGCCATGATTGGCGTTGAGTGCACGCATGCCACCGACCAGAACGGTCATCTGCGGAGCGGACAGGCCCAGCAGCTGTGCCTTGTCCAGCAGCATCTCCTCGTCGCGGACCGTGAATCTGGTCCGGCGATAGTTCCGGAACCCGTCGGCTTCCGGGCGCATCGGCTCGAAGGACTCGGCGTCGGTCTGCTCCTGGGTCGCGTCGGTACGACCCGGTGCGAACGGCACCTCGATGTCGTGACCGCCGGCCCTGGCTGCACTCTCGACGGCGGCATTGCCGGCCAGCACGATGAGGTCGGCCAGGGAGACTCGCTTGCCACCGTCCTGTGCGTCGTTGAAATCGGCCTGGATGCCCTCCAGGACTGACAGGACTCGAGCCAGTTTCTCCGGCTCGAACGCTTCCCAGTCCTTCTGCGGCGCCAGGCGGATACGCGCGCCGTTGGCACCGCCACGCTTGTCCGAATCACGATAGGTCGAGGCCGAGTTCCATGCCACGCCAACCAGATCCTGAACGCTCAGGCCGGAATCCAGGATCTTTGCCTTCAGCGTGACCGCATCCTCGATGTCGATCAGTTCGTGGTCCACGCCGGGTACCGGATCCTGCCAGATCAGGTCTTCGGCCGGTACGTCCGGTCCGAGATAGCGGATCTTCGGCCCCATGTCGCGATGGGTCAACTTGAACCAGGCCCGCGCGAAGGCGTCGGCGAACTCATCCGGGTTGGCAAGGAAGTGTTCGGAGATCCTGCGGTAGGCCGGGTCTTCGCGCATCGCCATGTCAGCGGTGGTCATCATGATGTCGACCTTCTGGGTCGCGTCCTCGGCATCAGGCGCCTTCTGTGCATCGGTCGGATTCTTGATCCGCCATTGCCTGGCACCGGCCGGACTTTCGGTCAGTTCCCACTCGTTGTTCAGCAGAACCTCGAAATACTCCATGTTCCACTGCGTCGGGTTCGGCGTCCAGGCGCCTTCGATGCCGGAAGTGATGGTGTCGCTGCCCTTGCCGGACCTGTAGCTGCTCCTCCAGCCGAAGCCCTGTTCCTCGATAGGTGCGGCTTCAGGCTCCGGGCCGACATGCGAGGCAGGGCCCGCGCCATGCGATTTTCCGAAAGTATGGCCGCCCGCGGTCAGGGCGACCGTTTCATAGTCGTTCATGGCCATGCGAGCGAAGGTGTCGCGGATGTCCCGGCCCGATGCGACCGGATCCGGTTTGCCGTCGGGGCCTTCCGGATTGACGTAGATCAGGCCCATCTGGACCGCAGCCAGCGGATGCGCCAGCTGGCGCTCGTTACTGTAGCGGGAGTTGCCCAGCCATTCTTCTTCGGCACCCCAGTAGATATCTTCCTCCGGGCCCCAGATGTCTTCGCGTCCGCCGCCGAAGCCGAAGGTCTTGAAGCCCATGGTCTCCATCGCGACGTTGCCGGCCAGAACGAACAGATCGGCCCAGGAGATCTGGTTGCCGTACTTCTGCTTGACCGGCCACAGCAGGCGACGGGCCTTGTCGAGGTTGCCGTTGTCGGGCCAGCTGTTGAGCGGCGCGAAACGCTGATTACCGGTGCTGGCGCCGCCGCGACCGTCGGCGGTCCGATAGGTGCCGGCCGCATGCCAGGCCATGCGGACCATGAATGGACCGTAATGTCCGTAGTCGGCGGGCCACCAGTCCTGACTGTCAGTCATCACCTCGGCCAGATCCTTCTTCAGCGCGGTCAGATCCAGCTTATCGAACGCTTTGGCGTAGTCGAAACCTTCGCCCATCGGGTCGGCCTTGGCCGGATGCTGGTGCAGGATCGCCAGATTGAGCTGCTCCGGCCACCAATCGACGGAACCTCTTCCGCCGGACTTCTGCAGCGTGCGGCTGCCGTGCATGACCGGACATTTCGCTTGGTCGTCCATAACTCTCTCCTTGATATTCGTTTCGATACGCATGAGTGCGACCAGTCCGCACCCCTGGGTTGATGGCCGGTTCAGTTTCTACCTCATCGGCTGATTAATCAAATGAATAGTTTGTATCTGTTCGATAGGGAATAGCTATTGGATGCCGCCGCGTAGGCTCCCCGGTCCACACGTGCCGAAGATCGGCCTGCGTTATCATGGGCCTTTCGACGTTACTGGTGCCGTCATGACCGATAACAATCGCATTGCCATCACTGTCAAGAGCGGACAGAAAGTCGTCAAGCCACAGGGTTTCACGGCCATCCGCGATGGGATCAAGAGTCGGCCCAACGTGCAGGTCGAGCCGATCGGCCGCAAGCCGAAATGGCTGCGTGCGCGTCTACCCTCCGGTGGCAAGTACGAGCAGGTCAAACGCAATGTGACCGAAAACCGCCTGGCCACCGTCTGCGAGGAATCGAAGTGTCCGAACATCGGGGAGTGCTGGTCGAATGGTGTCGCGACCATCATGCTGATGGGCGATGTCTGTACCCGAGCGTGCAACTTCTGTTCGGTTGATACCGGCAACCCGCGCGGTTGGCTGGATCCGGAAGAGCCGGCCAACTCGGCTGAGTCGGTTCGACTGATGGATCTGAAATACGTGGTCCTGACCTCGGTTGATCGGGACGATCTGGACGACGGTGGCGCAGGCCACTACGCGGCCTGCGTGCGCGAAATCAAGCGTGTCAACCCGCAGACCGCGGTCGAAGCCCTGACGCCGGATTTTCAGGGCCGTCTGAACGATGTCGAAACCGTGGTCGATTCCGGCCTGGAGGTCTTCGCCCAGAACGTCGAGACCGTTCGCCGACTGACGCATCCCGTCCGTGACCCGCGCGCCGGCTATCAGCAGACCCTGGATGTGCTGGCGCACGCCAAGCGCCATCGGCCCGGTGTGCTGACCAAGACCAGCCTGATGCTGGGTCTGGGGGAAACTCTGGACGAAGTGGTCGAGACCCTGCACGATCTGCACGAAATCGGCGTCGATATCGTGACCTTCGGCCAGTATCTGCGCCCGACCGTCAACCACCTGCCGGTCGATCGTTTCGTCACACCGGAGGAATTCCGCGAGCTACGCGAGATCGGACTGGGTATGGGTTTTCTTGAAGTTGTTTCCGGACCGCTGGTGCGTTCGAGCTACAGGGCCGATCGGGTGTTCGAGAAAAACAACTGCGGCCTGGACGAGTCAGCCGCCTGATCCCCTCGTTGCGACCGATGGCGAAACGGCTCGACCCAGAAACGCAGGCTCGGCTGTGTTCTGCGCTCGAGTGCCTGCTCGATCAACTGTGCGTCCAGCGTCGCACCATGACCTATCTCGAAGTGGCCGATCACCTGGCCGTGCCGGGCCCTTATCGTATCCACAAGACGACGCGTCTTCTCGAGCTGCTGCTCAAGCAGGATGTCGAGCAAGGGGTTGCGCCGCGATCGGCGCTGGTCGTCAGCCGAGCCGGCAGTAGGCGTCCGGCCGAAGGGTTCTTCGATCGGGCCAGGCGGCTGGGTATCTGGGACGGTCACGATCCAGCGGGTTTCCACAATGCGCTGTTGAATCGCCTCTTCGGAGAGCGGTTCTCATGATCAATCGCGGCTGACGCCGGGGCGCAGGGCGTTGTACTATCGCCAGCCCGATGAATTGTTGCGAGTGCCCTGATGTTGTTTACCTCCCGTTCGACGCAGCATCTGCGTCAAGTCATTGCGTTGCTATGGGTCCTGCTGATGGCAGGCCTGCTGGCAGCCTGTGGGGATCAGTCCCCGCAATCGGATCCAGATGCGACGCATGATCCTCTTTCCGAATCCGCCGGCGCGGCAGAAACTGCCTCCAGCCTGGCCGAGCCCCCGATGGCAGAGCAGCGTCCGCACCTAGTCAGCGCCCCGGCGGGGGATCGGGAGGATCCCTGGTACTGGCTTCGCGATGATGAGCGTCAGGATGCGGATGTGCTGGCCTACCTGAACGCGGAAAACGACTATACCGATGCCAGCATGGCCGGGCTGAGTGAATTCAAGTCCATGTTGATCGAAGAGCTGCGCGGACGAATTGTCGAGGACGATACCTCAACGCCTGTCTTCGACAATGGTTACTGGTATTACACCCGCTATGAAAGTGGCCAGGAGTATCCGATCCACGCACGTCGTCAGGGCCGCATGGATGCCGAGGAGGAGGTTCTTCTCGATGTCAACGAGTTGGCACAAGGCCATGATTTCTATCGGATTGGTGACTGGGATGTATCGCTGGACAATCGCAGGCTGGCCTTTCTGGAAGACACCAACGGGCGTCGTCAACATCGCTTGATGCTGCGTGATCTCGAGACCGGCGAGTTCGTGGATACGGGGGTGATGGGGGTGTCCAGCCTGTCCTGGTCTGCCGATCATCGCCACCTGTTCTATGTAGCCAACGAGCCGGAAACGCTCAGGTCCTGGCAAGTCCGCCGCTTCGACACCCAGGCCGAGCCCCTGGTCGAAGGCGAGCTGGTTTACCAGGAAGACGATGAGGCTTTCTACACCGGTGTCGGACGGACCGATTCGGGTCGATACAATCTGATCTATCTCGCGTCGACCGTCTCATCGGAAATGCATATTCTGGAAAGCGATCAGCCGCGGGGGGAATTCCGCGTCTTCTACCCCCGCCAGCGCGATCATGAATATTCCATCGACCATTTCAACGATGCCTGGTTGATTCGAACCAACCTCGAGGCGCCGAATTTCAGGATCATGAAGGCCGGGCTGGCTGATCATGCAGACCAGAACCAGTGGCAGGAACTGATCGAGCACTCGGAAGCGGTGTTCATTCATGATTTCACCGCACTGAACAACTCGCTGGCGATCAGCGAGCGATCGAATGGACTGCGTCGTATTCGGCTCCACGACTGGCGGACGGGTGAATCCTCGATTCTCGACTTCGATGAGCCGACCTACACGGCCTATCTGGGTTCCAATCCGGAGCAGGGCTCCGATCGGCTGCGCTTCCACTACACCTCGATGACCACACCGACCCAGACCCTGGAATACGACGTGGTGACCGGCGAGCGGGAATTGCTCAAGCAGGATGAGGTGGCCGGCGGATTCGATCGAAGGGACTATGTGACCGAGCGTATCGATGTGCCGGCGCGCGACGGCGTACTGGTGCCGGTTTCGATCCTGCGCCACCGCGACACCCCCCTGGACGGCAGCGCACCGCTCTATCAGTACGCTTATGGGTCGTATGGCTCCAGCAGCGAGCCGACCTTCTCCAGTAATCGGCTGAGTCTGGTCGATCGTGGTTTCGTCTATGCCATTGCCCACGTCAGAGGCGGACAGGAATTGGGTCGACAATGGTATGACGACGGCCGAATGCTGAACAAGAAGAACACCTTCCGTGACTTCATTGATGTCACTTCTCACCTCGTGGAGGAGGGGGTGGTCGACCCGGACCGGGTCTTCGCCATGGGGGGTAGCGCCGGCGGTCTCCTGATGGGCGGCGTGGCCAATATGGCGCCGGACCTCTACACCGGAATCGTGGCCCACGTCCCCTTTGTCGATGTCGTGACCACGATGCTCGATGAAACGATCCCCCTGACGACCAACGAGTTCGACGAGTGGGGCAATCCGAAGGACCCGGAATTCTACGAGTACATGCTTGCCTATTCGCCCTACGACAATGTCGCGGCGCAGGACTATCCGGCCATGCTCGTCACGACCGGTCTGTGGGATTCCCAGGTCCAGTACTGGGAGCCGGCCAAATGGGTCGCCCGTCTGCGAGCGACCGGCACCGGCGATGAGCCGCTGTTGCTTCATACCAACATGGAAGCCGGCCACGGTGGCGCGTCGGGACGATTCCAGCGCCTGGACTCTACAGCCCTGGAGTTTGCGTTTATCCTCGATCAGGCCGGCCTGGTCGATACCGAGCTCCGAGAGGATGCGATCCGATGAAAAAGACCCTGCTGACGGCCTCGGCTCTGGCCGTGTTGATCAGTGGCTGTGCCACGATGAGCCCGGAGCAGTGCATGGTGGCCGACTGGTATCGCCTGGGAGAGCAGGATGCCCTGGCCGGCCGCACCTCCGATCACCTGGCCAATCGAGCGGGGGCCTGCCAGGAGGCCGGCTATGGTGTCGACATCGAATCCTGGTATGCGGGCTTCGAAGCAGCGCTGCCTTCGTTCTGCACGATCGATAGCGGATTCCAGTTCGGCGTCGGTGGCAGTCGCTACCAGAACAGCTGCCCGGTGCAGTTCGCCGATGAGTTCATCGACGGATACCAGCTGGGTTCCGAGATCTATGCGCTGCAACAGTCGACCCTGGCCGCGCAGCGCCGCATGGACCAGACCCGGAACCTGATCGATCGCGAAATGAGACAGGAGCAACCCGATCTGGATCGCATCGATGACCTGCAGGACGACCTTGACGACATCATGCGGGATCTCAGAGCGCTTGAATCCGAACTCGGCACTGCCCGCGGCGTGGCCATCGGTCGCGGCTTCAGCGTTCCGCGCTGAATCAGGGTCGAAAAGCAGAAGAGTTTGCCAGCAGAAGCTTGACACCCCATCCGCCTTTTCCGATAATGCGCGGCTTGCTAGTTCAAAGCGCCCGTAGCTCAGCTGGATAGAGTACCTGGCTACGAACCAGGCGGTCGGAGGTTCGAATCCTTCCGGGCGCGCCATATAAAAAAGGCTCCGCAAAAGCGGGGCCTTTTTTATATGGCGCGCCCGGAAGTTACTTCGAACCTCCCAGGTTCGACCAGTTGCGCAGCAACTGACGACGAACGGCGAAGCC
>CAYTQT010000001.1:0-110792 GCA_964439915.1 uncultured Wenzhouxiangella sp. | reverse complement strand
CAAAACCGCCATCGAGCGGTTTTGATCCATCCTTCCGGGCGCGCTGCTGAATCCAGCTCGGTGCCAGCATCGAATCGAGCCCGACCATTCTCATGGCTGGAAAGATTTCTTGATTGATAAAGCTCCGCAAAAGCGGGGCCTTTTTTCTTGATATGGCGCGCCCGGAAGTTGGCTCGAACCTCCCAGGTTCGACCAGTTGCGCAGCAACTGACGACGAACGGCGAAGCCGTGAAGCCCGCAGGGTCAAAACCGCCATCGAGCGGTTTTGATCCATCCTTCCGGGCGCGCTGCTGAATCCATCTCGGTGCCGGCAACGAAATTCGCGCGAGCGCTCCCCACGCTAGATGGTTTTTCAGATTGAGGTGCATCCGCTCCCGCGAAGTTTTTCCTTTGGCGCGCCCGGAAATTACTTCGAACCTCCCAGCTTCGAACAAATGCGCAGCAACTGACGACGAGCGGCGCAGCATTTTCCTTTTTATCTGCTGTATTCGGAAAATCAGTTGACCGCGAGGACAACTATCCTTAACATTGGCCGGCTTGACGTCGGGGCGTAGCGCAGCCTGGTAGCGCAACTGCTTTGGGAGCAGTAGGTCGCAGGTTCAAATCCTGCCGCCCCGACCACGATTTAGCGGGCGCCTGTAGCTCAACCGGATAGAGCATCGGCCTTCTAAGCCGGCGGTTGCAGGTTCGAGTCCTGCCGGGCGCGCCATTGTGAGAAATAGCGTTACAATAGGGCGCTGACAAGGTCTCGGAATGAGACCGGAATCGACAATTTGCTGATGGTGGGCGTAGCTCAGTTGGTAGAGCACTGGATTGTGGCTCCGGAGGTCGCGGGTTCAAACCCCGTCGCTCACCCCATTTTTTCGGGCCGTTAGCTCAATGGTAGAGCAGCTGACTCTTAATCAGTAGGTTCGGGGTTCGAGTCCCTGACGGCCCACCAAATCGGCGGCCAGCTCGGTACTACGGTGCTGACCGATGTCCGTTTTCAACCACCTACAACTTCCAAGAACAGACTAGCCATGCAGGTATCCGTGGAAAACATCGGGGATCTTGAGCGCCGCATGACGGTGCAGGTTCCTACCGACGAGATCGACAGTCAGATTACTGGTCGTCTCAATGAACTCCGTCGCGAGGTTCGCCTGAAAGGGTTTCGACCCGGCAAGGTGCCCCTGAACGTGATTCGTCAGCGTTATGGACAGCAGGTCCGTGATGAGGTGCTGCAGCAGACCATGCAGTCGCGTCTGCAGGATGCGATCGGTGAGCAGGACATGCGGGTCGCGGGCGTGACGCGCCTGGAGCCGCAGCCCGAGACCGATGGCCAGTTCCAGTTTGTGGCCGATCTCGAGGTGTTTCCGGAAATGCCGTCGATCAAGGTCGATGGGATCGAGATCAGCAAGCCGGAAGCGGAAGTGCAGGACTCGGATGTCGATGAGATGATCGAGACACTGCGCGAGCAGAAGCGGACCTGGTTTGAAACGGATCAGGCCTCGCAGGCGGGTCACCGGGTCAAGGCGTCCTACGTGGCCGAACTGGATGACCAGAAGGTCCCCGAAGACGGTCGTCATGCGCTTGCGCCGGTGATCGGGCAAACCAAGGGGTTTCCGGCCCTGGATGAGGCGTTGACCGGGGTCAAGTCAGGCGACACCAAGGCGGTCGAGCTGACCTTCCCGGAGTCCTATCGGTATACCGAACTGGCAGGCAAGACCGTGCCGGTCGAATTCCAGATTGACGCTGTCGAGCAGTCCGAATTGCCCGAGGTCGATGATGAATTCGCCAGGGAGTTCGGGGTCGAAGAAGGTGTCGACAAGCTGCGCGCTGATGTGCGGCGAAATCTGGAGCGCGAACTGCGCCAGGCGGTCACCAACCGACTCAAGCAGGCAGTGACCGACGGGCTCCTGCAAGCCTACGGTGATATCCCGCTTCCCTCGTCGAGTATCCGTCAGGAGTCCCAGCAGATGGCGTCCCAGATGCAGCAGCAGATGGGAGGGCAGGGCGGTCAACTGTCTCCGGACATGTTCAAGGAGCAGGCGGAGAAGCGTCTGCGCCTGGGGTTGCTGTTCGGCGAATTCGCCCGGCAGAACGAGATTTCGATCGACCCGGTGCGCGTTGACGCCAAACTCTCGGAAGTTGCGGAAACTTACGAAAATCCGGAACAGATCACGGAAATCTACCGCTCCGACGAGCGGCTGATGGATCAACTGGAGAATCTCGCCCTGGAAGAGCAGGTGATCGATGCCATCCTGCAGAACGCCAAGGTATCCACTGAAACCATGACCTTCAAGAAGGCAATGGAGCAGGAATGAACGAAAGGGCCCTGAATCTCGTCCCGATGGTCGTCGAGCAGTCTGCTCGCGGCGAGCGGGCCTATGACATCTATTCGCGGCTCCTCAAGGAGCGCGTCATCTTCATCGTGGGGCCGATCGAGGACTACATGGCCAATCTGGTTGTGGCCCAGCTCCTGTATCTGGAATCGGAGAATCCCGACAAGGATGTCAGCATCTACATCAACTCTCCCGGTGGAGCCGTTACCGCAGGAATGGCGATCTACGACACCATGCAGTTCATCAAGCCGGATGTCGCGACGATGTGCGTCGGTCAGGCTTCCAGCATGGGCGCGCTGCTTCTGACCGCTGGTGCCAAGGGCAAGCGCTATGCCCTGAGCCATTCCCGGGTGATGATTCATCAGCCGCTCGGCGGTTTCCAGGGCCAGGCCTCGGATATCGACATCCATGCTCGAGAAATCCTGAAGATGAAGGATGAGCTCAATCGGATCCTGCAGCATCACACCGGTCAGCCGCTGGAAACGATCGAGGCCGATACCGACCGCGACAAGTTCATGTCGGCGACCGAGGCGGCCGACTACGGTCTGGTTGATGAAGTCCTGACCAGCCGTTCCTCGACATAATGGCAGGCCGATTCAGGTACACTTCGGTCCAGATTGGTGAAAAGTAGTTACTGTCCAGACGTATGAGTGAGTCGACCAGCGACGGAAAGATCTTGTATTGCTCGTTTTGCGGCAAGAGCCAGCATGAAGTCCGCAAACTGATCGCAGGGCCCAGCGTGTATATCTGCGATGAATGCGTAGAGCTGTGCAACGACATCATCCGCGAGGAACTGGAGGAATCCAGCCTGGCGGAGCGCGAGCAGCTGCCAACGCCACGGGAAATCCACGCGTTCCTGGACAATTACGTCATCGGGCAGCAGGATGCCAAGAAAGTCCTGTCGGTGGCGGTCTACAACCACTACAAGCGGCTCGAATCGCACAAGCATCGCGACGACGTCGAGCTGTCCAAGTCCAACATCCTGTTGATCGGCCCGACCGGTTCCGGTAAGACGCTGCTGGCCGAGACGCTGGCCAGAATGCTCAACGTGCCGTTCACGATCGCCGATGCGACAACGCTCACCGAAGCAGGTTATGTCGGTGAAGACGTTGAAAACATCATCCAGAAGCTGCTGCAGAAATGCGATTACGACGTCGACAAGGCGCAGAGCGGAATCGTCTACATAGACGAAATCGACAAGATTTCCCGCAAGGCCGAGAATCCGTCGATCACCCGCGACGTTTCGGGAGAAGGTGTCCAGCAGGCGCTGTTGAAACTGATCGAAGGCACGATGGCG
Organism: uncultured Wenzhouxiangella sp.; assembly: GCA_964439915.1. Lineage (GTDB taxonomy): Bacteria > Pseudomonadota > Gammaproteobacteria > Xanthomonadales > Wenzhouxiangellaceae > Wenzhouxiangella. The sequence continues at coordinate 107,174 of CAYTQT010000001.1, read as the reverse complement.
TCGGTTCCGCCACAGGGTGGCAGAAAGCACCCGCAGCAGGAGTTTCTTCAGGTTGACACCCGCAATATCCTGTTTATCTGCGGCGGCGCTTTTGCCGGGCTCGACAAGGTCATTCAGGCTCGCTCGCGCACGGCCGGCATCGGCTTCAAGGCCAACGTCCAGAGCCTGCAGGAGGGAGATCTGTCTTCGGTGATTGCGGATGTCGAGCCGGAGGATCTGATCCGTTTCGGTCTGATCCCCGAGTTCGTCGGCCGGATGCCGGTTTTCGCGACCCTTCGCGAGCTCGACGAGGACGCCCTGGTCCGGATTCTGATCGAGCCGAAAAACGCCGTCGTCAAACAGTTCAAGAAGCTGTTCGAAATGGACAACTGTGAGCTCGAGGTGCGCGAAGACGCACTGCATGCGATCGCCAGAAAAGCCATGGCGCGCAAGACTGGTGCGCGCGGGCTGCGGACCATTCTGGAAAATGTGCTTCTCGAGAGCATGTACGATCTGCCCTCTGCCGACAATGTGAGCAAAGTGGTCGTCGACGAAGCCGTGATCAACGGTGAAGCCGCGCCCTACCTCATCTACGAAGGCAATCCCCCTCAGCGAGCCGGCGCCGAGAACTGACAGTTCCGGCCCCGGCGGGGCCATCGGTTGCATTGCGCTTGAATCCCGGCCGACCGGGTTCAATATAGTAGGCAGTACAGTGAGCGGCGCATTGCCGTCGCTCGACCCATCCGCCAAGGAATTCAAAGCTTATGGAAAGCAATACGCAAGGCGACGTTATCTCAACACCGCCACGTCAGCCGACACCGGTGCTGAGCCTTCGAGATGTCGTCGTCTTCCCGCACATGGTGATCCCGTTGTTCGTGGGTCGCGAGCGCTCCGTACGTGCGCTGGAAGAAACCATGAACGTGGACAAACAGATCCTGTTGATCACCCAGCGTGATTCAGAGGTCGAGTCTCCCGAGCCGGATGATCTCTACAAATGCGGCACCATTGCCAGCATTCTGCAGATGCTGCGACTTCCCGACGGAACGACCAAGGTGCTCGTGGAGGGCGTTGAGCGGGTCAAGGTCAACGATCTGACCGAAACCGAAGGCTATCTGGCCGGCACCTGGGAGTATCTGGAAACCGATGTCGAGGATGAGCGTCAGATCGAGGTGACCCAGCGCAGTCTGATGGGCATGTTCGAGCAATACGTCAAACTGAGCCGCAAGATTCCTCCTGAATTGCTGACCACGCTGGCCGGCATTGACGACTCCAGTCGTCTGGCCGACACCATCGCGGCGCATCTTGGAATCCGCAACGAAGACAAGCAGCAGATTCTCGAAACCGCGCCGGTCCTGCAGAGAATGGAACGTCTGATGGCACTCGTCGAGGGTGAGATCGATGTCCTCAAGCTCGAAAAGCGCATTCGGGGTCGAGTCAAGACCCAGATGGAAAAAAGCCAGCGGGAGTACTACCTGAATGAGCAGATGAAAGCCATTCAGAAAGAGCTTGGCGATCTGGACGAATCAGGGAATGATCTCGGCGATCTCGAGCAGAGAATCGAAAAGGCCGGGATGCCTAAGGAAGCCCTGGAAAAGGCCAGGAGCGAGTTCAACAAGCTCAAGATGATGTCGCCCATGTCGGCCGAGGCAACCGTGGTCAGGAATTATCTAGACTGGATGTTGATGATGCCCTGGAAGAAGCGCAGCAAGATCCGCAACGATCTGAAGGCCGCAGAGTCTATCCTGGAAGCCGATCACCATGGTCTGGAACGAGTCAAGGAGCGGATCCTCGAGTATCTCGCCGTCCAGCAGAGGGTGAAGAAGCTCAAGGGTCCGATCCTTTGTCTGGTCGGGCCGCCTGGCGTGGGCAAGACCTCGCTGGGCAAGTCGATTGCGCGAGCTACGGGGCGCAAATTCGTCAGAATGAGCCTCGGTGGCGTCCGTGACGAAGCCGAAATCCGCGGCCATCGCAGAACCTACATCGGCTCAATGCCGGGGCGCGTGCTGCAGAATATGGGCAAGGTGGAAACTCGCAATCCGCTGTTCATGCTCGACGAGCTGGACAAGATGAGCATGGATTTCCGTGGCGATCCGTCCTCTGCACTGCTTGAAGTGCTTGACCCGGAGCAGAACAATACCTTCGGGGATCACTACCTTGAAGTCGACTTCGATCTGTCAGAAGTCATGTTCCTGGCAACGGCCAATTCCCTGAATATCCCAGGCCCGTTGCTGGATCGGATGGAGGTCATTCGGATCCCGGGCTATACCGAGGATGAAAAGCTCAATATCTCGACGCGCTACCTGTTGCCCAAACAGATGGAGCAGCACGGCCTCAAGGGTGAAGAGATGACCGTCAGTGAATCGGCGATCATCGACATCATTCGGTATTACACCCGCGAGGCTGGCGTTCGAAGCGTCGAACGCGAACTGGCCAAACTGTGCCGCAAGGTAGTCAAGGAGTTGAGTCTCGATCCATCCCTGAAGCGGCGTCAGATCACGATTCGAAATCTGGACAAGTACCTGGGTGTCAGGCGGCACCGCTACGGCCGCGCCGAAGAGCAGAACGAGATTGGTCAGGTGACCGGTCTGGCATGGACGGAGGTGGGTGGTGAGCTGCTGCAGATCGAAGCAGCTGCAGTGCCCGGCAAGGGCAAGCTGACCCACACCGGTCAGCTGGGAAGCGTGATGCAGGAGTCAGTTCAGGCCGGTCTTTCGGTCGTCCGCTCGCGGGCTCGTGCTCTGGGCATTGCCGAGGACTTCCATCAGAATCGGGACATCCACATCCACGTTCCAGAGGGTGCGACCCCCAAGGACGGCCCGAGCGCCGGAGTCGGCATGGTCACGGCCCTGGTGTCAGTCCTGACCGGCATCGCGGTGCGCTCGGATGTTGCCATGACCGGCGAGATCACGCTGCGCGGCAAGGTCCTGCCGATCGGCGGTCTGAAGGAAAAGCTGCTGGCCGCCCTGCGCGGTGGAATCCGCCTGGTGCTGATCCCCGAAGAGAACGAAAAGGACCTGGCGGAGATCCCGGATCGGATCAAGAAAGACCTGGAAATCAAACCTGTCAAGTGGATTGATGAGGTCCTCGAGCTGGCGCTGGTCGAGGCCCCGAGAGGTCCGTCCTCGGAAGAAAGGTCGGTTACGGGCACAAAGGGCTCGGAGAGTTCGGAGGTTCGGGCGCATTGAAGCTGTTTTTTTGCGTTAAACGAACATTTCAGGCGCATTTCTGGTTGATGGCAATGGCCCGCTGAGCTACCATGACCGGTCAACAGATGGTCGGCGGCTGCTCGGGGAACATTGGCAGCAACATGGGGGCTGGCCGTTGTGTGTCACTTCACAAGATAAAGAAATCGGAGCTACATCCAATGAACAAGACTGAACTGATCGAGGCCATTTCAGATGGCGCGGAACTGACCAAGGCCGACGCACAGCGCGCCCTGGAAGCGACGATCGACGCGATCACCAAAACGCTGAAGAAAGACGACACCGTATCTCTGGTCGGCTTCGGTACGTTTTCGGTGAAGAAGCGTGCTGCTCGTACCGGCCGCAACCCGGCCACCGGAGAGACGATCAAGATCAAGGCATCGAAAACTCCGTCATTTAAGGCTGGCAAAGGCTTTAAAGACGCGATAAAATAACGGGCTTATGCCCGGGGTGCTTAGCTCAGCTGGGAGAGCATCGCCCTTACAAGGCGAGGGTCGGCGGTTCGAGCCCGTCAGCACCCACCAGAAGTATCAGGAGTGGTAGTTCAGTTGGTTAGAATACCGGCCTGTCACGCCGGGGGTCGCGGGTTCGAGTCCCGTCCACTCCGCCATTATGCTGCAGGGCGCCCTCGAGGCGCCCTGTTCGTTATCTGGAGAAGGGATTTTCCTTGCCGGAAAATCTTGTCATAACTCTGGCTTGCTCAAGGACTGTTAAATCACCATGCTTCAGGCTATTCGTGATCGCGTCACCGGACTCATTGCCTTCATCATTCTGGGCTTGCTTGCAATTCCTTTCGTTTTCGTCGGCCTGGATAGCTACATCCAGGGTGTTCCCGAGGACGCGGTAGCGACAGTCGGGGATGCAAAGATCACCAGCAGCGAGTTCCAGACCAGCTTCGCCCAGTACCGCGCCAATCTGCGGCAGCAGCAGGGCGAGGACTATGACGAAGTTGCTACCAATCAACCGATCGTGCGGCGCGAGCATCTGGAGGGGATGATCGATCAGCTTCTGCTGCGTCAATACGCTGCAGAACTCGGTCTGGCGATCAGTGATCGCGAGCTGCAGGAAATCATTGCCGAGATTCCGGCGTTTCAGGTGGCCGGGCAGTTCAGCTCCGAGCAGTACCGAACCGTTCTGCGCTCGACTGGAAGAACGCCGACCTCATTTGATGCCGAGTTGCGCGAGGACCTTCTGATCAACGCCATCCCGGGCGCCTTGACGACCTCGATTGCTCCTACCGAAACGGCCGTCGACCAGATCATCCGCCTGCGGCAGCAGACCAGAGACCTGGCCGTCCTGACAGTGGCTCCGACCGACTTCGAGGCTCAGGTAGAGATCACTGACGAAGAAGTCGCGAGATTCTACGAGGAAAACCCTGACGATTTCCGCACCGTCGAGCGCGTGCGAGTGACCTGGATGGAGCTGTCGGCAGACCAGCTCGGTGAGGATCTTGCGCTGACCGAGGAGCAGCTGAGACTGCGCTACGAGTCCAGCGCCCAGCGCTACCTGACGCCGGAGGCACGTCGAGCCTCTCACATTCTGGTTGCAACCAGTGGTGAGCGAACGAATGATGAAGCCGAAGCGCTCGCTGACGAGATTCTGGAGCGGCTCAATGCTGGTGAGGCCTTTGCTGATCTGGCGCGTGAATTCTCCGATGATCCGGTGTCAGCCGATGCCGGCGGTGATCTCGGACTGATCGAGCCCGCGCAGATGGTCGAGCCCTTTGAACAAGCCCTGTTCGATCTCACCGAGCCGGGCACGATTTCCGAGCCCGTTCAGACCCGTTTCGGCTGGCATATCATTCGTCTCGATGAGATTCGCGAACCCGAAGGCATGAGTTTCGACCAGGCCAGGGAGCAGATTCTCAATGAGTACATCGAGACCGAGGCCGAGCGCCTCTACGTCGAACAGTCGGATCGTCTGATTGATCTGATCTTCGCCGATGACTCCAGTCTGGAGAATCTGGCCGAGGAGTTGGGTCTCGAGGTCCGTATCAGCGATGCGTTCTCGCGCGTCGGAGGTCAGGGCGTGCTTTCCGACCCACAGGTCGTCGAAGCCGCATTCTCGGATAGAGTCCTGCTGGACAATGCCGTCTCGGATCTGATTGATCTTGGCGACAGCCGGGCAGTGGTCGTTCAGCTGGAAGAACATCTGCCCTCGGTCGTGCGCCCGCTTGAAGAAGTGTCAGAGAGTATCCTGACGCGCCTGAGGTTGGAACGTTCTGCTGATCTGGCGCGTGAGCACGCAGAATCGCTGCTGGCTGAAATACGAACAGGCGATGTCGAGTCTCTCGAGGCTCTAGCCGAGCGCGAGGGCATGGAGCTCGAACTGATCGATGGTTTGGCGCGGTTTGATTTCCAGCATGGTGCCGACTTCATTCAGCAGGCCTTTCGACTGCCGGCGCCGACCGATGGTCCGGGTCTGTATATCCTCGACAAGGGTCGTGATTTCGCGATCACACGCCTGGATGCGGTGGTCGATGGCGATCCGGCAACGGCCAGCGAGGCCGAGCGGGATGGCATTCGTCAGCAGCTGCGTTTCGTGACCGGCGATTACGAGATCGCAGGGCTGCTCGAATACCTGCGCAATACTACCGAGATCGTCGTTCTCGACAATCGGCTCTGATCCCGGCTTGATCAGTCAGATTCTGACGAAAGACCGAACGCCGCGGCGTCGGTCTTTCGTCAGGCACTTATTCCAGTCCGGCCATGCCCACGATGTTGTAGCCGGCATCGACGTAGGTGATCTCGCCGGTCACGCCCGAGGCCATGTCGGAACAGAGGAAGGCAGCTACATTTCCAACGTCTTCCGGCGTCACGCTTCGACGCAGGGGCGCGGTTGTTTCGACGTGATCCAGCATGGCGCGGAATTTCGAAATGCCGGCGGCGGCCAGGGTCTTGATCGGGCCGGCTGAAATTCCGTTGACACGAGTTCCTTCCGGACCCAGGCCATGTGCCAGGTAACGAACAGACGCCTCGAGTGAAGCCTTGGCCAGCCCCATCACGTTATAACTCGGCATCGCGCGCACGGCACCCAGATAGGACAGGGTCAGCAAGGCACCATTGCGACCCTTCATCATGTCTCGCCCAGCCCGTGCCAGGGCCGCGAAGCTGTAGCTCGAGATTTCGTGGGCGATTCGAAAGCCCTCGCGGTCGATCACGTCGGCAAATTCACCCTCCAGCTGATCACGCGGCGCAAAGCCTACGGCATGCACGATGATATCCAGCCCGTCCCAGTGTTGGGCCAGACCATCGAAGACGGCATGGATCTGTTCATCGTGCGCCACATCCAGTGGCATGACCAGCTTCGAACCGGTCTGATCGGCGATCTTGTCGACGCGGGACTTCAGTTTTTCGGTCTGGTAGGTGAAAGCCAGCTCGGCTCCCTCTTTGTGCATTGCCTCGGCAATGCCCCAGGCGATCGAGCGAGGGCTGGCCACACCGACGATCAGCGCTTTCTTGCCTTCAAGTATTCCCATGGTCTGTTTGGACTCCCGCGGGTCTTGTGTCAGTCAGATTTGTGAACGAACCGCTTGATTGTACTCGGCCTGAATCGACACCGTGATCCGCGATGATCCCGTCTTGACCTGATCGTCGACCGAATGCCGTATTCTTCCCCATCGGCATACGGATCCTGAATTCATGAAAATCATAGCGATCAGCGGCAGCCTGCGAAAGCATTCCTACAACACCAGATTGGGGTATGTTCTGGACCAGGTCTCGGGCTCGGCGATCGACTTCGAGCTGGCCGATCTTCACGGGATTCCTCTCTACAACGGCGATGAGGAAGACGCGCATGGCATTCCCGCCGCCGTCTCCGCGCTGCGTGCCCGGATCAAGAACAGCGACGGCATGATACTGATCACGCCCGAATACAATGCTGGCATGCCGGGTGTCTTCAAGAACGCGCTGGACTGGCTGACCCGACCGGGGGAGGAAATGAAGCCCACCTTCTCGAAACGTCCCACCGCGCTGGCAGGCGCGACCCCGGGGGCCTGGGGAACCGCGTTGGCGCAGTCCTCGGCGCTGATCAATCTGCGCCAGCTCGGCGTCACCCTGTATCCGGATTACCTGCGCGTTTCCCGCGCGCACAATCGCCTGGAGGAGGGTGCGATCGATCCGGAGCTCAAAGATCAGGCCATCAGCTGGCTGAGGGGTTTTGCCGAATTCATTCGAGCCTGAGTCCACGCCCGGCAAAGGCACCTGAGCGCTTGGTATGGTGCCCCGAGCAGGACTCGAACCTGCGACCTGCCGCTTAGGAGGCGGCTGCTCTATCCAGCTGAGCTACCGGGGCGCTCCACCTGTCGCCGGAATGTTACCAGAGCGATCCTCTATTCTGGTCGCCGGTCTGGTCAGGATCGGACCGTCTGGCCGAGGATCTCGGGCAGGAACTGCTGGCGCCAGCCGCCGGCCCACTCGGGTGGTTCGCCGAACAGCAGGCGAGTCAATTCGCGCTTGCTGGCGATCAGTGCGGGATCTACCCCCAGTCTTTCTGCCAGCGTCCTGACTCGGGCCTGTGCCGCCTTGAGGGCAGAGCGCTGGGCCGGCTCCAGTCTCTGCAGTTCAGGCGGCCTGACCAGTGGCTCTGGTGTCGCGCCGGCCAGAAGGTTGGCGAGAGCTTCTCCGTGGCGCCGCCGATCCCTGGAATGCAATCCATCGAGAGCTGATTCACCTTTGCCTTGCGCTGCCTGCTCGGCGATCTGAATCAGCAGATCGTCCTTGATCACGAAGCTGCGCGGCAGGTCGCGCGCTCTCGCTTCGTGATCTCGCCATGCCGCGAGCAGATTCAGCCAGCCCAGACCTGCCTCATCGAGATGTCCGCCGCCCTTGACCCGCAGCAGTGGCAGTCGATCATCAATCGATTCTGCCTGGTCGACCAACCGCTGGCAGTCCTCGTTCAGCCAGTCCTGTCGTCCAGCGTTCTCGAGCCCTTCCTGCAGCAGATCCTGAAGCTCGATCAGCCAGGCCACATCGCTGGCTGCGTAGTGGAGCAGGTCAGCCGAAAGCGGTCGTCGACACCAGTCCGAGCGTGCCTGTCCGCCGGCAAGGGTGGCGCCGAAGCATTCCTGGACCAGTGTCTCGTAGCGGTATTGCAGTGGAAATCCGAGCATTGCGGCGGCGATCTGGGTGTCGAACAGGGGCTGTGGGACCTCACCACAGACCAACTGCATGATCTCCAGGTCTTCACCGACGCTGTGGAAGACCTTGATGGTCGAGTGATCGGTCATCAATCGTGACAGCTCGTTATCCTGATCGCGGCCAATCGGGTCGATCAGGCTGATCCGGTTGCCATCATAGATCTGAATCAGTCCGGGGCGAGGGTAGAACGTGCGTTCTCGCACGAATTCGGTATCCAGACCGATCACCGCGCGACCGGCACAGTCGGATTCGATCGTGCTCAGAGAGTCAGTCGCCGCAATGAATGCAGCCGAGTCAATGACTTGACGGGCCTTTTCCTGCAGCGCCGGGCAGACTCTAGCCCTGGGGCGAAGTTGTGACATGGATCGCGCTGTTTTTAATAGAATAGAGAGACATGATGTTGTTCCAACGCATTGAATGGGCTATTTTGCGTTCAGGGAGTTTGAATACGAGCTGGCAGTGTACTGTCTGGCGGGCTGAAGAGATACACCGAAGATGCAAATCACTCAAGCGGCAACGCATGATCACTAATGATCAATCTCACCATCTAATGCAAGGGGTCTTGATGAAGACGAATGCAATCACCCTCGCTTTTTTCCTGTTGGTTCTCTGCGGCGGCCTGATGGCGCAGGAAAGCCAGCTGCAGGAGGAAACACCAACCGAATCCGCCGAGGAGCCAGCGGCTGAAGCGCAGGAGACCACTGTACAGGACGCTGCACTTGAGGATTCCGCCGTCGAAGATGTCAGCAGTAACCTCGAACAACCCCAGCCGGTTGCCCCCGCTGACCCGCAGGCCGCTGACGGCAGCACCGAGGAAAGCCGAAGCGTCAGGCGCCTGGGCGATATGGTTGGCAGTGGCTCATCTGAGTTTTCGATGGACATTCCTACCATCAATGCGCCAGCGATTGACCCCGCAACCCTGCCTGAGGTCTCTCTGCCGAACGCACAACAGGACGATGTGCTGCAGAGTCTGTTGAGACGCCAGGCTTTCAGCCCGAATGATCCCGAGATCGCGACTGAAATGACCGCGCTGATGAACCAGGTCGAGGCCGACGCTCAAGCCGCCCTGGCTGGCGGCAATCTGGCACTCGCCCAGCGTCTGACGGATGTCATCGCAGAATTCGAGCCCGATCGCGCCGTGATTGACCAGGTGGCGACCGAGATCGCTCGTCGCTCGAACGTCGCCAGCGCCCTGGCCAGCGCCAATGCAGCGCTCGAGGCCGGCAATCTGGTCGCGCCGGATGGCAACAACGCCAGCGCGCTGTTTCGTGGGGTGCTGGCCCTCGATCCTGGAAATGCCGCCGCCGAGCAGGGACTCCAGCAGGCTTTCAGTGCGATGCTCGAACGCGCTGTCGGGCAGGCTCAGGAGCTGGATTTCGAAGCAGCCGAGGCGACCCTGAACGAAGCACTGGCGGTGGTCGATAACGTCTCTGCCGTCGACGAGACGCGCGCGAACATCGCCGATTTCCGCGGGCAGTATCTGACTGATCTGGAGACTTCGATACGCCAGTCGATCGATCAGGGGAACTATGACCAGGCCGAGGGTGCCATTACCAGGCTGCTGGCTCTCGGGCATCCGCGTGAAGAAATCAACGAGCTGCAGAATCTGCTCTCCGATGCCCGGCTCTACGGCAGCCTCGATCCGGGTCAGATCTTCAATGACGAAATGGAGTCGATGTTCCGGCCGGGCCCGGACCTGGTTGTGATCCCTGCTGGCACTTTCATGATGGGTTCGCCGGACGGTGAGGAGGGTCGATTCAATAACGAGGGGCCGGTCCACCGGGTGAATTTCGAGCGTGGCTTTGCGATCAGTCGAACCGAAATCACGGTCGCCGACTACGAGCTGTTCGTCAACGCCACCGGCTACCGAACCGATGCCGAGCGGGTCGGGGAGTCGCGGATCTACGACCCCCGAACAGGTCGAATGGACGTTCAGCCCGGAATCACCTGGCGCAACGATTACATCGGCAATCAAGCCGATCCCGACCTGCCGGTTGTCCATGTTTCCTGGAACGATGCCCGCGCCTACGTCAACTGGCTGGGGCGTGAAACCGGCCGCAGCTATCGACTGCCTTCCGAGGCCGAGTTCGAGTATGCGACGCGTGCAGGAAGCCAGATGCCCTACTGGTGGGGCGATGGTTCGCCTGAAGACGATACCGAAAACGTCACCGGTGATCGGGACAGCTCACCAACCAATGCAAACTGGAACGTGGCCTTCCGGCGCTATTCGGATGGATTCTGGGGGCCGGCACCGGTCGCCAGCCTGCAGGCCAATCCCTTCGGCCTGTACGATATGTCCGGCAACGTCATGGAATGGGTCGAGGACTGCTGGCACGACAGTTTCGTGCGCGCGCCCGATGACGGCTCATCCTGGATGAATCCAGGCTGTGATCGTCATGTCATCAAGGGTGGGGCCTGGTCCAGCACCCCGGCCATGTCGCGCTCGGCATTCCGGCTTCTGGGAAACGCGGATACCACCGATATGCGGGTCGGATTCCGGGTCGCACGGGATCTCTGACCGGTTCAGAGGGACAACAGTCAGGGCGTTTTCGACGTGGCGCCCGACCAGAAATCAACAGGGCGGGCCGAAAGGTCCGCCTTTTTTCGTATTGATCAGACAACGGTAGAGGCTGTTCAGCAACGCTTCAGCTCTGGCTTGGTACAAAGCAGTCTGACGCAGCCTTCTGGCTGCAAGGAGGACCCATGAAAAAGGCATCTGCATTCTGCTTGATCGCACTTCTGGCCTGTGTTGCGCTGTACAGCCCGCTGAGCCTTGCCCAGGATTACCCCGAGTACGAAGACGAGCTGTTCACGCCGGCCGAGCTGGATTCCATTCTGGCCCCCATCGCACTGTATCCGGACAGCGTCCTGTCTCATGTGCTGATTGCCTCGACCTATCCGCTGGAAGTCATCCAGGCGGCGCGATGGACCCGCGACAATCCCGGGCTCGATGGTGAGCTGGCCGTCGCCGCCGTCGAGGATTTCGACTGGGATCCGAGCGTCAAGGCCCTGACTGCCTTCCCCGAGTTGCTGGCCCGAATGGACGAGGATATCGAATGGACCCAGCAGATCGGTGATGCATTTCTCATTCAGGAAGCCTCGGTCGTGGCCGCGATCCAGGGTCTGCGCGATCGCGCTTACGCTCAGGGCCACCTGAGAACCAATGATCATGTCCGAGTTGTCCGCGAGGAGCGGGTGATCTACATCGAACCGGCCCGAACGCGCTACGTCTATGTCCCTTACTACGATCCCCTGGTGGTCTATGGGCGCTGGTGGTGGGATGCCTATCCGCCTTATCGCTGGAGGCATCCCCGCTACCACACCGGCATCAGCTTCTACTGGGGTTCGGGCTTCCGCATCGCGCCGACTTTCTATTTCAGCTCCTTCCACTGGTCGCACAGGCGGGTGGTGGTCGTTCATCATCATCATTATCCCCGCCAGCATTTCCGCTCCGGCCGAGAGGTGGCCCGCTATCACAGAGCTGCGCACTGGCGTCATGACCCGCATCACCGTCGCGGCGTGCAGTATCGCCATCGGGTGCAGGACAAGCGATTGGTCGAGCAGCGCGCCGGCCAGACCCGGCGTACAGACCCCAGGCAGCATTCGGTGGTCGATCAGCGTCGCTGGGCCTCGAGTCGTCGAAACGAGCTCGATCTGCGCGCAGCACCGCAAAGCCGGGCTCAAAGGCAGGGGCGGGCGGTAGCTTCGAGATCTCGTTCGTCGCAGACCGACACCCGCGCCCGGCGAGCTGTCGCTGAGTCGAATACGGTGAACACCCGCTCGATGCGACAAACGACGCGTCAGCGCCAGCAGGATTCGGTCGGTCAGACGACGCAGCGCGCGCGCTCATCATCATCGACACGCGCCGGTGCCAGCACGGAGCGAGTGATTTCACGTCGTGTCGAGGCCAGGGTCGATCGCTCGACTTCTGCGACCCGCCCGATCACTCGATCCAGCAGCCAATCCCAGCCGAGGGAGCGCGCGAGGCTTTCCACCGGCCCGAGCGATTCGGCCGGCATCAGAGTTCCCAGGTCATTCGATGCGGGCGGCAGTGCTGTCCAACGTTCGGCTCCGTCACGCAGCATCAGCCGCATGGACTCGCCGGGCCGCGCCGCTCCCGTTCAATCCAGACAGCGAAGCTCGGCTTCGCGTCCCCAGTCACGGCGCGCACCTCAGTCGGGACGTGCGGGACGTGAGTCGGCACCGGTTCGGTCATCGCGCCAGGCTGTACCGCGCGTTTCCGGAGACAACCGCGCCCGGGTCCAGAGCCGCTCTCGCCCGGCACGCGGCGAGCGCCGGCGCCAGGATTGATATTGTTCGTGATGGTGCCGGGGGCGGGAATCGAACCCGCACTCTGTTTCCAGAACCGGATTTTGAATCCGGCGCGTCTACCAGTTCCGCCACCCCGGCTGGAGATGGGAGCGTTATTGTCCGCGCTGATAGGGGGCTTGTAAAGCCCTTGATGCTTGTTGCAAGGAGAGCGACCTTGCCCAGAGGTTGCGGGAGCTGCCCGACGGCTCAGGCGGCGTCCAGGCTCAGTGATTTGGACTGGCGCCGATACCAGTCGCCCTGAATCGGCTGAAACACACAGCAATGGTCCATCTCACCGGCATAGATGTGGATGGTCACCGCAGCCTTGTTGCTGCTCGGATTGGCGATGGTGTGGTATTCATGCGGCGGAATCAGGCTGCCTGCGCTGCCGACCCCGGTTCGCATGGTGGTTCTGGGCTCGAGCGCGAAGCGATCATCCTGCTGATCGACCAGCTCATATTGCACCACTTCGATCTCACCGGACCAGACGGCCTCTACGCACCACATTCCAGCGTGATCATGAACGGGTGTCGACTGACCGGGCGCCCAGGTCATGGCCATGACGGTGTAACCGAGGCGATCGTCCTGGTGGATCAATCGTCGGCAATAGTGTTCGGGATCGTATTCGAAGACGCAGTCCGGCAGACGCACCCCGCAGTTGGGCACCAGGTCGGTCAGGACCTCTCGGAGCGAGTTGGTGATGAGTCGCGGGCAGGCCTGATCAACTGCCGCAGAGATCCGTTCGATCATGATTGCCTTGCCTTCGAACTCCATGCTCATCACAGCCACTCCCTGATCGGCGGTCCAAATCGATCAAAGTCTACCAGAAAGGCATCGTGGCCCTGAACCGAATCAAGTGCGTGGAAACTGACATCCGAGCCGGTGGCCTCGAGCGCCGCTGCCAGCTCCTGCTGCTGATGCAATGGGAACAGAAAGTCGGTTTCGACACCCATGACCAGGGCGGTGCCGGTAAAGCTTCTTTCGAACAATGCCTTGATGCTTTCATCGGAATCGCAGGCGTCGAAGCAATCCATGGCGCGGGATAGATACAGATAGCAGCAGGGATCGAACTGGCCAACGAATTTCCTCGCGTGGGTTTCCAGATAGGACTCGATTTCGAAGCGCATTCCGAACAGGGTCTGCGGGAAATAGTCCTGGCGCTTGCGTCCGAATCGCTGGCGCCACTCCAGGGCCGAGCGATAGGTGATCATTCCGAGCTTTCGGGCCAGCCGCATGCCGACTTCCGGCCAGTCGTCGTCGGTGTAGTGACCGTCCCTGAAGTTGCGGTCGGTCACGATGGCTTCGCGCTGCAGGGATCGGATGGCAATGGCAAATGGTGTGGCCGAACAGGCGGTGGAAATCAGCGCCACGTTGCGGGTCGTCTGGGGAAACAGCTTCAGCCAGGCCATGGCGGTCAGGCCGCCCATCGAGGGGCCGATAATGGCATGCAGCTGCTCGATACGCAGGTGGTTGACCACCTCGCGGGCGCTGGTGGCGATATCCTCGATCGCCAGCTCGGGGAAGTGGAGGCGCCAGGGCCTGCCGGTTTCCGGGTTGATGCTGGCCGGCCCGGTCGATCCCTTGCAGGAGCCGAGGGAGTTGACGCAGAGCACGAAGAAGCGGTCTGTGTCGATCGGTCGCCCGGGACCGATCATCTGCTCCCACCAACCCGGTTCCGGCTCGCGTGCGCTGGATGCTGCATGGGCCCCCGGCGACAGGCCGGTGAAGATCAGAACCGCGTTGGAGCGATCAGCATCGAGTTCGCCCCAGCTTTCCCAGGCCAGGCGGATGCCGGGAAGCTTTTCGCCCCGATACAGGGAATACGGTCGATTGATGTCGAGATAGCGAGTTGCCGGACCCATGGCTGGAAGGAATCGGTTTCAGCAACCTGGCATTCTACCTTTTTGTTCGATGATCCCGGCCATAAAAAAGCCGACGGACCTCGGGTCCGCCGGCAGTCGAGCAAAGCGATAACGCTTGAGTCAGACTCAGAAGCGCATGCCCAAGGTGGTCGAGAAAACGATCGGGTCGATGTCGGTCTTGATCCGGCTGTTCAGGATCGTCTCTACACCTGCTGCGGTTTCGGTCACGGTTCTCAGGCTGGCGTCGGCCTCGATGTCGATCCAGCGAAGGTCGAAGTTGAGGAAGAGCGCATCGGTCAGCTGAACGTCAGCGCCGAGCTGCAGCGCGATGCCGAAGGAGTCGTCGATGGATAGGTCGGTCGAGCCGCCGACATAGTCGGTGTTCAGCTGGGCATTGGAGGTGCCGATGATGCCCTGATGCAGGGTGTCGTTGCCGTCTTCATCGAAGAACAGGGTGTAGTTCAGCCCGATACCCGCGTAGGGACGAAAAGTAGCGCCCGGGTTGAAGTGGTACTGCAGGCTGAGGACCGGCGGCAGATGTTTCACATCGCCCAGTTTTCCAAGCGGACTCAGGGCGCTTCCGTCACCCTCGATATCATGCTTGAAGGGCGTTGCGGCCAGAATCTCGATGCCGATGTTGTCGGTCGCCATATAGGTGGCGTTGATCACGGCCGCGTAGCCGTCGTCGACATCGATCTGGTAGCCGCTTCCAAGGTCGATGCCCTCGAAGATCAGGTTGTCGCTATCGCCCTGCGGGGCGACGACGCCGAGTCCGGCACGGACGAGCCAATCGCCCTGGGACTGCGCCATCGCGCCGGTGGACAGAAGTGTTGCTGCAGCAAGCAAACCAATGCGCTTCATTATCATCTCCAGTAGTTGTCAGTTTGGGTGGTGGAACAGAAATATTGTATGGACGGGGATGTGAGTGGAACTTGACGGTCGTCAAATCCCGCATCGAATCCTTTCATGGGGATCTACACGGTCATTTTTCAACAGGAGTGATACCTTTTTCGACTCATTTCGAGGGCAGGCTAAACCATGGCCAAACTTGGCGTTATCTTCGGTGATCAGCTCAATGCCGATCATTCGGTTCTGAAAGCACTGGACCCTGCGTCGGATGTGATCGTGATGGGCGAAATCTCCGACGAGCTGGACTATGTCCGGCACCATATCCAGAAGGTCGTTCTGATCTTCGCGGCCATGCGTCACTTCAAGCAGGAGCTGGCCGATGCAGGCTGGTCGGTTCGATACCATCGTTTTGACGCGGAATCCGGGGTGGCCAGCTTTACCGATCTGGCAGCGGCAGCCATCAGGGCGCATTCCATCGACGAGATTGTGGTCAGCTGGCCCGGTGAGTACCGCGTTCTCGAGCAGGTCAAGGCCTGGGAGCGGAAGTTCGATCGGCCGGTGACCCTGCTGCCCGACAGCCGATTCATCTGTCCCCTCGATGAGTTCGATGACTGGGCTGAGGGCCGCAAGCAGCTGCGGATGGAGTACTTCTATCGCGAGATGCGCAAGAAGACGGGCTATCTGATGGACGATGGCAAGCCGGTTGGCGGCCAGTGGAATTACGACAAGGACAATCGCAAGGTCTGGCGGGGTGAGCCCGAGCCGCCCGCTCCCATGTCATTCAAGCCGGACGAGATCGTGAACGAGGTCATCGCTGACCTGCAGGGCAACGTCGAGATGTTCGGCGAGCTCGATGGATTCGATTGGCCGGTCACCCGGACCCAGGCCCGTCAGGCCCTCGGTCATTTCGTTCGGCGCGCGCTGCCGAACTACGGTGATTTCCAGGACGCGATGCACACCGACGAGGACTATCTGTTCCACGCCCGGTTGTCCAGCAGCCTGAATCTGGGCCTTCTGGGAGTCACAGAGGTCTGCGATGCCGTCGAGCAGGCCTGGCGTGAGGACCAGGCACCGATAAACGCCGTCGAGGGCTTTATCCGGCAGGTGATCGGCTGGCGCGAATACATCCGGGGTATCTACTGGCGGGAAATGCCCGATTATGCCGAGCGCAATACTCTGGGCAACACCCAGCCGCTGCCGGACTGGTACTGGAGCGGCGAGACCCGGATGCAGTGTCTGCGCTCGACCATCCAGGCGACACGCCGGAATGCCTACGCCCACCACATCCAGCGCCTGATGGTGACCGGCAACTTCGCGCTGATTCTCGGGGTGGTTCCGAAGCAGATCTGTGACTGGTATCTGGCCGTCTACACCGACGCCTATGACTGGGTCGAACTACCGAATACGCTCGGTATGGTGATGCATGCCGACGGAGGGCTGCTGGCGTCCAAGCCCTATGCGGCCAGCGGCAAGTACATCCAGCGCATGAGCAACTACTGTTCGGATTGTCCCTACTCGGTCAAGAAAACGCTCGGTGAGGATGCCTGTCCACTGAATGCACTGTATTGGGATTTCCTGATTCGCCACCGGGAGCGCTTCGAGGCCAACCCGCGTATGACGATGATGTATCGCAACGTCGATCGCAAGGACAAGGACGAGCTGCAGGGCGTTCAGGACAGAGCCGACTGGATCCGGGCTAATATCGAATCGGTGTGAGCTTTACTGATTCGGCCAGCAGCCGCTCCCTCAGCCGATGAATCGCAGCGACAGATCGAGCGGATCGATACGCTTGGTCAGGGCGCCCACGGAGATGTCATCGACACCGCTCGCCGCGACCGCGGCCACTGTGGCCAGGGTGATGCCGCCGGATGCCTCCAGCACGGCACCGCCGGCATTGTGTCTGACGGCTCGTGCGAGCAGATCCAGTGGGAAATTGTCCAGGAGTACCCGATCGGCCCCGGCGGCCACGGCCTGTTCGAACTCATCAAGGTCTTCCACTTCCACCTCGACTTGCAGTTCCGGGAAGCGGCAGCGAGCCTCGGCAACAGCGCCTGAGATTCCGCCGGCTGCGGCGATATGGTTTTCCTTGAGCATGATCAGGTCGAACAGGCCGATCCGGTGATTGCTGCCGCCGCCGCAGCGCACGGCATATTTCTGCGCGAGCCGCAGGCCGGGCAGGGTCTTGCGGGTGTCGAGAATGCGCACCCCGGTGCCGGCCACGGCGTCGACATAGGCGCGCGTGCGGGTGGCCACGCCACTCAGGAGCTGGAGAAAGTTCAGCGCCGTGCGTTCAGCGGTGAGGATACCTCGTGCCGGGCCGCTCAGGCGAACCAGAGTCTGGTCCGGAGCGATGCGCTCGCCGTCGCTTGCAGACCAGGACATCTCGATGCCGGGGTCGCATTCACTGAACGCCGCCTCGGCCCATGCGCGGCCCGCCAGGATGCCGGCACCGCGGCAGACGATGCGTGCCGTGGCAGTGCGATGGGCAGGGATCAGTCGGGCCGAGGCATCACCCGAGCCGATGTCCTCATCCAGGGCGCGGCGGACTTCCGCACGCAGGGAGGCGAGGTCGAGACGCTCCAGACCCTGACCCACGATCGTGACGGCTCAGAGCGGCTCGGCAAGCTGGGTGGTTCCAATGCCCCGTTCGGCCAACAGCACCGGGATGCCATCGACGATCGGATAGACCACCTTGTGATTGCGGGTGATCAGAGCATCGCTCAAAGGCTCGGTGACCGGTTCGTGATCGACGGTTTCGATACCGCCGGCCTCGATGGCCTGATTCAATGTTTTCAGCTTCGCGCGCGACAGCGGAAGCAAGGGCTCATGACTGACCGGGCAGCACAGGATGTCGAGTAGGTGATCGGGTAGTGTCATGGTTCGAATTCTACACCGAGTCGGCCGCTCGAGCAGCCGGCATTCGTCGTTTCTTCCTGACTGCGGCCCTGATACCATGGCACGCTTTCCAGACCAGCAGACTCAAGGCATGACGGCATCGGTACCGGTTGGCATCATCATGGGTTCCCAGAGCGATTGGGAAACGCTTCGCAAGACCGCCGAAACGCTCGATGAGCTTCAGATCGGCTATGAGGTCCGGGTGGTGTCGGCACACCGAACGCCCGATCGCATGTTCGAGTACGCCAGCTCGGCGGCCGATCGTGGTCTCAAGGTCATCATCGCCGGGGCCGGCGGTGCGGCGCATCTGCCGGGCATGGTGGCCGCCAAGACCGAACTGCCGGTGGTCGGAGTTCCGGTGAAGTCGCGCACGCTCAACGGGGTCGATTCCCTGCTCTCGATCGTCCAGATGCCCGGTGGGGTGCCGGTCGGAACAATGGCCATCGGCAAGGCCGGCGCCATCAATGCCGCCCTGTGGGTCGCGGCCATGCTGGGCATTTTCGATCCGGAGATCCGGGCGCGCTATCAGCGTTGGCGGCAACGCCAGACAGAGCGCGTGCTGGCGGATGATCGTCCCGGTGAAGGCCAGAGCAGCCCTGCTGATTCGAATCCCCCGGCTTCATGAAAGTCGCCATCCTCGGCGGTGGACAGCTCGCGGCCATGATGGCCCAATCGGGATTGCCGATGGGCCTCGACTTCGTCTTTGTCGATCCGGCCGAGGACGCCTGCGCTCAACGCTTCGGGCCGCTGCTGGTCGCCGACTGGGCCGATGCCGACCGTGCCGAGCCGGTGCTGCAGAGCGATCGCATCACCTGTGACTTCGAGAATGTGCCCGCCGAGGTGCTGGAGTCACTCGCTCAGGGGGGCGTCGTCAGGCCGGATCCGAAAGCCTTTGCCTCGGCCCAGGATCGGCTGGTCGAGAAGGAGCTGTTGAAAACACTCGGCATAGCGCTCTCGCCCTTTGCGCCGGTCTCCAGCCGTCCCGAGCTGCTCGAAGCACTCGATCGCATCGGCTATCCCGCCGTGCTCAAGACGCGCCGCTTCGGGTATGACGGTAAGGGCCAGTATGTGCTGCACGGAGCCGAGGATCTCGAGCCCGCCTGGTCCGAGCTATCGGGGCAGGACCTGGTGCTCGAGGGCTGGGTCGACTTTTCGCACGAGTGCGCGTTGACCGCGGTGCGCTCGGCCTCCGGTGAAATCCGCTTCTATCCGCCGAGCTGGACTCTCCATTCGGGCGGTATCCTGCGACTGGCCGTGGCGCCGGCCCGGATGCCATCTGAATTGACCGAGCAGGCCGAGGCAATGGTCGAGCGCCTGCTGAACGGCCTGAACTACATCGGCTGCCTCACCCTGGAGTTGTTCGTCACCGAGTCAGGCCTGCTGGCCAATGAATTCGCGCCTCGGGTTCACAACTCGGCGCACTGGACGATCGAAGGCGCTTTCACCTCGCAGTTCGAGAATCACCTGCGCGCTGTCTGCGACCTGCCCCTGGGCCGAACGCAGGCGCGAGGCCATGCCCTGATGCTGAACTGGATCGGCGAGTTGCCGGCCCCCGCCGACCTGCTGCAGGTCCCCGGACTGCGCTGGCACGACTATCGAAAGCAGGCCCGTCCGGGCCGCAAGCTCGGTCACGCCACGCTGGTCGCCGACAGTCCAACAGAACTGCAGGCCGGGATCGATGCGCTGCGCGGGCGGCTGCCCGCTCAATGGTCGGACTGGCTGGACAGCGCAGGGTTTTCACTGGCCTGATCGATCGGAAACAGCACCAGATGATCGGCCTCAAGCTCGATCTGTATCGAAGAATGCACCGCATAGTCATCGTGGCTGGGGAACAGGGCGCTGACCTCCTCATTGCTCTTCAGACGCAGGCGGTAGAGGATGTCTGCGCCCTGAAACTGACGTGCGACCACCTCGGCGGTGACGCCCCGATCGACTGGTTTGACGTCATCAGGCCGGATCAACAGCGCCACTTCATTGCCGGCAGGCCGGTGGTCGGGTAACGGTGAGAGACCGAGGGCATGGATCAACTTGCCGTTCTCTACCCGGGCGTTGAGATAACTACCCCGGCCCGTGAAGGCGGCGACATAGCGGCTCGCCGGCCGGTGATACATCTGATAAGGCGTGTCCCACTGCAGCATGCGGCCGTCCTTGAGCAGGCCGACGCGGTCGGCCAGGGCAAAGGCCTCCTGCTGATCATGGGTGACCAGAAGGGTCGTGGTATTGCGTGACTTGAGCACGCCGCGGATCTCCTCGCCCATGCGCCGACGCAGTCCGGTGTCGAGGTTGGAGAAGGGTTCGTCCATCAACAGGACCGAGGGTTCCGGCGCCAGCGCGCGGGCCAGCGCCACGCGTTGCTGCTGCCCGCCGGACAGCTCGTCCGGAAAGCGCTGCTCGAAGCCGCTCAGGCCGGTCAGCTCGGTCAGTCCGCGGATTCTTGTGTCGCGCTCATGCCGTGACATCCGACCCAGTCCGAAGCCGATGTTGTCGGCGACGTTCAAGTGCGGAAACAGGGCATTGTCCTGGAAGACCATCCCGACGCTGCGCTTTTCCGGCGCCAGCTGTCGGCCCGGTTCGCTGACGCGTCGTCCTCCAACCAGAATCTCGCCCTGGTCGATGGCCTCGAAACCGGCGATGGCGCGCAGGGCGGTGGTCTTTCCGCAGCCCGATGCGCCGAGCAGGCAGCCGATCTCGCCTTCCTCGAGCCGAAAGCTCAGGCCGCGAATCACCGGCGTATCGCCGTACCCCAGAACGATGTCCCGGACCTCAAGCGTCATGGGCGAAACGTTGCTCGACGATTTCGATGACGGTTGCGGCGATCTCCCTGATCTGATCGTCGTCGATAATCAGCGGCGGCAGGAGTCGGATGGTGTTGCCCCGGGTCACGTTCAGGATCAGGCCCTTTTCCATGGCTCGATCCTTGAGTTCCGGGACGGCTTCGCTCAGCTCTACACCCAGCATCAGGCCGCGGCCGCGAATATCGACCACGTTCGGATGACCGCCCAGGCCCTGCCGGAGCAGCGCCATCAATCGTTCTCCGCGTTCTGCGGCGAGTCGGGGGAGATCGAGTTCGCGCATGATACTGATGACCTCCAGGCCGACTCGGCAGGCCAGGGGGTTGCCGCCGAAAGTGGTGCCGTGTGAGCCGGGTTGAAGCAGATCAGCGACCGCGCCCCGGGCCAGGCAGGCACCGATCGGAACGCCGTTGCCCAGGGCCTTGGCCAGGGTCACCACATCGGGCGTCAGGTCCTCGTGCTGGAACGCGAACCAGCGCCCCGTGCGTGCCATTCCGGTCTGGATTTCGTCGAGCATCAGCAGTGCCTGATGCTTCCGGCACAGCGCCTGCAGTCCCGGAAGAAAGCCAGGCGGGGTCGGCCGAACGCCACCTTCACCCTGAATCGGTTCGATCAGGGCGGCGACCAGATTGGGGTGCGCCTCGAAAGCAGCACTCGCTGCATCGAGATCACCGAAGGGGACGCGCACGAATCCTTCTACAAGCGGCCCGAACCCGGCCTGGATGGCGGGGTTGCCGGACGCGCTGAGCGCCGCCATGGTGCGACCATGAAAGCTGTCGGTGGCCACCAGAACGGCGGGTGCTTCGATTCCATGCTCGGTGGCATAGCGGCGGGCCAGTTTGAGGGCGCACTCGATGGCCTCGGCGCCGGAGTTGGCGATGAAGGCCTGATCCATTCCGCTGATCTCGGCCAGCGCATCGGCGAGCGCATCCTGCTGCGGGATATGGACGATATTGGCGGTATGGATCAGGGTCCGGGCCTGGTCGGCAATGACCTCGGCCAGGCGCGGGTGCGCATGGCCGAGGCTGCAGACCGCGATGCCGCTCAGCGCATCGAGGTAGCGTCGCCCCTGATCATCGAACAGCCAGGCTCCATCGCCGCGAACGAGAGCCACCGGCATGCGGGCATAGGTATTGAAGAGATGCGTCATGCCAGGTGGCTCCCCGGAAGCGACAGCGGACTCAGGCGAGCTGAGACTCCACGTAGTTCCAGTTCACGAGGTTCCAGAACGCTTCCATATAGTTCGGGCGGGCATTCCGGTAGTCGATGTAGTAGGCGTGCTCCCAGACATCACAGGTCAGCAGAGGTTTGGCATCGCCGGTCAGCGGCGTTTCGGCATTGCTGGTCGATGTGATCGCCAGACTGCCGTCCGGGTTCTGAACCAGCCAGGCCCAGCCAGAGCCGAAGGTATTGATCGCGGTCTGAGTGAATTTTTCCTTGAAGTCGGCGAAGCTGCCGAAGTCGCGACTGATCATCTCGGCCAGCTTGCCGTCAGGCTCGCCGCCGCCGTTTGGGGCCAGGCAGTGCCAGTAAAAGGTATGATTCCACACCTGAGCTGCGTTATTGAACATGCCGCCCTCGGAATTGCGGATGATGTCCTCGAGCGACTTGCTGGCGTGGTCGGTGCCTTCGATCATGCCGTTGAGCTTGTCGACATAGGTCTTGTGGTGCTTGCCGTAGTGGTAGTCCAGTGTTTCAGCTGAAATATGCGGTTCCAGTGCGTTCTTCGCATAGGGAAGGTCGGGAAGTGCAAAAGCCATGTAGAACTCCTTACAGGTTTGGGTGGCGAATCGAATGTTCCGTACCGCCTGATTATGCAATATCCGCGTGCAGAGTCGGTCGGCGCAATCAATGCCGCGAGATCCTCCGCCGCTCGATCAGTGCTCCTCGAGCTCCTGCAGATGCCGCCAGCGATTGACGATGGTGCAGAACAGCGTCGCGGTGCGCTCGGTGTCGTAGGCGGCCGAATGGGCTGAACTGCTGTCCCATTCGAGCCCGGCGGCATCGACAGCCCGGGCCAGAACGGTCTGACCGTAGGCCAGTCCGCCCAGGGTGGCCGTGTCGAAACAGCTGAAGGGGTGGAAGGGGTTGCGCTTGTAGCTGATCCGTTCGATGGCGGCGTTGAGGAAGCTCAGATCGAAATGCGCGTTGTGGCCGACCAGGACGGCGCGCTTGCACTCGGTTTCCTTGAGCGCCTGGCGGACCGGTTTCAGCAGACCCCGCAGGCCGTCGGCCTCGCTGACCGAGGGGCGCAGCGGATGATCGGGCCGGATACCGTTGAACTCGAGGGCCGCCTGCTCGATATTGGCGCCTTCGAAGGGTGCCAGATGACGAACCTGCACCTTGCCGGGGGCGAGCCAGCCGTCTTCGTCCATCTCGATGATGCACATGGCCAGCTCGAGGAGGGCGTCTGTGGCCGGATTGAACCCGCCGGTCTCGACGTCGACGACGACGGGAAGGAATCCGCGGAAGCGTTTGGAAATCATGGTTGAAGGGCTCATGCCACGGATGATAACCGCTTGCGCGTCGAGGGCGCGGTCGGACATCACGCCGGAGCCGGATTCAGCGCGGGCCCAGGATGACTTGTCGATCGATCAGGGTGGCGATCAGGGGCCTGGCCGCCTCCTGCAGCGTGGCCGGGGATTGCGCCACCCGATCGGCCAGGCCCGCCAGGGCCAGCTCCAGCGTCGGCGCATCGTCGCCGCTGAGGGCCTCCAGCAGGCCGGCGGTCAGGGTGTTGATCTGCATGAATGCAATCCGATCATTGGCCCTCCGGTACACCGCCAGCAGGACCACTTCGGGCCGTTGCGGCAGGAAGTCCGGGCTGATTCGGTGGGCGGGCCACTGGTATTGCGCCATCTGCAGTGTGGGATTGACCCTGATTTTCTCGTTCATCAACGCCTCTGCCGAGAGGGGTTCCCTGGCCTGATCGAAGACCACTTCCTCTTCGGCCAGGCGCACGCAGGTTTCCAGATACTCCCAGTGAGCCAGTTCGGCCAGCCATGGCATGGCGTTTTCCTGCGCGTCGATCCGTGCGGCAATGAAGCCGACGAACTCGCTGCCTATTTCGGTGAACATCGGCGTGGAGGACCGATGCTCGATCATGAAATCCCGAATCAGCGCCCGCCATTGCGTATCGTTGTGAAGTTTGCGAATGACCGGAAAATTGCGCGCGAACAGGTTACTGAGATTGTTGAAGAAAAGTCGACGATAGATCGCCAGCCGGCGTTCTTCGATACCGTCCGGCGCTGGTGTGTGTTCCGGGTCGCGCAGATGATCGGCGAAACGGCGTTGAAGCTCGAACAATCGCTGCGGGGGCTGTTTGTCCATGGGCTGGTTACATCCTCGGGCTGATGCCGTCTGCTATTGAAGCGATCCGTCCTTCAGGCAAGCAGACCGTCAATGTCCTCAAGAGCTTTCACCGGTCCTGGTCTGCTCGGCAAGGTAGCGCTTTCTTGGTCGCCAGCGGCACAGGTCCAGTACGGGACACTCGGCACAGCGGGGCTTGCGCGCCTGGCAGGTGTAGCGGCCGTGCAGGATCAGCCAGTGGTGGGCGTTGAGCAGAAAGGGCTCGGGCACGCGTTTGAGCAGGGCCTTCTCGACCGCCAGCGGCGTCTTTCCTCTGGCCAGTCCGGTTCGGTTGCTGACCCGGAAGATATGCGTATCCACGGCCATGGTCGGTTGACCGAAGGCGGTATTGAGTACCACGTTGGCGGTCTTCCGGCCGACGCCGGGCAGGGCCTCGAGCTCGGCCCGGGTCCGGGGGACCTGGCCGTTATGCTCGTCGATCAGCTTGCGGCAGGCGGCGATGATGTTCTTCGCCTTGCTGTTGAACAGGCCGATGGTCTTGATGTAGTCCTTCAGGCCCGCTTCGCCCAGGGCCAGAATCGCCTCCGGCGTGTTGGCCACCGGAAACAGGCGGGCAGTGGCCTTGTTGACGCCTACATCGGTGGCCTGCGCCGACAGGGTCACAGCGACCAGCAGCTCGAAGGGCGAGTTGTAGTTCAGCTCGGTGACCGGGTTCGGATTGAGCTCGGCCAGGCGCTCGAAGAAGGTCTGTCGATCGGCGGCGTTCATCAGGCCCGAGATGCTCCTGCAGAAGTGACAGCCCGAGCCTGGCGGCTGCTTGCCGGACGTGCCTGTCCTGCCATGATGTTCTGGCGCAGGGCGACCATCAGTCCGAGCAGGATGAAGGCGCCGGGCGGCAGGATGGCCAGCAAAAGGCCCCAACCCTCCGGAATCAGCTGCAGCGTGAGCGATTGCGCCCAGGGTCCGAGGAGCAGGTCGGCGTCGGCCAGCAGGGTGCCCTGACCGAGCAGCTCGCGCATGGCGCCCAGCGCGACCAGAACAAGGGCAAAGCCCAGGCCCTGGGCGATCCCATCGGCCAGGGCCGGGCCCGCGGGCTGACGCGAGGCGAAGGCCTCGGCGCGCGCCAGCAGCGTGCAGTTGGTCACGATCAGCGGCACGAAGATGCCCAGATTCTGGCTCAGACCGGGTAACCAGGCCTGCAGGCTCATGTCGACGGCCGTGACCAGGCTGGCAATGATCAGGACAAACGCCGGAATGCGGATTTCCGGCGTCAGCCAGCCCCGAATCAGCGAGACGGTCAGATTCGAGCTGGCCAGAACCAGCAGGGTGGCGATCCCAAGTCCCAGACCGTTGATGGTCGTGTTGGTGACTGCCAGCAAGGGGCACAGGCCCAGCAGCTGAACCAGGCCGGGGTTGTTGTGCCACAGGCCATCGGACCAGATCGTTCTGGCGTTCACTTCAGACATCGGTCAAGATAGTCGAGTTTGATTCGACCGCGCTTGCCGGCCAGAAGCTTGCGTTTGGTCCAGGCGGCAACCAGCAGGAGTTCAGCGTAGTCGAGCTGCCGGGTGATATCGGGGGCTCCCAGTTCGATGATGCGCTCGGCAAAGGCATCGCGCCCATCGCCAAGCCAGTGCAGGACGGATTTGGCGATGCCGGTGCCGAGCAGGCTGTGCCGCCCGATGCTTTCGAGGTCGATGATCACCGCCTGGCCGTCGCGAAGCACGAAATTCTTCAGTACCGGATCCAGATAATCCAGACCGAACCAGGCCTGATCCGGCCGGGCCTCCTCGGCCCGCCGGGTCAGGCGCTGGCGGCGCCCCTCGTCGATCAGCCCGGCCTGCTCGAGGAATATCAGGTCGGTGCACAACTGGACGTGGAGCGGGCTCTTGTCCAGGTTTCGCAAGGATGGCGCTCGGGCATGGAGCCTGGCGAACAGCTGCGCCAGCGCTTCGCGATGGTCCGGGTCATCAGCCCGCAGGCGAGCACCTTCGACGAACTCGAACCACACTTCGTTTTCGTGCTGATGGATGAGGCGCGGCAGGGCGATTGCATCGCCGCAGGCCTGCAGCGCTTCGACCACGGTCGCGGCCTGGGCACTGTCGCCGAAGACAACGCGCTTGTAGCGCTGGCCGTTGACATGGACGAAATAAACGCGCTGGGATTTGCCCAGACCGCCGACGAAGCGTGACCGGAAGGCATCGAGCATGCGTCTGCCGATCGAATGGGCAGGGCGATGGGTAATGCGGGCAATCATGGCGAAGGGGTGGACGCTGTGCCTGAACCCGGATCGCCTGCAGGGCGTATACTGCCGCGCCATCGCCGCAATCTTGTCATCCCCGATCTGATCATGAGTTCGAATCCGCGCGTCACGGTATTTATTCCGGCGTTCAACCGCGAAGACTACGTCTGCACGGCCATCAACAGCATGCTGGCTCAGGAGTATACGGACTTTGAAATCCTGGTAGTTGACGACGGCTCGACCGACCGGACGGCGGAGCGGGTCGCGGCCTATGCCGATCGGAGAGTACGGCTGGAGCGCAGTGCGTCCAACCAGGGCATTCCCGCCAGCCGAAATCGAGGCCTGGCGCTGGCGCGCGGGGAATACCTGGCCCTGCTCGACAGCGACGATTATGCCTATCCCGAGCGGCTCGGCGTGCAGGTCGCCTACCTGGATCAGAACCCCGACATCGTTCAGGTGGGCAGCGGCTGCACGCTGATGGACGAGAAAGGCGATCTGCTCCCGCGCGTGCGCCGGCACCCGCTCCGGCCTGAAGACATCGATGCCCACCTGCTGTTTCACTGTTCTCTGATCAATCGCACGATCATGGCCCGAACCGAGCCGCTGCGCGACTTCGGCTATGACACGGCGTTCGCGCGCTGCCAGGACTATGATCTGCACGTTCGCCTGGCCGAGCATTACCGGATGGCCAACCTTCCACAGCTTCTGGTCTGTGGCCGCGAGCATCCCGGTCGCATCACCAAGAACACGCGCGGTCTGGGCCGGGATCGGAAAATGGCGATCCAGGCCAAGGTCCTCGACCAGCTCGAAATCGGTTACTCCGACCGGGATCTGCTGTGGCATTACCTGCTGACTCAGAAGGCTGATCCCGAGGTCACGAGGAGGTCCGAGTATCTGGACTGGGCAGAGCACTGGCTGCAGGCGCTGGCAGCAGCCAACCAGCGGACAGGCCGGTTCGAGCCTGCGGCCTTTCGTCGGGTTCTGGGGGCGATCTGGGCGGTGGCCTGCTGGCACTATGCAGGTGGCCGCGGCAACTCCCTGATTCGGCGCCTGCTCGGGTCGCGTCTGACCCTGGGTCTGCCGGGCAATCTTGATCCGGTCACCTGGGGGCGCATGCTCAGTCAGCCGCGACGCCGACCGACGCTGGATACCGGCCTGCCGCAGTGAAGCTTGCGATCCGCGGGTTGTCCAGGCGGGTAAACGCTTCCGCGGACAGCCCCTTCAGCCCTTGTGGAGACGAAAATCAGTAGTAGAGCGCCGCCGCAAAGCCCGGGGTGGCGATCAGGAACTGGCTGTTGACCGAGCGGGTCAGTTGGACGCCGTAGCGAACCCCGCGGGCATCGAGCATCTGCAGCGCCCGGGCGATGGTCTGGATTTCACCGCGTCGTTCGGCATCGTCGAAGATCACGACGAATTCCTCGTCCAGGCACTGATCAAGGAATTCCAGCGCGGTCCAGCGCGAGCGCCGCCGGCTTCCGCGCGGGCCGTCCACGAGCAGCACGTTGAACGTCTTTTTTTCGCCCAGGATGCTCGGGTCGTAGCCGGCGAAGGCATGGCCGGCGAAACGGCGCTTATCGAGGGGTGCGTGGTGGATAGCGGTCCGGACCTCGTCCCCGATGCGGGCAGCCCAGTCGGCGTCATGTTCCAGGGTCGTGACGCCCTCTACCTGCTGGCCGATGAACTCGTTCAGGAGTCGTGTCGATTGACCGGCACCGAGCTCGAGGATCCGGAGGGATCGATGATCCTGGACCAGCCGCAGCAGGAGATACAGGTAGCTGTAGCTGGCCGCGCTGCGCAGGGGGTAGAAGGGCTTCGATATCCCCAGACGATCCAGATCTCGATGCACGATGTTCTGGTAGACCAGTTCGCGACCCTGGAGCCAGGCGCTGGGCGCGAGCCAGCGTGATCCTCGTTCCAGGGCGGGATTGAACCAGCGACGCGTGAGCAGGCGGCTGCGCTGCTTTGCATAAGAGGTGAGTTTCATGGGTTGAAAGAGAGGCTGGGGGGCGTGCTAATCATAACTCGCCCGGCTCGGCGCGGTCCGTCCAGATCGCCTCACCCGCAAGCTCGAAGCTGGCCAGGCTGCGCGCAATGGCATCGATCACGGCGGTGCTGGTCAGGGTTGCACTGGTCAGGGTGTCGAAGGCGCCGCCGCGTTGATCGCTGGCCCACTCGCGCCGGGCGGGGTCGCCGAGCGAGCGGCCGCTGAACTGTTCGATCCAGTCGCTCCTGCGCCGCTCGATCTTGTCGCCCAGCCCGGGCGTCTCACGATGTTCCACGGCGCGCACGCTGATCACCTCGGCGGCTGGCGTCACGGCGATCAGCAGGCGGATATCGCCGCTGTAGCCCTTCGGTGTCGTCATATCGATTACCGCCGCACTGGGTTGTCCGTTCCTGCGGGCCCGATAGACCCGCGCCGGTTCGTCCAGGCCGTCGATACGCAGGGTGGTTACGTCCTGGCTGATCCGGTTGTCGTAGCGCTCGGGCGCGAGCACCTGCTGCAGCGCGGCTACGGCGCGATCATCCCGGGCCTGCCGGATCGGGTCGCGGGTCAGCTCGTTCAATCCTGCCAGCAGGACGGCGGCGGTCAGTCCGATACCGGTCAGGGCCAGTGCCGGTCGGATGGGAAAGGGCGCTTTGCTCATTTCGGGTGGCCGTAGGTCCGCGGCACGGTGTAGCGGTCGATCAGCGGGACGCAGAGATTCATCAGCAGGACGGCGAAGGCCACGCCATCGGGGTAGGCCCCGAAGCGGCGGATCGCCAGGGTCAGCGCGGCGATACCGAAGCCGAAGACCAGCTTGCCTCTGAGCGTGGCGGGTCCCGAGACCGGATCGGTGGCGATGAACAAGGCGCACATGACCAGGGCACCGGAGAAGATGTGCTGCAGCGGCGAGGGGTTGATGTCCGGGCCGATCAGCCAGACCGGCGTAGCGATGAGGAACACGCTCGCCAGAATCGCCACCGGCACGTGCCAGGAGATCACGCGGCGGTAGAGCAGCCAGAGCCCGCCGACCAGATACCAGTTGGCGATCCATTCCCAACCCAGACCACCGAAGTCGCCGAAGATCGCCGTGTTCCGGATCTCGGGGATGCGCAGGCCCTCCTGGACGCCCGTTCGCAAGCTGTCCAGGGGCGTCGCCTGGCTGATGGCGTCCCAGCTCTGCGAAGCCGGCAGTGCGCCGGTCAGGATGGCATAAGCGGTGTCATACAGTCCCGGGAGACCCGGCGAGAGCGATCGCGGCGTCAGCCAGTGGCTGAGTTCGATCGGAAAAGCGATGATGACCGCGGCAAAGCCGACCATCGCCGGATTGAACATATTGAAGCCCAGACCGCCATAGAGCTGCTTGGCGATCACGATCGCAAACAGCATGCCCGTGGCCGCGACCCACCAGGGCGCCAGCGGCGGCATGCACAGCGCAAACAGCACGGCCGTCACCACGGCGCTGTAGTCGCCGAGAAAGACCGCCACCGGCCGTCGCCGCAGGCGCAGCATCAGCCACTCGAACAGCAGCGCAAAGCCGCAGGCCAGTGCGATCTGGAAGAAGATCCCGGGCCCGAAGTACCAGGCATGGGCCAGGATCGCCGGCACCAGGGCCAGCAGCACCTGCTGCATGACTCCGCTGACCGTGATCGTGGGCGGTACATGGGGTGCGCCGCCCAGCGACAGGTTGCCCGGGCGTGACGAGCTGCTGGGCGGCATCGGTCAGCCTTCGCCTTTCACCGACAGCTTCTTCTCGATCCGCAGCAGGCTGTCGCGGATGGCGGTCAGCAGGGCCGACTGATCCCCGTCGCTGCTTGTGGCGGCCGGCGGCTTGTCGCCCTCGTCGCTTTCGCTGATGCGGTCGCGTTGTTCGAGGACGGCGTCGCGGAAGTCCTCGACATCCTCGATGCCGGTGACCCGGACCAGAGCGCCCCCGGCCGACTGGCCGGCGGTCTCAACCGCGAGTCCCTTGACGCCGAACAGGCGCATCAGGGGCCCCTCGACGAGGGCCAGATCGGTGATCTTTTCCAGAGGAATGGTCTTTTCCTCACGGGTCAATATGCCTCGACGGACCTGCAGGTCGCGCTGGGTCAGCACCACCTCGAGGCGCTCGTAGTAGCGAGCGATGGCCCAGATGGCGATGGGAATGGCGATCGGCAGCAGGACCACACCGATCAGCGAGGCGACGAAAGCGATGATCACGGCACACAGCTGATAGCGCTGAGCGGAAGGGAGAATGTTCGCCACCCGCAGGGTCTTGCTGATTCGCGCAGGCCGCGTCGATGGACTGGATGCTTGCATGATGATCTGACTCCTGTCTTGGACTATTCGGCTGATGGGTCACTGTGCTTCTTGCGTTTCGCGCGCTCGATGGCGGCCCGGATTTCGTCCTGGGCCTTGCTGCCCTCGGCCAGCTTCTGACGTCGCTTCTCGCGCCGGGCTTCGCGCTCGATCTGCTCCTTCTCGAGCCGGGCCTCCCTGGCCTCGTGACGGCGCCGGGCCAGGGCCGCGCGGCGCTGATCGAGCTGCTCGAGGCGCCGAGCTGCCTTGCCGTGGCGATACCAGTCGACCAGGGGAATGTGGCTGGGGCAGACCTGGGCACAGCAGCCGCACTCGATGCAGTCGAACAGGTTCAGATCCGCCGCGGCTTCCAGCCGTTCCCCCTCGATCATCCTGAACAGCTGCTGCGGCAGGAGGCTGGCCGGACAGACCCGGACACACTCGCCGCAGTTGATGCAGGGCATGACCGGTTGCACGCGCTCGACCTGCGCGGCGGTCAGCACCAGCAGGCAGTTGCTGCCTTTGTTGACCGGCATCCGGTCACTGGGCAGGGCGTTGCCTGACATCGGCCCCCCGAGGATCAGGCGACCCGCGTCCCCGGTCAGTCCGCCAGCGGCTTCGATGAGCTCGGAGATCGGCGTGCCGATCCTGACGATCAGATTCTGCGGCTGGCGGATTCCGGGCCCGGTGACGGTGACGATGCGCTCGGTCAGGGCGCGTCCGGCCTCGATAGCTTCCAGGGCGGCCACGGCGGTGGCCACGTTGTGGCACAGCAGGCCGAGGTCCTGGGGCAGACCATCGAAGGGGACTTCCAGTCCGGTGAGGACCTGGATGAGCTGCCGTTCTCCACCCTCGGGATAGATCTTGTCGACCCGGACCAGACGAACCGGGAAATCGATCGGGCAGGTGTCGATGGCATCCGACAGGCGCTGGCCGACTTCCCCCATCTGGTCCTCGATGGCGATGACCATCTCGGAAGCGCCGGCTGCTCTTGCCAGGACGATGCCGCCGCGGACCACCTCGTCGGAACGGGTCCGCATCAGCATCTCGTCGCAGGCGATCCAGGGTTCGCACTCGGCGCCGTTGAGGATCAACGCATGGATCGGGCCCCAGTCGCCTCTGAGCTTGGCGGCCGTCGGAAAGATGGCGCCGCCCAGACCGGCGAGGCCGCGGTCCCGTAGTCGGTCGATAAGTCGGTAGCGGTCGTGTTCGAACCACTCGGTCAGCGGTTCGGCCTCGACCGCGCTATCCAGGCCGTCAGCCTCTAGATGGATGCAGTCGGTCCATGAGCCGGGTGGCCAGATGCCTTCCCGGCGGACAATCGATCCGATCCGTCCGGAGGTCGGGGCGTGGGTGACGATGTCGAAATCGCTGCGCGCGCGGGTCAGAACCTGACCGCGCCGGACCGATTGGCCCTCGACAACGATGAGCTCGGCGGTCTGGCCGCGGCGATCGGTGATCGGCAGGTAGTAGTGCGCGGAGAGCGGAAGATGGCGCAGTGGGCTCTGGCAGGCGACCTGCTTGTGGTGGCGCAGGGTCAGTCCACCGGGAAAGGCATGCAGCGTTTCGCCGACCGATGGGGTGCTCATGCGACTCTCAGCGGGATCACGGACGGGGCAACGGCGGCTGCCTGATCCGGGCGCGGGGGTCGATAGGGTTCCGGGCGATCGATGAGATCGATGCAGTCGACCGGGCAGGGCGGCAGGCAGAGCTCGCAGCCGGTGCACTCGGCTTCGATCACGGTATGCATCTGGCGGGCCGCGCCGAAGATCGCGTCGACCGGGCAGGCCTGGATGCACAGGGTACAGCCGATGCAGCGATCCTCGTCGATCAATGCGACGACCGGCGGCTTGTGTTCGCCGTGCGATTCATCAAGGGGCTTGGGCTCGACGTTGAGCAGCTCGGCCAGCGCCTGAACGCCCGCATCGCCCCCGGGCGGGCACTGGTTGATGTCGGCCTCGCCGGCGGCGATCGCTTCGGCATAGGGTCGGCAGCCCGGATAGCTGCATTGGGCGCACTGGGTCTGCGGCAGAAGGGCATTGATCCGTTCGACCAGGCTGTCCTCGTCGCGCTCGAAGCGCCGTCCGAGCCAGAGCAGGACGAGCCCGGTCACGGCCATCAAAGCGGTGAGAGTGAGCAGCGCAGACATCATGGCGAACAGAATACAGGCAATCCCGTGGCGGCTCCGAAATGATAACCTCGACACAACCGCTGCAACACTCGTTGTCTACCTTGAGTCGCGCGCCGAAGAGTCGTCGATAAATGCGCAAGTTGATCATCGTGACGGTCGTGCTGGTCCTGATCTGGACCTGGGTCTCGGACCCGGACGAAGGCTACAGCGAGCAGTTGGCCACGATGGTCGGGGCGGGGGCGGCCATGAACGGACTGGCGCTCGATCGCCCGCCACGTCAGATCGAGCTGGATACCGGCGATGACCTGCGTATCGATGATCTCGACATCCGTCTGCGCGCAGAGTTCGGGCTGGTGGCCCGCGTGCTGGGCAGGCGGGACTACCGCTGGGACCGCTGGTCCGATCTGTCGCCGATGGACCTGGCGCTGGGATGGGGTCCGATGAGCGATCCTGATGTTCTGGCCGAGATCAATATCCGCCAGAATGCACGGTTCTATTTCTGGCGTGTCGATGACTTTCCGATCCCGCGCCAGCAGATCGAGCAATCCTCGGCCAATATTCACATCATTCCTTCAAACCCCGCGCTGTTCGACGCCCTGGACAGGGTCGAATCCGGCGATACGCTGCGCCTGACAGGTTATCTGGTCGATATCGATCGGGACGATGGCTCCTACTGGCGCACTTCGATGCGGCGGGATGACACCGGTGATGGAGCCTGCGAGCTGTTCCTGGTCACCGCGATCGCGCGTTTGTGAGCGTTCAGAGGCGAGCGAAGCCGGTAAACCCCATGAAAGCCAGCGCCATCAGGCCGGCGGTGATCAGGCCGATCGGCGCGCCCCTGAAGCTGTCGGGAATGTCGGCGAGGGCGAGTCGCTCGCGCGCCGCGGCCAGTGCGACCAGGACAGCGCCGAAGCCCAGCGCGGCGCCGAAGCCGTAGACGGCCGACTCGACCAGGCTGTTCTGCTCGCGCAGATTGAGCAGGGCCACACCGAGCACCGCACAGTTGCTGGTGATCAGCGGGAGATAGATGCCCAGCACGCGGTGCAGCAACGGTGCGGCACTGCGAAGGATCAGCTCGGTGGTCTGGACCAGGGCTGCGATGACGACGATGAAGCCGATCGTCGACAGGTATTCCAGGTCGAGCGGCTGCAGTACCCAGGTCGAGAGCAGATAGCTGGCGACCGCTGACAGGGTGAGCACGAATGCGGTCGCGACGGCCATGCCCGCTGCCGACTCGATGTTGTTCGAGACACCGAGGAACGGACACAGGCCAAGAAACTGGATCAGAACGAAGTTGTTGACCAGCGCGGCCGAGATCACGATCAGGACCAGATCCATGGTCAGGCCGCGCTCATCGTCGCGCTCAGCTCACTCTCATGCCCGGCTCGGCGCCGCTGTCCGGGCTGAGCAGATAGGGCCGACCATCGCCCCGGCTGGCAGCCAGCACCATGCCTTCGGACAGGCCGAAGCGCATCTTGCGCGGGGCCAGGTTGGCGACCATGATCGTCAGCCGTCCGTCCAGTTCTCCCGGTTCGTAGTGGCCGCGAATGCCGGCAAAGACCTGGCGCGTTTCACCGCCGAGGTCGAGTTCGAGACGAAGCAGCTTGTCGGCGCCCTCGACCAGTTCGGCCCGCGCGATGCGTGCAACCCGCAGGTCGACCCTTGCAAATTCGGGAAACTCGATCATCGGCTCGATCGGCTCGGCCATCAGCTTGCTCTCCGTGGGTTCGCTGATCTCCTCAGCCGTCGCTTCAAGGGATTCCCTGCTGGCCTCGATCAGGCGCTCGAGCTGCTCGGGCTCGACCCGGCGCAGCAGTGGTTTGAACTTGTTGATCAGGTGGCCGAGCAGCGGTCGATCGACGGCATCGAAATCGTCGAGCGGTGTATCGAGGAATTCCGACGCGTCGATTGCAGTATGCGGAATGACCGGCTGCAGCCAGATCATCATCACCCGGAACAGGTTGATTCCCTGGGTGCAGACGGCAAGCACGTCGGTTTCACGACCCGCTTCCTTGGCCATGACCCAGGGCTTGTGTTCGTCGATGTAGCGGTTGGCTTCGTCGGCCAGCGCCATGATCCGGCGAATCGCCATCTGGAAATTGCGCGCCTCGTAGTCGGCCGCGATCGACTCGTGGGCGTCGACGAAGCGCTGGTAGAGGGCCGGGTCGGGCAGTTCTTGCGCCAGCTTCCCCTGACCGAACTTGTGGACGAAGCCGGCGCAGCGCGAAGCAATATTGACCAGTTTTCCGACCAGATCGGAATTCACCCGGGCGCGGAAATCGTCCAGGCTGAGATCGATATCGGCCAGGCCGGTCCCGAGCTTGGCGGCGAAGTAGTAGCGCAGTGTGTCGGGGTCGAGATGATCCAGCCAGGTGCGCGCCTTGATGAAGGTGCCGCGCGACTTGGACATCTTGGCGCCGTTGACGGTCAGGAAACCGTGGGCGTGGACGGCCGTCGGTCGCCGCATGCCCGCACCCTCCAGCATGGCCGGCCAGAACAGACAGTGGAAATACATGATGTCCTTGCCGATGAAATGATGCATTTCGGTGCTGCTGTCTGGCTTGATCCACTCCTCGAAGTCGAGACCCTCGCGCTCGCAGATCGCCTTGAAGCTGGCCAGGTAGCCGACCGGCGCATCCATCCAGACATAGAAGAACTTGTCGGTCTGGCCGGGGATCGGGAAACCGAAATAGGGGGCATCCCGGGTCACGTCCCAGTCGCGCAGCGGCTCGTCCAGCCACTCGTTGAGCTTGTTGGCGACCTCGCCCTGGAGCGCGCCCGATCGGACCCAGGCCTTCAGGCTGTCGCGAAACGGTTCCAGGGTGACGAAGAAATGCTCGGTGCTCTTCATCACCGGCGTGGCACCCGAGATGACCGAGCGCGGATCGACCAGTTCGGTCGGGTCGTAGGTCGACCCGCAGACCTCGCAGGAGTCGCCGTACTGATCCTCGGCACCGCAGCGGGGGCAACGCCCGCGGATGAAGCGATCCGGGAGGAACATCCTGCGCTCCGGATCGAAGAATTGCTCGATGCTTCGGGTCTCGACGGCATTGCCGTCCTGCAGGGCCGACCAGATCCGGTTGACCAGCTGCTGATTGATCGGTGAATGGGTCGATGAGAATTCGTCGTGCGACAGACCGAAGTCGGCGAAGTCGCGCTGGTGCTCGTCGGCCATTTCCTGAATGAGCTGCTCGGGGCTGATGCCTCGTTTCTGGGCATGCAGCATGATCGGGGTTCCGTGGGCATCATCGGCCCAGGCGAACCAGACCTCGTGTCCACGGGCGCGCTGGAACCGGGCCCAGATATCGGTCTGGATGTATTCGAGCATGTGGCCGAGGTGAATCGACCCGTTGGCATAGGGCAGGGCAGCGGTGATCAGGATCTTGCGTGCATCGGTCATTGCGGTACAGGTCATCGAATCGCTTGAACATTGATGGCGAGGATTATCGCACGCGCATGACAATCGAAGCGCTCCAGACTCGATACAATCGAAACCTGTCTTCGAACGTGAAATGAATCAGTCAATGTCAGATACGCTTCAATCGGACCTGCAGGCGCGCTTGAGCGCGCTGATCGACCCGCATACGGACCAACCCCTGGGCGAGGCAATCCGCGTGAGTATCCGCAACGGTCGGGCCGCCGTTCGAGTTGTGCTCAACTACCCGGCCGAGGGCTGGCATGGCGAACTCCAGCGACTGATCGAGCAGACCCTGACGCACGACCAGGCCGTCGAGGCCGTCACCGTCGAGATCGAGACCCAGCG
Organism: uncultured Wenzhouxiangella sp.; assembly: GCA_964439915.1. Lineage (GTDB taxonomy): Bacteria > Pseudomonadota > Gammaproteobacteria > Xanthomonadales > Wenzhouxiangellaceae > Wenzhouxiangella. The sequence continues at coordinate 70,439 of CAYTQT010000001.1, read as the reverse complement.
CCTCGCCCATGCTGTCCAGGGCGGCCTGACCCCGCTGGATGGCGTAAAGAACATCATCGCAGTGGCCTCAGGCAAGGGCGGCGTTGGCAAGTCGACCGTGGCTGCCAACCTGGCCCTCGGCCTGCAGGCCGAGGGCGCGAGCGTTGGGGTGCTTGATGCCGACATCTATGGTCCGAGCATCCCGCGCATGCTCGGGCTCTCGGGCAAGCCTGAAACCACGCCCGAGCGGCGAATCCTGCCGATGCGATCGCATGGCCTGCAGGCGATGTCGATCGGCGTGCTGGTCGAAACCGACCAGGCGATGATCTGGCGTGGTCCCATGGCGACGCAGGCTCTGCAGCAGATGGTCTCCGAGACCCTGTGGGAGGGGCTGGATTATCTGATCGTCGATCTGCCTCCCGGGACCGGTGATATCCAGCTCACTCTGGCCCAGCGCATCCCGGTCGCGGCAGCCGTGACCGTCACGACCCCGCAGGATGTGGCCGTCGACGATGTGCGGCGCGCGGTCGCGATGTTTGCCCGGGTTCGGGTGCCGGTGCTGGGCGTGATCGAGAACATGAGCACCCATCTGTGCTCGAACTGTGGCCATGAGGATGCGATCTTCGGCCAGGGTGGAGGCCAGAGGATCGCCACCGAAGCCGGGCTGAAGCTGCTCGGGCAGATTCCTCTGGTCTCCGCGCTTGGCCGCTCGACCGACCAGGGCGCGCCCATCGTGACTTCTGATCCGGAGCATGCGGTCGCCCTCCGCTTCCGCGAGATTGCACGTCGGGTCGCGGCGCGTTTGTCGCTGCAGGCCAGAAACCAGACCATCCGCATGCCGAAGATCAGGATCGTCGAATGATCGATCGGCGCTGTCCCTGTCCCTACCGATAAAGAGAGCTACCTGTGAGTATCAAGTCCGACCGATGGATTCGCCGCATGGCCGAAGAGCACGGGATGATCGAGCCCTTCGAGGCCGGCCAGGTCCGGCAGGCCGAGGACGGGCGCAAGCTCGTCTCCTATGGCACATCCAGCTACGGCTACGACGGCCGCTGTGCGAACGAATTCAAGATCTTCACCAATATCAACTCGGCGGTGGTGGATCCGAAACACTTCGATGAATCGAGCTTCGTCGATTTTTCCGGCGATACCTGCATCATTCCGCCGAACTCCTTTGCCCTGGCCAGGACGATCGAGTACTTCCGGATTCCCCGCAATGTGCTGACCATCTGTCTCGGGAAATCGACCTATGCGCGCTGTGGAATCATCGTCAACGTCACGCCCCTCGAGCCGGAGTGGGAGGGGCATGTCACCCTGGAGTTTTCCAACACCACACCCCTGCCGGCCCGAATCTATGCCAATGAGGGTGTGGCGCAGTTTCTCTTTCTGGAGTCGGACGAGGCCTGCGAAACCTCGTATCGCGATCGTGCGGGAAAATACCAGGGTCAGCGCGGGGTCACCCTGCCGAAAACCTGATCGGGTCCGCGCTCAGGGCAGGTTGACGTTCAATGTCTGACAATCAATCTGCCGCCAGCGGTGGCTGCTGAATGACGTCCACGGTCACCGGGAAGATCTGGCGTCCACGCAGCACCTCGAATTCGACCTGCGTTCCCGGCTCGATCTGAGAGATTCGCAGAGTCAGTTCGCGCGCTGTCGAAATGGCATCACCATCGGCGCTGAGCAGGATGTCGTTCGGTCGAATCCCGGCAAGCCATGCCGGGCTGTCCGCTGCCACGCGGGCAACCCGAGCGCCGGTGAGCACGCGGTCATTGAGCTGCAGCGCGAGAGATAGATCCATCAGCTCGACGCCGATCCAGCCGCGCTGGACCTGACCGTATTCGACGATCTGCTGCATGATCTGTCGTGCGAGCGGGGCAGGGATGGCAAAACCGATGCCCTGGGCACCAACCGACTGGTTGAGCGAGGCTGAATTGATACCGACCACCTCGCCATCCGGGTTGATCAATGCGCCGCCACTGTTGCCGGCGTTGATTGCGGCGTCAGTCTGGATGAAGTCCTCGAAGGTGGTCAGATTGAGCTGTCCTCGGCCCATCGCCGAAACGATGCCCATGGTGACCGTATGGCTGAGACCGAAGGCGTTGCCGATCGCCAGCACTACATCACCGGTGCGCAGGGTGTTCTCGGCGGTGAGCCGTGCCGCCGGCAAGTCGTCGAGTTCGATCCTGAGAACGGCCAGGTCGGTGCCAGGGTCGCTGCCGACGACTCTGGCCTCGGCGATTCGGCCGTCAAACAGGGCAACGACGATGTCGTCGACCTCGGAAATAACGTGTCGCGTCGTCAGGATCAGGCCGTCCTCGGACACGATCACCCCCGAGCCCAGACCGCGCTGCGGCCGGGTCACCATCCGGTTTTCGTAGAGACGCCGGTAGAGGGGGTTGGTGAGATTCTGGAACATCGGCTGGGTGACCAGCGTGCGGGTGTAGATGCTGACCACGGAAGGAGCGGTCGCATTGACGGCCGGGGCGTAACTGTGCGGTCCGGGCGCCGCACCGGGCTGATTCAGTGCAGGCAGCAGGTCGGGTCGAAAGAAAACCACCACGAAGGCCACGGCGAGGCCAAGGACGATGCACTGGCTGATGAAATGAAGAATTCTGATCAAAACTGCGGTCCGTTCACTGACATCTTGTTCGCATTGGTCTGCGTAGACTACGCGCCGAACGCTGGGTAAGCAAAGCAGAGGGCGCTTTGAGTCCCGGATTGGCATTAAAATTTGTTAAGAGGGTATGAAATTCGCTAAAATAGCGGATTGCATTGCCAATTGCCCTCCCGCGCAGACGGTGCTTGTATATCCGGACTGTCCGATGTGGTGGAGCGCGGTCGAGGTGCGTCATCCGATCAACCCTCAGTCAGCATCAGGTTCGCTGATCGAGGCCGATCCGTTAGAGGCGGAGAAAGTCATGTCGAAAACCGAAACTTCCGAGTCGATCCAGAAACAGACCGATCTGGGACGTCGCAACCTTCTTCTTGGTGTGACCGGCGTCGTCGGCGCGGCAGGCGCAGGTCTGATAGCCTGGCCATTCGCTGCTTCCTGGCAGCCGAGCGCCAAGGCCCGAACCGTCGGGGCGCCGGTCGAGGTCTCAATTGCCGATCTGCAGCCCGGTCAGATGACCCGCGTGTCATGGCGGGGCCAGGCGATCGGAATCCTCCATCGCACCGAACGTATGGTCGACGATCTGGATCGCGTGGAAGACCGGCTGGCGGACCCGGATTCGAGCCAGCAGCAGCAGCCGGAATACGCACAGAACGCCTACCGCTCGATCAAACCCGAATATCTGGTGCTGAATATTCATTGCACGCATCTGGGCTGCATCCCCGAGCTGCGCCCGGAAGTCGAGCCCCAGGTGTTCGATGAGGATTGGCGCGGCGGGTTCTACTGCCCCTGCCACAAGTCGGCTTTCGACCTGGCAGGCAGGGTCTATTCCGGCAAGCCGGCCCAGCTCAACCTCGTCGTCCCTCCCTATTCCTACGTCGATGAGAATCGGATTCTGATCGGTGTCGACCCAGAACAAGGAGCTGCCTGATCATGGCTAAACCTGCAAGTACTCTGAGCAAGAATGTTGATGCGCTCGGCCAGTGGGTCGACAAGCGCCTTCCCGTATCCGAGTTCTGGAAGGCGCATATCAGCGAATACTACGCGCCGAAGAACTTCAATATCATGTATTTCTTCGGTTCGCTCGCACTGCTGGTGCTGGTCAATCAGATCGTCACCGGCATCTTCCTCACCATGCACTACAAGCCGGATGCCGCTCTGGCGTTCGGTTCCGTTGAATACATCATGCGCGATGTGGAGTGGGGTTGGCTGATCCGCTACATGCACTCCACTGGGGCCTCGGCATTTTTCATCGTCGTCTATCTGCACATGTTCCGAGCCCTCATGTACGGCTCGTATCAGAAGCCACGTGAGCTGGTCTGGATCCTGGGCGTGCTCATCTATCTGGTGCTGATGGCGGAGGCCTTCATGGGTTACGTCCTGCCCTGGGGTCAGATGTCCTACTGGGGTGCGCAGGTCATCGTATCGCTGTTCGGCGCGATTCCCTATGTGGGTGACGCCCTCGTCGAATGGATTCGCGGTGACTACTACATTGCCGATGCGACTCTGAACCGATTCTTCGCCTTGCACGTCATTGCCCTGCCGCTGGCACTGCTTGCGCTTGTCGTGCTGCATCTGGCTGCCCTGCACGAAGTCGGTTCGAACAACCCTGACGGCGTAGACATCAAGGCGAACAAGGACCAGAACGGGATCCCCCGCGACGGTATTCCCTTCCACCCCTACTACACCGTCAAGGATATCTTCGGGGTCGGCGTCTTCCTGCTGCTGTTCGCCTTCGTCTTGTTCTACGCGCCCGACGGCGGGGGATATTTCCTCGAGAAGGATAACTTCGCCGTTTCCGACCCGCTCGTCACGCCACAGCACATCGTGCCGGTCTGGTACTTCACGCCTTACTACGCCATTCTCAGGGCGGTGCCCGACAAGCTGATGGGGGTTGTCCTGATGGGAGCAGCGATTTTCGTGCTGTTCCTGATGCCCTGGCTTGATCGGTCCAAGGTGCGTTCGATCCGTTACAAAGGGCTGGGAAGCAAGATACTGCTGACCGTATTTGCCATCGGATTCATCAGGTTGGGTATGCTCGGCATGGCCGAAGGCACGCCGGCCGAAACCATCGAGTCAAGAGTATGGACGGTCGTATATTTCGCCTTCTTTGCGCTGCTGCCGATCGTGACTTCCATGGAGAATACAAAGCCGGTCCCTGAGCGGGTGACAACATGAAAATGATAAGAATTATTGCCATCGCCTTCGCCGCCCTGGTCGCCAGTTTCGATGCGACTGCGGCCGGAGGCGGCGATTACGACCACGCGCCGATCAACATCCGCGACACGGCCTCGCTCCAGCGTGGTGCCACCATGTTCGTCAACTATTGCATGGGCTGCCATTCGGTCAAGTACATGCGCTGGGGCAGGCTGGGCGAGGATCTCGGTCTGACTGATTCGGAGGTGGAGGAGTTTCTGATCAAGGGAGATCAGACCATCAACGATCAGATGCTGTCGTCCATGCCTTATGACCAGGCCACGGAATGGTTCGGCAAGGCGCCGCCGGACCTCAGCCTGACCGCTCGGGCACGGACTGCCGACTGGGTCTACACCTTCCTGCGCAGTTACTATCTGACCGAGCAGGGCTGGAACAATACGCTGCTGGCCAACCCGGCCATGCCGCATGTGCTTTGGGAGCTTCAGGGAATTCAGCGCCCGGTGATGGAAACGATCACCGCTGAAAACGGTGAAACCCGGACCGTCATCGAGTCACTCGAGCTGGATGAGCCCGGACTGATGTCGCCGGAAGAGTACGACGCAACGATTACGGATATTACGGCGTTTATGGCCTACATTGCCGAGCCCGCTGCGCTGGACCGTCTGGCCATGGGGCCCTGGGTCCTGCTTTTTCTGACAGTATTTACCTTCCTGGCCTGGTTGTTGTACAAGGAATACTGGAAAGACGTAAAGAAATGATGCCCGGCGCCGCGCGTCCCGTGCGGCCAGGCGACTGGAGGGAAAAGATATGATGGCATTGTACTCTTCGGAGAATTGCCTGAACTGCCACCGGGTGCGATTCGTCCTGGCTGAGAAGGGCATCAACGTGGAAATCATCCACGTCGAGCAGGATCGAGCGGCAACGGCTGATCTGGCCGAGTTGAATCCTTACGGGGAGACGCCAACGCTGGTCGACCGGGATATGGTGCTCTATGGCACCTGGGTCGTCACCGAATATCTCGATGAGCGGTATCCGCATCCACCGCTGATGCCTGTTGATCCGGTGTCTCGGTCCCGACTGCGGTTGGCCATGTACAGGATGTATCGCGACTGGATCGATACCGGAAAGGTCATCGAGACTTCCAGCGGTGCAAAAAAAGTGGCCACGGCGAAAAAGCATCTTGTCGACAGCCTGGTCGCATCCGATGATCTGTTCGGCCTGACGCCATTCGTGTTGAACGATGAACTGTCGCTGGCTGACTGCGCACTGGCACCGTTGCTCTGGCGCTTGCCGTCCTATGACCTGGGGTTGACGGTCAGGCAGACCCCGAATCTTCACAAGTACATGGATCGAATTTTTCAACGCGACTCCTTCCAGCGCAGTCTGACGGAAGCTGAGCGGCACCTCAGAGAGTCTGCGAGGTAGTGGCATGTTGCCTAGCCGCTCCTACCTGCTGCGGGCCATGCATGAATGGATCGTTGATTCCGGGCTCACTCCGCATCTGTTGATCGACGCGGACGACCCCGATCTTGAAGTGCCGGATTCGGCGCGCGGTGAAGGCAAGGTCGTCCTCAACGTCTCACCTTCGGCGGTGCGAGATCTGCTGATGGATCGGGAACTGGTGACTTTCGTCGCCCGGTTCGGGGGTGTTTCTCGCGCAGTTTCGGTGCCGATCACCGCGGTTGAAGGAATCTACGCGCGTGAGAACGGGCGCGGAATGATGTTTCCGGATGAAGATGCACTCAGCGACGACAATGACGGTCCGGATGACGACGGCAGCTCGCCTGACTCGTCGAAGCAGCCCAGGCTTCGAGTCGTGAAGTAGCCGCGATTGCGGCGATCACTCGACAAGATGATTGCCGTCGCCCAGCTCTCCCCGCAGGCGGGCGAGCTGGTGTCCGAACATCACAAGATCTCCGCGGCGACGGTCTCCGCCGGTTGCGCTGAATTCGAATCGGTACAGGCGCCGCCACTGCCAGTGACCGTTCTGGCGTGTCGGTCGCATGAATCCCAATGACACGGTCTGATCGAGAAGCTGCCACTCCTGGTTCTGGCAGAAACGCCGTGCGTACTCACGGGCGAATTCGTGCGCCCGCGTAGCGGCCGACCACCATATGCCGAGGGTTGCCAGTATCAGTAGTGCCGGAATGGCCGTATCAATCATGTCTCACCCTGAGCGTGTCTTGAGAAGCGCATAGACCGCTCCAGTGCCCCCGTCATGCGGAGGGGCAGAGGCAAACGCGATCACTCGCTCACGCCGGCTCAGAATGCGCGCGGTCATGACTTTCAGACGGGGGCCGCCCGGTCCTGAACGCAGTCCCTTCCCGTGAATGATCTTGACACAGCTCAGGCCGTCCCGCTCGGCCTCGGCCAGAAAGGTTCGAACGCTCGCGCTGGCTGCCTTGACGGTCATCTGATGCAGGTCGATCTCATCCTGGACTCGCCAGTGACCGCGCCGCAGACGGGTCAGGATCTTCGGTCGCAGACCCGGCTGCAGCCACTGCAGCTCGTCGCCATTTTCCAGGGCCGCGAAGTCGAATGGGGCGTTGGCCAGCTCGTCCATCACCGCCTGGTCATCGATCTGGCGCTGCAGCGGCACAGCTTGCCGGCCACCCGGCCGGGGAAGAACCCGATCCTTCTCGATCTTGCGAACCGTGCCGACAGCGGCCCGGAACAGAGCGATTTCGTCGTCATCGATACTCACGGGTCACCTCATCCTGTCTGCCGTTCACGGCGGTATTCCTTTATAGTTAGGTCTTCAAATCAGTCGGTTCAAGAATGCATATTCTCATTTCCAATGACGACGGGCTGTATGCGCCCGGTATACGCCTGTTGGCGGACGGTCTTCGCGAGCACGCAGACAGGGTCACGGTCGTGGCTCCTGATCGCGACCGGTCCGGCGCCAGCAACTCTCTGACGCTGGATCAGCCGATTCGGGTCGAGAAGCAGGACGATGGCCGCTACAAGGTGTTCGGCACACCAACCGACTGTGTACATGTCGCCATTACCGGGGTGCTTTCGGAAGAGCCGGATATGGTCGTGTCCGGCATCAACGCCGGCGCCAATATGGGTGATGATGTCCTCTACTCAGGAACCGTGGCGGCCGCCATGGAAGGACGGTTCCTCGGCTTGCCGGCGATGGCCGTTTCCCTGTCCTATGGGCGGGGTGGCCCCAATCACTACGAAACGGCGGCACGGGCGGCAACCATTCTGATGAAGCGCCTGGTCTCCGAGCCCCTGCCGGCGGACACCATTCTCAACGTCAACGTACCGGATATTTCCTGGGATGAGATCCGCGGCTTTCAGACGACGCGCCTCGGGCATCGACATCGATCGGAGAACGTGATACCGATCGATGATCCCCGCGGCCGACCGTTCTACTGGATTGGCCCACCGGGCGGCGAAAGCGACAACGGCCCTGGCACCGACTTCAATGCGGTTCGGAGTGGCTATGTGTCGGTGACGCCCATCCATGTTGATCTGACTCGATACCAGGCGCTTGATCAGGTCAGCCACTGGATCGAGGCGCTCAACGGGTCTGGCGACGCCGGGTAATGAGCGTGGATCTGCTCAAGCGCGGGATCGGAATGACTTCGGTCAACACGCGACAGCGACTCGTGTCGCGCCTGAAATCAAAGGGAATCGACGATCCGGTCGTCCTTGACGCCATTGGCCGAACACCGCGCCATCTCTTTGTCGATGAGGCCCTCTCGTCACGCGCTTATGAGGATACGGCGCTTCCCATTGGCCGCGGGCAGACCATCTCTCAACCCTATGTCGTGGCGCTGATGACGGCGGCCATACGCACCGATCATCCACTCGAAAAGGTGCTGGAGATCGGCACGGGCTCGGGGTATCAGGCAGCGATTCTCGCGCTGCTGTCCAAGCGCGTGTTCTCGACCGAGCGCATCGGCGAACTGGTTCGTTCGGCGCGTCAACGCTTTCACCGGCTGGGGCTCCACAATATTCTCACCCGTCACAGCGATGGTCTGGTTGGCTGGCCCACCCAGGCGCCTTTCGATGCCATCGTGGTGACCGCTGGCGGAGCGGTGCCGGATGCGCTGCTTGAGCAACTGGCAGAGGGCGGGGTGCTGGTTGCACCCATGGCCCGGGACCAGGGCCAGCAACTGATCCGGGTCACCCGGACGCCCGACGGATTCGAGGAAGAAGACCTTGGTCCGGTTGCATTCGTTCCGCTTCTCGACGGTCTGGAGTAACGCCTTCGATGTTCACCCCACTGTATGACCGCGTGCTCGGCTGGGCGAGGCATCGCCACGCCGAGCGCTACCTGGCCGGATTATCGATGTCGGAATCGGTGTTCTTTCCGATCCCGCCTGACGTCATGCTCGCACCGATGGTCCTGGCACGGCGCGATCGTGCCTGGCGACTGGCCGCATTGACGACAATCACCTCGGTTCTCGGTGGCCTGATCGGCTATCTGATCGGCTACCTTGCCCTGGATGCCGTCTTTCCGCTGATTGAGCGGATCGGCTATGAGGACAAATACTTTGCTGCCGTCGAGGCCTTCGACAACTACGGCATCTGGTTTGTCATCGTTGCCGGCTTCACGCCGATTCCGTTCAAGATCATCACGATCGCCGGTGGTGCTCTGAGCATGGGCCTGCCGGGTTTCGTCCTCGGGAGCCTGATTGGTCGCGGTGCACGATTCTTCCTGGTTGCCGGTCTGATCTGGGCGGGCGGGCAGCGCGCGGCTGAACACCTCAGGACCTGGGTCGATCTGATCGGTTGGATCGTTGTCGTGCTTGCGATCGCCGGAGGGCTGCTGTGGTGGTGGCTCTAGTCAGCACGAGCGCCCGTCCGGCCGTTGTCGCGGTCCTGATGCTCGTTCTGACTTCCTGCGCGCCCTGGGCGCCTGCTCCGGTCGAAGATCGAAGCGAGCGAACGCCCCCGAGCCGGTCTTCTGCTCGTCCGCTGCAGGCACCCCCGGTCTACGAAGTACGACGCGGCGATACGCTGTACTCGATTGCCTTCCGCTATGGCCTGGACTGGCGCTCGGTCGCTGCCTGGAATCGGCTCCGGGAACCCTTCCTGATCCGGCCCGGTCAGGAGCTGCGAATGACCGAGCCGCCGCGCCCCGTCGCCGCAGTGTCTCAATCGCCATCATCCTCCGGGCCGCCAGCGGAAGGGCCGCCGACTCCGGCACCGACAAGCACCCCCGAAAATCGGGCGCCCGCTAGCACCGAGCCCACCCCGAGCCGAGGAGCGCCACGACCTGATCGGGAGGCAAGCAGAGCACCGGCGCCGGTTCCCGCGCCAGTATCCGGAAGCAGAACGGTGGCTGGGGTTGCCTGGCGCTGGCCGACGGCGGGCGAGGTGGCTCGTCCTTTCGACGCCGCTGCGGCGCGGCGCGGTCTTGGCATCCGTGGACAGGCAGGCCAGTCCGTGGTGGCAGCGGCCGATGGCGAGGTCGTCTACAGCGGTACGGCGCTGATTGGCTACGGTGAGCTGATCATCATCAAGCACTCCGGCACCATGCTCTCGGCCTATGGCCATAACCGCAGGCGACTGGTCGAGGAGGGGACGCAGGTCAGGGCCGGGCAGAGCATTGCCGAAATGGGCCTGGACGAAACCGATGAAGCGATACTTCACTTCGAGATCCGGCGCAATGGTGACCCGGAGAATCCGCTGGATTTCCTTCCGCCGCGGCGATGAGCCTGTCCGCGTCTTACCCTGAGATGCCGATTTCGAACGGGTTTTGAATGTTATGCCTTCAAAGGCTCTCGTATCCTCAAGATTTGACTTGAAAAACCCTGAATTTGAGTGCATGATGATGGCAGGTTCATCGCCGAGAAGTCCTTGATGCGCTTTTTGCTCGCTCCTGCCATCGCCCTGCTGTTTGCCGTGATCAGTCACGCTGCGTGGGCGGGAGAAGTCGAAAACCTTCGGGTCTGGGCAGGTCCGGACAGTACGCGTATCGTTCTTGATCTGGACCGCCGTGTCGATTATCGCCTGTTCACGCTCGACAACCCGGATCGGATCGTCGTCGATATCGACCAGACCCGAGTGCCCGGCACCCTGAGCCTGGATAGCGAGCGGAGCGGTGTGGTTCGATCGCTGCGTCACGGCGTGCGCAACGGGACAGACCTGCGGGTCGTCCTCGATCTTGACGAATCAGCCAAGCCTCAAAGTTTTCTGCTTGATCCGGCGGGCGAGTATGGTCATCGCCTGGTCATCGACCTGACGCCCGAGAACGCGCAGACTCCGAATGAACGTGTTCGCCAGGTCGTCCGGGCCGCTCACGATGGCGAGCGCGAGATGATCGTCGCGATCGATGCCGGTCACGGCGGTGAGGACCCTGGTGCAATCGGTCCCAGCGGCGTCTACGAGAAGTCCATTACCCTGGCGATCGCACGTGAGTTGGAACGCCAGATCAACGACATGCCGGGCATGCGAAGCGTCCTCATTCGAACCGGCGACTATTTTGTGCCGCTCAAGGACCGTTACGAGCGCGCCCGCGAGGCTGAGGCCGATCTGTTCGTCTCCCTGCACGCAGATGCGTTCCGTGACTTCCGGGTCCGTGGCAGCTCGGTCTTCATCCTGTCGCGAAGCGGTGCCTCCAGTGAAGCTGCCCGTCGGCTTGCGGCCAGCGAAAACCAGTCCGATCTGATCGGCGGTGTTCGACTGGACCGGGGCGATGAAATGCTCAGCTCGGTGCTGCTCGATCTGTCCCAGAGCGCTTCCCTCGACTACAGTCGTCGCGCGGCAGAATCCATCCTGAACCAGCTCGGCGGCGTCGGTCGACGCCATCGCCCGCGTGTGGAGAGTGCCAATTTCGTCGTCCTCCGCTCACCGGATGTACCCAGTCTTCTGATCGAGGTCGGTTTCATCAGCAATCCACAGGATGAAAGCAACCTGAGCAATACCCAACACCGGCGTGAAGTGGCCTCGGCCATCGCCAATGGAATCGATCGGCATTTTCGCCGGACCGCTCCGCAGGGCACCTGGTTTGCCAATAATCGCACGGGCGGCCGCCACGTGGTCGAGCGCGGCGACACCCTGGGTGTGATTGCCCAGCGCTATCGCGTCAGTGTCAATCGTCTGCGCGAGGCCAACAATATCGACGGCGATGTGATTCATCCCGGCGCCGTCCTGGTGATTCCGACCAGCAGCTGATCCGACCCGGAATCCGTCGTCTGGCGGATCATGCGCTTCGCCTGAGAAAATCGCCCGGCGGATGGTTACACTGGGCGGCATGTCGATCCGCCAGCTTCCGAAACATCTCGTCAATCAGATCGCCGCCGGTGAAGTCGTCGAGCGACCTTCATCGGTGGTCAAGGAGCTGGTCGAGAACAGTCTCGATGCCGGGGCCAGGCGGGTCGAAGTCGACGTCGAGCAGGGCGGCATGCGGCGGATCCGGATCCGCGACGATGGCAATGGCATCGACGGGCCACAACTCCCGCTGGCGCTGTCGCCACACGCTACCAGCAAGATCTTCAGCCTCGAGGATCTGGAGGCGGTCGCCAGCCTCGGCTTTCGGGGCGAAGCGCTGGCCTCGATTGCCTCGGTCTCACGCCTTCGGCTGGAATCTCGGGCTCGAGGGGCCGATTCGGGATGGATGATCGAAGCCGAGGGCGGCAGATACAGCGATCCAATCCCGCACGGTATGCCCGAGGGGACGGCGATCGAAGTGCGCGACCTGTTCTACAGTGTCCCGGCGCGGCGAAAGTTCCTGCGCACCGAACGCACGGAATTCAACCATATCGACGAACTGCTACGTCGTCTGGCCCTGGCCAATATGGCAGTAGGTTTCGAGCTGAGCCATAACGGCCGTACCGTTCGTCGGCTGTCGCCAGCACCTGACCCCGAGGCCTGGCTTCGTCGCGCCGGCGATGTCTGCGGCAGCGCATTCGTCGAGCAGGCGCTCGAGCTCGAACGCGAGCATGCTGGTCTGCACCTGAGCGGCTGGATTGCGCGCCCGGCGTATTCCCGCAGTCAGACCGATCAGCAGTTCTTTTTCGTCAATGGGCGGCTGGTCCGTGATCGCCTGGTGGTGCATGCGATTCGCCAGGCCTATCGAGATGTCCTGTTTCATGGCCGGCACCCGGCCTTCATCCTGCGCCTGAATCTTGACCCACGGCGCGTCGACGTCAACGTGCATCCGCAAAAGACCGAGGTTCGATTCAGAGACGGGCGCCTGGTGCATGATTTCCTGTTTTCGACCCTGCATCAAGCCCTGGCCGATACCCGCGCCGGTGCTTCGGGCACCATCCGTCCGTCCGGCGCGTCAGTCGAGCCTGCGCTGAGGTCAGGTTCCGGCACGACCACCGGGCGCTATGGACCGACGCAGTCGGGGCTGGGCCTGAGCGTGTCGGATCAGGTCGAGCGGTATGCCCGTCTGGCCCCGGATGTCGGCGGTGTCCGGTCGATCGGGCCCCAGGGGTCAGCGAACGAAGAGGTCCCGCCGCTGGGTTTTGCTCTGGCCCAATTGAACGGCGTCTTCATCCTGGCCGAGAATGCCCAGGGCCTGGTGGTGGTCGACATGCACGCTGCCCATGAGCGCATCGTCTACGAGCAGCTCAAGCAGACCTGGTCCGAGGATCGGGTTCGCTCGCAGCGCCTGCTCGTCCCGGAGAAACTGGCCGTATCCCGGCGCGAGGCCCAGGCCCTGGAGATGCATGGCGCAGATCTTGTCAGGCTCGGCTTCGAACTGGATCTGGCCGGCCCCGAACATGTTCTGGTTCGGGCCGTGCCGACGCTTCTGACTTCCTCCGACCCGCTCGGCCTGGTCCGCGATCTCCTCGCTGATCTGGCTGAGCTGGGCCGCAGTGAGCGCATCGAGCAGGCCATCGATCGACTGCTCTCGACGATGGCCTGCCATGGATCGGTGCGCGCCAATCGACGGCTCAATGTCGACGAAATGAATCGTCTGCTGCGAGATATGGAGCGGACCGAACGCAGCGATCAGTGCAATCACGGACGTCCGACCTGGGTTCAGATGGACATGAAATCGCTCGATCGCCTGTTCCTTCGGGGGCAGTAGATGACAGGCCATATCGAGCTGCCGCCGGCAATCCTCCTGAGCGGCCCGACGGCTGCGGGCAAGACCGCCGTTGCCATGGCACTCGCAGATCGCTTTGATGTCGACTTGATCAGCGTGGATTCGGCCCAGGTCTATCGTGGGTTGAATATCGGTGCCGCCAAGCCAACGCGGGAAGAGCTCGCGCGCTATCCTCATGCCCTGATCGACATCCGCGACCCCGACGATCCCTATTGCGCGGCAGATTTCCTGGCCGACTGCGATCGATGCATGATCGCTGCCCGGGACAGGGGGCGTGTCCCGCTGCTGGTCGGTGGGACCACACTGTACCTTCGAGCAGCGCTGTATGGACTCGACCGGATGCCGTCTGCCGATGCCGCGCTGCGGATGCAGTTGACCCGGGAGATGGAAAGCCTCGGTCGACAGGCGCTGCATGATGAGCTGGTCAAGGCCGATCCGCAGGCTGCCTCCTGGATTACCGTCCGCGACCCGCAGCGGCTGCTGCGCGCGGTTGAAATCCTCCGTGCCAGCGGCAAGGGGCCGAGCTTCTGGCAGCACCACAACAGCCTGCCGCGATTTGCCAGTCTGCGTCTGGTCTGCACTCCGGCCGATCGTGGGGTCCTGCATCAGCGAATCGGGCGTCGATTTGAACAGATGATGGCGCTGGATTTCCTCTCCGAGGCCAGATCACTGCGTAACAGTCCTTGTTTCGACCCGGAACTACCCGCATTTCGGTGTGTAGGATATCGTCAGGCCTGGGACTTGCTGGCAGGCAGGTTCGATCAGGATGAATTCGGTCGACGCGTCCGGGCAGCGACCCGCCAATTGGCCAAGCGTCAGTTGACGGCATTGCGCCAGTTGCGAACATCGCTCTGGTATGATAGCGACTGTAAATCGATTTTTGATCGTATTTACAGGCAGGTAGAGGGATTTTTCGTGACGTATCGACCGCCAGGACGGGCAGGGATCGATCTGGTCGGAGAGGAGATTGAGCGGGAATCCACAGGCAAACTCTCAACCAACGGCAACGAATAAGGAGTGAATAAATGTCAAAGGGTCAATCGCTTCAGGATCCATTCTTGAATGCTCTGCGGCGTGAGCATGTTCCGGTCGCAATTTATCTGGTCAACGGCATCAAGCTCCAGGGTCAAATCGAATCTTTTGACAATTTCGTGATTCTTCTCAAGAATTCCGTCAGTCAGATGATTTACAAACATGCGATTTCCACCGTCGTGCCGGCGCGCAACGTGCGTCTGCAGGACGATGATGCGAGTCAAGACTCCTGATTGAAGTCGAATCAAGCGATGTCGCGCTCCGGCAGGCAGGCGAGGAGACTCGCACCCTGCTGTTGCATCCCGTCATCCGGATTTCTGATGACGAGGATGCCCGCGAGGAATTCGTCCGGCTCGCAGAATCAGCGGGCCTGAATGTCGTAGTCCAGCTGCGTGCGCCGCGTGACCAGCCCGATCCGAAATTCCTGGTCGGGTCCGGCAAGGTCGAAGAGATTGCGGCACTGGTCAAGGAAGAATGCATCGGGCTGGTGCTGGTCAACGGCAGATTGAGTCCGGTTCAGGAGCGCAATCTCGTCCGCCAGCTTCGGGTCAACGTGCTCGACAGGACCACGCTGATTCTCGATATATTCGCCCAGCGAGCGCGCTCACACGAAGGCAAGCTCCAGGTCGAGCTGGCCCAGCTTCGTCATCTATCGACCCGGCTGGTACGCGGCTGGACCCACCTCGAGCGCCAGCGTGGCGGCATCGGGATGCGCGGGCCGGGTGAAACCCAGCTGGAAACCGACCGCCGTCTGCTTGCGGGGCGGATTCGGGCGCTGACGCAACGTCTGGACAAGGTCGAGCAACGTCGCTCGCAGGGGCGGCGCGCCCGGGATCGCAGCGAAACGCCGCTGGTTGCCCTGGTCGGGTACACCAATGCGGGCAAGAGCACCCTGTTCAATCGGCTGACCGAATCAGGCGTCATGGCGCGCGACCAGCTGTTTGCAACGCTGGATCCCACGGTTCGCCGGATCGAGCACCTGCCGGGCAGTCCCATGCTGCTCAGTGATACGGTCGGATTCATTCGTGATCTACCGCATGAGCTCGTTGCGGCCTTTCGCGCCACGCTCGAAGAGACCCTCAGCGCCAGCCTGGTCGTTCATCTGATCGACGGGTCCAGTCCGGATCGGGCCCGACACCAGGCCGTCGTCGAGCAAGTGTTGAATGACATCGGCGCCTCCGGCATCGATCAACTCAAGGTATTCAACAAGGTCGACATGACCGACCGATCGCCGGGTCTCGAGCGTGATGAGAGCGGTCAGGTCAAGGCGGTCTGGGTCTCGGCTCAGACCGGCGCGGGCATGGAGTCGCTCAAGCGCGCCCTGGTCGAGCGGGTCGGCGAGGGTCGGTTGCATCGATGGATCGAGCTCGGCCCACAGACGCCTCGACTGCGCGCCGCGCTGTTCGAACTCGGGGCAGTTCTACAGGAGCGCATCGACGAGCTCGGCCAGTGCCATCTGGAGGTCGAACTCGACCGTCGTGATGCGCGTTCATTGACACGTCTTAGCGGCCGGGATGGCAGAATAGCGGCTCAACTCCTGTTACACTAAACGGCTTGTTTATGGGGCTCTCGGGGTACGTCAGGCATCGTTGGATGTCGCGTCTCTGTCAGCTTCAGGTGAGCGAGCCTCACGCTTTGATCAACGGAGAATGCAATGCCCTGGAATGAACCTGGCCGCGGGAGCGGTGGCGGCGGCGGAGATCGCGATCCCTGGAAAGGGGGTAACGGTCAGCAGCCGCCCGATCTGGACGAAGTCTTTGCCAATGTTCAGAAGCGCCTGAAATCCATCATGGGGGGTGGAAAGGACGGTGGAGATGCCCCTTCCGGTCAATCCGGCGGCCCCTCGTTGAGTGGCATTCTGCTCCTGGTGGCGCTGTTGGTCACCCTCTGGGTGGTCTGGAACTCGATTCACATCATCGATGAATCCGAACGTGGTGTGGTCCTGCGCTTTGGTGAGGAAAGCCGTGTGCTGACGCCAGGCTTCAAGGTCACCTTCCCGAGCCCGATCGAAGAAGTCATCAAGGTCAATGTCAGCCAGGTCAGTTCTCTTGAGAACCAGAGCCGGATGCTGACCGGAGACGAGAATCTGATCGAGCTGGCCTACGCCGTTCAGTATCGGGTCATCGATCCGACCGCGTTCCTGTTCAATATCCAGGACCCGATCGATTCCCTGACTCAGGCTGCCGACAGTGCGGTCCGCGAAATCGTCGGTACCAATACCATGGATTTCATCCTCGAAGCCGGTCGAAACCAGATCGCAATCGACAGCGGTCTGCTGCTGGAAGAGATCGTGGCCCGGTACCAGCCGGGGATAGAAATCACTTCCTTCAACCTGCAGGAAGTGCGGCCACCCACGCAGGTCAGATCGGCATTCGATGACGTGGTCCGTGCACGCGAGGATCAGATCCGATTTGCCAACGAAGCGCAGGCCTACGCCAATCAGGAAGTTCCCGAGGCGCGCGGTGCCGCCGCACGAATCATCGAAGAAGCCGAGGGCTATCGCGAAACCGTGATCGCTCGGGCGACGGGTGAGGCGGATCGGTTCGTGGCCATCCTGACCGAGTATTCACGGGCGCCGGAAGTCACCCGGGAGCGGCTGTACCTGGAAACCCTGGAGCGAGTCTATGGCCGGTCGTCCAAGATACTGATGGACGTCGAAGATACCAACAGCATGTTCTATCTGCCCCTTGATCGAATGACGGGTAACCCGAACGCCTCGGTCGCACCACCGCCACCGATGATGTCACCCAGTGAGCAGCGCGGACAGAACAGCACGGATCCGAGAGCCCGTACCGGCCGAGAGGGACGTTGAAAATGAGAATTATCGTAATCGCAATCCTGTTGCTGGCGGTCTTTGTCGGCCTGAACAGTCTCTTCGTGGTCAAGGAAACCGAATACGCCATCAAGTTTCGACTTGGTGAGGTGGTCAGGGCCGACTACGAGCCGGGACTGCACCTGAAGGCACCGTTTATCAACAATGTGGTCAAGCTCGAACGCCGTCTGATCACGCTCGACATGCAGCCCGAGCAGATGAACACGGCGGAGCAGAAATTCGTCGAGGTCGACTACTACGTCAAATGGCAGATCGAAGATCCGCGTCAGTTCTACATCTCCACCCAGGGCGGCAACATGATGTTCACCCGCAATCGTCTGGGCCAGCTGATCCGCAACGACTTGCGCGACGAGTTCGCCCAGCGAACCCTCAGCGAGGTGGTTTCGGAACAGCGTCGTGACATGATGGAGCGGCTGGTTGCACGTGCCGACGAGCGCTTCCGGGATTTCGGCATCAAGGTCAACGATGTTCGAATCAAGCGGATCGAGCTGACCGAGGAGGTGCTCAACTCGGTCTTCGATCGCATGGAAACCCAGCGCACCGAGTTCGCCAACGAATTGCGCTCGCTGGGCCGTGAATCGGCCGAGCGGATTCGCGCTGATGCCGATCGCCAGGTGCGGGTACTGATTGCCAATGCCGAGCGTGATGCTCAACAGATTCGAGGTGAGGGCGATGCCCAGGCGATCGAAATCTACGCCAACGCCTTTGACCGGGACCGCGAGTTCTATTCGTTCTGGCGAAGCTTGAGTGCCTATGACAACAGCTTTGGAACCCAGAACGATATCCTGCTCATGGATACCAGTTCGGAGTTCTTCCGCTACTTTGAACAGCAGAACGCGCGCTAGCCGATCA
The DNA here is from genome assembly GCA_964439915.1 of uncultured Wenzhouxiangella sp. Lineage (GTDB taxonomy): Bacteria > Pseudomonadota > Gammaproteobacteria > Xanthomonadales > Wenzhouxiangellaceae > Wenzhouxiangella. Next base: position 51,956 of record CAYTQT010000001.1, on the reverse strand, counting down.
ACACAGTGCCATGAATCGATCAGTTGTCATCCTTGGCACCCAGTGGGGTGACGAAGGCAAAGGAAAAATCGTCGACCTGCTTGCGCATGATGTCGACGCCGTGGTGCGATACCAGGGTGGCCATAACGCCGGCCACACGCTGGTCATCAACGGTGAGAAGACCGTTCTGCACGTCATTCCATCGGGCGTGCTGACGCCGCGAGCGCGCTGCCTGATCGGCAACGGGGTCGTGGTCGCTCCGCACGCTCTGATCAAGGAGATCGAAGGTCTCGAGGCCAGCGGTGTCGAGGTCCGTTCCCGCCTGGGAATCTCGCCGGCCTGCCCGGTGATCCTGGGCTGCCATGAAGCTCTCGATCGCGCCCGCGAGATGGCGCGGGGTCAGCGCAAGATCGGCACCACGGGACGCGGAATCGGTCCGGCCTATGAAGACAAGGTGTCCCGCCACGGCCTGCGCCTGGCTGACCTGGCCGATCCCGTCCGGCTCGAGGACAAACTGGGTGGGGTGATCGAATACCACAACTTCCTGCTCGAACATTTCTACGAGACCGACCCGGTCGACGGGATGGCGATCGCCGAGGAGGCGGCGAAGCTGGGTGAACAACTCCGGCCGATGCTGTCCGATGTCACCCGGGAACTGCACGAGCTGCGCGACAGCGGCCGCAGGATTCTCTATGAGGGCGCCCAGGGCAGCCTGCTCGACATCGATCACGGGACCTATCCCTTCGTCACCTCGTCCAACACCACCGTCGGCGGCGTGATGACCGGCACCGGGGTAGGTCCGGATGCAATTGACTATGTACTCGGCATCACCAAGGCCTATACCACTCGCGTCGGCAGCGGCCCTTTTCCCACCGAGCTCGATGATGAGGCAGGGCGCAAGATGGCCGAACGTGGCGTCGAGTTCGGGGCGACCACGGGCCGGCCCAGACGCTGCGGCTGGCTCGATGCCGTGGCCATGCGGCGGATGGTCAAGGTCAATGGTATTTCAGGGCTGTGTATCACCAAGCTGGACGTGCTGGATACCTTCGATGAGGTCAGGATCTGCGTGGACTACGACGGGGTCGACAGTTTCCCGCTTGGCGCCGAGGAGTGGAATCGGGTCAGGCCCGTCTACGAGACGCTGCCGGGCTGGGAGGGAACGACCCAGGGGTTGACCGACGCCTCCCTGCTTCCGGCGGGGGCCATGGCCTACCTGAATCGGATCGAGGAACTGATCGACGCCCCAGTTCACATGCTCTCGACCGGTCCTGAGCGGAATGCCAACGTCATTTTCCGGCATCCGTATGACAGGCCGGTAGGACTCGCTGAATAACTCTTGAGCACGAAACCATGCTGGACCCCCAACGACTGAGAAACGACCTGGGCGCGGTGGCCGATGCACTTGCCAGCCGCGGCTATCACCTGGATATCGAAAACTTTGCCGCGCTTGAAGAAAAGCGCAAGGCTCTGCAGATCCGCACCGAAGAGCTCCAGAATCAGCGCAATACCAGCTCAAGGGAGATCGGTCAGGCCAAGGCCCGCGGCGAAGACATTCAACCCCTGCTCGATGATGTCTCCCGCCTTGGCGACGAGCTGAAGGAAACCAAGGACACGCTCGATGCACTGCGCGATCAGCTGCGTCACCTCGCACTCGATATGCCGAACCTTCCCGCTGCAGAGGTACCGGCAGGGCAGAGCGAGGACGACAACCGTGAAGTCCGTCGCTGGGGTGAGCCGACCGTGCTCGATTTCGAGCCGCGCGATCATGTGGAGATCGGTGAGTCGACTGAAGGTCTGGATTTCGAGCTGGCGGCCAGGATGTCGGGCGCCCGCTTTGCGGTTCTTGGCGGCCGGGTCGCTCGCCTGCATCGAGCACTGGCCCAGTTCATGCTCGATCGGCATGAAGACCACGGCTATCGGGAAATGTATGTCCCCTATCTGGTCAATGGCGCCGCGATGCAGGGCACCGGACAGCTGCCGAAATTCGTCGACGATGCCTTTGCGCTGGACGACGACGCCGGCCGCTATCTGATCCCGACGGCGGAGGTTCCCCTGACCAATCTGGTCGCCGATCAGATTGTCGATGCGGGCCGTCTGCCGCTGAAATTCATGGCCCATACGCCGTGTTTCAGGCGTGAGGCCGGTGCCTATGGCAAGGACACCCGGGGCATGATTCGACAGCACCAGTTCGACAAGGTCGAGCTGGTCCAGATCAGCCTGCCGCAGGAATCCGACGAGTGCCACGAGGCCCTGACCGGTCATGCCGAGCAGATCCTTCAGGCCCTGGAGCTGCCTTATCGCGTCATGCTTCTGTGCACCGGCGATATGGGCTTTTCCGCGCGCAAGACCTACGATCTCGAGGTCTGGCTTCCGGGGCAGCAGGCTTATCGGGAAATTTCGTCGTGTTCGAACTTCGGCGATTTCCAGGCGCGTCGCATGCAGGCCCGTTGGCGTAATCCGGAAACCGGAAAGCCGGAGCTGGTCCATACCATCAATGGCTCCGGGCTGGCTGTCGGCCGCACCCTGATCGCGGTCCTGGAGAACTATCAACAACGTGACGGGTCCGTCCGCATTCCGGAGGTGCTCAAGCCCTACATGGGCGGGCTTGACCTGATTCCGGCCGCCGCGTGACCCAGCACAATTTTTCGGCCGGCCCGGCCGTGCTCCCGCCGATCGTGCGCGAGGCGCTGAGTCAGGCGCTGGCACCCGATCCGGACGGTCGGCCTTCGATTGCCGAAGTGTCTCACCGCGGGCCGGTCTTCGCGGCTGTGGCCGACGAGCTCTCCGCCCGCCTGCGGCAGCTGATGGACCTTGGCGATGATCAGCACCTGCTGCTGCTTCAGGGTGGGGCCAACCTGCAGTTTGCCTGGCTACCGATGGCGCTGGCCGCGGATCGAACGCCGGCCTATCTGACCAGCGGTCACTGGGGGGAAAAGGCCCTGGCCGAGGCACGTCGGGTCGGGCCTGCCGAAGAAGTGGGCAGCAGCATGGACTCAGGCTTTACCGATCTTCCCGAAATGGGGCATCTTCCAGGCCGCTGTGCCTATCTGCACTACACTGGCAACGAGACCATACACGGCGTCCAGTTCGAGCAGCCACCGGCCGTCGCGGTGCCGCTGGCCGCCGACCTGTCCTCCGAGTTTCTGTCCCGCCCCTATCCCTACCGGGAACTGGCCTTTGCCTATGCCGGGGCACAGAAGAATCTGGGTATCCCGGGATTGACCGTGGTGGTCATTCGGCAGGATCTGCTCGATCGCATTCCTGATGGCCTGCCGGCCTATCTCGACTATCGAAAGTGGATCGCGGCCGATTCCATGCTGAATACGCCGACCACACTGGCCTGGTTTGCCGCCCTGGAGACCTGTCGCTGGATCGAGTCTCGCGGCGGCCTGGCCTTCTTCGAACAGCGTAATCGGCAGCGCGCGCATCTCCTGTATGACTTTATCGATGACAGCGCATACTGGTCCAACCCCGTCGCCGGGCATGCCCGTTCGGTCATGAACGTGCCCTTTTTCCCGGTCGATACACAGCGCTCCGGCGATGTGGTGGCGAAAGCGGAGGAGGAGGGCTTGCTGGGGCTGAAAGGCCACCGCGCGCTCGGCGGTCTGCGCGCCAGCCTGTACAATGCGCTTGACGACGCAGCGGTGGAGATTCTGATTGACTTCCTCGGAGACTACGAACGCCGATACGGCTGACGGCAAGCTGGCTGATATCCGTCGGCGAATCGATCAACTCGACCAGCAGATCCAGAAGCTGATTTCCGAGCGGGCCACGCTTGCCACCGGGGTGCGCGAGGCCAAGGGTGATCTGGGCTCGGGCTCGGCCTATTACCGACCCGATCGAGAGGCACAGGTCCTGCGTCGTGTCATCGAGCGCAATGCCGGGCCGCTGAGTGATTCGGTCATGCTCCGTTTGTTCAGGGAAATCATGTCGGCCTGCCTGGCCCAGCAGGAGCCGATGCGCATCGCCTATCTCGGACCCGAGGGGACCTTTACCCAGCAGGCGGTCTATCGGCAGTTCGGCCACTCGGTCAATGCGATTGCCCAGCCCAGCATCGAGGATGTGTTCCTGAGTGTTCAGGGGGGCGAGGCCGATTTCGGCGTCGTGCCGGTCGAGAATTCGACCCAGGGCGTGGTCAGCCACACCCTGGACATGTTCATGCATTCCGATCTGAAGATTGCCGCAGAGGTCGAACTCAGGATCCACCAGCACCTGCTGACCCAGGCCCGCAACCTGAACGATATCGAGCGTGTCTACGCCCACCAGCAGTCGCTGGCCCAGTGCAAGCACTGGCTGGCAGCACACTTGGATCACGCCGAGCTGATTGCGGTCTCCAGCAACGCGGAGGCGGCTCGAAGGGTGCGGAGTGCGCCGGATTCAGCGGCCATCGCCGGCCGCCATGCCGCCGAGGTCTATGGTCTGCCGGTGCTGTTCGGCAATATCGAGGATCACGTCGACAACACGACCAGATTCCTCGTGCTCGGACAGTCGCTGTTGCCGGCCTCCGGCGAGGACAAGACGACGCTGATGGTGGCCGGGCACGACGATCCGGGTGCCCTGTTCGGTCTGCTCGAGCCACTGGCGCGCCATGGGGTCAACATGAATCGGATCGAATCACGGCCGTCCCGCCAGGGACGCTGGGACTATGTGTTCTTTATCGACGTCGATGGGCACGTCGATGAACCCGGTCTGGTCTCGGCCCTGTCGGACCTGAATGCATCCGCCCGCCTGGTCAAGATCCTCGGATCCTACCCGCGGGCCGTGCTCGGCCGGGAGCCCGTCGGCGAATCGGGTGATTCAGACGCTGACGAATTAATCAAGCAAGGATAGTTGAGTGCCATGAAGACCATGAATTTCGAGGATCTCGCTGTCCCCGGCGTGCGGGAACTCAGGCCGTACACTCCGGGTAAGCCGACCTCCGAGCTCGAGCGCGAGTACGGCGTCAGCGATTCGATCAAACTGGCCTCGAACGAGAACCCCCTCGGGGCAAGTCCTCTGGCCATCGAGGCCATCAAGGGCGAACTGGACGATCTGTGGCTGTATCCGGACGCCAATGGCTTCGAATTGAAGAAGGCCATCAGCGCCAAACATGGGGTCGAGGCCGACTGCATCACCCTGGGCAATGGATCGAACGATGTGCTCGTTTTCCTGGCCCAGGTCTTTCTGCAGACTGGCCTGGAGTCGGTGTTCTCCCAGTACGCCTTCGCCGTCTATCCGATCGCCACTCAGATGGTCGGGGCCGAAGCGCGGATCGCGCCAGCCCTGCCTGCCGACCACCCGATGGCCTTCGGCCACGATCTGCGCTCGCTCTACCAGCACGTCGGCCCGAAGACGCGCCTGGTCTTCATTGCCAATCCGAACAATCCCACGGGCACCTGGCTGACCCAGGACCGACTCAAGGATTTCATTGGTTCACTGCCGCCCCATGTGATTTGCGTGATCGACGAGGCCTATACCGAATATGCCGGCTCCGATGCGCTTGGCGATGCCTCGACCTGGCTGGAGGAGTTCCCCAACCTGGTCGTGACCCGCACCTTTTCCAAGGCCTACGGTCTCGCAGCTCTGCGCGTCGGATATGCTCTCTCCAACCCCGGCATCGCGGACCTGCTCAACCGTGTTCGGCCGGCTTTCAACGTCAACTCCCTGGGTCTCAGTGCAGCTCGAGCCGCGCTTGGCGATACCGAGTTCATCGAGCGCTCGCGCCGGGTCAATGCCGAGGGAATGACCCAGCTTGGCCAGGGCCTGACCGAACTGGGTGCATCCATCGTTCCATCGGCGGCCAACTTCATTCTGGCAGGGTTCGATCAGGATGCGAAGGAACTCAATGAGCGGCTGCTGCGTGAGGGGGTGATTGTTCGGCCGGTCGGCAATTACGGTCTGGACCGGCATCTGCGCATCACGATCGGCACCCGCGAGCAGAATATGCGGGTCATCGATGCGTTGCGCCGGGTGATGAACTGAATGGGGCGGCGACTGAGAATCCGGCCTGCGGCGGCACCGCTGCGTGGTCGCTGCCGTCCGCCGGGAGACAAGTCGGTATCGCACCGGGTCGCAATTCTCGGCGGGCTGGCTGAAGGCCCGACCCGGATCGGCGGGTTTCTCGAGGCGCAGGATACCCGCGCAACGCTCAAGGCCATGGCTTTGCTGGGCGCTGAGGTCGAAGAAGCCGGCAATGAAATTACCATTCGCGGCGGCCATCTGGCACCGCCGGTACAGCCCCTGGACCTGGGCAACTCGGGCACCGGAATGCGGCTGCTCTGCGGCATGTTGGCCGGCCGGGCGGATATGCAGGGCAGTGAAATCACCCTCGTCGGTGATGCCTCCCTGTCGTCCCGGCCGATGGGGCGAATCATCGATCCGCTGACCGTCATGGGTGCGCAGATCGAATCAGACCAGCAGCGGGCACCGCTGAGGATTCGACCGCAGGCACTCAAGGCCATTCGATATTCGATGCCCGTGGCCAGCGCCCAGGTCAAATCAGCCCTGTTGCTGGCAGGCTTGTCCGCTGCGGGTGATACGGTCGTGATCGAACCCGGGCCCAGTCGGGACCACACCGAGCGCCTGTTGCCGGCCTTCGGGGTTCCCGTGCTCGACGGCACGCCGGGCGTGGGCGTGCGCGGTGGCTCGAAGCTCACCGGCACGTCGATTCATGTGCCCGGCGACCTGAGCTCAGCTGCTTTTCTGCTTGCTGCGGCTTTTCTGGTGCCGGGCTCGGAAATCGAAATGGAGAACGTCGGCCTCAATCCCACCCGTGATGGTTTTCTGCGCGTTGTCGAGGCCCTCGGGGCGCGATTGGAACTCCAACTCGATGCCTCCGTCGGTCTGGAACCGGTCGGCACACTCCTGGCCCGCCACAGTCCCTTGCAGGGGATCGCCATTCCGGCAGGTTGGGTCCCGCTGGCCATCGACGAGTTCCCGATCATCATGGCGCTAGCCGCCGCAGCGCAGGGCCAGACCGTCATCCAGGGCGCTCAGGAGCTCAGAGTCAAGGAGTCGGATCGCATTGCGGTGATGTGCGCAGCCCTTCGATCCCTCGGTATTTCCGTGGCCGAAACCCCCGACGGCGCGGTGATCGACGGCGGAGTCATTCAGGGCGGGACGGTCGACAGTCATGGTGATCATCGCATCGCGATGAGTGCTGCGGTGCTGGGCCTGATCGCCCGCGACGAGGTCATCATCGAACAGGCCGAATGGATCGCAACAAGCTATCCCGGATTCGTCGATGACTTGAATGATCTGGGCGCGGACGCAGCCTGGGTGACCTGAATGTCTGAAGTCCGAGCAGACCTGGTGGGTGAGGACGAGGTGCCGGTGATCACCATCGATGGCCCGTCGGGGGCGGGCAAGGGTGCGGTCTCTTCCCGATGCGCCGCCGCCCTGGGTTTCCACATGCTCGATTCTGGGGCGGTGTATCGCAGCGTCGCCACGGCTGCGCTCGATCGGGGGATCGAGGCGGACGATATTCCGGGTCTGCTGCGCTTGTGCTCCGACCTGGACCTCGAGTTCGTGGCAGACGATCACGGCATTTCGGTGCATCTGGACGGCGTGCCGGTCGACGAGAAGCTGCGGCGTGAGTCGGTCAGCGTCATGAGTTCGAGGATTGCGGTTCAGCCCGATGTTCGGGCGGCCCTGCTGGCGCTGCAGCGTTCGTATCGGCGTCGACCGGGCCTGGTCGCCGATGGTCGCGACATGGGCACGATCGTGTTTCCGGACGCAACGGTCAAGATCTTTCTTGACGCCAGCGTCAGTGAACGGGCTCAGCGCCGATATAAACAGTTGAAAGACAAAGGAGAAAGTGTTACATTCTCGCGTCTTTTTCGCGACCTCGAAGAGCGCGATCGGCGGGATCGTGAACGGGCTGTGGCCCCGACCGTGCCAGCGTCCGATGCGGTGCTGGTCGATTCGACCGAGTTGTCCCTTGATGACGTTGTCGATCGGATCCTGCAGATTGCCCGATCGGCACTGAAAGATCGCTGAAAAAAGAACGGCTTGCCCTTTGTGGCGAGCCGATGGGTTGGTCGGCTCTGTCCGTGGACGGTCCGGCCATTTTTGTCAACGAGTGCCAGTCAAGCTTCGGGTGGTCCGGGGCGGCACGGAAGAACCTGGCTGTTGCCTGGGCATGAACAAGCCTAGGGGCTTCAGCGGGTGGGAACTACTACAACCTAATGACCGAATCATTTGCTGAATTATTTGAACAGAGCCTGACCGAAAAAGACCTTCGCCCCGGCGCCATCGTGATGGGCCGCGTGGTCGAGATCCGCGACGACGCCGTCGTCATCAACGCCGGTCTCAAGTCCGAAGGCATCGTCCCGATTCACCAGTTCGAAAAGCCTGATGGCGAACTCGAAGTCGCCGTGGGCGATGAAGTCGAGGTGTCGCTTGATGCCGTCGAAGACGGTTTCGGTGAGACCCGGCTGTCGCGTGAAAAAGCCAAGCGCTCACGCGTCTGGACGGCTCTGGAAAAGACCTTCGAAGCCGAAGACAATGTCATCGGACAGATTTCAGGCAAGGTCAAGGGCGGCTTCACCGTCAATATCGACGGCATCCGCGCCTTCCTGCCGGGATCACTGGTCGATGTCCGCCCCGTGCGCGACCCGGCCTACCTCGAAGGCAAGGACCTGGAATTCAAGATCATCAAGCTGGACCGCCGCCGCAACAACCTGGTGGTGAGCCGTCGCGCCGTGGTCGAGCATGAATATGCCGCCGAGCGCGATGATCTGATCGAACGCCTGACCGAGGGTGCCGTCATCAAGGGTGTGGTCAAGAACCTCACCGATTACGGCGCTTTCCTGGATCTGGGCGGCATCGACGGCCTGCTCCATATCACCGATATGGCGTGGAAGCGTGTTCGTCATCCCTCTGAAGTCGTCGAAGTCGGCGATGAGCTGGAAGTGCGCGTCCTGCGCTTCGACCGTGAGCGCATGCGCGTCTCGTTGGGTCTGAAGCAGCTGGGCGATGATCCCTGGGACAATATCGATCGCCGCTACCCGCCGACCACCCGCCTGTTCGGCAAGGTCACCAACATCACCGACTACGGCTGCTTCGTCGAAATCGAGGATGGCGTCGAAGGGCTGGTTCACGTCTCGGAAATGGACTGGACCAACAAGAACGTCAATCCGGCCAAAGTCGTGCATGTCGGTCAGGAAGTCGAAGTCATGGTCCTGGATGTCGACGAAGAACGCCGCCGGATCTCTCTCGGCATGAAGCAGTGTGCCCCGAACCCCTGGGAAGCCTTCGCGGCCACCCATAACAAGGGCGACAAGGTGTCGGGAGGGATCAAGTCGATCACCGACTTCGGCATCTTCATCGGCCTGGACGGCGGTATCGATGGCCTGGTTCATCTATCGGACATCTCCTGGATGACCCCGGGTGAAGAGGCGATTCGCAACTTCCGCAAGGGCGAGGATCTGGAAGCCGTGGTTCTGGCCGTTGATCCGGAGCGTGAGCGCATCTCGCTGGGTATCAAGCAGATGGAGCAGGATCCGTTCGCTACTTACATGGCCGAGCATCCGCGTGGTTCGATCGTCAACGGCAAGGTCAAGGAAGTGGACGCACGCGGTGCGGTCATCGAGCTGGCTGACGGCGTCGACGGTTACATCAAGGCCAATGATCTGGCCAAGGATCGGGTCGAGGATGCAACCAAGGTGGTGTCGGTCGGCGATGAGATCGAAGCGAAGTTCATTGCGCTTGATCGCAAGACTCGCAATCTGACGCTGTCGGTGCGGGCCAAGGACGAAGCTGAGCTGGCCGATGCGCTTGATCAGTATCAGTCCAAATCCGGTGGGACGGGAACGTCTCTGGGCGATCTGCTCAAAGAGCAGCTCGAAACCAAGGACTGAGTTTCCGGTCTTTCGTGCCTGTCTGGTGGCCGATCGTTCGGTCACCAGACTTGCTGCGAAGTTTCGTGCAACGGAAACGACAGATCAAGATGAGGGGATCTGTTTGCAATGACTAAATCCGAATTGATCGAGCGCCTGTCAGGGGAGCAGACTCATTTGAGCCAGGCTGATGTCGAGCTGGCTGTTCGCAGTATCCTGGATCAGCTCAGCCGTGCGCTTGCTGATGGCGAGCGGATCGAAATTCGAGGTTTCGGCAGTTTTTCATTGCACTTCAGGCCGCCTCGAATGGGGCGTAATCCAAAGACGGGCGAGCCAGTGGCTCTGCCCGGCAAATATGTTCCCCACTTCAAGCCCGGCAAGGCGCTCCGTGAGCGCGTCAATGAGCGAATAAAAAAGTAGCACCAGGCCTGTCCTTGATGGGGCCAGGGCTGAGAGCGCCCTGGAACCACTGTCTTGCTACGGCAGTGCTCAGACCTCTGGTTGATCGGATGCCTGGCGTGGACAACGCCGACGCTGCCGTCGTAGAGTAACCAGTCAAACGCATGTGAGTCGACCGAAGGAGCCAGGATGTTTCGCTGGGCTGTTCTGATTGTCTGCCTGATTGCTGCAGTAGCCGGCCTGTCCATCGGTGTCATGAATCCGGACAGTGTGGCGGTGGTTCTTCCTGGCTGGTCATTCGAGCTGCCGCTGGGCAGCCTGCTCATGGCGACTTTTGCCCTGGGACTGATTTGTGGTCTTCTCCTGTACCTGATTTTCTTCCAACTCCCGAATCGACTGAGCCGGAGTAGAACGGAGTCGGCCGCAAAAAGGGAAGTGCCCAGGCACAATGCTTGAAGCCTACCTGCTGTTTCTGCTGCTTCCTCTGGCGGCGGTCAGTGGCTGGTGGCTTGCAAGATGCCAGCATCAGCGCAGCGGGACGCGAGACTCCTCGCTATCTTCCAGTTACTTCAAGGGCCTGAACTATCTGCTGAACGAGCAGCCGGACAAGGCGATTGAGCTGTTCCTGCAGATTGCTGAAGTCAATCAGGATACGGTCGAGACGCATCTGGCCCTGGGCAGCCTTTTCCGCCGCCGGGGCGAGATGGACAAGGCGATTCGATTTCACAAGCACATCATGACGCGGCCCAATCTGAATGAGGAGCAGCGGGCGCTGGCCCTGTTCGAGCTGGGCGAAGACTACATGCAGGCAGGGCTTCTCGATCGTGCGGAACGGCTGTTCTGCGAATTGATCGAGCAGGATGCGACCAGCTCTGTTCCAACTCGACAGCTGTTGTCGATCTACCAGCAGGAAAAGGACTGGGAGAAGGCCATCGCAATGGCTCGCACCCTGCCCAGAGAGGGCTCGGAGCGCAATTCGCTGATCGCGCAGTTTCATTGCGAGCTTGCTCGTGAAGCCATCGAAGAAGAGCGGATGGATAGCGCCAGACAGGCGCTCCGCCAGGCTCGGCGCTACGATTCCAGAAATCCCCGGGCGCGAATTCTCGAGGGGGATCTGGCCTGGCAGGACGAGGACTGGGAGCGGGCTGCTGAGCACTACCGCGCAGCCTGCGATCTGGACCCTGAGTGCCTGGTCCAGGTCCTTGGTCGGATCGATAGCGCTCACCAGCGTCTCGATGACATGGACCGGCTGGCAGCCTGGCTGGCCGAGCTGGTCCAGCGCAGCCCCCTGACCACGCCGCTGTTGGCATTGGCCCGCCTGCGCAGCCGTGAGGATCCGCAGGGGGCAGCGCAGCTTGTGCTCGATCGCATGGCACAGCGGCCCACGGTCCGGGGCCTGCAGTTCCTGATGAGAACGCTGATGGAGCAGGGTGTTCGTCTGGATCAGATGGATCCCGCGCTGATCGAGGATCTGCTCGATCGGCTCCTGCAGAATCAACCAGCCTACCGCTGCGTGCAGTGCGGTTTCAGCGGTTCGGCCTATCACTGGCTCTGTCCGAGCTGCAGACGCTGGAACACGACCCGTGCCATTCGGGGAATTCTGGGCGAGTGAGCGGGTTCGAGCCGATGTTGCTTGCCTGGACCATCGGCCTGCTGATCCCGGCGCTCTGCACCCCGCTGTTTGCGCACTGGCTCCGTGGTCGGGGGCAGGTCGATCGTCCCGATGAACGCCGGATTCACCAAGGGGAGGTTCCGCGCGGCGGCGGGCTCATGCTTGCTGCCGGTCTGATCGCGGGATTGCTCGTGATCGCCCCCTGGGATGCCGTTGAGGGCAGCCGTTGGATCGCCTGTCTGCTGATGATCGTCGCCCTGAGTGCCCTTGGCGCGATCGATGATATGCACGGGCTCGATGTTGCTGCCCGCATCCTGGCTCAGCTCGCGATCGCCTGCGGCATGCTGCTGGCCTGGGATGGGGTGGGAATCATCCATCTGGGTGCTGACTGGTACTGGTCGCAGGCCTGGGTTCTTTCCGGCCTGGCCCTGATCGCCATTCTGTGGCTGATCAATCTGCACAATTTCATGGATGGGTCGGACGGACTGGCCACTCAGCAGGCCATTGTTTCCGGTCTCGCCTATGCGGCCATTTTTTCCAGCAATGGATACGAACTGGAGTTCATGGTGGCCAGCCTGCTGGTTGCGGTGGGATGCGGTTTTCTGATCTGGAACCGACCCAGAGCCCGGATCTTTCTTGGTGACAGCGGCTCCCTTCTGATCGGTGGAGTGATCGCCTGGCTTGCCCTCCGCGCGCTGCAGACCCAGTCGGCCAGCCTGGCCCTGTGCGTGTTGATCAGCAGTGTCTTCGTGATCGATGCAACAGCCACGCTGCTCGCCCGGCTATGGCGGGGAGAGCGGTGGTATACTCCGCATCGTTCGCATGCCTACCAGCGTCTTGTCGATTCTGGTTGGTCACACGCGAAGGTGCTGGTGGTCTATGCCGGGTTGAACCTGGGACTCGTGCTGCCCGTCTTCGCGCTGGCCGCGGTGCATCGGCCGATCGACCTGGCCCTGAGTCTGGGCGTCGTCGTGGTGCTGCTCATCGGCTGGATGCGGATACAGTCGGTATACAACGGAGAATAACAATCGCATGACCAATCGCGTAACCAAGCGAATTGGACGCCGACCTGCGATTTTTAATCTTCGCGTTCTGGTCGTGCTCCACGATCTGCTGATGATCGTGATTGCCTGGTGCGCGGCCCGTCTCGGAACGCTATGGCTGCTCGGAGAATCGGCGATCGGCTGGCAGCAGCTGGCCATCGAAGTCAATCTGGTTCTGCTCATTCAGGGTTTCCTCCAGTGGCGCGCCGGCCTCTATCGGGGCGTATGGCGATTTGCCAGCCTGCCTGATCTTGCCAATCTTCTGCGGGCGGCTCTCCTTGGTGCGGTGGCCGGGGCGGCAGTGCTGCTGCTGCTCGACTCGCCGGTCGAGCTGATCGTCGTCATGGTCTGGACCTTTCCCCTGCTGCTGTTGCTGTTGCTCGGCGTGCCGCGTCTGACCTATCGCGTATTCAAGGACATGCGGCTCGAAGTCCATCGACGCCGGGTCACCCAGCGCACGCTCATTCTGGGCGCAGGCCGTTCCGGTCGTCTCCTGTTGCCCGAGCTTCGTCGTCGCGGTGGATTCGATGTGGTCGGCTTCCTCGATGACAATCGCCGTCTGCGCAAGACCGAGATCGACGGCGCGCCGGTTCTCGGAGAGATCGATCGATTGCCGAGAGTCGTTCGCGAGGCCGCGATCGACATGGTCGTGATCGCCATCCCTTCGGCAACCAACGCGCAGATGCAACGGGTTGTCGAGATCTGCGAACGTGCAGAGGTCGAGTTCAAGACCCTGCCAACGCTCAAGGAGCTGGGCAGCAGCTTCACCAAGTTCGATGACCTCAAACCGGTGGCCATTGATGACTTGCTGGGGCGCGATCCTGTCTCCCTCGACTGGAACCTGATCCGCTCGGGCCTGGCCGGCAAACGCGTTCTGGTCACCGGCGGCGGCGGGTCGATCGGCGCCGAGCTGTGTCGCCAGATTGCCCGCCTGAATCCGGCCGGTCTGATGGTCCTGGACAACAGCGAATACAACCTGTATCGCGTCGATCATCAGCTCCGAAGCGAGTTCCGCGACCTGGCCGTTGAGACTATCCTGGGTGACATCTGCGATTCGGCCACCATCACCCGCGTGATGGAGCGCTCACGCCCCCAGGTCGTCTTTCATGCAGCTGCCTACAAGCATCTTCCGATGTTGCAGAATCAGGTCCGAGAGGCCTTCCGCAACAACGTCATCGGCACGCGACGCGTGGCGGATGCCTCCAGTCAGTTCGGTGTCGAGACCTTTGTTCTGATTTCTACCGACAAGGCGGTCAACCCGACCAACGTGATGGGAGCCACAAAACGCGTTGCCGAACTCTATTGTCAGCACCTCAACCGTGTCTCGGAGACACGCTTCATTACCGTGCGCTTCGGCAATGTGCTCAACTCGACCGGCTCGGTCGTGCCGTTGTTCAATGAACAGATCCGGCGCGGCGGGCCGGTGACGGTTACCCACCCTGAAATCACCCGCTATTTCATGACCATCGCCGAGGCCGGTCAGCTCATCCTTCAGGCCGGCGTACTCGGAGAGGGTGGTGAGGTCTTCGTCCTCGACATGGGCGAGCCGGTCCGGATCAGCTATCTTGCCGAACAGCTCATTCGACTGGCCGGCAAGGAGCCGGGCCGGGATGTCGAGATCATCTACACGGGCCTGCGGCCGGGCGAGAAGTTGTTCGAGGAACTGTTCCACGCCCATGAGTCCTATGCCAAGACGGCACATGAGAAGATTTTCCTCACGCGCTGTCCTGATGTCGATCTGAACTGGATGATCGATCGTATCCAGCAGGCGGAGCAGGCGGTGCGTCAGTACGACAGCCAGGGCCTGCGCGCCACACTGCTCGAGCTTGTCCCCGAGCTTGGGCGTGTGCCGCCAAAGACCAACAAGGTCATCCCGCTGGCCGGATGAGTCACGTGATCACCTGATGTCATTGCGGCCGTCAACGAGCGAACGCCCCGGCCGGCTGGTCTGGATGCAGCATGAGTCACGGGTTCTGGCCGGCAATGCACTGGCTGATCCGGTGGCGAGGTCGCACCCGGTATACCTGCCTTCAGACTATGAACATTCGCCGGAGCGGAGATACCCCGTCCTCTGGTGCCTGGCAGCCTATACCAGTGCCGGGCCGGCGCAGGTCGCCTGGCGGAATCAGGGCGAAAGTCTGCCGGCTCGACTCGATCGACTGATCGGAACCGGCCGGATGCCTCCGGTTATCGTCGTTTTTCCGGACTGCTACACCAGCCTGGGCGGTAATCAGTACGTCAACAGTCCTGCGATCGGCCGTTATGCCGATTATCTGATCGACGAGCTGCTGCCTGCCGTCGATCAGGATTTTCGGACCATTCCCGAAGCCGCGGCGCGCGGAGTTTTCGGCAAGTCTTCCGGCGGATTCGGCGCTCTGCATCTGGCAATGGAGCATCCCGGACATTTTTCCGCTGTAGCCAGCCATGCCGGTGATTGCGGTTTCGATCGGGTCTATCTGCGGGACTTCGCGCCTACAGCCGGTGTTCTCGGTCGTTTTCAAGGTGATCTCGAGGCCTTCGTCAAATCCTTCTGGCGCGCCAAGCGGCCCGCTGGCGGGGATTTCCACGCGCTGATGACACTCTGCCTTGCTGCCAGCTATTCGCCGAGGGCTGATCTGCCACTCGGTCTCGAACTGCCGTTCGATCTTCGCACCTGCAGCCTGGACCAGGGCGTCTGGGAGCGCTGGCTGGCGTTCGATCCTCTCGTGCGAGTTGCGAAAGACCATCCTCAGCTCGACAGGCTGGAGGCGCTGTGGATCGATGTCGGGTCCCGCGATCAATATTTCATTCAGTACGGCACGCGAGCTCTGGCCGATCGACTCGAGCATTTCGATGTGGATCATCGCTTCGAGGAATTCGATGGCACGCATTCGGGGATCGATTGGCGCTTCGATCAGTCGCTACCCTGGCTGCTCGAACGCTTGAAAGGCCCGACTGGCGATCGCATCTAATCCTTTAAGCCTACGGACCATCCCATCATGATTACCATCACGCCCGCCGCCCGCGACTATTTTGCCAATCTGCTTGGCCAGCAGCCTGATGGCACCAATCTGCGTCTCAGAACCATCAATCCCGGTACCCCCTCGGCCGATGTGGAATTGACCTTCTGCGCGCCGGGCCAGCACCAGAGTGACGATGAAAAGATGGACTGCCAGCACTTCGCGCTGTTTGTGGATCAGGCCAGTGCCGCCTCGCTGGACGGGGCCATGATCGATTTTGAAACGAACGCGATGGGCGGCGAGCTGTCGATTCGGGCGCCCGGGCTGAAGGGCCATCGCCCGGCCGACGATGCGCCCCTGCGCGAGCGTGTTGAATGGGTACTAGAAGCCAGGATCAACCCTATGGTGGCCTCACATGGTGGCTCGGTCGGACTGGTCGATACGACCGAAGAGGGGGATGTGGTCCTCCAGTTCGGCGGCGGCTGTCATGGCTGCGGGATGGTCGATGTCACGCTGAAGCAGGGTATCGAGACCACCATGAAACAGGAAATCCCCGAAGTCAGGCGTGTTCTCGATGCCACTGATCACGCCAGCGGCGAGAACCCCTACTACTGACCCGGGCTCAGAGTCGACTCCACTGCAAGGTCTGGTCGGCGTTCCAATTCAGCGTCCGATGCGCCGGCTGAAGTGCTCCGGAGGGTCCTGCGACGATCAGTCGAAAGTCAACTCGCCCAGACCGTCCTGCCGGGAAAACCAGGCGGCCAGATCGTCGATATCCTGATCGCTGAGATTCTGAGCGAAGGAACTCATGACGGCATGGTCGCGGTCGCCTGAACGATAGGCCTGGAGTGCAACGACCAAGTAATCCCGATGCTGTCCGGCAAGGATTGGATAATCATCGGCCAGCGCCATCTTGCCGTCGACGCCATGGCAGCTCGCGCAGACCTGGGAAGACAGCTCCTGGCCCCGACTCGCATTGCCTGAAGCCTGGGCCGATCCTGCCAGGAGCATCAGACTGGCAGCTGCAGCAGCGTAAAGAACTGGATACTTCATTCTGATTCCTCCGCCAGGCTGACGAAATAAGCGGCGATATCGGCGATGTCCTGATCTGAAAGCGTATTGGCCTGAGCCTGCATCGTGGCGTGTTTCCTTGCGCCCGAGCGATAGGCCTTGAGAGAGGAAATGATGTAGCCCTCGTTCTGACCCGCGATTCGCGGCACCGAGTAGGAGGGGTAGACGTTCTTGTAGAACGGAATGCCGTGACAGCCCGAGCAGGTGAACGCAATCACCCGACCGCGTTCAGGGTCGCCCGACTGGGCCAGCGCCGATGTGGCAAGAGCAAGAGTCAATGCCAGTGCGGCAAGCAAACGATTCAGCATGAAATCCACGACCGATAGGGAGATACAAACAGCCCCGTATTATAGCCCCCAGGTCAGTCCGGTTGGAAGAAACCGGTTCAAATTAGTGATCGGGTTTTGATGCGTACTGGACGCCGATCCACTAAAATACCCAGATACTTTCTACCCCTCGGAACGCAATGGCCTCCCTCAACCCGCTAGATCTGTTCGACATCGATTCACTGCTCAGTGATGAAGAGCGCATGATTCGTGACAGCGTCGCTCGTTTCGTTGACGAAAAGGCGCTTCCGCTGATGGCGCACTGTTTCGACGAGGGTCGCTTTCCAGCTGAATTGATACCAGAGATCGCCGATCTGGGTCTGCTCGGGTCGTCGCTCGAGGGCTATGGCTGCGCCGGGCTCAACGGGGTCAGCTACGGCCTGATCTGCCAGGAGCTCGAGCGCGGCGATTCGGGGCTTCGAAGCTTTGTCTCCGTACAGTCGTCGCTGTGCATGTATCCGATCCATGCCTTCGGTTCGGACGAGCAGAAGGATCGCTGGTTGCCGGACATGGCCGCCGGCAAGGTGATCGGCTGCTTCGGGCTGACCGAGCCGCACGGCGGTTCCGACCCTGCCAACATGAAGACCCATGCCCGTCGCGACGGCGATGACTGGATCCTCAACGGTGCCAAGATGTGGATCACGAACGGCTCGATTGCCGATATCGCGATCGTCTGGGCGCGCACCGACGAGGGCATTCAGGGCTTTATCGTCGAAAAGGATTTCGACGGTTTCGAGGCGCGCGACATCAAGGCCAAGATGTCGCTTCGCGCATCGATCACATCTGAGCTCTATTTCGATAACGTTCGCGTTCCGGACGGCAACCGCCTGCCCAATGTGAAAGGACTCAAGGGTCCGCTGTCGTGCCTGAGCCAGGCCCGTTACGGCATTACCTGGGGGCCGATCGGGTCAGCCGTTGCCTGCTTGACCGAAGCTCTGGACTATACCGGCGACCGGGAGCTGTTCAAACGTCCGCTCTCTGCCAACCAGGCCGTTCAGATTCGCCTGGCCGATCACGCACGCCGTATCACCCAGGCTCAGCTGATGAGTCTTCGCCTTGGCCGTCTCAAGGACGAGGGCCGGGTTCATCCGACCCAGATTTCCATGGCCAAGTGGAACAATGTCCGCATGGCGCTGGATATAGCCCGCGATTGTCGCGATCTGCTTGGCGGGTCCGGCATCACGCTGGAGTATGTCGCGATTCGCCATGCATTGAATCTGGAATCGGTGATTACCTACGAGGGCACCGAGACGGTACATCAGCTTGTGGTCGGCCGCGAGCTGACCGGACATAACGCGTTCTAGCAGTCGATCTGTCGACCACGCGGACAGACCGGTCATTGGGAGTCTGGTCATGAGTCAGCCATCGGGAGCCCGTCAGATCAACCGCGCGGAAGCGGTCGATCAGGCGTTCATCCATCATCTTTCTGCGCTGGCAGCCGGGCGCATCGACGTCGATCGCGGCGGGGCGATACCGGATGCCGACCTGCTCGAGCTGTTCGACAGTCAGATGGTGTCGCGTCAGCTCGATCTCATGGCCCGGGTCAAGCGGCTGGAGAACAAGGTGTTCTACACCATTGGATCGTCCGGGCACGAGGGCAATGCGCTGCTCGGCAGGCTGACTCGCCGCACCGATCCTGCCCTGCTGCACTATCGCTCCGGCGCCTTCATGGCAGAGCGCTACCGCAAGCTCGAGGGCGCTGACTTCGTTCGGGATACCTGCCTGTCATTCGCCGCAGCCGCCTCCGACCCTGCATCCGGCGGTCGCCACAAGGTCTGGGGCAGTCGCCCGCTCTGGGTACTGCCGCAGACATCGACCATCGCCTCACATCTGCCCAAGGCCGTCGGAATGGCGTTGGCGATCGCGCGAGGATCGTCCGAGGCGCACGAATTGCCGGTGCCGGATGACAGTATCGTAGTCTGCTCTTTCGGCGATGCCAGCCTGAACCACGCAACTGCCCAGACCGCGATCAACAGCTGCGCCTGGACCCGGCACCAGAACCTGCCCTTGCCCATACTGATGGTCTGCGAAGATAACGGTATCGGGATTTCGGTACCGACGCCCACCGATTGGGTCAGGCGCAGTATCGCCTCGCGCCACGGTATCGAGTATCACTTCGCCGACGGGCTTGATCTCACCGCCGCCCATGGCGCGGTGGCCACGGCGATCAGGCGCTGCCGACAGGGCCGCCGGCCGGTCTTTCTGCATCTGCGAACGACCCGTCTCATGGGGCATGCCGGGACGGACTTCGAGGTCGACTATCGCGCGCTCAGCGAGCTGGAGTCCTCCGAGGCGATGGATCCTCTGCTGCGCACCAGCGAGCGCATCGTTGCCCGCGGGCTGATGAGCCCGGAGAAGATTCGGTCTCGCTACGAGCAGTTGAGATCGCTCTGTCTCGAGGAGGCCGATCGAGCCGACCGCCAGGATCGACTTACCCTTCGTGGCGACGTGATGGCACCTCTAGCACCGCTATCACGAGATCTGGTTGCCGGAGAGGCCCGGTCACTCGCCGCGCCGGAGGCTCGCGTTGCCGCCTTCGGTAGCGAGGACTCCCTTCCCGAACGGCAAGCCCCGCGCCATCTTGCAGTGCAGATCAATCGCGGCCTGCAGGATCTCCTGCTGAAGTATCCGCAGGCGCTGGTCTTCGGTGAGGATGTGGCCAGAAAGGGTGGTGTCTACACCGTTACCCGCGGTCTCTGGGAACGGTTCGGCCGCCGCCGCGTATTCAATACCCTGCTCGATGAGACCACCATTCTCGGATTGGCGCAGGGCTTCGGAACCATGGGCTATCTGCCGATTCCGGAAATCCAGTACCTGGCCTATTTCCATAATGCCTGCGACCAGATTCGCGGCGAGGCCTGCTCGCTGCAGTTCTTCTCGAACGGTCAGTTCAGCAATCCGATGGTCATGCGAATCGCCAGTCTGGGGTATCAGCGCGGGTTCGGCGGCCATTTCCACAACGACAACTCGATCACGGCACTGCGCGACATCCCTGGTCTGGTGATCGGCTGTCCGTCGCGCGGTGACGACGCGGTCAATATGCTGCGAACCATGGCGGCGCTGGCCCGGGTCGACGGGCGGGTTTGTGCCTTTCTCGAGCCGATTGCGCTCTACATGAGCAAGGACCTCCACGAGCGCGACGATGGCCTGTGGACCTTTCCTTATCCGGAAGAGGGTCAGGCGCTGGAGCCCTGGCAGGCCCGGATCTATCACCCGGAGGCTACTGATCTGCTGATCGTGACCTTCGGCAACGGTGTGCCGATGTCGCTGCGGGTTGCACGTGCGCTCCTGGAAGACTATGAAATCAACGCCCGCGTGGTCGATCTGCGCTGGCTCAAGCCGATGGATCGGGAAGCCATCCAGCAGGCGGCTGCCGAATGCAATGCGGTGGTCGTGTTCGACGAGGGCCGTCCCGATGGCGGTGTCGGCGAGGCTGTCGTGGCGCTACTGGCCGAGAGCGGATATCGCGCGTCCGGTCTGCGTCGAGTCACCGGTGCCGATTGCTACATTCCGCTGGCTGATGCCGCCAACCTGATCCTGGCCAGCGAGAAGGATCTGATGGACGCCTGTCTGTCGGTTGTCATCTGATCACGGTGCTTGAGGCGATTCTTGATCCCGGAAAGCTCCGGCAGATACTCAAGAGCCCTTCAGATCCTCGCGCCGCCTGAGGCGCCGATCTTCGCTGAAGCGCTCGAGATCTGCAGCGCTGAGCTCACGCGAGAACAGCCAGCCCTGGGCCATGATCGGCTCGAGCGGCCTGAGCGCCTCGCGCTGCTGCTCGGTCTCGACCCCCTCGACCACGACATCCAGGTCCAGGCCGCGCGCCATCTCGATCACGCGGGGCACCAGGCTCGCTTTCGGGCTGTCGGTTGCGACGGCTGCGGTCAGCTGCTGACTGATCTTGATGCCATGGATGTCGAGCTCGTTGAGGTAGGCCAGGCCGCAGTAGCCGACACCGAAATCGTCGGCGTAGATGGTCATGCCCATACCGGTGATTCGTTCGATGATGTCCTGGGCGGCGTCGATTTCGATCATCGTGCGTTCGGTGATTTCAAGGACGACCTGTGAGGGCTTGATCCCTCGATCGAGCAGGTGTTCTCTGATCTGATCGAGCAGTCTCGGATCACAGAATTCCTGCGGCGAGATATTGATCGTCAGGCGCAGATCCTCATGCCTGGCCAGCCAGTCACCGATATCACGGCCGATCGATTGGATCATCAGTTCGCTGATACTGCCGATCATGCCGTTGCGCTCGGCCAGGGCGATGAATCTTTCGGTGGGGATGGTGCGGCCCTGGTCATCGACCCAGCGAGCAAGCGCCTCGAAGCCGGCCAGGTGTCCACCGGGAAGCTGGACAATGGGCTGATAGCTGGGCCGGATGTGATGGGCACTGATGGCGCGCGCCAGGGCCCGGTCCGGGGTATTGCGCTGCCGCCGGATGTTCGCGCCGATGAGAAAAAGACTGGCGCCCAGAGCGGTTCCGAGGCCGCCCATCACCCAATGCTGGGCATTCACGCCGATCGAAGAATGGCCACCCAGCCGGATACGGACACACAATCCGCTGAGGTCGCTGCACCGAACGCGACCGGACACTTGATCACTGGGTTCGAAGCGTTCCGGGCGGGTCAGCAGCGAAAAATGGTGCCAGTCCCGCTGAATGGGATCATTGACTGCCAGTTCGATATGGGCCTGTTCGATTCCGGTCACCAGATCGCTGACCTGGCGTGAATCGACCAGGGCGTTGTAGCTTCCATATTCCACGACCACAGTTCTCAGACGCTGTGATGCCAGCACGCTGCGATCGGTGCGAAGCCCGGTGCCGTCCGGGAGCCGGATCGGTGGGGGTGAACTGTGATAAGGCTCATCCAGTACGCCGAGTGCGGTGCTGCAGTAGAGCGAGAACCCCCGTATGCCACCGATGTCGCGAAGATAACGCGCCTCGAACAGGCGCGTTCGCATATCAAGAAGCTGGTCTCGGCTGCAGTGACTGTGGCCATCGGCCTCGATCGAATCGAAAGCCAGACGTGCTTCGGCAATGATGTCGTCGAGGCGATCAAGAACCCGTGTGGTGGACTGTTCGATATTGCGTTCGATGGTTGCGGTCTCGAACTGGCTTGAAATCCACCAGCCCAATGCGCCACCGAGGGCGATCAGCATCGATAGCAGAAGCAGCTCGAACCAGGATCTGGCCCAAAGATGTTCCTGACTCGAAAACAGGGGCGAGTCCGTCTCCAGCAGAGGGCCGGGCTGGACCGGCATATTTGCAGGCTTGACGCTCATCGTCCTGCCATGGAGTCCCCCAAGTGCTCGTATTCTTATTCAGGACACACGAGCATAGATCGTCCGGAGCCCCGCATCAAAGTTGGTTTCATTTGTAAGCATCGGCGTCGAAGCGCGAGGTCTGACGGGAAAAACGAAAAGTGAAATCCGGCCAGAGGGTGGTGTTGCGACCGCTGATCGGGTGCAGATACCAACTGGCGCAACCGCCCGTCGACCAGACCGAGCGGGCCAGTGTCCGATCCAGCTTGCTGTTCCAGTCGCGTTGCCGGTCTGCCCGCACCTCCAGTGACTTCCTGCCTTCCCGCAGAACCCGCAGCGCGCCCAGAACGTAACTGAACTGGGCCTCAATCATCAGCAGCACGGAGTTGTGTCCGAGTGCGGTGTTCGGGCCGAGGAGGGTGAAGAAATTGGGAAACCCATGAACTGCACTGCCCTTGTAGGCACTCGGGCCGGTCGTCCAGACCTGGGCCAGATCCTGTCCGTCACGGCCGAGGATCAGACCCTCTGGAATCGGTCGGGTGGCCTCGAATCCGGTGGCGAGGATCAGGATCCCGGCAGGACGCAACCGACCGTCCGAACCGATCACGCCCTCGGCCTGAACGGACTCGATCGGACCATCGTTGAACGAGACATTGTCGCGATTGAGCGCCGGATAGAAATCATTGCTCATCAGGACGCGTTTGCAGCCCATGGCGTAGTCGGGCAAGAGGCGTTCTCGCAGGGCTGGATCATGGATCTGATGACGAAGGTGACCGATGGCCCGGCGGCGGTGGAGCCAGGTCAGTCGACTTGACCAGTTGAATGCGGGCAGCCTTGATTCAAGCAGGAGAAAATAGCTGAAGCGTCGCAGAAGCCGCAGCGGCGGTAACCACCGAAACAGACGCTGTTTCCAGGCACTGATCGGTCGGTCGGGTTTGGGCAGGACCCATTGGGGCGTGCGCTGATAGAAGTCCAGTTGTTCGACGATAGGCGCGATTTGTGGCACGAACTGTATTGCCGAGGCCCCGCCACCGATGACGGCAACCCGCTGGCCACCGAGGTCCAACTGATCGGGCCATTGCTGAGAGTGAAACACCTCGCCCTCGAAGTCATCGAGCCCCGGCAGCTTCGGGATCAGCGGTCTGGACAGCCCGCCGACGGCGCTGATCAGCACCTGGGCCCGATAGTGTTGTCCATGCTCGTCGACGATCTGCCAGGCCTGCTGCTCGGCCGACCATCGGGCCTGGCGCAGGCCGCAGCCGAGGCGAATACGCGAGCTCAGGTCGAAACGCTCGACACAATCGGCCAGGTAGGACTGTATTTCCTCACGCGAGGCAAATTCCCGGCTCCAGTCGGGGCGCGGTGCGAAGGACAGCGAGTAGAGATGGGACTGGACATCACAGGCGCATCCCGGGTAACGATTGACCCACCAGGTACCACCGACGCCCTCGTGCTTTTCCAGCACCAGGAAATCATCATCGCCGCGCTGCCGCAGACGCATCGCCAGACCGAGGCCTGAGAACCCGGCACCGATGATGATAACGCGGTAATTCCGGGTGGTTCTGTTGTTGGCCTCGACCATCTCTCAAGCCATCTCGTTCCTCTGGTCAGTATGACAGACCGGTTGTGTCCAGACCGCTGATGGTAATCTCTGGTGGATGACCGGCCAGCTCAGATTCTTTGCCCAGACCATGCTGGGAAGTTTGCGCGATCTTGCGCCGATCTTCATTGTGATCGGCGTGTTCCAGTTGCTGGTGCTCAAACAGCCGATACCGAATGGCTTCGAACTCCTGATGGGCGCAGTTCTGGTGATCATCGGGCTGACCCTGTTCGTCATGGGACTGGAGCTCGGATTGTTCCCGATCGGCGAGGCCATGGCCCATGACTTTGCCCGCAAGAGCAGTCTGTTCTGGTTGATGCTGTTCGGCTTCTGCCTCGGCTTCGGAACCACTGTCGCCGAGCCGGCTCTGATTGCAGTCGCGCGCGAAGCCGCTATGGTCGCGGCCGAAGGCGGAATGATTGCCAGCGATGAGATCGCCCGGCAGCGCTATGCTGGAGGTCTGCGCATCAGCGTTGCCTTTTCTGTCGGGCTCGCGATCATGATCGGTGTCTTGCGGATTGTCCATGGTTGGCCCGTTCACTATCTGATCATCGGTGGCTATCTGGGCGTAGTGATCATGACCCGGTTTGCGCCGCCGGAAATCATTGGTGTGGCCT
Organism: uncultured Wenzhouxiangella sp.; assembly: GCA_964439915.1. GTDB lineage: Bacteria > Pseudomonadota > Gammaproteobacteria > Xanthomonadales > Wenzhouxiangellaceae > Wenzhouxiangella. Next base: position 27,293 of record CAYTQT010000001.1, on the reverse strand, counting down.
ATGACTCCGGCGGTGTGACCACCTCGACCATCACGGTGCCGCTGGTCGCAGCGCTCGGGGTCGGGCTGGCATCGAGCATCAAGGGCCGCAATCCGGTGATCGATGGTTTCGGTCTGATCGCCTTTGCTTCTCTGACTCCGATCATCTTTGTCCTCGGATACGGAATGCTGATGTCATGAGCGGGCTTGACGGCATGTTCGATGTGCTGATGGTGACGGTGTTCGATGTGCTGCCCATCATCGCGGTGTTGATCGGCTTTCAGGTGCTCGTGCTCAGGCGCCGGATTGCCAACCTGAGTCGGGTCGTATTGGGCTTTGTCTATGTCGTCGTCGGACTGGCGTTGTTTCTACAGGGTCTGGAGCAGGCCCTGTTTCCTCTTGGCAAGACGATGGCCGCTCAACTCAGTGATCTCGCCTTCATTTCAGACGCTGGTCGGGAGCTGCTTGACACCGTGCGCTGGCAGGACTATGTGTGGGTCTACTGCTTCGCGTTCTGCATCGGTTTTGCGACTACTGTGGCTGAGCCTGCACTGATCGCAGTTTCACTCAAGGCCGAGGAGGTCTCCGGGGGCACGATTGGGGTCAGCGGGCTGCGGATGGCTGTCGCCCTCGGTGTCGCCATCGGTCTGGCTCTGGGTACCTGGCGCATCGTGATCGGCGCGCCACTGGAGTATTTCATCATGGCCGGTTACGTTCTGGTCATGCTGCAGACGATCTTTGCGCCAAGGGTCATGATTGCCTTGGCATACGATTCCGGTGGGGTCACGACCTCGACGGTGACCGTGCCATTGGTCGCTGCCCTCGGCCTCGGGCTGGCCACCAGTGTACCCGGTCGCAGTCCGATGCTGGACGGCTTCGGGCTGATCGCTTTCGCCAGTCTGTGTCCGATTATCTCGGTCCTGGCCTATGCTCAGATCAGTCAATGGTACGCCCGTCGCCATTCCCCGCCGTCGGAGGTTGAACAATGAAGCTGAAGTTGTTGCTTGTCATGGTCGAGCCCTCACGCACCATGGATGTTATGGTTGGCGCTCGACGAGCCGGAGTGACCGGGGCCACACTGATCCATCAGACGCGCGGGGAAGGTCGGCGTGGTCTGCGCGACTTCATGGGTCTGAGTCTGGATGCCGGAAGAGACCTGCTGTTGTTTCTGGTGCCCGACAGTCGTTCGAACTCCATCATGGAGGCGATTACTGCAGCCGGGTCATTCGACGAATCACCGGGTACCGGAATCGTTTTTCAAGTGGCCGTTGAAGACAGCATCGGTCTTGATCGGCAGCTCGGAGAACACGCAGACCACGACCGTGGGCAGGAGGGCCGGCCATGAAATACAAACTCATTGTTGCGGTGGTCGATGATGGCAAGACACGCAAGCTGATCAAGGCTGCGCGTGAAGCGGGTGCAACCGGGGTTACGGTCGTGGCTAATGCGCGCGGAGAAGGCGCGACACGTACGGTGGGTATTCTTGGTCTGGAGATCACCGATATGCGCGACGTGTTGCTGTTTCTGGTCGAGGCGCCCAAAGCGCGCAGCGTGCTGGAGACACTGGCAAGGGTTGGCCAGTTCGAACAGTCCTCAGGCCGGGGTATCGCCTTTCAGATCGATGTCGATGACGCGCTGGGCGTTCGTCATCAGATGAAGTCGCCGGAGGACGCAAAGGCGCAGGACCATTGAGGACTGAAGGATGACGATGACTGACAAGCATTTCCGGGTAAGGCATGTCATGCATGCCCGTTTCTGTCGGGTCGATGGAATGATGACGGTGAACAAGGCGCTGGCCTTGCTACGAGAAGAGAGTGCCTTGGCGCTGCTGGTCGAGAAGCGAGACAGTGAGGATGAGTACGGACTGGTTCTGCTCAGCGACATTGCCCGTCATATCCTTTCTGCAGATCGCGCGGCAGATCGGGTCAGTGTCTATGAAATCATGACCAAGCCGGCTCTGGGCGTCCGACCAGACATGCAGGTACGCCACTGCGCCCGATTGTTCGAGCGCTATGGTTTGACGATTGCGCCGGTGATCGATGCCTCCCAGGAAGTGCTCGGGATGGTGAGTTACGAGGATCTTGTCCTGCGCGGTCTGAGCGAGGAAGAAGGCAGCTGATTCAGATCACGCCCAGCTGCCGTCCGACCCGGGTAAAGGCATCCACCGCACGATCGAGATGCTCGCGCGTATGGGCGGCCGAAATCTGGGTGCGAATGCGGGCCTGGCCCTTGGGCACGACAGGATAGAAGAATCCGATCACGTAGATGCCCTCTTCGAGCAGGGCGTCGGCCATCTTCTGGGCCAGCGGAGCGTCGTACAACATCACTGGCACAATCGGATGGTCGCCAGGCTTGATATCGAAACCGGCCTCGCTCATCGCCTGCCGGAAATAGGCGGTATTGGCCGCGATCCGTTCGATCAACTCGCTCGACTCGGTGATCATGTCGAACACTCTCATGGAAGCGGCAACCAGCGAAGGTGTCAGAGAGTTCGAGAACAGGTAGGGTCTGGAGCGCTGACGCAGGATATCGATGACTGGCTGCGATGCAGTGGTGAAGCCACCCATCCCGCCGCCCATGGCCTTGCCCAGGGTGGAGGTGAAGATATCGACCTTGTCCATGACGCCGTGATACTCGGCCGAGCCGCGTCCGGTCGGGCCGAAGAACCCGGTGGCATGGCAGTCGTCGACCATGACCAGTGCATCGTAGCGTTCGGCCAGGGACGTGATCTCATCGAGCTTTGCGACATAGCCGTCCATCGAGAAGACGCCGTCGGTGGCGATCAGGCGGGTGCGCTTGTCCCGGGTTGCTTTCAGGCAATCCTCAAGCGCATTCATGTCGGAATTGGCATAGCGATGGCGTTCGGCCTTGCACAGGCGAATGCCGTCGATGATCGAGGCGTGATTGAGCTGATCTGAAATGATCGCGTCCTCAGGGCCGAGGAGCGGCTCGAACAGTCCGCCGTTGGCGTCGAAGCAGGCGGCATAGAGAATCGCATCGTCCTTGCCGAAGAATTCGGCGATCCTGGCTTCCAGCGCCTGGTGCAGGTCCTGGGTGCCGCAGATGAAACGCACCGAGGCCAGGCCGAAACCGTAGTCGTCCAGCGCCTGGCGCGCGGCGGCGATGACATCGGGATGGTCGGCCAGGCCGAGATAGTTGTTGGCGCAGAAGTTGAGCACCTCCTTGCCGGCGCGGGTCCTGATTTCCACTCGCTGAGGGGTCGTGATCGCGCGTTCGCGCTTGTACAGGCCGTCGGTCTCGATCTGATCGAGTTCGGCCTTGATCCTGTTCAGAAATACGCTCTTGCTCATGCCGCTTTCCCGTCGATCTCGCCGGTCCAGTCACACACCACCTTGCCACACTCTCCCTGCGCCATCAGTTCGAATCCTGTCTCGAAATCGTCGATCGGAATCTGGTGGGTCAGGGCCTTGTGCAGCGGAAATCCGGTCAGCAGCATCTGGGTCATCTTGTACCAGGTCTCGTACATGCGCCGACCGTAGATGCCGTGCATCTCCAGGCCCTTGAAGATCACCTGGTCCCAGTTGATCCCGGTGCCCTTGGGCAGCAGGCCGAGCAGCGCCACCTTGCCACCATGGTACATGCAGGTCAGCATGTCATCGAATGCCTGCGGGTTGCCGGACATTTCCATCCCTACATCGAAGCCGTCGATGTCGAGCTCTGCAAGGATATCGGTCAGACGTTCGCGCCGAACGTTGATGGTACGGGTCGCGCCGATGTCCGCGGCCAGCTTCAGGCGATAGTCGTTGACGTCGCTGATCACGATATGTCGGGCGCCGACATGGCGCGCGATGCCGGCGGCGATGATGCCGATCGGTCCGGCGCCCGTGATCAGGACATCCTCACCGACCAGGTCGAATTCAAGCGCGCAGTGCGCAGCATTGCCGAACGGGTCGAAGAAGGCAGCCAGTTCTGAAGGGATGCTGTCGGGAATCGGCCAGAGATTGGTCGCCGGAACGACGACGAATTCGGCGAAGCCTCCGTCGCGGTTGACGCCGATGCCCTCGGTATGCGGGCAGAGGTGGGTCTTGCCGGCGCGGCAGTTTCGGCACACCCCGCAGACCACATGACCTTCGGCCGAGACCCGCTGGCCGACTTCATAGCCGCGGACCGAATCGCCCATCTCGGCGATCGTGCCGACGAATTCGTGGCCGATCACCAGCGGCGGGCGAATGGTGCGCTGGGCCCAGTCGTCCCACTGGTAGATGTGCAGATCCGTGCCGCAGATGGCCGTTTTCTGAAGTTTGACGAGCACCTCATCGGGCCCGGGCGAGGGCACCGGCACCTCCCTGAGCTCCAGGCCCGGAGCCGCTGATCCTTTTACCAGCGCACGCATCATTGGGGTCATGCCTTGTCTCCTGAGCCAAAACTCGAATTATAAAAGATGTCGGAAGCCATCCGTCACAGTGATTGGACCAGAGTCGGCAGTGCGCTGGCCGATGTCTGGGGCCAGTACCAGTCGACACGCTCGGTCAGGGCAGTGCGCTGCGGATTGATTTCGATCAGCCGAGCGCCGTTTTCCTGCCCCAGCAGGGGCAGGCTTGCGGCAGGATGGACCAGTCCGGACGTCCCGATAATCAGCATCAGATCGCAATCCCGCGATGCCTCGACGGCTTGCTGAAACGTGTCCGGGTCAAGTGCTTCTCCGAACCAGACGACCTCGGGTCGGGCGCGCCCGTCGGGATGATAAGGGGAGGGCGGGGGCGAGAGATCGGAGTGGTCGTTCAGCCACTGCCGGTCAATTCGCTTTCTCGTCCGGGAGCAGATGGTTCGGCTCAGGTTGCCGTGCAGCTCGAGCACGTCCTCCGAGCCCGCTCGCTGCTGGAGTCCGTCCACGTTCTGGCTGATCAAACGGGTGGCTGGCCGCCTGTGCTGGAGCTCGGCCAGAGCGTGATGGCCCGCATTGGGTTCGGCGCGTGCGACCAGCGATCGTCGCCACTGATACCAGCGCCAGACCAGCTCGGGCTGGCGCTCGAAGCCCTCGGGCGAGGCCAGGGTCATCGGGTCGTGTTTCGCCCATAGGCCGGTCTGCGCCTCGCGGAAGGTCGGGATGCCGGATTCCGCCGACAGCCCGGCACCGCACAGGGCCACAATGCGCTCGGCGTCGCGCAGGGTGTCGATCAATGCCTGCGGTATCCGTGTCGGATCGACGCGCGCGCTCAAAGCGGTGCCCGGCGAATCCCCTGGGCCCGGTCAGTCACTCGCACAATTCTCCCTGACCGTCTTGATCAGCTCGTTGAGTATCGGGTGGTTGAGAGAATAGTCCACCGGCAGGTCGATCAGCTTGACGCCGGGCTGTTCGAGGCATTCGTCCAGGATGCGGCCGAAATCCTCGTCGCTGGCGGGACGGTATCCCCGGGCACCGTAGCTTTCGGCATAGGCAACGAAGTCCGGGTTGTTGTAGCTCAGGCCGAAGCGCTCGAAGCCCATGTCCTGCTGTTTCCACTCGATCATGCCGTAGGCGCCATCGTTGAGCACGATCACGGTCAGGTCCAGAGCAAGTCGGACCGCGGTCTCCAGCTCCTGGGAGTTCATCATGAACCCACCGTCTCCGCAAACCGCGATGACCTGGCGATCCGGCTCGAGCAGCTTGGCCATCATGGCCGAAGGCAAGCCGGCGCCCATCGAGGCCAGCGCGTTGTCGACAAGCAGGGTGTTGCGTTGATAGGCTCGATAATTGCGTGCAAACCAGATCTTGTAGACCCCGTTGTCGAGGGCGAGTACGGCGTCGTCGTGCAGGCGCTCGCGCAGGCGGTGGACCAGGCGCTGCGGCAGCATCGGAAAGCGGCTGTCCTCGAAGTAGCGGGTCAGGCGCGTATTCATGTGTTTGCGCACGTGATCGAAACAGGCGAAATCCCAGCGGCTGCGATCGCTGATGCCGCGAGCCAGGCGGTCGATGGTCGAGTCGATGTCGCCGACCACGTTGAGCTGAGGAAAGTAGACCTCGTCGATTTCTGCCGCCTGAAAATTGGCATGAATGACATGACAGCCGCCGTGGCGCATGAAGAAGGGGGGCTTCTCGATCACGTCATGGCCGACGTTGATGATCAGATCGGCACGATTGATCGCTTCGTGGACGAAATCATCACCCGACAGCGCGGCGGTGCCGATGAAGTGAGGATTGCGCTCGTCGATCACGCCCTTGCCCATCTGGGTATTGACGAAGGGAATCCCTGTCGCCTCGACGAAGTCGGTCAGAGCGCGGCTGGTGTTCTTGCGGTTGGCGCCGGCACCGATCAGCAGCAGCGGGTGTCGGGCCTGTTCGATCATCACGATGGCGTCGCGGATCGCCTCCTCGGCGGCGTCCGGCCGGTGGCTCCCGATCGGCTCGAGGGTCACGCCGTCCGTGTGTTCCTGGGCGATGTCCTCGGGCAGCTCCAGGTGCACGGCCCCCGGGCGCTCCTCGGTCGCCAGCCGCATGGCCTCCCTTACCAGCGGCGCGATGGTGTTGCCGTTGACGATCTGGCGGGAGAACTTGGTGACCGGCTGCATCAGATCGACCACATCGATGATCTGGAAGCGACCCTGCTTGGATTTCTTGATCGGTTTCTGGCCGGTAATCATCAGCAGCGGCATGGCTCCGAGCTGAGCGTAGGCTGCTGGGGTAACCAGGTTGGTGGCACCGGGTCCGAGCGTGGACAGGCAGACTCCGGGCTCGCCGGTGAGTCGACCGTAGGTCGCTGCCATGAAACCGGCGCCCTGCTCATGGCGCGTCAGCACCAGTTCGATCGACGAGGTGCGGATGGATTCGAGCAGATCGATATTCTCTTCGCCGGGGACTGCGAAGATGTAGCGCACACCCTCCCGCTCCAGGGCGCGAATCATCAGATCGGAAGCCTTCATGGCGTGCTCCTTGGAGGATTCAATTCCATCGTGTCCGGATTCTTGTCTACGTCTGAGGTGGTCGCCATCATGCGCGCGGCTTGATGCCGTGCTTGCGCAGGATACCGCGCAGCTGGTCATAGCTCAGTCCCAGCCGTTTCGCTGCCAGCTTCTGCTGGCCCCGGGCCTGGTCGAGCGCGGCCAGGACGCAGTCTCTTTCGATCTCGTCGAGGTGCGCGCGCAGGTTGTCGGGCAGCGCGCTGGGCGAGGCTTCCGACGGGCTGGAGTCCTGCCTGGGCCGGCCAGGCCCATCGGAGCTCGGGCGCCAGGGTGAGTCGAAGGGATCGAACTGGAGGTTGCCGACCGCCTCTTCGCCCTCATCGTGGCGATAAACGGCACGTTCGATCACGTTCTTGAGCTGTCGCACGTTGCCCGGCCAGGGGTGGTTGAGCATGCGCTCGACCGAGGTGGAGGTGAAGCCGGAAAAGACCTCACGCCCCATTTCGCGGGTCATGCGGATGGCGAAATGTTCGGCCAGTGGCAGGATATCCTCGCGCCGCTCGCGCAGCGGGGGCAGGGTGATGACATCGAAGGCCAGCCGGTCGAGCAGGTCGGCACGAAACCGCCCTTCCGCGGCCAGTCGCGGCAGATCGACATTGGTCGCACCGATCAGTCTGACGTCGACTTCCAGCGTGCGGCTGCCGCCCAGCCGCTCGAACTGTCCGTACTCGATCACCCGCAGGATCTTCTCCTGCACGTTGCTTGCAGTGGTGGCCAGCTCATCTAGAAACAGTGACCCGCCGTGGGCTCGCTCGAACCGTCCGTGGCGCTGGGAAGAGGCGTCGGTGAAGGCACCGACTTCATGGCCGAACAACTCCGATTCCAGCAGGGTCTCGCTGATCGCCGCGCAGTTGACCTTGACCAGCGGTCCGCCCCAGCGGCCCGAGAGGAAATGGAGGCGTTCGGCAATCAGTTCCTTGCCGGTTCCGCGCTCACCGACAATCAGGACCGGGCGATCGAGTGGTGCGGCACGCGATACATCCTCGAGAACGCCGAGGAAGGCGGGCGATTCACCGATGATGGGTTGTTCATCGCGTTTCAAGGCAGTTGACGATCCATACAAAAACCGGTCCGGCCAGCGTTGCTGGTTGAGCACAGGCGAGTCGCGCAACAACGGTATTCTCGCATCGCCATTGCTGAGCAAGAGTATCCTAACGCCATGGCGAAACAGAAACCGATCTACAGCTGCCGCGAGTGCGGTGCCAGTTTTCCTAAATGGTCGGGGCAGTGCCCTGATTGCTCAGCGTGGAATTCCCTTGAGGAATCCGTGGCCGGCGCCAGTCGTTCGGGCGGCCCCAAGGGTCGCGGCAACTGGACCGGCACGGCATCGGCTGCGGTCGTCAATCTGGCCGATGTCAGGGCAGAGGACAGCGGTCAGCGTCTCGGTACCGGTCTGAGTGAGCTCGATCGCGTGCTCGGCGGTGGTCTGGTGCCCGGCTCGGTCGTCCTGTTGGGCGGCGATCCAGGTATCGGTAAATCGACCCTGCTGCTGCAGGCCCAGGCCGGGCTGGGCGGGCTGTATGTCACCGGCGAGGAATCGGCCGGCCAGGTCGCGATGCGGGCGCGTCGTCTGGGTCTGGATCCAGGTCAGCTGGACTGCCTGACCGAGACCAGCCTGGAGATCATCCTTGCCACGGCGGCCGAGCGTCGTCCCGCATTCATGGTGGTCGACTCGATCCAGACCCTGTGGACCGAGAGTCTGCAGTCCGCACCCGGGGCGGTGGCCCAGGTGCGCGAGTGCGCGGCACGCCTGGTGCAGTTCGCCAAGCAGACTGGCTGCGCCGTGGTTCTGGTCGGACACGTCACCAAGGAAGGGGCGCTGGCCGGCCCCCGGGTTCTCGAACACATGGTCGACGCGGTGCTCTATTTCCAGTCCGATTCCGGCAGCCGCTATCGCCTGATTCGCGCGGTCAAGAACCGTTTCGGGGCGGCCAATGAGCTGGGGGTGTTCGCAATGACCGATCAGGGCCTGAAAGCGGTCGGCAATCCCTCGGCGATCTTTCTCTCCGGGTCCGGCGAACCGGCCGCCGGGAGCTGCGTGCTGGTCACGCGCGAGGGCACCCGACCGCTGATGGTGGAAGTCCAGGCGCTGGTCGCTCCGACAACCCTGTCCAATCCGCGGCGGGTCGCGGTGGGCGTGGATCCGAACCGTCTGGCCCTGCTGCTGGCAGTGATGAATCGACATGCCGGGATTCAGATCGGTGATCAGGACGTCTTCATCAATGTCGCCGGCGGCATCCGGATCAGCGAGACCGCTTCTGACCTGGCGATCGCCCTGGCCCTGAAGTCCTCTCTTCGGGAAAAGCCGCTGCCGAAGGGCCTGGTGGCCTTCGGCGAGATCGGCCTGTCCGGCGAGCTGCGTCCGGTCTACAACGGTGAAGAGCGACTGCGTGAGGCTGCCGGTCAGGGCTTTGATCAGGCTCTCGTGCCCGAGGGCAATCTGAAAGGCGTCAAGGCCCGGATCACGGCGCGCGGTTATCGGACGTTGTCCGAGGCCCTGGCGTCGGTCTGAGTGACGTACACTGTGACTTGAATTCACGGTGAGCACTGGCGGCAGGAAATCCGTTGCTGCCTGATCAATGACTCTGCGAGGAAGTGTTATGCCCATTCGAACCGTTTCGGCACTGGTCGGCATTCTCGTGCTGACTCTGGCGGCCTGTGTCACGATCAATGTCTACTTTCCCGAAGCCGCCGCCGAGCGCGCGGCAGATCGATTCATCCAGGACGTGCTGGGCGAAGAGACCCCGGAAGCCCCCTCGGATGCTTCGACATCCAGTGTCCGCCGATTCCATCTTGTTGATCTTCTGATTCCCTCGGCGCATGCCCAGACGCCGAACATCGACATCGATACCCCGCAGATCGAATCGATCAAGCAGGACATGGCCGCCCGCCAGCGCAATCATCTGGCCGGCTGGTTCGAAGCCGGAGCGATCGGCTTTTCGAACGATGGCCTGATCACCATTCGCGACCGCAGCGCGGTTGGCCTGGCCGAACGCCGCGACATGGAACGCGTCGTGGCCGAAGAAAATGCGGATCGCAATGCGGTCTACCGCGAGATCGCCGTGGCCAATGGTCATCCTGAGTGGGAAGCCGAGATCCGCGACACCTTTGCCCGCCGCTGGATTGCCAATGCGCGCGCCGGCTGGTACTACCAGACCGACAGCGGCGAATGGGTCCAGAAATAGAATCGTCTCCCGACGCCAAACCATGACCTGATCAAGAGCCGCCCGATGCCCGGGGCGGCTCGTTCATTGATGCCGAGCCTGATGTCTCCGAATTCCTCACCACAATCCGTGCCCGAACCCCGGGATGGCTAGACGTAGACGCCGCAAGCTGCCGGTCGAGCCGATCGAAGTCGAGGTGAGCGACCTTGCCCACGACGGACGCGGCGTGGGACGCAGCGACGGCAAGGCCGTTTTCGTCCACGGGGCGCTGCCCGAGGAAACGGTTCAGGCACGTCTGATCGACCGTTCCCGGCGCTACGACGAGGCTGTCACCTTGGAGGTTCTGAATCCCTCTGTCGACCGCGTGGTTCCGGAATGTGCATGGTTCGATCACTGCGGGGGCTGTGCCCTCCAGCATCTGAGTTCGGAGGCGCAACGGCGCTGGAAGCACCATCGTCTGGTCGAGAATCTTCAGCGTCTGGGTGAGGTCCGTCCCGCTCGCTGGCTCGAACCGCTGGCCGGCGATCCCTGGTTCTATCGTCGCCGAGCCCGACTGAGCGCGCGCTGGGTCAAGGGCAAGGGCCGCGTGCTGGTCGGATTCCGCGAACCTCAGGGCCGCTTCGTCGCCGACGTCGGTCACTGTCGGATCCTCCATCCACGCTTCAGTCATCTGCTCGAGCCCCTGTCGGAGCTGCTGGGTCAGCTGTCTGTCGCCGACCGGGTTCCCCAGGTCGAAATCGCTGCCGGGGACGAGACCGGTGCCATGGTCATCCGCCATATGGACCCGCTGAGCACGGAGGATCTGGACCTGCTGCAGACCTGGTCAGAGAAACATTTGATTGCCATCTATTCCCAGTCCAAGGGGCCTGACACGATCATGCGCCTGACGCCGGATGAGCATCAGTTGAGCTATCGGCTCGAACCATTTGATATTGAACTTCTTTTCACGCCTCAGCAGTTCATACAGGTCAATGGCGAGGTCAACGTAATGCTGATCGAGCGGGCCATCGAGCTGCTTGATCTGTCTGGCCAGGAGCGGGTTCTGGACCTTTTCTGCGGATTGGGCAATTTCAGTCTTCCGCTGGCCCGACGGGCGGGGCAGGTGGTCGGCATCGAGGGTCTGGCCGATCTGGTCGCCAGCGCGCAGGCCAATGCCCGCCACAACGACATCGACAACTGTGAGTTCGAAGTCGCCGATCTGACCGAGGATGTGACGCAACGCACCTGGTACCGGGCCGGCTTCGATGCGGTCCTGCTGGATCCACCGCGGTCGGGCGCGCTCGAGATTCTGCCGCTGGTTGCCGCCTGCGGTGCGCGGCGGGTGGTCTATGTGTCCTGCAATCCGGCCACCCTGGCTCGCGACGCGGCTGAACTCGTCCATCGGCATGGCTTCGAGTTGAAAGTCGCCGGCATCGCCGACATGTTTCCCCATACCGCGCACGTCGAATCGATTGCTCTGTTCGAGCGTGGGCCCTGATCGTGGGCCATGCGGCCAATCAACAGACTTCCGCGAGTATTCCGATGAGCATTGAACAGCCGCTGGGTCCCCTGATCATCGGTTTCGAAGGCACCCGACTCGATGAGGACACGGCCCGCCTTCTGCGGCACCCGGCAGTCGGCGGGGTGATTCTGTTCAGCCGTAACTTCGAATCAACAGCGCAGGTTCGTGAATTGATCAGCGACGTGCATGCGCTGCGGTCCCCACACCTTCTCGTGACCGTGGATCAGGAGGGCGGGCGCGTCCAGCGTTTCCAAGCCGGCATGACGCGATTGCCCCCGTTGAGTGTTCTCGGGCGCTGGTATCGATCGCATCCGGATCGTGCGCGTGATCTTGCCTATCGCCATGGCCGCGTCATGGCGGCCGAGCTGCTTGATCTCGGCGTCGACCTGAGTTGGGCGCCGGTTCTCGATCTCGACCGCGGCAGTCGTGTCATCGGCGATCGCGCGATGTCGGATAATCCCGAGGCGGTCGTCCAGCTGGCGGCCTGGTACGTGGCCGGAATGCGCGATTCCGGGATGGCGGCCTGTGCCAAGCATTTCCCGGGCCATGGCTCGGTGGCTGAGGACAGTCACGATGAGGTCGTCACCGATCCACGATCACTGGAAGAGCTGCAGGCCGATCTGTATCCTTTCCGGTCGCTGGCCGGTGAGGTCGCGGCGGTGATGATGGGACATGTCTGCTATCCCGCGCTCGACCGGCGTCCCGCCGGATTCTCCGAGCGCTGGATCGGTCAGGTCCTGCGCGGCGAATTTGCTTTCGAAGGCCTGGTGGTCTCCGATGACCTCGACATGGCCGGCGCTTCACCAGCGGGCGATCTGGGAGACCGCCTGGATCAGGCTTTCAGCGCGGGTTGTGATCTGGCGCTGGTCTGCAAGCCCGAGTCGGTGGCACAGCTGCTTGCCGGCGAGGTGGAGTGGCCCGAGCCGCCGCCGGAGACCATGGATCGCTTGCGCGGCAAGCCCATGGCCTCGCTCGAAGAGCAACTTCTGGTGCCGGAGTTTCGGGCCTGGCGCACCTCACTTGATGCATTGATGAAAGCGCAATGAACGATATCCTTCAAACAGCCAGCGAGTGGGTCAGTCTGCCGACCTGGGTGCTGTCGGCGTTTCTGATCGTGCTCGCAGCGCTGCTGCTGGAGTTTTTCTATCGGGGCTTCGTCAATCACCTGGATCGCCTGGCCAAGAAGTCCCACGTGCTCTGGGACGACGCTATTGTCTATGCCGGCCGCAAGCCCGTCTCCCTGCTGATCTGGTGGCAGGGCGTGGTCATGGCGGCGCGGGTCGTCGAGCCGAACAGTGATTTCATCGGATTTTCCCCCGATGTGCTCAATGCCGTCCAGCAGCTCGGGCTGGTGATGGCGGCGACCTGGTTCGCGTTCAGACTGGTGACCGGATTCGAGCACGCGTTCGTCGAGGAACGTCGACGTCGCGACCGCAGTGTCGACATCACCACGGTCAGTGTGCTGGCAAGAATTGTCCGGATCGCGGTGCTGGTGACCGGTGTGCTGACAATTCTTGCGATCTTCAATATTCCGATTTCCGGCTTTCTGGCCGCCGGTGGGGTGGGGGGCATTGCCGTCGGCCTTGCCGCCCGTGATCTTCTCGCCAACTTCTTCGGTGGTTTCATGGTGTTCATGGATCGGCCATTTTCTGTCGGCGACTGGGTCCGCTCGCCGGACCAGGAGATCGAGGGCGTGGTCGAGAAGATCGGCTGGCGAATGACGACCATTCGGAAGTTCGACAAGCGCCCGATGTACGTGCCCAATGCCACCTTCACCACGATCACCGTCGAGAATCCCTCGCGCATGACCCATCGCAGGATCTTCGAGCATATCGGCGTACGCTACGATGACTTCTCGGTCATCAGAGCCGTGATCGACGACATCCGGTCGATGATCCTCGCACACCCGGATCTGGACGATTCCCAGACCACGATGGTCCACTTCAATGTCTATGGCGCCTCGTCGCTCGATATCATGGTCTATTGCTTTACCCATACGACGGTCTGGACCGAGTATCACCGGATTCGCGAGGACGTTCTGATCCGGATCGGTGATGTCATCGAATCGCACGGCGCCCAGATTGCCTTCCCGACACGGACGCTCAAGATCGACTCCGGGCTGTCCGATGTCGCCGTTGAAGGAGAGCGGTCATGAGCCGCGAGCAGCGCTGGGGCGAGCAATGGCCGCCAGGTGCCGAATGCCTGATCCCGCCGGGCGAGGTCGCACGCGCCCTCGATGCCCAGGCCGCGCGGCTCGCCCGACGACTGGAGGGCTGCAATGATCTGACCCTGATGGTGCTGATGAACGGTGGCATGTGGCCGGCGCTGGAGCTGGCCCGCCGTCTCGATCGCCCCTTCCGTCTCGATCATGTCCAGGCCTCGCGCTACCGCGAAGCGCTGGCGGGTGCCGAAATTCAATGGGGCCGATGGCCCGAACGTGTCCAGGGGACCATCGTTCTGATCGATGACATCTTCGACGAGGGGCACACCATGGATGCAGTGGCACGTCGTCTTGTCGACGACGGGGCTGATGAGGTCGTTACCGTGGCAATGGCTTTGAAACAGCACGAGCGCGGCCTGCCGCGCAACCGTGTCGATGACGCCGCCTTTGAAGTCCCGGATCGCTATGTCTTCGGCTGCGGGATGGACTGGAAAGGATTGTGGCGTCAACTCGATGGCGTCTGGGCGATTGGAGATTCAGCATGAAACAGTGGGGAATTATTGGCGGAACGGGTGCTGTGAACCTGCTTGAAGGCCAGCACAGGCAGGTCATCGAGACGCCCTGGGGCGCACCGTCCAGTCCCCTGGCGCGGGTCGAGCTCGGCGGCGCGCCCGTGTGGTTCCTGGCTCGCCACGGCAACCCGCACACGATCGCGCCGCATCGGGTCAATTACCGGGCCAATATCGCCGCGCTGAAGCAGGCCGGCGTGACCGATCTCATCGCCATCAATGCGGTCGGAGGGATTGCCCCCGAGCTCGCAGCCGGTGATCTGGTCGTGCCCGACCAGCTGATCGACTACACCTGGGGCCGTGAATCGACCTTTGCCAATGACGCCGAACGACCACTCGTGCACCTCGAATTCGGTCGTCCTTTCAGCGCCACGCTGCGTGACGAACTGCTTCAGGCTGCGGTCAGGCTGAAGCTGGCGATCCACGACAGCGGTTGCTGCGCGGTCACGCAGGGACCAAGGCTCGAGACCGAAGCCGAGGTCCGCCGTCTGGAGAGGGATGGTGCCACTCTTGTCGGTATGACGTCGATGCCGGAAGCGATCCTGGCCAGGGAGATCGGATTGAACTACGCCAGTCTCTGTGTGATCGCCAACCCGGCGGCCGGCGTGACCGAGACGGTCATCAGTCTGGAAGAGATCGACCTGGTGCTGCACGCGGCGATGGGGTCGGTCAGACAGATCATCGAGGCGGTCTGTGGTCGGAACCACTGATCTGATCAATTCCATCGGGTTTTCTCGTATTTGCGATAGGGTTAATGCAATCGGTTCGGAGTGTGAACTCCTTCGCTGAGTTTATGCTTGGGTTTTTCACGCACTGGAGTTAATCTGTTTCTCCGTAGAGTCGCATTGGAGAACTTGCGATGCCTGAGCAGATGGTGCTTTCCGCCCTGCACGTTGGCCCCAAGGACCTGATGGTCATGCGCTCTCTGCTGAATCTTGCCGGGGGACGAGACGGCAGCGAGTCCTGGTCGATTACTGACCGCCCCGGCGGTGACATCACCCTGATCGATGTCGACGCCGAACCCGGCGAAGATGCCTGGAAAGATCTCACCCATCGGGGTGTGGTCGCCATCGCGATGTCGCGCAACAAGGATTTCCCTGCGACCTATCTGATCGTCAAACCGCTTCGTTCGCGCGCTTTCCTGAAATTGCTCTCAGCCGCCGCGACCGGTGAAATGCCGACCGATACGCTGTCCGGCCAGGCCGAAGCACCGGCAACGCCGTCTGTCAATGATTCGGTCTGGCAAACCATCGATATCGGTGAGCAGGTCGGCCATTTCACTCTTGCCGAGCACCTTCGCAGGCAGAGCTGGAAAAAGCCTGTGGTCATCACCTATCCGGGCTGGCCGCTGATCCTGATCGACCCCGGTTCAGGCGCCTGGTTCTACGATGGATCGATCTCCGATCTGGCCCCGCCGATGTTCGCCCAGCCCATGCCGACCTCGGCTGGTGTTCCGGTGTCGAACGCTGACCTGGTCGATCGCATCGATGGGCACCGCCAGCGGCCCTTGAGCGAATTGAAGTGGTTTGCCGGTCTGGCGCAGGCACGCGGTCGGATGCATCCCGACCTGGTCGGTGAGGTCCAGTTCATGCTGACTCAGGTGCCTGCCGAGGCGATGCGCAACGAGAGTCTGCACGGTCTGGCCAAACTCCTGATCCGCGGCCCGATCACCCTCGAGGACCTCGCCGAACGTTCCGAGCAGCCGCCCGAAAACATCATGGCCTTCCTCAACGCCTGCTATACCAGCGGCAAGCTCCTGATCAATCGGACCGCCCAGCAGGCGGCGAGCTTCTAGATCACCTCGTGTTCTTGGTGTTCTTGCGCAGGATCGCAGCCCCTGGCGTCAGCAGATTGAGCGACCACCCCCAACGATCGGCAATCCAGGCAATGGTGTCTTCGCGGTAGAAGATCACGTGGGTGGGGTCGCGCCGATAATGCCAGTGCGCGAAACGATCGTCATCGGTCTGAAATCGAGTCATCAGACCGAGGTAGCCACCGGACCGAAGCAGGCCATCGATGCGGTTGAATTCAGCATGCGGCCGATGAAAGTGCTCGGCAACCTCCGTACAGGTCACGAAGTCATAGTCCCTTTCCAGGACGCTTCGGTCAGGTCGATAGATCGGGTCGAAGAGCGCCATGCCATGGCCGGCCTCGCGAAACATTGCCGCCAGCGCCGGCCCCGGTCCACAGCCATAATCCAGTCCCGCCGATGCAGGCGGAAGCCGATCCATCATTGGCTTGAACAGCGCGCTCAGGAATTGGCGATAACCCGGATCGTCCGGGTCATTTCGATGCAGATCGTATTCCTGTTTCTCAACCTCCCTCGACGGATGCTGAGCCGGATCGAGAAAGCGGGCGCTGCAGGTCTGGCAGGCGTAATAGCGCTGGCTGTCCACCATGGCCAGATCGCGGACGTCCGGCGCCAGGCAGAGCGGACAGTGGGTCGCGCTCATCGATACCGCTGCTGGCGGGCTGCGCTCAGTTGCGCACCATGCTCATGACCTCGTTCATGCTGAGGTTGTTGGCGCGCTGTTCGATCTGCGGCACGAACTCGCTCTGCATCTGCTTGGCCGAACCCAGGGTCTCGGCGAAGGTCTTGTTGAGCAACTCGGTCGACATCGTGCGGCCCCCGGCATAGTAGCGTCTGGCAACCTGGCCCAGCGCATAGGTCGTGGCGAAGGAAAAGGCCACGCCCGTCGCGCTCCGACCCAGGCGCCCCATGCTTTTACCTGCAGCCTTCCGGAACAGGCCGCCGATCAGCTTGCGGCCGAACTGTTCGATGTACTGGGACGTCATGCCGACGCCGAGCGTGGCGAGAAAATCCTTGATATGACCGCGGTCCAGCTCGTAGCCGTAATCCTTGCCGATCCGATAGACCATCTTGATCTGCAGCGGAATGATGGCCATCGACGCCCAGGACTGGGGCAACAGCTCGAGCGCGCCGTTCAGAATCGAATAATTGAGAATCCGCTTGTTCAGCTCGGCCTCATCAACGCCTGCGACTGGAACGGCGCTGGCCTGTGCCGCTGTGATCGCCTCCCCACCGGCCGTTGTGGTGAGCGCCAGTGGTGCTGCGGCTTCGGTCAGCTCGACGATCTGCTCGGCTTCCTGCTCGATGGCCTCGGACTCTTCGCCCTGCATGCCCAGCAGGGCCTTGAGCCGGTCAAGGAATTCGCGCTCGGCATCAGACATGCGACCGTCGGCATCGCAGACCCCGACCGCCATCTCGTAGGCAAGATGTTTCTCTCCGGCATCTTCCAGCCCGGCGACTGCGTCTTCCAGCGTGGCGCGCTTGAGCAGGACGTCCTGGTAGAGGCTGCGAAGGTCCGGTTCGCTGTCGCCGAGTGATTCGGCAATGCGTCGAATCTCTTCGCGTTCGGATTCCTGTTTGTCGTTATCGGCAAAGGCGGCAAACAGGGCAATGGTCAGGATGGCGCGATCTCGATGCTCGGTCATTGGGGTCATTCGATGTTGACGATGGATAGAATAAAACTTGTCGGGGCGAGAGTTCGTGATTGCAAGCCCATGCGATACGCCGGGCCGAGTCGGGCTGGCCCGGATGACCGCTCCTGTCGGCTTGGTCTATACTGCGGCGACAACGTCTGTGGGGACATGACTTTGCTTATGACTTTTCCATTCCGATTTCTCTCCTGCCTCCTTGTGCTGCTGCTGACAGTGGCCTGTGGCGAAGCGCCGCAATCGGAAGTCCCAGCGGTACCCGTGCGTGTCGACACGGTGGCATCACGCGACATTCCCGTCTTCAAGGAATTCGTCGGGGAACTGGTCTCTTCCAGGCAGGTCACTGTGCGTCCGCGCATCGGCGGTATCGTCCTGCGCCAGCACGCGGCCGACGGCACCCTGGTCGAGGAAGGGGACAAGCTGTTCACGATCGATGCACGCGAAGCTCGCGAGCAGCGCGACGCGGCGGAGGCGGATCTGGCCGCTGCCAGAGCGCAACAGGCTCGAGCCGACGCTGACGTCGCCCGCTACGAGCCGCTGCTGGCCGACGAGGCCATCGCGCGCCAGATCTACGACAATGCCATTGCAGCAGCCGAGGCCGCCGCCGCCGCTGTCGATGCCCGGGCGGCCATGCTGCGTCAGGCCGAGCTGGCGATCGAATACTCCGAGGTGGTCGCACCGCTGAGCGGCCGCTTGAGTGCTGCCCTGGTGTCGGAGGGAACGCTGGTCACCGCCGGATCCACCGCGCTGGTGGAACTGGCAGTCGACAATCCCTTGTGGGTCTACATCAATCCCTCGGCATCCGATCTGAGCGCTTATGCCCGCCGCGAGCGTGAGCGGCCCGACTTGTCTGAGGAGTTGCTGCGCAATGCCACCCTGCTGCTGTCCGACGGTGAAGCGTATTCCCGGGCCGGTCAGATCAACTTTGCTGATCGCGCGCTGGACCCGGCCACCGATACCTACCGCCTGCGCATCGAGTTCCAGAATCCCGAGGGCGAACTGCTACCCGGTCAATTTGTCCGCGTCCGTCTGCAGACCGATCTCTACCCCGACACCGTGCTGATTCCGGCCCGGGCCGTCAGCCAGGTGCTCGACCAGTCCTTCGTTGCCGTCCTGCAAGCTGACGCCACGCTCGAACAGCGCCCGATCCGCCTCGGTCCCAGAATCGGTGCGGACTGGGTCATCGAGTCAGGCCTCGAGGCGGGCGAGACCATCGTTGTCGATGGCGCGCAGAAAGTCCGGCCCGGCGCCCGCGTTCAGCCAATGCCTGCCGGCGCCGGCAACAGCACCGGAGACTAGGCGTGGCGCATTTCTTTATCGATCGACCGATCTTCGCGATCGTTCTGTCCCTGCTGATGGTGCTCGGCGGGGTGCTGAGCCTCGTCGGCCTGCCGATTTCGCAGTATCCCGAGATCACGCCTCCGACCGTTCGGGTTCTGGCCGCCTACCCCGGAGCCAATGCCGAAACCGTCGAGCAATCGGTGACGGCACCCCTGGACTCGCAGATCAACGGCGTGTCCGACATGCGCTACATTCGGGCAATCTCAGGCAACGACGGCAGCAGCCTGGTCTCGGTGGTCTTCGAGCTCGAGCGCGACGCCGACATTGCCGCCGTCGAAACCCAGAACCGGGTCTCGCAGATTCTCCCGCGTCTGCCGGCCGAAGTCGGTGCGATCGGCGTAACGGTCCAGAAGTCCTCGCCCGATACGCTGCTGTATCTGGCGCTGCACTCGCCGGACGAGCGCTACGGGCGCGAGTTTCTCAGCAATTACACCTACAGCTATCTGATCGACCCGCTCAAGCGAACGGTCGGGGTCGGGGATGTCAAGGTATTCGGGTCCGAGTACGGTATGCGGGTCTGGCTTCGCCCGGACCGCATGGCGGGGCTCGGCCTGACTACGGCCGATATCATCCGCGCCATCCAGGACCAGAACAAGCAGGCCGCCGCCGGCCGGGTCGGTGAGCCGCCTGGCGGCATGGATTCCGGGTTTACCTTCTCGCTTCGGGCCAGCGGTCGTCTGGTCACTGAAGAGGAGTTCGAAGACATCATCCTGCGCGCCCGACCGGACGGTTCGTTCCTGCGCCTGGGGGATGTGGCCCGGCTGGAGCTGGGGGCTCGATCCTACGGCTTCAGCGGGCGCCTCGACGGTCGCGATGCCGCCGTGATCGGGATCTCGCTGAGCCCCGGCGCAAACGCCCTGGAGTCGGCCGAAGCGGTCAAGGCGACCCTGGTCTCGCTGGCCGAGGCTTTTCCGCCCGGACTTGACTACAGCATCGTTTACGACAATTCCACTTTTGTCGAGGCCTCGATCGAGGAGGTCGTTCACACCTTCTTCGAGGCGCTGGTGCTGGTTCTTCTCGTCGTCCTGCTGTTCCTGCAGAACTGGCGGGCAACGATCATCCCGATGATCGCCGTTCCCGTATCGCTGCTGGCGACCTTTATCAGCTATCAGCTTCTGGGCTTTTCGATCAACACCCTGTCGCTGTTTGCGCTGGTGCTGGCGATCGGCATCGTGGTCGACGATGCCATCGTCGTTGTCGAGGCCGTTGAGCACAAGATGGCCGGCGGGCTGTCGTCGCGCGAGGCCACACGGGAGGCCATGAACGAGGTGACCGGGCCGATCGTGGCGACCTCCCTGATCCTGGCGGCGATCTTCGTGCCCATGGCCCTGGTGCCTGGCGTGGTCGGTCAGCTCTACAAGCAGTTTGCGCTGACCATCGCCGTATCGGTGGCATTTTCGACGATTGTCGCGCTGACCCTGACGCCGGCGCTGTGCGCGAAGATGCTGCGGCCGCGCGAGGCCCGGCGCGGACCGATCGGGCGATTCTTCGATGCCTTCGACCGAGGCTTCGATCGCCTGACCAATGGCTATGTCCGCATCGCGGCGGTCGGCACCGGCGCACCACGGCGGGTGTTCATCGGTCTGCTGGTGCTGATGATTGGCGTGCTCGCCCTGATGCGCATCACCCCGACCGGCTTCGTGCCGGATGAAGACGTCGGCGCCTTCTTCGCCACCGTCCAGCTGCCCGAGGCCTCGACCCTGGCCCGGACCGAATCGGTCGTCGGCAGCTATGGCCAGGATCTGCTGGGCCTGCCCGGCGTCGAGTCGGTGATGTCGATCAGCGGTTTCGATGTGATTTCCGGCACGGCCACATCCAATGCCGCCCTGATGATCGTCAAGCTGCATCCCTGGGAGGAGCGCCAGACCGATGAGACCTCGGCCGCGGGGCTGATCCGTCGTGCCACAGGACTGGGTCTGCGCCAGCCGGAGGCCAATATCTTTGCCTTCAATCCGCCGTCGCTGCCCGGTTTCGGTGCCGTGTCCGGCTTCTCGATGATGCTGCAGGCCCGGGCCGGCCAGTCACCGGCCGAACTCGCCGAGACTGCCCGTCAGTTCACCCAGGCCGCCCAGGCGCGGCCGGAAATCGGCCGGATCAGCACCAGTTTCGGCGTCTCCACGCCCAACTACGACATCGCCGTTGACCGTGAAAAGGCCCAGAAGCTCGGCGTGGCCGTGTCCGACGTTTACGGGACCCTGCAGATCATGCTGGGCAGCTATCAGGTCAACGACTTCACCCGTTTCGGCAAGAATTATCGGGTAATTCTCCAGGCCGAAGGTTCGTATCGCTCGACCATCGATGCGCTCTCCCAGCTGTTCGTCCGCTCGGCCTCCGGCGAGATGGTGCCGATCAACACGCTGGTCACCGCCACCCCCGGCACCGGGCCACGCTTCACCCTGCGCTATAACCTGTTTCCGGCTGCCGAGCTGTCCGGCTCGCCGGCGCCCAGCTATTCCTCGGGCCAGGCCATGCAGGCCCTGACCGAGGTCGCCGCCGAGGTGCTGTCGAGCGACTACGGTTTCGAATGGTCCGGGCAGAGTCTGGAGGAAAGCGAGGCGGGTAATACCGCAACCCTGGTGCTGGTGCTTTCAGCGGTTGTGGTTTTCCTGCTGCTGGCCGCGCTCTACGAGAGCTGGTCGATTCCGCTGGCCGTCCTGCTGGCCGTGCCCTTCGGCATTCTCGGGGCCTTCCTTGCCGTGCTGTTCCGTGAGCTCAACTTCGATGTCTACGGACAGATCGGCCTGGTCACCCTGGTCGGGCTGGGAGCCAAGAACGCCATCCTCATCGTCGAATTCGCCAAGCTGTTTCACGAGCAGGGCAAGAATCTGGCCGAGGCCGCGCTGGAGGCCGCGCGCCTGCGCCTGCGCCCGATCGTGATGACCTCGTTCGCCTTCATCCTGGGCGTGATTCCGTTGGTCATCGCCAGTGGCGCAGGCGCGGCCTCGAAACAGGCCGTCGGTACGGCCGTGTTCGGCGGCATGCTGGCCGCCACACTACTCGCGGTGCTGTTTGTTCCGGCCTTGTTCGTCCTGGTCCAGAGCCTGGGCGGCGACAAGGGCAGGGCCACGCCGGAGGAGAAGACATGATCTCTGCGTTGCGGCATGCCCTGCCTGTTGCTCTGGTACTTTGTCTGAGCGCCTGCACCCTGGGCCCGGACTATCAGCGTCCCGCGATCGATGTGCCGGACGAGCCGCGAGTTGCGCTGGCACCGGGGCAGGGCGCGGCGCTGGCCGACATCGCCTGGTTCGAACTGTTCGATGACCCGCAGCTCGATGACCTGATCGCCACGGCGCTGGAAGACAACCTCGAACTTCGCCAGACCCTGGCGCGCGTCCTCGAGGCGGGCGAGCGGGCTCGATTGGCCGGTGCCGGACCGTTTCCGAGCGTATTTGGCGCACTCAACAGCTCACCCTCGCCCGGTGCAGGCAGCAACGATACCTCCTATTCCTTGGGCCTGGTCTTCGGCTGGGAGCTCGATCTGTTCGGCAAGCTCCGGCGCAGCAGCGAGGCCGCCCGCGCCGAGCTGCTGGCCAGCGAGGAGGGTGCCCGGGCGGTCATGGTGGCGTTGGTGGCCAGCGTGACGGCCAGCTATTTCCAGATCCTCGAGCAGGACCGGCGCATCGCGATCGTCGAGCGGACGATCCGCAGCCAGGAGGATTCCCTGGACCTGGTTCAGAGCCTGAAGTCCAGCGGCGTGGTCTCGGCTGCCGAGGAACAGCAGGCGTTGGCCCTGCTGGCCAGTTCACGGGCTCAGCTTCCGGCCCTGCGGCGGAACCGACTCATCGCAGAAAACGGTCTGGCCCAGCTGCTCGGACGCCCGCCGCAGGCCCTGATCCCGGTCAGATCAGGTTCCAGCTTGCCGACTCTGCCGGCATTCGCCGTCGATCTGCCGGTGGAGCTGCTCGAGGACCGTCCCGATCTGCGCGCAGCCGAGCAGCGGCTCCGCGCGGCCACGGCCCGAGTCGGTGCTGCCATCGCCAATCGCTTTCCGTTTCCGACCATCGGGCTCAGCGCCTTCGGCGGTCGCTTCAGTACATCGCTGGACGATCTCCTCAGCGATGCCGATGACATTTTCTCCTGGGGTCCGACCCTGTCGATCCCGCTGATTGATTTCGGCCGCACCCGCGCCGCGGTCGGGATTGCCGATGCCCAGCTGATCCAGGCCACCGAGGCCTATCGGTCGGCCGTGCTGACGGCCTTGCGCGAGCTGGCGGATGCCGCGGCCGGCCTGGCGGCGAGCGAGGCGATTATCGTCCACAATCGCGAACGGGTGCGAGCCTCGGCCGAAGTGCTTCGCCTGCAGCGGATGCGATTCCGGCAGGGCGTTGTGGCTTATCTCGAAGTCCTCGATGCCGAGCGCGAGCTGCTGGCCGCCGAACTCGACCTGGCCCAGGCGGATTTTGGCCGGGTTCAGCGCTTCGTCGAGCTCTACCGCGCCTTCGGTGGCGGGGCCGACGAACAGCGACTGGCCAAGACCCTCGGCGATATGAAGAGCGGTACCAGCGACCCGGATGCCCTCCGGAATGAAGCAGCAACGCCGCCGCCGTCATCCTGAGGCCTCATCGGCGGTTATCACCGCGGGTGGCAGGGATCAATCGTCGTCTGATGGCTCCGGCGACTGGTCCTCCTCAGACTCGATTTCTGGCGCGAAATAGATCAGGGTCCAGCCACGAGTCGCCGTCGTCTCTCGCTCCTCGCTGTGCAGATGCAGCTGTCCGGACGGCGAGAGCTCGGCCACGATGACCCAGTCCTCGTTCAGCTTTCCCAGTTTCTCCTCGAGGGTTTCCATGTCGAAGCCGTCGCGAAGGGTGCTGTGCTGCAGGCACCAGCCCTGGTCGAGTCGCGCCAGCAGCTCCTGCAGGCCGATGGCTGGCTCAAGAGCAAAATAGCCGCGCTGGGCGATGGTCAGGCGGCGGTCGTCCTGGTTGGCCTCGTGCGAGGCGGCCAGTTGAAAGGTCCGATGATGGCCGAACTCCGCGCCCTGGGCCTGGCAGACCAGCGCATTGTAATAGTGATTGCCGGTGGCGGCCAGAAGATGGCTGAGGTCTTCTTCTTCGAGTTCGTGCTCGGCGTGCTCGGACAATAGCTCGCCGTAGTAGGTCCGAATACCCTCCATGCGAAAGCTCTTCAGGCTCTGAAAGCCGCCGTCGGAAACCAGCACAGGCACATCCAGGGTCTTCAGTTTGCTCGCCAGGGCCAGCGTCCATGGATTGGCGCCAACGATCAGCAGACCGTTCTCGGCTTCTGCAGCAAGGCCGAGACGCCGGGCCAGCGGCGCCAGCGTCAGCCCGTGGGCAATGACCGTCAGGCCGATGATCAGAAAGACCAGGGGTAGCAGTGCATTGGCATCCGCGTGACCGGAGCTGACCAGCGCCGGGCCGAACAGTCCTGCGGTTGCGGCAGCGACGATCCCCCGTGGGGCGATCCAGCCCAGGATCACGCGATCCCCCCGCTGCATGTCGGCCCCCAGCGTGGCCACGGCGATTGTCAGCGGCCGCACCAGCAGTAGAACTGCAGCGGCAAACAGCAGGGCGCGACTGTCGATCAGTGCCAGGTCGTCGATGCTCAGCTGGGTCGGAATCACGATGAACAGCACCGAGACGAGAATCAGGGTGAGATGCTCCTTGAACTCACGCAGGGGCTCGCGCTCCACTAGCTCCATATTGCCCAGTACCAGGCCCATCAGGGTGACCGAGAGCAGGCCGGCTTCGTACTGCACCTGGTTGCTAAGCCAGAACACCAGCAGCACCAGCACCATGAGCAGCGGTGGTTTGAGATGCGCTGGAATGAACCCGAAGCGGAACAGTCGACCGATCGCCCATCCCCCGAGCCCGCCGAGAACGGCGGCGATGCCGATGGCAAGCGCCAGGCTGGTGGCGATTTCGGACCAGTCGCCGTTGGCCTGAGTAAAGAACTGAAAGGCGAGTACGGCCAGCAGGACCCCGACCGGGTCATTGACGATGCCCTCCCATTTCAACAGCGAGGCGGGGCGCTTGTGGAGGCCTGCCTGCTGCAGAAGGGGAGTGATGACTGTCGGTCCGGTGACCACCAGAATGGCACCGAGCACGATCGCGACCGGCCAGCTCAGCCCGGCTATATAGTGCCCGGCCAGGGCCCCCAGGGCCAGAGCAATCGGGGGCGCGATGGCGGTGAGTCTGAAGATGCCGTGGCCGACCCGGCGCGCCTCGCCCAACTTCAGCGCCATTCCGCCCTCGAACAGAATGATCGCCACGCCAAGACCGATCATTTCGGCCATCGCCTTCTGATCGACATCGAAACTGATCAGGCCGGTGATCGGGCCGAGAAGCAGGCCGGAGCCGATCAGCACGACAATGGCGGGAATGCGCAGGGCCGCGGCCACCCACTGGCTGGCCAGACCAGCGGTCAGAATGATCAGAATGGTCGACGCGTTACTGATAGCGATTCCCGTTGATGATGGTGTCGAATTCCAGTGGACTGTCTGACATCAGCGATCAGTATGCGACGGTAGACTAGTAGCCGAGAGGGATTCCCAAGGTAAAGAAGCCTACCAGAAGCGCCGTCCAGACCAGCAGAAAGACGATCGAATAGGGCAGCATGATCAGCAGCATATCGCCGAAGCCCATGTCGGGCCGGAACTTGCGCATGAAGGCCAGAATGACGCCGGCATAGGACAGCATCGGCGTGATGATGTTGGTCGATGAGTCGGCCACACGGAAGGCCGCGGCGACGAAGTCCGGCGTCATCGCCGGATTCGCGAAATAGAGCATCGGTACGAAGATCGGGCCAAGCAGCATCCACTTCGAGGTCAGACCGCCGATGAAGATGTTGATCACCGCAGTGGTCAGCACGAAGCCGATCAGCAGCAGGACTGGGAACTGCTGCAGGCCCAGCCACTGCAGGAATTCAGCGCCGAGAAAGGTGATCCAGGTGCCCAGGCCGCTGTAGCTCATCAGGCCGAGGAAGTTGTAGGTGAAGAAGGTCAGCACCAGGATGTAGCCCATGGTGTTCATCTGCTTGACCATGGCCTGGACCACGTCCCAGACGGATCTGAACCTGCCCGCCGCAACCCCGAAGAACAGACCGCACACGGCAAAGAACAGCGAGATCAGCAGGATGATGTTGTTCATCCAGGGCGAGACTTCCGAGCCGGTGGCATCGGTGAAGGTCGCCAGCGGGCCCAGGGCGAGGCCAAGACACATCAGGATGGCGACGATCGCGCCAGGCAGCGAGGCGCGCAAGCCGCGGCGCTCTTCATCGTTCAGCTCGAAATCGCCCGGCTTGATGTCGTCGGGAATCACGAACTCGCCGCCTTCGAGCATCGGTTCGACGAAGCGACGTGTCACCCAGAAGCCGGTCAGGGCCAGCACGCCGGTCGAGGTGATGATGAACCAGTGGTGCATCGTGACCGGGTTCAGTGCTTCACCGGCGGCATTCGCGAAGGGCACGCCCTGTGACTCGGCAAAGATCTGGGCGTTCAGACCGATGATGGCGTCGACCGGGCCGGGAATCAGGTTGGCACTGAAGCCCGCCGAGACACCGGCAAAGGCCGCCGCCATCCCGATCAGCGGATTGCGGCCGAGGCCGGCGTAGAGCAGGCCGGCCAGGGGAATCAGGACCAGGTAGCCGGCATCGGTGGCGACCGAGCTCAGAATGCCGATGAACACCAGCAGAAGCGGCAGCAGGCTTTGAGGAATATGCGCCCCGGCGCGCTTGATCAGGGCACCGAAGAGGCCCGAATGCTCGGCAATCCCGACGGCCAGCATCACGACCAGAATCACCCCCAGCACGCCACCGCCGAAAGCCAGCCAGTTGGCGACCAGGGCATTGTCGAAGATCCACTGCACATGCTCGGCCTGATACATCCCGCGGATCTGATGCTCGATCGCCTCGCCGCCAGCACCAACGGTCTCGAAGCTGTAGCCGGACATCAGCACGGTCAGCAGGAAGGCGGCCGGATAGAAGGCCATGAAGATGATGACCGGATCGGGAATACGCTTGCCGGCGCGTTCCACAAAATTCGCGAAGGACTGACCGAGGGCGGGCATGTAAATTCCTTAGGGACAGAGCAAGGCTGAGTATAGCCAGTGTCTCTGGCCGGGTTGGGCCAGCCTGTCCCACAGGACAGCAAAGAATGATCAAAGGCTTGACCATCCATCGCAGCGAATTGCGCTGGAAACAAGCGCAGCGGGTTCGACTCCCGCGGATTTCGGAATGACAGAAAAGCGAAAGGACCGGCAC